>NZ_FNSD01000001.1:0-677536 GCF_900105625.1 Terriglobus roseus
AGCATACCGAGTACCTTGCCCTGGATGGCAACGCGGTCAGCCGGTGCGAAGATGGGTGCCATCTCGCTGTTGGAGGGCTGCAGCCGGATGAGGTTACCTTCCTTGTAGTAGCGCTTCAATGTTGCGTCGGAACCGTCCACAAGTGCCACGATGATCTCGCCCTCGCGTGCAGTGTTTGTGCGCTCCACCAGAACGTAGTCGCCACTCACAATGTGTTCGTCGCGCATGCTGTCGCCGCGGACTTCAAGCGCAAACACCTCGCGATTCCCAATGATCTCCGAGAGCGAGATGCTTTCCGCACTCTCAATGGCTTCCACGGGCTGTCCGGCGGCGATGCGACCCATCAGGGGGAGACGGTCGCTGTTCCTGCGAGCACTGCGCGGCGCCAGGACATCGATGGAGCGCGATCGGTTATGCGACCGCTGCAGCATGCCCTTGTTGTGCAGATTCGTGATGTGTTTGTGCACGGTCGCCAGCGAACTGAGGCCGAGACCTGCAGCGATTTCTTCGTAGGAAGGTGAGTAGCCCTTCCGCTGGGTAAAACCCGAGAGGAAGTCGAGGACTTCCTTTTGTCGACGCGTGATCGCCATGGGGTTGATTCTAGCGAATAAAAAGCGAACTGCAAGCAGAAAACGCCGGGAATCTAGATAGATACGGAAGCGTGTCTGCTTCCCAATGTGGAACAGTTCGCATCGCAAACCCCGTTCGGCTAGTTGTTCTTGCCTCATCTTCAGGGCATGTTTACTGGACAGCGCGGCCTAGACAGTCAGGGATCGCGCAAAGAAGAAGGTCTGTTGCGGCAGGAGATACACCTTGAAAGTCATGGTTGCTGAAGACGACTTCGCCTTATCGATGTTCCTTCAAAAGGGACTTGAGCTGGAAGGCCATGCGGTGCAATGCATCGGGGATGGCGCGACAGCACTTCAATTGATCCAAGAGGAGGATGCCCCAGACCTGCTGGTACTGGATCTGGGTCTGCCACGCTTGGATGGCGTGGACGTATTACGGGCCTTGCAGGGCAAGGTGCCGAACATGTCCATCCTGATCCTGACCGGACGTTCGCACCTGTCACTAAAGATTGAATGCCTCAATCTTGGCGCGGACGATTACGTGATCAAGCCGTTCTCGCTGTACGAGCTTTTGGCGCGCTGCAGGGCGCTTGCACGACGTCGCGTAGGCGTCGGGACCGGCGTGCTGCAATTTGCAGGCTTGCGTATGGACCGCATCCTGCGCTCGGTGACGTTCGGTCTGCAGCAGGTAGACCTGACGGCGAAGGAGTTCACGCTACTGGAATACCTGCTGCAGAAGAAGGGCCGCGCCGTGTCTCGTCGCGAGCTGCTGGAAGAGGTGTGGCATATGTCCCCGGATGCCGGGACCAACGTGGTGGACGTATATGTGAACTATCTGCGACGCAAGATGGCCGTGGCGGGGTCGACGGACATGATTGAGACCGTCCGCGGTGAAGGTTATGGCATTGGCGTGAAAAAGGAGTTGGTGAGAGATGGTATAAAGCGAGCTTCCGCACCCGTTGGCTCCACCGCGTTAGCAGGCGCAGCATGAGCGCGACGGTGGAGTACGGCAGTGCTCTGGGAGATGCAATCCACTTCTTGGCGCAGCCCCTGACCGCACTCACATTTGTGATTGATCTGGCCAGGTTGCAGCAGAACCCCGAAGCGTGGAAGGATGCGCTGGACAAGGCGGCGAATGAATGTCTTCGGGCGGGAGAAGCCTTAGATGTGATTCGTCAGGCGGCAGCCGCTGCAGAAGCTGAGAGGGAAGGATGAGTACGGCCGTATCGGTCCCGATGCAACAACGCAGCGTGGTTCTGGTAACGCCGGATGCCGATCTTCGACACAGATTAACGGCGAGACTGTCCAGTCTTCGGTGGAACGTGTTGTCTGCGGCTGGTGGCGCTGAGGCGATGGTGCATCTGGGAGGCGGAACTCCAGAGGCAATGATTGTCGACCACTGGCTCCCTGACCTGGATGCGGCAGAATTCACTGCGTATGCCGCAGCCTTATGTCCAGGCACGGACATGCTGCAGATGGATGGCAGTGCCGCATCCGCAGGAAGCAGAAGCTCGCGCAGAAACGAACTTCTGCACGCCTTACGGGAGGCTCAACAGGAGAGCCACGAGACCGCGGCGTTGCCCATCGCCGCGGTCTCTCCGACACCATTCGATGGAGCTGCCTGGCTGCACGCACCCGTGTCCATTCCTTCCGCTACGCCGGTGGGTACGGTGTCTTCGCGCTGGCTGGTTGATCCATTCATTCCTCCGGTGACGGAACGGCCTGCGGCGGTTCCGATGGAGGTCCGTATGCACCTTCCGGAGATGGTCGGTAACGCTCCGCAGATGTTGGAACTCGCCCGATTGGTTCGCATGGTGGCGCCGCACATGGCGAGTGTCCTGATCCAGGGCGAGACGGGCACTGGTAAGGAACTGGTGGCGAAGGCAGTTCATCGATTGAGCCATCGTGCGAACAAGCCTTTCGTCGTACTCAACTGCGCGGCGATACCGGAACATCTACTGGAGGCGGAATTGTTCGGTCACACGCGGGGAGCCTTTACCGGCGCCGTCACGTCACGCACCGGCCGTATCGAAGCTGCGCATGGTGGCACGCTCTTTCTGGATGAGATCGGCGAGATGCCACTGCCGCTGCAGGCGAAGATGCTGCGCTTTCTGGAGAACGGAGAAATCCAGAAGGTGGGGGACAACGATACGGTACGTGTGGATGTGCGTATCGTCGCGGCGACACATCAGCCGCTGGAGCAGAACGCCGATGACAAAGTCTTCCGTCTGGACCTCTATCATCGTCTCGCTGTCTTTCCAGTGGATGTGCCAACGTTGCGTGATCGGACGGAAGACATTCCGATGCTGACGGAATACTTCCTGCGAAAGTTTGGTGAGAGTGCTCCGCGGCGCTCGATTCTGCCAAAGGCTATCGACGCGCTGATGGATTACCAATGGCCGGGCAACGTTCGCGAGCTTGCTCACATGCTGCAACGGGCCATCATCCTCTGCGGTGAAGACGAAATACGGCCAGAGCATTTCCGCATTCGCAGCGCGTTCGCTTAGTCCTAGCTAAGAAAACAGTCGAAGGCTTGGGCCGCTCTCAGGAGCGGCTCTTTGCTTGTGGCCCGACGCGTGCCTTTGTTATCGACGTACCCAGATGAAAGGTGAGCAGGAGCGCGAGCCATGTTGGAGATGCCTACAGCGAGCGCGATCGAGCGTTATCTGTCGCTGAACACGCAGCAGATGAAGCTGACCGCAGCGAACATGGCGAATCAGAACACGGACGGCTACACACGCCGCACGGTGAGCTGGGGGAGTGGTGACACTGTCAGCGTAGGAGGAGCGGTGTCCTCCACCGGTGTGACGGCAACGATTGTCGCGCAGCGTGATCGTGTGTTGCTGCGTTCCGTGCAGACAGCCACCGAAGCGGACAGCGCCAGCAGCGCACGTGTGGCGGCACTGAATAACTTGCAGGCGCTGTTTGCGATTGGCGCGACAGGTGAAGACGCGTCGGGAATTGGTGCGGCTGTCAGCGACTTCTTCAATGCAGCCACTTCGCTATCGGCAACTCCAAACGACGGTGCGGCGCGGCAGAGTATGTTGACGGCGGCGCAGACCCTTGCGTCGGTAATGAACCAAACTGCGGCCCAAATCACATCGCAGAGTTCGGCGATGAACCAGACGATTGCGGACTCTGTCACGCAGGTGAACACACTGGCCGCAACGGTGGCTGCGCTGAATAAGCAGATCAGCGGGCTCGGCACGGGCGAGGTGTCGGATGCTTTGGTCGACCAGCGTGACCTTGCCGTAACTCACCTTGCAAAGCTGATGGATGTGAACAGCATTCGCAACGGCGATGGGAGCGTGAGTCTGGCGTTATCAAACGGCATACCTCTCGTGAACGGTTCGACCGCGCTGCCGCTAACCACTGGTACGGTGAACGACAGTACGCAGATCTTTGCTTCGTCTGCGGCCGGAGGAGCGGATGTTACTGCCGCGATTCACGGTGGCAGCATCGGTGGATCGCTGCAGGTGCGAGACAGCGATATACCCGCGGTCATGGCGCAACTGGATACTCTGGCCGGCACCCTTGCTTCTGCCGTGAATGCTCAAAATATTTTAGGTACGGATGCTGTGGGGAATACCGGGGGACCGATCTTCAGCGGATCCACGGCAGCGACACTGACGGTTGTCGCGACAGACGCAAATGCGATTGCCGCGTCGCCCGATGGCAGTAACGCGGCAGCCATTGGGGCTCTGCAGGACACTGCCTTGATGGGTGGCGGAACCTTCGCCGGTGCCTTTTCGACGATGCTGAGCGGTCTTGGAACGACTGCTGCAGATGCCACGACCGGCAGGGCTGCGGATGCGGCGGTCTTGACGCAGACAACGACGCAGATGGATGCGATCTCAGGAGTCTCTCTGGATACCGAGGCGGCGAATCTGACGCAGTTCCAGCGCTCATACGAAGCTGCGGCGAAGGTGATGTCGATTGTGAATGAACTGATGGCGCAGGCGATCAACCTGGGCACACCGACCGCGGTTTCGTAACTAAGAGGTCAGACATATGTTGAGCAGCACTGCGTCGTTACAGTCCTTGATCGCCTCCTTGAATGCCATGAATGAGAGGCAGACGAAGATCACGAATGAGATGTCATCGGGCGTACGTATGACCGCATTGAGTGATGATGCGGACGCTGCGGGGCAGGCCGTCCTGATGGCCGCAACGCTCCGAGGGAACGATTCGTTTGTTGCCACGGCAACGACTGTTGGTAACCGGATGCAGGCCGCGGATACGGCGCTGAGTTCTGTCGTGAGTCAGTTGACCTCGGCCATCACCACCGCCGTCGGCGCCCTCTCCGACGTGACCTCTGCAACCGCCAGGGCAACGGATGCGCATCAGCTTGCCGCTATCCGCGACAGCATCCTGTCATTGGCGAACAGTAGCTATGCTGGCAGCTACCTCTTCAGCGGCAGTGGCACCGCTGTGCCTTTTGCAGAAGATGCGAGTGGCGCAGTGTCCTATGTGGGTGATGCGCAGACATCTTCGGTCACTCTAAGCGGCGGTGGCAAGCTGCAGAGTTCGCTTGCGGGGGCTTCGGTCTTCATGGCCGCGAGCGCGTCGGTCTTCAGCGCTTTGAATGACGCGATTGCTGCTCTGCAACCGGGCAGTACTGCGGATGCTGCGACGGTTACGGGTAATCTGAGAGCCTCGCTCGATAATGTTTCGTTGCAGCGTGCCATGCTGGACACTGCGCAGAATCGACTCTCGAGCGAGAGCAGCTATGTGACTTCGCAGAGCACCAACCTCACGGCGGACCAGAGCACGCTCCTGTCAGCCGATACGGTTGCTCTGGCCACCGAACTTTCGGCGGTGACGACACAGAGGTCGGCGCTGCTGAGCACCATCGGCATCGTGCAGAAGGGCAGCTTGTTCGATTACCTGTAAGTCACTGGTTGCCGACTTCGATACACTCGAGCCTGTGATTGGGGCAATTCAATTTCTGTGGAACAGCACGCGTGGATCACGGCTTCGGCCGTGGCGCAGTCCCTACCTGCGCTGGCGCGTAGAGACCTATAGCGGCATGCATGCGGAGACAATCGGCGCCGGCGTGATGCTGCGTTTCCTGTGGGCGGAGAAGTGGCAGTTCCTGCGCTTCCTGCGGTGGACCGACGAGATGCGTGCGGAGAGCAAGAGTACATCGCGCAATGGATAGTGCGTCCGGGATCAGTCGGCGGCATTTTCTTGCAGCAGGCGCGACGATGGCGGGAGCAGCGATGCTCTCGGGCTGCAGCCACGGTCCACAGACCAGCACGCATCCTCTGCCGGGCATCGATGTGACGGGCAAAGCATCGTTGAGGGAACACGCGGCGAACGCAAGACTGCTGTTTGGCTTCGCGGTGAACACGGCACAGCTTCGCAGCAATCGCAGCTATCGCGCCATCGTCGAGCAGCAGGCATCGATAATCGTGCCGGAGAATGCGATGAAGTGGCGCGCCCTGCGGCCGTCTATGGATCGCTATGACTTCGAGGACGCGGACAGCTTGCTGACGTTTGCCGAGAAGAATCGCATCAAGCTGCGGGGCCACAATCTCTGCTGGCACCAGTCCCTGCCGGATTGGTTCGCCGCGAGCGCGAATGCGGCCGATGCGCACCGGTTATTGGTAGACCACATCCGCACAGTAGCGGGTCGGTACGCCGGCCGGATGCACTCGTGGGACGTGGTGAACGAGGCGATCAACACGCGCGATGGCCGTGCGGATGGTCTGCGTAACTCGCCCTGGTTGCGGCTCGTTGGGACTGACTATATCGAGATTGCCTTCCGCAGTGCTCGTGAGGCCGACCCGGCGGCCCTGCTTACCTATAACGAATATGGCCTGGAGTCTGCGTCGCCGGATGGTGCTGAGAAACGAGCTGCCACGCTTCAGATGTTGCGGCGATTGAAGCAGCGCAATGTCCCCGTCGATGCCATCGGCATCCAGTCGCACCTGCACGCGCCTTCGACTCAGGGCGCTGGCCCGGAACTGTTGCGGTTTATGGCCAGTTGCCGTGAGATGGGTCTGGAGATCTTCCTGTCAGAGATGGACGTGAGTGACCGCGATCTTTCCGCAGCTATCGACACGCGGGACAGGGTAGTCGCGGAGGATTATCGCGGCTTTCTGAACACCGCGCTACAGGAGCGAAGGGTAACCGCCGTCCTTACATGGGGAGTGGACGACGCAAGCACGTCGCTCAATGCGGAACAGCCACGGAAGGACCGCCTGGCGCAGCGGCCCCTGCTGTTTGACAGCAGGTATCAGGCAAAGCCTTCGTTTGCTTCAGTGCGAGATGCCTTCGATGCCCGGTTGGGGGCGGCGCCGGCACGGGCAGCGGCTCCTTCGACGTTTCGATTGCCCCGGCTGTAGTGCGAGCTATGGGGCAATCTCGAAAGAGATCTCGCACCATCTCGATACTCGGCAATACTGGGCACAGCCTTTGCCCCATCTTCGCCGGAAGTGGTATCCTGTCTCGTAGACCAAATCGGATTTTTGGAATCAGGAGTACCGCAAGACAGTGTTGGCAACAGCGAAAAAGAACGACATCATTGAGAAGTATCGTACGCACGATACCGATACCGGCAGCCCTGAAGTACAGATTGCGATCCTCAGCGAGCGCATCGGTCAGCTCACCGACCACTTCAAGACCCACAAGAAGGACCACGGCTCGCGCCGCGGCCTGCTTATGCTTGTCTCCAAGCGCCGCAGCCTGCTGGACTACCTGAAGAAGAATGATTCCGACCGCTACCGCGATGTCATCGGTAAGCTCGGCATTCGTAAGTAGTTTTCTTTCCAGGCATATCCATTCAGGGGCGAGGGCCGCATCGAGATGCTGCGCACGCAGACTTCCGTTACGCCGGGGCAGCAATGCCCCGGCCGCACGTCCACACGGTGGAGCGTGACGGCTTGACTGTGGCGTATCGCCTTCGGCTCTTCCGCTTCCCGGGTAATACCGGCCATGGCTCATCCCTCGACTTTCTTGGCTCGCGTCTCGCTGAATCCAGCGTTGCGCGGCCCTGCGCGCGTTTGCAGGTAAACCGCCGCGCCCACGACTTCCCATACAAAACCACAAAGAGAGAACACCCGCTATGAAGCAGGAAGTTTCCGTTGAACTTGCCGGTGGCAAGCGCATTACATTTGAGACTGGCCGCATTGCAAAGCAGGCCTCCGGCGCAGCATTTACCAGCTGCGGCGATACCGTCATCCTGGCTACGGCCGTTGGCGCACCCGAGCCCAAAGAAGGCATCGACTTTTTCCCGCTGACCGTCGAGTATCGCGAAACCACTTATGCCGGTGGCCGCATCCCCGGGGGCTTCATCAAGCGTGAAGGCCGCCCCAGCGAGAAGGAAATCCTAACCTCGCGTCAGATCGATCGCCCGATCCGTCCTCTGTTCCCCGAGACCTACCGCAACGAGACACAGGTGGTCGCGTTCGTGTATTCGGCCGACAAGGAAAACGATCCGGACGCGATTGCAATCAATGCTGCATCGTGCGCCATCGCACTGTCGGACGTTCCGTTTGAAGGCCCCATCGGCGCGGTTCGTGTTGGCCTGGTCGACGGTGAATTCATTGTGAACCCGACCTATGCTGAGCGTGCTGTCAGCAAGCTGAACATCATGGTTGCCGGTACCAAGGACGGCATCGTCATGGTCGAGTCCGGCGCGAAGGAAGTCAGCGAAGACCAGGTTGTGGACGCGATTGAGTTCGGTCATGGACAGGTCAAGCTGATCTGCGCAGCGATCATGGAGCTGGTTGGCCTCGCCGGCAAGCCTAAGCGCGCGACCAAGCCGCTGGAAGTCGACACCGCTTATGCCGAGAGCATGAAGGTACAGATCGGCGACCGTCTCATCGACGCTGTCGACACCCAGAAGTACGACAAGCTGACCAGCTACACCAAGATCAAGGAACTGAAGGACGAGCTGAAGAAGTCTCTGCCGGAAGGCAGCGACGCAGCCGCTTCCAAGAAGCTCGGCAAGTACTACGACCAACTGCGTGAAGAGATCTTCCGCATCCAGGTTCTGAAGGACCGCATTCGCCCGGATCGCCGGGCTTTCGACCAGGTTCGCCAGATCGATATCGAGGTTGGCATCCTGCCCCGTCCTCACGGATCTGCGCTCTTCCAGCGCGGTGAGACCCAGGCCATTGTGACGGCGACGCTGGGTACCGGCGACGACGCACAGCGCATGGAGTCGTACCAGGGTGAAGAGAAGCGCCGCTTCATGCTGCACTACAACTTCCCGCCGTATTCCGTTGGTGAGGTTGGACGTATGACCGGCACGGGCCGTCGTGAGATCGGTCACGGTGCGCTTGCGTATCGTGCGATCGAAGCGGTTCTGCCCGCTGAGTCGCCCTACACGCTGCGCGTGGTCTCGGACATCACGGAGTCCAACGGCTCGTCGTCGATGGCGTCGGTATGCGGAGCTTCGCTGGCACTGATGCATGCTGGTATTCCGCTGAAGGCAGCCGTTGCTGGTATCGCCATGGGCCTGGTGAAGGAAGGCGACGATTACGCCATCCTGACCGACATTGCCGGCGCGGAAGATCACTACGGCGACATGGACTTCAAGGTAGCCGGAACGCGCGAAGGCATTACCGCGCTGCAGATGGACATCAAGATCATGGGCATCACGCCGCAGATCATGCGTGAGGCACTGGCCCAGGCCAAGGCTGCTCGCCTGTTCCTGCTGGATAAGATGGACGCTGTGATCAGCGGTGCGCGTGAAGAGAAGTCACGCTACGCTCCGCAGATCAAGACGCTGCAGATCCCGACCGACAAGATCCGCGACCTGATCGGACCTGGCGGCAAGGTGATCCGTTCGATCATCGAGGCGACGCAGGTGAAAATCGATGTGGACGATACCGGCAAGGTGGATGTCTCGTCGAGCGATCCGGATGGCCTGGCACGCGCACTGCAGATGATCACGGACATCACGGCTGTTCCCGAGATCGGCAAGACGTACCTGGGCAAGGTAGTCCGCCTGGCAGAGTTCGGCGCGTTCGTCGAAATCTTCCCCGGTACGGACGGCCTGCTGCACGTCTCCGAGATCGCAGAGCACC
The DNA here is from genome assembly GCF_900105625.1 of Terriglobus roseus. NCBI lineage: Bacteria > Pseudomonadati > Acidobacteriota > Terriglobia > Terriglobales > Acidobacteriaceae > Terriglobus > Terriglobus roseus. Next base: position 9,608 of record NZ_FNSD01000001.1, read on the forward strand.
GCGTGAAGGAAGTGAAGGACGAGCTGCGTGAGGGCGATACGGTTCTGGTCAAGGTGCTTGGCATCGAGGGCAACCGCATCAAGCTGAGCCGCAAGGCAGTTCTGAAGGAGCAGCGCGCCAAGCTTGGCCTGCCTGATCCCGAACCGCAGGCGGATGATCGCGGTGGTGATCGCCCGGAGCGTGGCGGCGACCGTGATCGTGGTCCCCGTCCTCCTCGCCCTGAACGTACGGCCCCGGCGCCGTCGGAAGAGACCATCACGCTTGAGGGCGGCGATGACTTCGAAGACGACGACGAGGATGATGAAGATGGCGACGAGGAAGGCGATGAGCCCGAGACGACGACCGAGGGTGGCGAAGCTCCGGCGGGTGGCGCACCGCGTCCCGCAGGCTCCGGCAACAAGCGTCGCCGCCGTCGTGGTGGACGCCGTGGCGGACCGGGAGCTGGTGGCCAGGCAGCCGGTGGCGCACCGACTGCGTAACGCATCATCGATCAAAGTACGAAGGGCCGCTGCTATCTGCAGCGGCCCTTCTGTTTGCGATGTCGCATCACTGGGCGCCTTTGTGGGTTTCGTTGGGCATCCACATGCGGTAGAGCGTTACACTGAGCGCGAAGATGTCTGCTTCCATGTACATCGTCGTTCAGGGGGAAGACCCCGGCTTTGACACATTTGTGAATGGCCGCGCCTTGGTGCGCAATGAGGATGCACTGGAGCGGCTGGCCATCCGCCTGGGCGTGCGACCACTGATCGACTTCTTCTCTGCCGACGCGAATTCCATGTCGCTGCTGATTGAAGAGGGTGCAGGGAATCCGGATCTTCTGGAGAAGCTGCCGCCGCCACAGTGGTTTCCCGGAGACGATGGTCTGGCAACGATCCGTCCGTTGCTGCAGGCTTTGCGAGACGACCAGTCGCAACTGGGCAGCGAAAGTGTGTACCTGCGCGAGGAGCTGGAGGAGTACGAAGTTGTGCTGCAGAAGACGGCCGATCGCGGTCTTCGCTGGCATTTAGCTGTGAGCTGGCGTTGAAGCGCTCTTCTGACCTGTAATCCTGCGCGAGACTTCGCGGTAGTGTCATCCTGAGCGTAGCGATACGGAGTCGAAGGACCCGAGTCCTTCTGGCAACGCCGTAAGTGTGGTGGGATGGGAGTTGTGGTTACCCGTTACATTTTGGGCGGCACACGCAGAATGCAGGTCCTTCGACTTCGCTGCGCTTCGCTCAGGATGACAAATGAGAACTGCGCTTCGCTCAGAATGGCAAATCTGTAAGAGAGATCAAGAACTGCGCTTCGCTCAGGATCACAGTTCTTGTTGAACGATCCCTGCGTCACAACTTCACTAAAGCTTTAGGAGTTCACCTTGATTCTTGCACCGCACGAGTTTGTCACGCTGGATACGCCCTATGGTCCGATGCGGACACACATTGTTCGTCCTGCCGCGCCGGGAAAGTATCCGGGACTGGTCTTTTATTCAGAGATTTTTCAGATCACCGAGCCCATTCGCCGCACGGCCGCGCTGTTGGCGGGGCATGGGTACATCGTCGCGATGCCCGAGGTTTATCACGAGTTTCTGCCGGCTGGGGAGGTGCTTGCGTATGACCAGGCAGGGTCCGACGTCGGCAATAAGTACAAGTACGAGAAGGAACTTGCCAGCTACGACGCGGACACGCGCGCGGTGCTGGATCACCTGAAGTCTCGTCCGGATTGCACCGGGCAGCTTGGTGCAATTGGCATCTGCCTGGGTGGTCACCTGTCGTTTCGTGCGGCCATGGAGCCGGACGTTTGTGCCACCGTCTGCTTCTATGGCACGGACATCCACAAGGGGTCGCTGGGCAAGGGGCAGAATGACGACTCGCTCGCTCGGGCGGCGGACATCAGGGGTGAGCTGTTAATGATCTGGGGTCGTCAGGATCCGCACATCCCGCTTGAAGGTCGCCGGATTGTTCTGGCTCGGTTGGATGAGTTGAATTTGCGTTTTGCCTGGCATGAGGTGAACGGAGCACATGCGTTCATGCGTGACGAGGGTGCTCGATACGATCCGGAGCTCGCGATGCACCTGTACCGAAAAACGCTGGATCTCTTCCATCGCAGTCTGGGGGCTGGCGATCGGTAAGGATGTTCAACCGTGGGTCACTCGCCAGCGTCGGACGAGGTTCTTTGCGGCGGAGGGCCACTCTGGAAAGTGGAAGTCGAAGCCGGCCTGTTCGAGGACGGCAGGGGCGACACGCCGGCTCTTGAGGATTAGCTCGGTCTCCGTCCGCACAAAGATGGCGCCGACTTCAAGCATGGCTGCGGTTGCGGGAAGGCCGAGGCGGTGGCCGGCTGCAAGCCGCAACTCTCGCATGAAGTCGCGGTTGGGCACGGGGCGGGGTGCGCACATGTTGACCGGGCCGCTGATGTTCTCGTTTTCGAGGAGGAAAAGCGTGGCGCGTACGAAGTCCTGATCGTGCATCCATGAGACGTACTGGTTGCCGTTGCCCTGCGTACCGCCCAGACCGTGACGGACGAGGCCGAGCAGGACGTCGAAGACGCCACCGGTGTCCGGGCTCATGACCATCGAAGTGCGCAGAGCGATGCGTCGCGTCGCAGGTGTTGGGGCGGCGTTGAGTTCGGCCTCCCACTGACGTCCGACGCCTACGGAGAAGGACCATGTCTCGGGAACGCCGGGCTCGGCCCCGCCCCACTCGCCGGTGAACTCGTCCTGCGGCTTGTCGATGGAGTGCCGATAGACGGTGGAGGTGGCAGCGTTGAGCCAGACCCTTGGCGGATGCTTCGCGCGGCCGATAGCTTCGCCGACGGCCCGCGTGGTCAGGGTCCGTGATTCGACGATCTGTTTGCGGTTCTCAGGGGTGTAACGGCAGTTCACACTGCGACCGCTGAGATGAATGACAGCGTCTGCGCCGTCGATTTCGCAAACCCATGTGCCAGCGGTTGTTCCATCCCATGCAGCGGTTCGCCATGGAGCCTGGGACGGCTTGCGCGAGAGTACGAGCACGTCGTCGCCGCGGGCGTGCAGCGCCTTGGCGAGCATCGTTCCAACCTGGCCCGATCCGCCTGGGATGATGATCTTCATTTACTCAAGATAACTCTTGATCCAGGGGTCTTCCGAGTGGGTGAGCTCGAGTGTGGTGCCATCGAAGACGACCTTACCCTCGTTCAGGACGAGGAACTTCGTGTTCTCATCCACACCGTTGTCCGGAATGGGCTTCGCAGTATTGCTCTCAGTGTCCCAGCGGCTTGTGGCGAGCAGAAAAGCATCCTGAAGACGGTGCGTGATCATGAGTGACGTGGTGTGTGAGACGTCACGCTGCTTGATGACCAGTTCCACGATCGTTGTGGATGTGATGGGATCGAGCCCGCCGGTGGGCGAGTCGTAGAGGATCAGGTCCGGCTTGGTGATGATAGCGCGGGCGATAGAAACGCGTCGGCGCATGCCGCCGGAGAGTTCGGAGGGGAACTTTTCGATGGCCTGGCTGAGTTCGACGAATTGCAGAGCCTCTTCGACACGTTTGTGCGATTCCTCCGCAGATACGCCTTCTTCGTTGAGGCGATAGGCGACATTGTCTTCGACGTTCATAGAGTCGAAGAGCGCGGACTCCTGGAAGACCATGCCGACGCGGCGACGCATCTTGAAGAGATCGCGTTCGGACATGGTGGTGATCTCTTCGCCGAAGACTTTGATGCTGCCGCTGTCGGGCTTCATGAGGCCGTTGATGAGCTTCATGAGGACGCTCTTTCCACCGCCGGCGGGGCCGAGGAGCACGCGCGTCTCGCCTGGGTTAACGGTGAGGCTGACGCCGTTGAGTACGGGGTCGCGCTCGAAGATGATGCTGACGTCCTTCAATTCGAGGACGGGGCCATCGTTCCGTGGCTGCTGGTCTGGCACCTGGGTCTCATCGGCCATGGCTTAGCGACCGAAGATGCCGATTGTGGCTCGGCTGATCAGGAAGTCGATGACGATGATGAAGACTGACGACACAACGACAGCCTGCGTGGTGGCCTTGCCGACACCCTGAGTGCCGCCCTTCGTGCTCATGCCGAAGTAGCAGCCGACCGAGGAGATGATGAAGCCGAAGAAAATGGGCTTCGTCATACCCTGAACGACATCGCCGTAGAGGAGAGCGCGGTAGCTGGTCCGCAGGTAGCTATGGCCGTTGAGGCCCAGCATGAAGACGCCGACCAGGCCGCCGCCGAGCATGCCGACGCCGTCCGACAGGATCGTGAGCCAGAAGAGCATGAAGACGGTCGCTGTGATGCGTGGAGTGACCAGTTTGCGAATGGGATCGACGCCCAGTGCGCGCATCGCGTCGATCTGTTCGGTCACTTTCATGGAGCCGAGTTCACTGGCCATACCCGAGGCGTTTCGGCCGGAGACCATGAGGCCTGTCAGCACAGGGCCAAGTTCCTTCACCATGGAGAGCGAGACGAGCGTGGCCGTCATACTGACCGCGCCGAATTGCTTCAGGGAAGCGACCGACTGCAGTGCCAGAACGCATCCGGTAAAGAAACCGGCGAGGATGACGATGGGCAGAGAGCCGATCCCGATGGAATCCATCTGCGTAAAGATATCGGCCAGGTAAATGGGTGGCGTGAAGAGCGAGCCGATCGCGCGAGCGCACAGGAGCGAATAGTCCTGGACCGCGATCAGCTTTTCTTTGGCGAACTCCGTTGGGGACGCAAATTTCATCAGTGGTCGGATGGCCTGTCTTGTAGCGGGAAGTCCCTGTCAAAGTATCAGATGCGCAAAGGCCCCATACCGTTTCGTACGTTTACGCGGTCTGTTCTTCGGATAGGTTCAAGAGCTCGGCGGGTGAGAAAATAGAGCGTGATGTCCAAGACCATGCAGGCAGTTGTACTCCACGGCAGGGAAGATCTTCGGTTGGAGACGGTGGCCGTGCCGCAACCCGGGCCGGGCGAACTGCTGCTGCGCGTTGGCGCGGCGCTGACCTGCGGCACGGATTTGAAGGTCTATCGGCGCGGCTATCACGCGAAGATGCTGGTACCACCGACTCTCTTCGGGCATGAGATTGCGGGAACCGTGATCTCCACGGGCGCTGATGTGGCCGGGTTCGAACCGGGGGATCGCGTGGTGGCGCTTAACTCAGCGCCATGTGGCGCATGCCTTTTCTGCCGGCGCGACCAGCCAAATCTTTGCAGCGATCTGCTCTTCAACAATGGCGCCTATGCGGAATACATTCGCATCCCCGCCCGCATCGTTGCGAAGAATACGCTCCATGTACCGAACGATGTGCCGTTTCAACACGCGGCGCTCACCGAACCGCTGGCTTGTGTGGTGCATGGGCTGGAGCAGTGCAATCCGCGTACAGGCGATACCGTTGTGGTGATTGGTGCGGGGCCCATTGGCCTTATGTTTCTTCGAACAGCGCAGATTGCTGGTTGCCGCGTGATTGCGGTGGTGAAGCGGGATGACCAGATTGTAAGCGCGAAGCGCTTTGGCGCGGATGAGGTGGTGCAGATTGCCGAGGGCGTGGACACCGTCGCCGCTGTTCGTGCACTGACGGAGGACGGTGAGGGCGCGGACATCGTCGTGGAGTGCGTTGCGACGCCTGCGACCTGGGAGCAGTCCGTGGAGATGGTGCGAAAGGGCGGCGTGGTGAATCTGTTCGGCGGACCGCCCAGCGGAACAACGGTTTCGTTCGATACCAACCGGCTGCACTACGGCGACATTATGCTGAAGGCGACGTTCCATCACACACCCGCTGCCTGTCGTCGCGCATTTGAGTTGATTACGAGCGGCCGCATGCGTGCGGAAGATTTCATCACCGCCACCACTGGACTCTCCGATGTGCCAGATGTCTTTCGGAGAATGCTGGTTCGTTCCGCGACGGGCACGTTAGATATCAAGACGGCGGTCCTGCCGGAGGTCGTGCAGTGAGCACCGCGACGGCATCGCAGCAGCGGCTTGAGGGAGCGCCGGTTGAATTTCTCGAGCCGGCAACACGGCCCACGCTAGCCGAGGCGCAGGCCTGGTGCAAGGCTCTGGCGAACTCGCACTATGAGAACTTCCACGTTGCCACGTACTTCCTACCCGCGAAGCTACGGCCGCACTTTCACGCGGTCTACGCCTACTGCCGCGTGTCGGACGATCTTGGCGACGAGGTGCCGGACCGCGCGACTGCCACGCGACTGTTGGATACGTGGGGCGCGATGCTGAACGAGTGCTACGACGCCCCGGAGCAGTCGCGGCACCCGGTCTTCGTCGCGTTGCGGCCCAGCATTGTGGAATGCGATCTGCCTCGGAAGCCATTTCTGGATCTGTTGTGTGCGTTCCAGGCCGACCAGGTGAAGACACGTTTCGCGACGCTGCAGGAAGACAACGATTATTCGCGCGACTCAGCGAATCCGGTTGGATCGCTGGTGCTTTACCTCTGTGGCTATCGTGATCCTGCGATGCACGCATTGAGTGACAAGACCTGTACGGCACTGCAACTCGCCAACTTCTGGCAGGATGTGGGCGAGGATCTACGCGAGCGTGACCGTGTTTATCTGCCGCAGGATCGGTTGGCGAAGCATGGACTGGATGACGACTTTCTGAAGCGCGGTGTTGAGAACGATGCTTATTGCGCGATGGTCCGGGAGTTATGCGCAGAGACGCGTGCGATGTTGTTGGAGGGTGCGCCGCTGATCGATCAGGTCGATCGCGAACTGGCCGCGACGCTACGCCTCTTCACCCAGGGCGGGCTTGCGATTTTGGATGCGATTGCTGCCATCGACTACAACACGTTGAGCCGTCGCATTGAAGTGAGCAAAAGCGCGAAGATGAAGCTGCTGGCTGGAGCGGCACTCAGTAAGCTGGGTGTGCATCGTGGTTCGCGAGGTCTGCGGTGACGGCTGAATTGACCGCGGCATATGCCCACTGCCGCGTCATTGCGAAGCGCGAGGCGAAGAACTTTTATTACGGCTTCATGGCGCTGCCCGCGCACAAGCGCGATGCCATGTGCGCAGTCTATGCGTTCATGCGACGTGCCGATGACATCAGCGACGACGAAAGCCTGTCACTCGATGACCGTCGCGAGCTCATGTCGAACTGGCTGGCCTCGTGGCGCGGTGAGCGTGCCGTCGACCCGCAGGATCGGCAGGTCTTCCTTGCGGTGCGCGACGTACAGGTAAGCTTCGGCGTAACGAACGATCTGCTGGAAAAGCTGGTGGCGGGTACGACGATGGACCTTGATCCCGCTGCGCCTGCGGGTGTGCGACGTATCCGCGTTGATGGCCGCACGATCGACCAGTATGAGTCTGCAGTAGCGCTGGAGCGCTACTGCTATCTGGTTGCGTCGGTGGTCGGCCTTGTGACGATCCGCATCTTCGGTTTCACCGACCCTGCCGCAGATGCATACGCGGAGCAGCTTGGCCTGGCCTTCCAGTTCACTAACATCCTGCGTGACGTAAAGGAAGATGCCGAGCGTGGTCGGATCTATCTGCCGCTGGAGTGGATGGAGCCTGCTGGCGTCACATCGGCCGATGTGTTGAAGGCAGCGGATTCCGGTGAAGCGTCGCCCGCAATGTACTCGGTACTGGCCGGGTTGGGGACGCGTGCAGAGACGTTCTACGGAGCACAGCACAAGTTAATCCCGCTGCTGGCGACCGACAGTCGCGCAGCGATGCGCGTCCTCATCAGCATTTATCACATGCTGCTGCAGGACATTCGCGCGAAGCACTATCGCGTCTTTCAGGAGCGCGTCAGCGTTTCCACGACGCGTAAACTCGCGGTCCTGGCGAAGGGCATGCTGGGCGGCCTGCTGGCGCGCGGCGGAGCGAAGCCTTGAGCATTCCTCACTTTGATGCGGTGGTCGTGGGCGCGGGACTTGCCGGCCTTGCAGCGGCATCCGCGCTAAGCGGTGCGGGCGGCAAGGTGCTGGTGCTGGAGCGCAAGCCGTTTGTGGGCGGTCGCGCTTACTCGTACGAGCATCCGTCTCTGCACGAAGAGATCGATTGCCAGCATGTGCTGCTGGGCTGTTGTACAAATCTTGTTCATCTTTGCGAGCAGGCGGGAGTTGCGGATCGCGTCCGCTGGTATGACGAACTCACGTTCCTTGAGCCGGGCCATGATGGCAAGGCCGTCCGTCGCACCACACTGAAGCCGGGTGGCATGCCTGCGCCGCTGCATACTTCGTTCGATTTCCTGCGCGCACCGATGCTCGAGCTTACCGACAAGATCGCGATCGCTCGTGGCCTGATGGATTTCATGCGCGGCTATCCGGCGGACGATACGGAGAGCTTCGCCACCTGGTTGAAGCGGACGAAGCAAACGCCGCGCGCGATCAAACACCTGTGGGAGCCTGTCATTGTCGGCGCGCTGAATGATGGCTTCGAGAACTGCTCGACGAAATATGCGGGACAAGTCTTCCACGAGTCGTTCCTGAAGTCCGCGCAAGGTGGACGTCTCGGTATTCCTGCGCTGCCCCTCTCGCAGTTCTATGGACATGTTGCGGAACATGCGGTGCGCCAGGGCGCGGAGCTGCGGCTGTCACAGTCGGTCACCGGACTGTCGCGCGCGCGCGAAGTGTGGACCATTGCTACCAGTGAAGGCGGCTTTACAGCCGACAACGTTGTGCTCGCTGTGCCATTTCAGCAGGCTGCTTCGCTGCTGCCGACGGATGCTTCGGGCGACGCGCTCAGGACTCAGATGGCGCAACTGCAGAATGCGCCGATCACCACGGTTCACCTTTGGTTTGAACGTGAGATCACCGAACTGGATCACGCGGCACTGCTCGACACGGGTATTCAGTGGATCTTTCAGAAGTCGCGCATTCGCCGAACGGCCGGGCAGGGAAGTTACTGTGAGTTGACAATCTCTGCGTCCTTCGCAGAGCTGCACCAGACTCGGGAAGAGATTCTGGCCAATGCTTTGCGCGAGCTTGCGATGTTCTTCCCGAAGGTGCGCGAGGTAAAGCTGGTGAAGAGCGGCATCCTGAAGGAGGCTCGCGCCACGTTCTCGGTCACACCCGGTTCGGATGCTCTTCGTCCTGCGCAGCGTACGGTTTGGCCTGGACTGTTCCTTGCGGGCGATTGGACCACAACGGGATGGCCTTCGACGATGGAGGGCGCGGTTCGTAGTGGCTACCTTGCTGCCGGGACTGTTGCTGGAACGAATTTCCTGAAGCCGGATCTGCCGGCTGAAGGATTAATGCGGATGATTGCTCCTTAGACCTTGAACTGGAAAGAAGCCACGTCTCAGAAGCGAGACGTGGGGCACCCGCTTTGTGCAGTCTTCTCGCTGCTCCTAACGAGTCAGAAGGAAGACACCGGCGCTGACGAAGATCGCCGCGAACCAGCGGCGGCGGTCCACGTTCTCCTTCAGGAAGAGCTTTGCCGCGATGGCCGTTGCGATGAAGGTCAGTGAGTTGGTCGCGGGGGCTACCAGGCTGAGGTCTGCGCCGGAGAGTGCGAAGAGCAGTGCGAAGAAGCTGATCGCCATGCAGGCGATGCCTGCGATGAGGAATGGCGATGTGACGACGGCCTTTATCGCGCCGAAGAGGCCGCTGTGCGCGCGGATCTCATCAAGGTCCCCGACACGCGTCATGGCCGCGGAGATGAGCGTCTCGCCGACGGTCGCGCCGAGGACCATGATGACGATGGTGATGATGGTGTCGCTGCTCAGGTGCGCGATCATGGCTGCACCCCTTCCAGTTCCGCCAAGGCAAGATGCTCGGTGCGGGAGGGTCCGTTCGCCACGAAGCCTACGCCGATCACAATGCAGGCGATGCCGGCCCAGCGCATAGGTGTGATGGACTCATGCAGCCAGAGCCTTCCGATAAGAGCGGTGACGACATTGCCGAAGGCAGTTGCAGGCTGTACGAAGGTGAGGTCGGCCCAACTCAATGCCGTCATGTAGCTGCCCATGAAGCTTATGAGCACGAGAATCCCGGCGGCGACCCACGGGTTGATCAGTGCGTGCAGCAGGAGGCCCAGGTGGGCGAACGAGACGGGACCGACCTGCTTCATGCCACGGCTCAGAAGTGCGTCGCCCAGGGACGCACCGAGCATGATGAAAATGAGCATGGCGTACTGTGAAGGCTTTAAACGATGAGACATTCTCCTTCATTGTATCGACCCGGTACCCCAGGCAGCCGCTAGGGCAGATACTGTCGTAGCCTTCCGCGGCGCCTGCTGCAAAGAAAGACGCCTCCGTCTCCGGAGGCGTCTTCGATGGGATTCTGGTGCGAACTACGCGTTCATGCTGACGGATTCCTGCGCCTTGAGGGCGTTCTCTTCCTTCTTGGCACGGGCAGCTTTGTTGCGCTGTGCGCGAAGCTTCATGAAGCTCTTTGCCTCAACGTACAGGCGGGGCACGTCGCGATTGACGATAGCCTTCCAGACAACGCGGGCAGCCGCCTTCGGACGGAAATAGTACTCGTCGTAGAACTTGTGGACCATCTCCATCACGTACTCGGTTGGCAGGCCGGGGTATTCGATGTGCGCCATCTGATGGCCGCCGCCGTCGTTCATGTTCTCGTTGGTGATGTAGCCGTTCTTCTCGGCGAAGTCATAGAACTCGGTGCCCGGGTAAGCGTGTGCGACGGAGACTTGGATGGTCTCGCAGTCGAGCTGCTTGGCGAAATTGATCGTGTTCCAGATCGACTCCTTCGTTTCGCCCGGCAGGCCGAGGATGAAGTCGGCATGGATGATGAGGCCGAGGTCGTGGCAGTCCTTGACGAACTCGCGGGCACGCTCAACGGTCGAGCCCTTCTTGATGTTCTTCAGGATCTGTGGATCGCCCGACTCGAAGCCCACGATCAACAGGCGGCAACCCGCTTCCTTCATGGCCTTCAACGTGTCGCGGTGGGTCGTGGTGCGGCTGGTGCAGGACCAGGTGATGCCCAGCGGCTTCAGCTTGGCGCAGAGCTCAATGGTGCGTTCTTTCTGGATGTTGAAGGTGTCGTCATCGAAGAAGAACTCCTTCACTTCCGGGAAGTTCTCCTTGGCCCACTTCAACTCGGCCGCCACGTCGTCCGTGGAGCGCTTGCGCCACGCGTGGCCGCTCAGCGTCTGGGGCCACAGGCAGAAGGTGCACTGCGCCGGGCAACCGCGCGTGCTGTACAGCGAGATGTACGGGTGCAGCAGGAACGGCACGTTGTAACGTGTGACGTCCATGTCGCGCTTGTAGATCTTGGTGGCCCAGGGCATTGCGTCCAGGTCTTCGACCTGCGGGCGGTCCGGGTTGTGCTGGATGACGCCGTTCGCGTCCTTGTAAGAAAGGCCGAGGATCTCACTGATCGGCTTACCCTGTGCGTATTCGACGATGGTGTAGTCGAACTCGCGGCGGCAGATGAAGTCGATGGCATCGCACTCGTTGAGAGCGCGGTCCGGGTCGGTGGTGACTGGCGGTCCGACGAAGGCGATCTTGATGGTCGGATTGGCCTTCTTGATGGCCTGTGCCAGGGCGTGGTCGCCTGACCAGCCGACCGTGGAGGTGAAGAGCACCAGGAACTCATAATCCTTCGCGATGTTGATCGTCTCTTCCGCGCTGACGTGGTGCGGCGGCGCGTCAAGCAGGCGCGAACCCTCCAGCATGCCGGCGGGGTAAGCCAGCCACACGGGGTACCAGTACGACTCAATTTCACGCGTCGCGGGCCAACGGGAGCTGGCGCCACCGTCGAAGTTTTCAAAGGAAGGCGGGTTCAGGAGCAGTGTCTTCAATACCATGGTTGTACCTCGGATTTTACCATTTTGTGACCGTGCAAAGGGCCGGTGGAACCCATGCGGGAACCTTTCGCAGAGTCGCTACGGGTGGGGAGTCACAGTGGGACTTTGCGGCAGGACGCCCGGGCTGGTCCCAAGCGGAGTGGGGACAGGAATGCCCGCAGCCGGAGCAACCGTGGGCGTAACTGTTCTGCTGCCGGGAGTCGTAAGGAGCCAGTTACCAAGACGATCGGTCTGCCGCAACAGATTCACCTGGGTCTGACGGAGCTGAAGGTCGGCGGCGAGAACGTCCAAGTATTTCTGGCGCTCCTGTAGCTGGGCGTTGAGTTGGTCTTTCGGAGTGACCTGGGCTCCCTGCGAGCCCCCTTCCTGCTGCATCTGGATCTGCAATGTCTCGAGCTGGTCCTGGGCAATTTCCCGATCGTCCCGGGCAAGTTGCGCGCGCAGATCCAGTTCCCGGGACGAGTTCAGCAGCTTCGAGCGACCCTCGCGGTAGACACCGCGTTGTTGGTCGGCCTCGGCGTACGCACGTGCCGCATCTGCCGCCGAGCCACGCGCCTTTGCCCTGTGTGCCATGTCCAGCAAGGGGAAATTGAACTGAAGTCCGAAACTGAGTGCGTTTTCACTATTCGGAAACCCGGGGGCGCCGCCATAGCGAGGATAGTAATCGAGATAAGAAGACAGCGATGTTGCGACGCGGCTGTAATTCGCGGCCAGAATGATTTGGGGCCGCAGCAGGTACCGGCTGTCACCGAACGCGACGTACTGTTTTGCACGAGCGTTCGCGAAAGCAGCTTTGATCCCATCGCTGTCGGGCAACTTGTCCATGTCGACTTCTTCGTTGGCCGGTGACCGTGTGAAGGCCGGGACGGAGTTTCGGTCAGTTACGAGTGCGGTAGCCGGCAGTCCCGTAAGCTGCGCAAGATGCTGCCGGTTCGCTGCAATGTCGTCGTCCGTCTGCAGACTTGCCAGGCGTAGCTGCGTCCCGGTTCGACGGGACTTCGGGAGCTCGACCTTTGCATCGACTCCAAGCGAGATACGGTCGGTGGTGACGGACACCAGGCGGTCGGCATAGGCAATGGATTCGTGTAAGACCGACTTGCGCTCCAGAGCGTAGTCGAGCGCCAGATAGGTGTTTGTCGTGTCTTCAACAACTTCGACCTGGTTGTTATGAAGGATAAGCTCCGCAGCCTGGACCGCCTGGTCTGCGGATCGGATGTAGTCCTTCTGCGAAAAGCTGAAGACGAGACTCTGAGCGCTGATGGAGAACACAACCGGAACATTTAAGGGCGCGCCGGTGGACTGGCCGTACCCGGTCACGACGCCAACTGTGGGGATATAGGCGTCACGCGCTTCGCTGCGCGCGGCCCGTGCCTTGTCCAGATCGGCCTGAGCCAGTCGGATTCTTGGACTGTTCTTGAGAGCTAGATTGACAGCGGACTGGAGCGAAATCTGCGCGACGCAGTGACCGCCAAAAGTGAATAGTCCTGAGAGGACCGCCGTGCGCAGGAGGGGGAAGCGGGTCATTGGCCGGCTCCCTTGCGAGCTGCGTCGTAGTTGGGTGCAAGCGCAAGAGCGGCAGCGAATTCTTTTTGAGCGCCGGCCGTGTCGCCTGTCGCCCTAAGCGCATTACCCAGCAGTACATGAGCCTGCGCAAATGCAGAGACGCCAGCCTGCTGCGTATTCAGATACGCGCGGAGTCCGTTCACGGCGTCGGCGGGGTGTTGCAAGTCGATAAGGATCTTCGCGGCATCCAGAGTGTCCGGGCCACGATGGGTATCGGCGGCGAGCGCGAGCCGGGCATTTTCCACGGCGCGGTCGTTCTGCTTGCGGCTGCGATAGAAGCCCGCCAGATCGACGTATGCCTCAGGCGTGTGTCCTGCAGCAAGTTCGGCGCGATACTCGGCTTCAGCCGTCGTATCATCCTTTGCCTTCGCGGCAATCATGGCGGCCAGGCGGTGCGATCGCGCGGGAGAGAGTGGTTGCAGGCGGGTGACGAGATCACGTGCCTTATCTGCTCCGCCGCCGACGATGCCGGGTGCCTCTGCGTAGAACTGGCCCAGATCACTCAGGGCTTCAACGCTCTTCGGATTCAGTTGGACGGCCTTCTCGAAATTCGTTCGAATCTTACTCACCATGCGCATTCCGGTGAACGTGCCGCTATGGTCGGCCTTGTTGCCGTAGACGCGGGCAAGCTCAAGGGCGTAGTCACTGTTGGAAGGCGCGAGGGACACGGCCGACTCACATGCCGAGATCGCTGCGTCGCGTGCATCGACAGAGGAATAGAGCTTGCAAAGCAGCTCCTGCGCATCGGCATTCTTGATTGGCTTCAGCGCCGCGACCGAAGCGTCAACGCGCCCAGCACGGGCATCAGCCAAGGCAGAAGCGGGTATCTGTGCCGCAGCCGAGGTCGCAGCAAGCAGAAGGGAAATGCACGTTGCTCGACAGGCACCAATCACTGCTGCACAACCCTGACCCGCAGGCCTTCCGAGAGATCGATGCTGCTGCTGGTGGAGGCCAGTGCGACGAGATCGTTCGGATTGATTCCCGAGATGATTTGAACCGCCATCAGGTTTACGGAGCCAATCTTGACGACCCTCTTTACGAGCTGATTGTGCTCGACCAGAAAGACATAGTTCTCGCCAGAGCCTGTCGTGCGCAGGGCTTCGCGCGGGAGGCTGAGGACGTGAAAGATTGATTGCGTGGTGACGCTGACGCTCACGTTGGTGTTTGGCAGGAGGTCACCCGTTGCGTCGTCGACAGCGATGAGGCATTCGCCCACGTTCCGTGTGCCATAGGTGATGACGGTCGTCGGTGTGCGTACGATGTGGCCGTGCCAGCTAAGGCCGGGCTTTGCGTCCCACTTGATCAGCACGGAGTCATTCAGCTTCAGGCGGCCGATCTCCGGCTCGTCGAAGTAGGCGCGAACCTGCATCTTCGAAAGATCGGCGACCTGCACCAGCTCTTCACCGGAGCCGACGAAGTCATACGCCTTGACCGGAAGAGAGTAGACGGTTCCGGCAAAGGGTGCCCGGACGACGCTCTGAGCAAGCGACTGTTGCGCTGCGTTCAGGCTGGCCTGACTGTCGCTCAATTGGGCGTTGACGCGCTGCTTGTCTGTGGAAGAGTAGCGGCCAGTCGAACGCTGCTGAAGGGAATCGAGGGAGCTTTGGTTGGAGGCCAGGCGCGCCTGCGCGGCGGCTACTTCATTCGCGGACGCAGCACCCTTGGCCTGTAAGGCCTGAAGCGCCGCAAGGTCCTTCTGAGACTGAGCGACCTGCAGACGGGCGCGGGTAAGATCGCCGGACATACCGATGCGCTCATCGGTCGAGCCGCCGTTCGTGATGTCGAACTGCGCGGCGCGTGCCTGGGCGATGGCAGACCTTGCGGTCTCGACACGGGCCTCCGCAGCAGCGGTGCTCATACGCAGTAGCAATGTGCCCGCGTCCACCTTCTGGCCTGCGCGCACATAGACGGCCTGAACGCTACCAGCTTCACCGGCGTGAGCCTGAAAGTTCTGGATGGGCTCAACCTTGCCATTAGTGGACAGGGCGCTCACAAGGTCGCCGTAGCCAACCTTTGCGGCCCTGATGTCGATTTCCTTACGCGTGGAGAGGCGAATCGCGATGATCAGTGCGATCACCAAAACGGCCCCGATCGCCACGCGAATGGCTATTTTTCCGCTGTTTCCGCTTGCAGTTTCGCTCATGCCCGATTCGTCATTATATGAGACTCAAAAAGTCGTTTCTCGGTTCAATAAGAATCGCTTAGGGAACATCCGGCGATTCGTGGAGACGAAGATCGCAAAGTTCCATTTCCGCGCCGCCAAACTGGGGATGCTTGTTCTCGCGCACGCGGAAGACTGCGTCCACGATGGAGCCTTGGCCGATACCCAACTCGGCAAGCCGTTCGGGCCACGGAACCGCCCGGCTCCAGCATAAGCAGCTCACCTGGGTGTCGTCACCAGCGCTCAGGCATAGCTTAAGATGGCGCTCTTTCAGGATTTTCGGCTCATCCCGAATCGTGCAGGCGCGTGCCAGGAACAACGGCTCGCGGTTGCCGTGGCCGAAAGGCTCCAGGAGGCGAAGCTTCTTCAGCAGGTCTGGTGTCAGCTCGGCCAGTGCGATCTCCGCATCGATCTCGATGCGCTGCTGCAGCATTTCGGGCGACAAACGTCCGGCTGCGTAGGCTGCCAGTCTCTCCCGTAATAGCGATACGCGATCCGACGGCATGGAGAAGCCGACGGCATGGGCGTGGCCACCAAAACGGTCAAAGATCACCGGTTGCGCCTCAGAATGTGCTGCCGTGATGGCGTCGAGCAGATGGAATCCCGGCACGGACCGGCCGGAGCCATGGGCCTGTCCATCTTCGTGCGCGATGACGAGGGCTGGACGGCCCATGCGCTCGACGACGCGGGAGGCAAGAATGCCGATGACGCCGCGATGCCAGCCCTCACCATCAAGTACGAGGCAGCCCGCGGCCGCGAGGGCGACCTCATCGCCACGAAGAGCCACCATCTGTTCTTCAAGCGCCGTGAGAACAGTGGCTTCGACGTTGCGGCGGTCTTCATTGAGTTGGTGAAGCTTCTCGGCGATCGCGCGGCCTTCTGCGGGGTCGCGCGTCAGGAACATTCGGACAACGTCGCTTGCCACGTCCATGCGGCCGGCGGCGTTGATCCGTGGAGCGATCCGGAAGGCGATCTCCGTGGCAGATGGTCCGTTCTCCTCATCGACCGAAACTCCGGCGAGGTCCATCAGTGCGCGCAGTCCGCCCTGTCTTGGATCCCGCAGCGCACGTAAACCAAGCGCAACGATGGTCCGATTCTCTCCCGTCAGCGGAACGGCATCTGCAACGGTTGCGATGGCAACCAGCTTCAACAGGGAGGGCAGCAGCTTGTCCCACAGCGCCGTGAACTCAACCGTGCGGTAGTGCGCAGGATCGGCCGGGGGTTTAGTCGCCGCGTGCAGCAGCGCGTGCGCCAGCTTGAACGCAACAGCTGCCCCGCAGAGCTCCTTAAACGGATATTCGCAGAAGGGCTGGTTCGGGTTGATCACGGCAACCGCATCGGGTATGCCGGCGATACCATCCGGCAGGTGATGGTCGGTTACGATCAGGTCCAGCCCAAGTGCCTTGCACTCGTCCGCGGCGGCGAAGGCGCGTATGCCGGTATCGACGCTGATGACCAGTCGGACGCCCTGTGCCGCAGCCTCGCCCAGCACGCCCGTCTGCATGCCGTAGCCCTCACGGATTCGGTGCGGAATATGGAAGCGAACAAGCGACGATCCGCGGCCATTGCTGTCCAGCGGAGTGATGCGGTCGATAGCTGTCTTCAGCAGAACGGTGGCGGTGGTGCCGTCGACGTCGTAGTCGCCATAGATCAGAATGGGCTCGCGCTTCGCAACTGCCTGCAACACGCGAGCAACGGCCTCCTGCATGCCAAGCAGAAGGTTGGGATCATGCAGTTCCGCCATACTTGGGACAAGGTAGCGGCGTGCATCCGCAGGAGTTTCCACGCCGCGTGTGACGAGCACCTGGGCGAACCAGAGAGGCTGCTCCAGCGCTGCGGCCAGACCGTGCGCCTCGACCGAGGGCGGCTCCGGCAGGATCCAGCGGGAGCCCATGGCAGATGCTGCAGGCATGGAATTAATCGTCGTCGCTGTCGTCAAGAACGATGCTTCCCAGGTCGGCCACGGCTTCCATCCACTGCTGGTAGCGGTCGTACCATTCGGTGGCGGTTTCATACAGGAACATGACACCGCCGTATGCGAAACCAAGCTGCAGATAACCGGTCTTGCCGACAAACTTCAGCAGGTACTGCGCGTCGTCCAGCTCCTGGCCGGCTTCGTCAGGGAAGCGATGCACACGGGTCCGCTCGATCAGCGTCTCGATGTCCTGCTTCTCAAGCACCACTTCGCTCATGGTGACAAAGGGAACGTTGGTCGCCTTGGCGTGTTCCACGAAATCTTTCCAGCCGTCGGGAGTCTCGTCCTCGAACATCACGGAGGGGACGTCCTCCGGCACATAGGCGTTCAGGCGCCGCAGGCCATTGCCCGCGATGAACGCGATCATGTCGTCTTTCACAATGAGGAGGTCGTCTGGCTGCATCGTCCTTTGATTGTCTCACCCCGAACGCCGCGTAGCATTGAATCCATGAGTGTTCCCGAGAGGCAGATTCTGGTCTGCATGAATGAGCGCGACCCCGACGCATCCCGGCCCTCGTGCCGGAACGAGGGCGCAAAGAAATTGAAGGATGAACTGAAGGATCTGGTAAAGGATGCCGGTCTGAAGGGCAGGGTCCGTGTGCTGGAAACCAGCTGCATGGACCAATGCGAACATGCTGCTGTCTGCGTCGTGTATCCCGACAATGTCTGGTACAGCTTCACCAAGGCGAAGGACGCTGAAGATATCGTGCAGCAGCACCTGGTAGGTGGTAAGCCGGTGGAGCACTTGCTGCATGACGCACCCGAAAATCTGGCGCATGCAGCGGCACGGACGGAGCGCCGGAAGTAGGGAATCGAGGAGGATGGCCGCAACATGCTATCCTCCTTCTTGCCCATGCTCTTCTCGAAAGACTACGTAGGATATCTGTCGCGCCAGGTTGTGCGCAGGCTTGTGGAAGCGAAGATGATTCGCACCGACAAGCCAGCCATTGTGGCCGAGCGTATCAACGCCGGTCTGATCGAGGAGCTGTCTCTGGAAGACCGCATCAATGACGAGGTCCGCGTCATCCTCGAAGCTTTCCAGGACGACATGCTGAAGTCCGGTGCAAGCTACCCGGAGATGTTCAAAAAAGTGAAGAACGAACTCACTCGCAAGTACAAGGCGGTGCTGTAGCCATGCGCATCTCCCGCGACAAGGTCAACAAGCTGGCCCACACGGTTGCCGATACATTGGCTGAGGTGGACGAGGCAGATTTTCTGGAAGATCGCAATACGATCCGCCAGGAAGCCCGCAAAATCCTGGAAATGCTCCTCGCCGACGAAGTGAAGATCGACGCCGCAGCCCGCGGCAAGATCACCTCGCAGCAGCGCATCATTCTGGAAGGCACGCAGGAGTGGGACATCCTGTACCGCAAGTACTACAACGACGAAGTGAAGCGGCTGGGTATCTAGGGAGGCTTCGGGCACGATTTGGAATTGCCCGAAGGTTTACGGTATACTCGGAAAGTCGCGCAAGTGATGGCCATTCAAGATGTGGCGTTATGGTGTAACTGGTTAACACGTCGCCCTCTCAAGGCGAAGAGTCCGGGTTCGAGCCCCGGTAACGCTACCAAATTCTTTCCCCCAAGAGCTTATGGAGGCCACGATTTCAGACCCCAAGGTCTTGGTCATCGGCGCTAGCGGGCAGGTCGGCGCGCAGTTTCTAGCTTTCTATCAGTCGCTTTCTCGTCCTGAATCTCCATTGCCCGCTGCACGTCATCCGGAACGCGCCGATTGGCTGCAGCTGGATTTGGCGACGCTCGATGCAAACTTGGCAGATGAAAAGCTGCGTGGAATCGACCTCCGTGCAGTCTATGTTTTCGCTGGTATGACTAATGTTGACGCCTGTGAAGATCAGCCCGAGTTGGCGTTCCAAACCAACGCGCATGGGCCAGCTTTCCTGGCGGCATACGCGAACCGTCAGAATATCCCGTTTGTTTATTTCTCGACCGAGTATGTGTTTGGTGGCAAAGCTGAGCGTCCTGGACCATATTTGGAGGGGGACGTGCCGGATCCGCAAAACGTCTACGGCGCCAGCAAATTGGCAGGAGAGACGGCTGTCCGCGAGGCCCATCCGGGTGCGCTGATCATTCGCACGACGGTGGTCTACGGAGAAGATCCCCAGGGTAAAAACTATCTGTACACCGTGCTGCGTCTTTTAGGGACGGGCTCTCAGCTACGAGTACCCCAGGATCAAATTTCTACGCCTACGTTCAATCGCGATCTCATCCGAGCGACGATTGGACTGGTCGATGCAGGCGCGTCCGGCGTCTACCACGTCTGTGGTCCCGAGCTTCTCGGGCGCCTTGAGTTTGCGAAGAGGGTGGCTGAGCGCTTCCAGCTAGACTCAACCCTTCTGCTGGGTAAGGACACGTGTGAGTTGAAGCAGCGCGCGCCGCGGCCTCTTGCGGCTGGATTAGGCACGGATAAGCTAAGGCGTGAATTTCCGAACCTTGTTCCTCGGGATCTGACAGCCTGCCTTGACGATTGTGAGCCAAGTTTGCAACCGTTCCTGCAGAGCATCCTTCCGAAGAGCTAACATCGTACGATGCAAGACTTGCGAAAGCCCCTGATTTCACTCGTGGTTCCTGTTTTCAATGAAGAAGACAGCCTGCCGCTCTTTTATCCTGCTGTGCGTCAGGTCATTGATCCGCTTGCCAACTCTTATGACTTCGAGTTTGTCTTCACAGACAATCATTCTTCTGACCGGACTCCAGTTTTGTTGAAGGAACTCGCGGGTCAAGACTCCCGCATAAGGGCTTTCCGTTTCTCAAGGAATTTTGGCTATCAGCGTTCCATTCTCACCGCCTACCTTCAGTGCAACGGGGACGCTGCTATTCAGCTTGACTGCGACCTGCAAGATCCGCCAGAGCTGATCACGCGTTTCCTTGAAGAGTGGTCCAACGGATCAGACGTCGTCTATGGCATCCGCAAGTCTCGTCTGGAGTCGGCGCGCTGGACCGCGGCGCGCAAGGTGTTCTATTGGCTAGTGGATGTCCTGTCAGAAGACCCAATTCCCCGCGACGCGGGTGATTTCCGTCTAATTAGCCGCCGCGTCATTGAAGAGCTGCGACGCATTGATGAGCCGCGTCCGTATCTGCGTGGGACGATCGCCACCATGGGTTTCAATCAGAAGGGAATTGATTATGCTCGGCAGGCCCGTGTTGTGGGCAGCTCGAAGTTCTCTTTTTACGACAACATCATGCTGGCTCTCGATGGAATGATCAATCAGTCAGTCGTTCCATTGCGTATGGCGACTTACGTCGGATTGACAGTTGCTGCACTTACCGTCCTGGCTAGCATCGGATACATCATTGCGTACTTCCTGACGGGCTTCCGCGCACCTGCAGGTTTCACGACCATCACCGTCCTGATCCTGGGATCACTCGGGATCAATGCGATGCTGCTTGGAATCATCGGTGAGTATCTTGGCCGGATGTACCTGCAGATGAAGAACCGGTCGATCAGCATCATCGAGCGGGAGTTGCACGACGATGCCGATCTCCGAAAAAGGTAAGTGACTATGCTCCGAAGCGAAACGGAGTGGGGAAGTGGGCGAATTCCGGGAAGTTGCGATCCCGGCTGGAGATGATGGGGTCATCTCCCGGCCATGTGAAGCCAAGGGAATCCCATCGTACCCCTGCGTCCAGCAGCGGATTATATTCCGCTGAGACCTGGTACACGACTGTTGCCGGTCCTTCAAGGACGTAGAAGCCGTGGGCCACTCCGGACGGAATGTACACACCATTGGCGAGCTCCGGGCGCAGAGTGAATGAGGCGGCTTGGCCGAAGGTTGGGGAGCCACGTCTGAGGTCAAAAGCGACGTCGAGAATGGCGCCCGTGAGGCAGTACACGAGTTTTGCGCCGTCTGCGGGCGCTAGCTGGAAGTGCATTCCACGAAGCACGTTCTTGTGCGAAACACTGTAGAAGCTCTCAGGGAATGAGAACTCGAGCCCTAATCCCGCGAAGACGGAGGATTGCATGGTCTTCACGAAGCTACCGCGTTCGTCTGGACGGGGTGTGAAGCGCATTTCGAAGCAGTCTGGAATAAGGCTTTCGATTAACTTCATTTCGGACTCATTTCACGCAGGTCAAGATCTGGCCTGTTCGAGAGCGCATCTAGTCTTTTATCTCGGACGGGATAAGTAAGTACCAGGACGAGGAGCAGGATAAGGACAGGGCACTTAGTCTGACCATCAAGAATACGACCGTTAACGATCACCATGCTCTGTAAGGCGAACAGAAAGCCAAAACATGCGCCCATCCAAATGAGTGGTCGGGAGTCCTTGATCTCATCTCTGTTCCGAACGACAACACAGCAGAAAATCGCAAAGACGCTGTAGAGCTGTAAGAAGGTGTACTCGAAGGATAACGGAGGAGCAAGGATCATCAGGATCACAAGAGATGCGATCTGATTGAACACTGGCATACGGTATATGCGTATAAGATATACCGCCAAGCCGATGACGCCGATAACGGGTGTGTAGATTGCAAGTATTGAATAGAACGATTGATATCGATGTTCAAGAAGAAGCTTCACGAGGGCAAAAATCGAATGATCCCAACCGATTGCGACATCTACCCGTTTGACGAAGTGATCGGTAAACCAACTCATTCCTGCCATCGTTCCTTTGACCGATTGCGAGAAGCTTCCCGATTCGAGTGAGAGGCCCAAAATAAGGGTCGCAGTAGCACTTAGTAAAGAAAGGAATATTGCCCTATAACGGCGTGCTGCAAAGAGCACGCCGAGCAGCATAAAGGGATATAGCTTCAGTGCGATAGCTACTCCCAGAAGTATCGCTGCAACTTGCAATCGCCCATCAATGTAAAGGTAAAGTGATGCTGCCAAGACTATGAATACGAAGATCTCGGCATTCAGCTGCCGCATCTCAAATGGCACGATGCCGGAAAACAATAGACTTAGGAAGACGAAAGTGGCGGCTTTCCGCTTATCGAGTCCATTCGCAATGAGGCGCTTGAGGAATAGAAGCGCAGGTATCAGCAGTAAGAGGGCAAAGACTGGAAATGCCAGCATGAGAAGGTGACGTGTATGCGGAAGGAACAGACGGTAAAAGAGTGATACCGGAGCAGGATAGGGAAACGGATCGCCGTATTTGGGGGAAAAGAAGTCAGCTCGATGAAACGCCGTGAAACGCTCATTGAAAGCGATGAGATCCCCGAATCGATCACCACTTGGGTTAAGCGAACTGGCGCCTTCGATGTAGAAGGGCCAACTATAAGGATGGGGCAGACCGCTGAGATGATTCACAAGTGCGTACAGTAACGTGAGGGTCGTAATACCGACCGTCACGAAGAGACTAGTGAGAAGCGGAGTCGGCCATTGCGTTCGGCTGAGTCCGCTGCGCTGATAGAGCGAGGCATTTTGCATTAGGCTGGGGAGTCCAAGGTAGCTGTTGATGGCGAGTTTAGCAGACCGCTTCAAGGACCGAGGCCTACCGTATACTGTGGGATGTGATTGCCCAAGCGAAAACCTTCTATATCGAGACCTTTGGTTGCCAGATGAATGCCCATGACTCGGAGAAAGTCATTGGAACGCTGGAGCATGAGGGCTACGTCCGCGTCCAGGACGAGGAGGATGCCGGGCTCATCCTGTACAACACCTGCTCCATCCGCGATAAGGCGGAGCAGAAGGTCTTCCATCGGCTGAACGAGTACAAGCGCATGCAGGGCGAGGGCAAGCAGTTTGCCGTCCTTGGCTGTGTCGCGCAGCAGGAAGGCGAGAAGATCTTTGAGAAGGCGCCGTTTGTGTCGCTGGTTTCGGGTTCTGCTTCCTATCGCAACCTTCCGGAGATGCTGGTCCGCCTGGAAGCGGGTGAGAAGCGCATCACGGGCCTGGACGACCGCCGCACGCAGGACGCGACCTTCGACACAGAGTTCACCACTCGCAGCAACCCTCACCGCGGCTACATCACCATCATTGAAGGCTGCGATAAGTTCTGCAGCTACTGCGTGGTGCCGTACACGCGCGGCAAGGAGCGCTCGCGCGCTTCGGACAGCATCATGGCCGAAGCGCAGCGTATGGCCAGCCTCGGCTACACCGACATTCAGTTGCTGGGACAGAACGTGAACAGCTACCGCGACCCGCTGGGACAGCGGACGTTCGCGCAGGTGCTGGAGGCGATTGGAGCACTGCAGGGTGTCCGCCGCGTCCGGTTCACCACGTCGCACCCGCGTGACTTTACGCCGGACATCATTGAAGTCATCGATCGCATGCCGACGGTTTGCGACCACGTGCATCTGCCGGTTCAATCCGGATCTTCCACGGTCCTGAAGGCCATGCAGCGCGAGTACACGCGCGAGTGGTACCTGGAGCGCATCGCCTGGATCAAGGCGGCGAAGCGCGACATCAGCATGACCACCGACATTATTGTGGGCTTCCCGGGCGAGACGGAAGAGGACTTCGAGCAGACGATGAGCCTGCTGGACGAAGTCGGTTACGACGCCGTCTATGCCTTCCAGTATTCGCAGCGGCCGAACACGCCCGCCGTCGGCATGCCCGACACCGTGCCGGATGATGTGAAAGCTGCACGACTGCAGCGCCTGATGGACGCGCAGCGCGAGCGGCAACGCATTTCCTACGAGCGCCACCTGGGCCAGGTGATGGATGTGATGGTTGAGGGCTACAACTCGCAGCGAGGCCAGATCACTGGCCGGTCTTCGCAGAACAAGACCGTCAACTTCACGACCTCTCAGCCAATCCTGCCTGCGCTGGGCAGCTATCAACAGGTCAGGATTACGCGCAGCTTCCCCAACAGCCTGGTGGGTGAAGCGGTTTTGGCGGGCTGACGATGACACGCCCTGCCCAACACGCGAAGGGAACCGCATCCCCCGAGGGAACCGGCGACGAGGTCGAGGTGCGCATTCGCGGCCTGATGATGGATCCCGTCACGAACATGCCCATGATCGTTCTGAAGGAGATGGCGGGAGAGGCAGTCCTGCCTATCTGGGTCGGCATCTTCGAGGCCAACGCGATTGCGCTTGAGATCGAGAAATCCGCTACACCCAGGCCCATGACCCATGATCTGCTGCGGAATACGCTTCGCGCCTTTGACGCAATCGTCTCGCGCGTGGTGATCAGTGACCTGAAGGACGATACGTTCTTCGCGGTGATCTGGTTGGATCGTGCCGGGGATGTGATGACGATGGATGCCCGACCCTCGGACGCGCTCGCGCTCGCCATGCGTGCTGACTGCCCGATTTTTGTCAGTCGCGCCGTGCTCGATACGGCGCGGATGAATCAGAAGGGCCGCGACGTCAACTCCGATGAGCTTCGCCGCTGGCTCGAGGGCCTGGGCGACGACGACATGGGCCGCTACAAGATGTAGTCAGGTCGTCACCTGACCCCAAACCTCTGTACCTGCAGGTTTCCTTCAACCGGCGCTATCATGAGCGTTGGGTCACCAAGACCCAGGGATGGGAAGCACCATGAAGGACGAGATCGCATTGGCCGCGGCCAATTTCTACCACCAGGCCATGAGCAGTCCGCGTGCGCTTGCCGCCACGCTGGATCACACGCTTTTGAAGGCGGACGCGACGCGTGCCCAGGTCCTGCACATCTGTTCAGAAGCTGCGGAGTATCGCTTCGCATGTGCCATGGTGAATCCTTTCTGGGTGTCGACGGCGGTTGCTGCACTGGCGGGGACTGATGTTCCGGTGGGTGTAGTCATTGGGTTCCCGCTGGGCGCTTCGCTGAACGAGTCGAAGGTGGACGAGGCAAAGCGTGTCATCGCCCTGGGCGCCCATGACGTGGACATGGTCATGAACATCGGTGCACTCAAGGGCGGCGAATACGACACGGTCGCGGAAGACATTCGTGGTGTCGTCGAGGTGGCGCATGGCCGCGGCGCTATCGTGAAGGTGATCCTAGAAACCGCCCTGCTGAACTTCGAAGAAAAGCTGCGTGCCAGCGAGATCGCCGTCACCGCGGGCGCTGACTTCATCAAGACGAGCACTGGCTTCTCCACCGGCGGCGCGACTGTGGACGATATTGCACAGATGCGTGGCGTCGCGGGTTCCCGATGCGGTGTGAAGGCTTCCGGCGGAATCCGATCCCTGGCAGATGCTCAGGCAATGCTGCGCGCGGGAGCGACACGGATCGGTGCCAGTGCCAGCGTCCGGATCGTCCAGGAACTGACCGGAGATGCCGATACTTCCAAGGCCGCATCAGGCTATTAAGCCACCAGACGAACGATATCTGCTACAAAGGCAGGCATGGACGCGATCGAGGAAAAGCCAAAGCGGAACGTGAAGCCACTGCGTGTGGCGTCGCGGTCCCGCGCCTCTGAGGCTTCCGAGGTGCGCCTCGGTCCGGGCGATGATGCCGCCGTCCTGTCCGACCAGTTCGAGGGTGACTATCGGCCAAGCCCCAACGCACAGCCGACCGTGCCGAGCGTTGAGATTCCGGGGCGCGAACTTGCAGCCAGCGGCGAAATGAACATTCCGCCCACGGAACCATCGCATCCTGAGAACCGTATCCGCGTCTCCAGTGAGCACGTCGACTTCCTGCTGAGACTGGCTGAGGCGCTGAACAATACGCTTGACCTGCAGACCTTGATGTTGCGTGTGGCGGAACTGGTACGCGCCGTCGTCGACTATCGTATCTTTGCCATTCTGCTGATCAACGACCGTACCCAGGAGCTGTGGATGCGCTTCCAGGTGGGCCACGCACCGGAGATCGAGCGCATGCGCGTGAAACTCGGCCGTGGTGTGGTCGGCCAGGCCGCGCAATTGCGGACCTCCATTCTGGTGGACGATGTACGACACCTGCCGCATTACATCAGCGCAAACCCGGCTGTGAGAAGCGAACTGGCGGTGCCGCTGATCGTCAAGAACCGGGTCATCGGCGTTATCGATCTTGAAAGTGAGCAGCTTGCTGCCTTCACCCAGGACCAGCGGCGCCTGCTGGAGTTGGTCGCGTCGCGCATGGCGGTGGCTATCGAGAATGCGAGGCTCTACACACGACTCTCGCGTCAGGCGCAGACGTTGACTGTGCTGAGTGAGATCAGCCGCGAGTTCACGGCAATTCTCGATCTGGACACGTTGCTTCAGCGTATTGGAGTGCTGCTGAAGCGTGTTGTCGATTTTCAGATGTTCACCGTGCTGTTGTGGAGTGAGAGCCGGCAGCAGTTTGTGCATCGTCTTTCCACTCGCTTTGGCGAGCGTGTGAACCGCGATCGCAATGCCGTGATGGGACAGGGCATCTTCGGCATCGCAGCGGAGCAAAAGGAGCCGATTCTTGTCGGTGATGTTCGCAAGGATGCGCGCTATCTAGGCGATAACACGGCACCCGGAGAGCGTGGGGCGGACACGCGCGAAGTGCGATCGATGCTGGCCGTGCCGCTGATGTACAAGGAGAGAGTCGTCGGCGTGATGGCGCTGGAACACACCCGCGTCAATTACTACAACGAAGACCATCAGCGAACGCTGACGACCCTTGCTGGACAGATCGCCATTGCAATCTCGAACGCGCGGCTCTATGAACGCATCTTCGAGGAAGAGCAGCGCATGGAGCGTGACCTGCAGATGGCGCGTGAAGTCCAGATGCGTCTGCTTCCGCCGCCGCCGAAGCCACTGCCGCACGC
Organism: Terriglobus roseus; assembly: GCF_900105625.1. NCBI lineage: Bacteria > Pseudomonadati > Acidobacteriota > Terriglobia > Terriglobales > Acidobacteriaceae > Terriglobus > Terriglobus roseus. Next base: position 36,567 of record NZ_FNSD01000001.1, read on the forward strand.
GGAGTTTGCTGCACGCTTTCTGCCGGCGCGCTCGATCGGTGGTGATGTCTACGACTTCATCCAGTACGGCGATAACTGCGTCGCCATTGCGGTAGGCGATGTCAGTGGAAAGGCAGCACCCGCTGCGCTCTATGCCGCCCTCGTCAGCGGCATCCTGCGTTCACTGGCGGCACAGCACCTGCCGCCCGCGGCGATGCTGGCTGCGCTGAATGATCAGTTGCAGGAGCGCAAGCTCGATTCGCAGTATGTGACCATGCTCTTCGCCGTATGGAACGACGACGCAGGCACGTTGAGCCTTGCCAACGCCGGTTCGGTACAGCCCATGCTTGTCTCCTGTGAGGGCGACCGAATGCGTGCGCGCGTCATTGAGGCGGAGGGCTTTCCACTGGGGCTGTTCCCCAACGCCGAGTATGAGGAGTTCACTATCTCCACGCGACCGGGCGATCTACTTGTCTTTTTCTCGGACGGCATCGTCGATGCCGAGAACAAGAATGAAGAGATGTTCGGGACGGAGCGCCTGAGTGAGGTGCTGGAGACGCTGACACAGCCCGATGCCGAGGCCGCTGTTGAGGCTGTGCTGGACGCTGTCGCGAAGTTCCAGGATGGCAAAGACCACTTCGACGATGAGACGTTGGTGGTTCTGCGCGTTCTTTGATCCATCCTTCGCTCTAGAATGGATGCATGTCTTCGAACTCCACAACACAGACCGTGCAGCCTGCGCGCACGGTGCGCGGCAGCGTTCGTCTGCCGGGTGATAAGAGCATCTCGCACCGCTACGCCATGCTCGCCGGCCTTGCCAAGGGAACTTCCCGTCTTGCGAATTTCTCCACCGGCGCCGACCCGCACAGCTCGCTCGCATGCATGGAGGCGCTCGGCGCCACGGTCGTGAAGCGTGACGACGGCGTCATTGAAGTCACCGGTGTCGCTGGCACATTCCAGCAGCCGACACGTGACCTGGATTGCGGCAACAGCGGATCTACCATGCGCATGCTTGCCGGCCTCGTCGCGTCGCATCCCGGGACATACACGTTTGTTGGCGATGCTTCGCTGACGAAGCGGCCGATGCAGCGCATCAAGGGACCGCTTGAGCAGATGGGCGCACGTATTGAGTTGACCGACGGTCACGCTCCCATGACTGTGCATGGCGGCCCGTTGAAGGCCATCGACTTCAGCACACCCATTGCATCCGCGCAGGTGAAGACTGCGGTCCTGTTTGCGGGTCTCGGCGCTGACGGTACGACCACGCTGCAGGAGGCGGTGCGCACGCGCGACCACTCTGAGCACGCCTTGCGTGCCTTTGGCGCGGAACTCGAGCGCGGCCGCGATAGCATCTCCATTCGTGGTGGGCAGGCATTGACGGCCATTGAAGCTACGGTACCGGGAGATCTTTCGTCAGCCGCCTTCTTCCTGTGTGCTGCGCTCCTGTTCCCGGACTCGCAACTGGTGCTCGATGACGTGGGCATGAACCCCTCGCGATCCACCTTGTTGGACGTGCTTACCGGCATGGGTCTGAAGATCACGGTGTTGAACCTTGAAGAAAAGCACGGCGAGATGATCGGCACGCTGCAGGTAAACGGTGCTGAGGTCCTCAAGGGTGCGGAGATCACCGGTACGCTCCCGGCTCTGATCATTGATGAACTGCCGGTGATTGCTGCCATCGCTCCGTATACGCGCGACGGTGTGACCATTCGCGATGCGAAGGAACTGCGCGTGAAGGAATCCGACCGGATCGCGCTGGTCGTGCAGAATCTGCGTGCCATGGGCGCTGAGGTCGAAGAGTTCGAGGACGGCATGCACGTTCCCGGTGGTCAGACGCTACGCGGTGGCGTGGTCGATTCCGCCGATGACCATCGCATTGCCATGGCTTTTGCCGTGGCAGCGCTGCGAGCCGAGGGTGAGACAGTGATCCACGGTGCCGAAGCCGCGGCAATTTCCTTCCCGGAGTTCTTCACGCTGCTGAACGAGATCGCCGGGCGTTAAGAAAGGTCCCATGGACACGCAGCGGCCTATCGAAATCTTCATACCGGAAGTGGAGGCGTTTGGCGGCGCCGAACGCAGCGACCTCGCACTTTCACGATGGCTCTATCAGCAAGGCATTGAGAACCGGGTGCTGACTTACGAGGATCGTGTTGGTCTGGCGAGATATGTCCAGCACCCTCTTGAGGTCATTCAATTGAGGCCCGAGCGTGGTGTGCGTGCCAAGGTTGCGGCGCTCAAAGCGCATTTCGCAGGGCAAAAACAGCAGTCGCGGTTGATTGTCTCTGGCTATCAACCCGCGCTGCACGCCACCCTTGCCGGCGCACGTGGCTTTCAATGCCTCATGCATGACACAGCTGCTCTGCTGGGAGACGCAGGTCATCGGTCGCTGAAGGGAAAGCTGCGGCTGGGGATCTCAAACGTCATTATTGGCGTCGGTCTTCGGTCAGGCGGCGCGACGGTCGTCACCAGTGAATTCCTGCAGGGTGAGTGTCGCAGTGACTTCTGGATCAAGGCAAAGATCGCGCGTATGGGAGGGCTGCCTGCAAATTCTGGCTTCCGCGAACGTCCGTTCGACGGCTCATTGAACTTGCTGTCTGTTTGCCGGATTGAAGCGAACAAGCGCATCGACTGGATGCTTGAAGCACTCGCAGTCCTGGAGAAGGAAGCGAGGCCTCTCTCCGCTAAGGCCGACTGGCGCCTGGACGTGGCGGGCAAAGGATCGTTGATTGAGTCACTGCAAAAACAAGCGCAGCAACTGGGCATCGCAGATCGTGTGCGCTTCCTGGGATTTGTCTCTGATGAAGATCTGCAGTCGTTGATGCACGAAGCGCATTTGTTCCTGATGCCGGCCGTGCAGGGCTTTGGTATACCTGCGGTTGAGGCGCTTCAGACGGGAATCCCGGTTTTGCTGCATCGCGAGAGTGGTGTGAGTGACATCCTGCGCGCTACGCCGTGGGCGACCGTCTTTGAAGGTGGACCGGAGGCGATGGTGCCTGCGTTGCGAGTGGCCATCGATAATCTCATCGAAGGCAAGCACATCGGAACGCCACTGCCACCTATCTCCACAGAAGACGAGTGGGCCGCCAAGGTGGCAGGGTTTTGCGGTTGGTGCTGACTACCCCGCAGCGAGCGCCAGCCTGTTCGCTGCAATCAAGTCGTCACGAAGGTGCTTATAGAGTTCCTCGCGCGTTGGTTCGTCGCGTGCGCGAAGGATGGCGGATGGATGGAAGGTCGCCATCACCTGCTCGGCGAAGGGCGTAGACAAAATCTTTCCGCGATCTCGCATGAGAGAGAAGGTTCCGCCCAGCAGAGATTTCGATGCAGACGCTCCGAGGCAGAGAACGATCTTCGGCTTCAACGCATCCAGTTCCGCCAGCAGCCAGGGTTTGCATGCGACGATCTCGCTCATCCGCGGATTCTGGTGCAGGCGCAGCTTGCCGCGCTGCACAAATTTGAAGTGCTTCACGGCATTGGTCATGTAGACATCGGCGTCGTGGATGCCGGCCTCTGCGAGCGCGCGGCGCAGTACACCGCCCGCCGGTCCCACGAAGGGTTCCCCCTGCTTGTCTTCCTGGTCGCCCGGCTGTTCACCCACCAAAACCAGCGATGCATGCAGGCTCCCACGACCTGGCACCACCTGTGTCGCGTGGCAGTACAGGTCGCAACCTTTGCACGAAGGGAGCGCAGCATTGATCGCTTTGAGCGTGTGTGAGGCAGGGACGAAGGGCGCGGCACTTGGCCTGCCGCTCTGCAGCGCCACCATGCCTTCCACACGTTTCGCTGCGGTCGCCATGAGATTGGGAAGCAGGTCGACCTCTGGCAGGTTGCCCCAGTAACGCACCGGCATGTGGCTGCGCATCGCGTCAGGATTCAGCCGCGCCGGATTGAAGATGTTGGCGTAATAACTTTTCCAGAGCTCTTCCAGTTCGTCTACCGCAGGCGCTTGGTCGCGCGTCACGGCGGGGCCGTACTGCAACTGCTTCGTTGCAGGCTCCCAGGATACGGATCCGTCAGGCGTCAGGATTGACCAGCGCATGACCGCAAAGCGTTCGGCGAAGAACGGTGCCGCGAGTTCGAGGATGCGATGCTGCGGTTCGTACCAGGCGATGAAGTGTTCTTCACCGTCCTGCTGCACGTTGCGGAAGCGGACGAAGGCGTGCATCTTGTGCTCATCGCGACGCACCTGCTGCTCCAGGCGCAGCAATTCGTTCACATCGCGATCCACCTCGACCTTCAGCAGATCGCGGTTGGATTGCAAGCGCCACAGCAGACGGTAGAGCAGGTTCCAACGTTGCGCGTCTCGATGATAGGAGGCGATCTGAGCCTTCTGCAGGAAGGCCTTCGGAACATGCGGTGCCTTGGCTTCGGTGCTGATCTCAAGAGGCAAAGAAGCGCTCTGGAAGAGATCGCTGGATGAGGGGACCGTCGCATCCTCGAAGTCGACATCATCGGGCGCCAAGCCCTGGGAGAGCGCTGCACGCGCAACGTCTCGCCACGCGTTGAAGTCTGGTTCGACGCGGACACGCCTCGTTGTCGAGGCGATCACAGAGCGCCCCAGAGAGCACTACGGCCTGCTTCTTCGAACAAGCCCATCTGTTGTGCAGCAGGCTTTGTCACCACCGCTGGCGGCGCTACGAGTCCCGCAGCATCGGGAGGTGCAGGGAAATGGTCGGCGGCAATGAGATAGTTCGTCGCATCCTTCAGACGAACATGAAGTTTGCGAAGATCTTCGATGCCCAGGCGATGGTAGCGGCGAATGCTAAGGATGCGATCAACGTTGCGATAGCCAAGTCCGGGGACGCGCAGCAGCGTCTCGCGCGGTGCAGCGTTGACGTCAACGGGGAAAAACTCCGGATGACGGCGCGCCCAGCCGAGCTTCGGATCGATGGCCAGATCAAGCTCGGGCTCTTTCTCTGTGGTGATCTCATCCGCAGCGAAGCCATAGTGCCGCATCAGCCAATCGGCCTGATACAGGCGATGCTCGCGGATCATGGGCGATGCCTTCAGCGGCAGCCGCGTGTCCGCCTCGGGGTAGGGCGAAAAGCCCGTGTAGTAAACCCGGCGCAGCTTATAGCTGTTGTAGAGGCCGCTCGCGCGCGTGATGATCTCACGATCGGTCGAAGGCGTGGCACCGATCACCATTTGCGTACTCTGACCGGCGGGGGCAAACTTCGGCGCCGACTGGAAGCGTGTGCGGTCCTCGTCGGCCTCCTGCTTACGCTCATGGATCTGAGTCATCGTGGTCTCGATAACGGCCGATTTCTTTTCCGGTGCGAGCTGAACAAGATCCTGCTGGGTCGGCAGTTCGATGTTCGCAGAGAGACGGTCCGCGTAGAGACCCGCCTCGTCAAGCAAGCGCTGCGCACAGCCAGGGATAGCCTTGATGTGGATATATCCGCCGAAGTGATGCACGGTTCGCAGGGTCTTTGCGACTGCAATCAGCTGCTCCATCGTGTAATCCGGTGACTGGATGATGCCGGATGACAGGAACAGTCCTTCGATGTAGTTGCGTTTGTAGAAGTCGAGCGTGAGCGTGACAATCTCGTCTGGCGTGAATCGTGCGCGGCGTATGTCGCTGCTGACGCGATTGACGCAAAAGACGCAGTCGTAAGTACAGAAGTTGGTGAGCAGCAGTTTCAGCAGACTGACGCAGCGGCCGTCCGGTGTGTAGCTGTGACAGATACCGTTGCCGTCGGAGTGGCCGACGCCCTGACCGTTGCCTGCCCGCTTCGCGCCCGAGGACGCGCAGGAGGCATCGTACTTCGCCGCATCGGCAAGGATCTCGAGCTTCTGCTGTACGGTCATCGACACATACCTATCCTAGCGAATAGGAAGCGAAGACTTTTGACGGAGTTGCGTGACGTGAAGCGGGTTGGAGTTGGTGTTTACGCCACGCATCCGGGTCTGCCTGCTAAACGTCGGTCCAAACAGCAAGGCGGATACGAGAGATTCGCATCCGCTTTGCTTTCTCCAAGCTTCGAATTTGTGACGGACGGACTACGCCTTGTCCTCCGGGAACAGCCGGATATCCGCGACATTACGGTACTTCTCTGCATAGTCCATCCCGTAGCCGATGACGAAGCGATTCGGAATGCTGAAGCACACATAGTCGGCTTCGATGGGCACCAGACGACGCTCCGGCTTATCGAGGCATGTGGCGATCTTGAGCGAGGCAGGCTTGTGCTGGAGCATCAGTTTGCGCAGGTAGCTGAGTGTTAGTCCCGTGTCCAGAATGTCTTCGACGACGATGACATGCTTGCCTTCAATGGGTACGTCGAGATCCTTGATGAGCTTGACCGCGCCACTGCTGGTCTTGCCCTTGCCGTAGCTGGAGACCGCGACGAAGTCGAAGGTGTTATCGACCTCAATGGCTCGCGCAAGGTCTGCAAGGAAGATGGCCGCACCCTTGAGTACGCCCACCAGGACGATGCTCTCGCCTTTGTAGTCCTCGCTGATCTGCTTGCCGATGGCGAGGACACGTTCGCGTATCTGCTCAACGGAGAAGAGAACTTCGCAGGTGGACGCGGGGACGAAGGGCAGCGTGGGAGTCGGCATGCTCCTTAGCCTATCGCGGACGGTGCCTGCTGCAAAACGACCGGTATACTGGAAGGACGCAATGTTTCCGTATCTGCACCTCGGCTCGCTCTCGCTCGGTACCTTCGGCATCCTGATGTGGCTGGCGGCGGTGACCTCGGCTTACGTTCTGCATCGCGCGTTTGTACGGGCAGGTGTCTCGGCGGACGCAATCGTCGTCGTCTCGACGGTCATGATCGCAGGCGTCGTCGGCGCCAAGCTGTGGCACGAATTGCAGCACCCCATGCAGCTTCGTCTGGCAATGCAGGAAGTGGTTTTGCCCGGCTGGTCGAAGCCGCTTGAGGTCGCCACGCGTTTCTTCCACTGGTTTCAGGCTGGGTTCGCGTGGTTCGGAGGCTTGCTCTTCGGCATCGGCGCACTCATGTGGCAGGGACGCACGCACAAGATCGGTGCGGTTCGCATGCTGGATCTTGCTGCCCCTGCTGCCGCTATCGGTTATGGCGTGGGACGCATCGGCTGCCTGACCTCGGGAGACGGAGATTATGGCCTCGCGACAACGTTGCCGTGGGGCATTCACATTCACGACGACGCGCTCGATCCGCCGCAGCCCAACCCTCCAGGCCTGCTGGTGCAACCAACGCCTATCTACGAGCTGCTGTTTTCCCTGGCACTCGGCTGGTACCTTTGGGTGCGTGGTCGCAAGGGAGATCTACCCATCGGTCAACTCACGGGTGAGTACCTGGTGCTGAGTGGTGTTGGTCGTTTCCTGGTCGAACTGGTGCGCCGCAACGAACGTCTCTACCTGGGTATGAGCAATGCGCAGGTGGCTTCGCTGGGCACCGTCCTGGTAGGTGCGCTCATCATCGCCATCTCACGCAGCCGCCGGGAACACCCCGCTGTGGTCGAGCAGACTGCCTAAAGCTTTCGCAGAAAAGCCTTTGCCTCTTCAAACTCCGGAAAGAGCTTCTCCTCGGCCTGAAACTCGCGCGAGTGGATGCAGCGGCGACCGGTGCGGGCCCGTACTACCGGGTGCTTCAGGTGCAGCATCTCGTGGTACATCAGGTACTCGATGGCGAAGCGTGGAACGTGTGCCGCGTCAAAGACACGGCTGACCACTATCGTGTTGTGCGCGGCGTCGTAGTGCCCCAGCATCCGGCGGGCGTGGTGGCCGCTCCAGGTGAGAATCGGCCGCCCAAGCAGACCGTGGAAGAAGCGGCGATTGACCGCTTCAAAGACCTCATCCAGATCGTAGAAGTGGCCGATGGCGGTGTGAATCTGCTTCCGGCCGCGCGTCTGGCGAGTCTGCTCCGCCTGCCGGCTGACCGCTTCGGACGAGGTGTAGCGGCGGTAACGATCGGAGTGTGAGGCGGCGATCGGTTTGCGATAGAGCTTCGCAATCAGGATGTGAGCGATAGCCTCCAGAACGGACTGCGGAGCGGACTGCAGCAGGTCAGACAGGCTTACCAGCAGTTTTCCTTCACGCAGACGGATGGTCGTGTTGAGCGAGACGAAACGCCGGAAGCGGATGTCGAATGGCGGCATGGGCGCGCGCGGCCGCAGGTCGCGATAGGCAATTTCAAAGGTTCGCTGCAGTTCCGGGGAGCTCACTGCCCATAGTTTACGGCCCGCACTACTCGTTGGGAATCAGGCCGACTCCACCTGGGTTCGCAGTCTTGCTGGGAGGATGCGCCTTAAAGTAAGCGACCTGCGCGGGCAACATCTCCGTCGCCTGTGCCTTCACATCCGCGACTGCCTCCAGCGCCAGTCTGCGGACGATGTTGTAACTGTCATCGTCGGGCGGCTGTTTCAGTACGCTTTCCCAACGCATGGTAGCGTCGATCAGCTTCGGCAACGGCTTGCGCAGGTCGCGATGTGCACCGTCGTACTCTTCCAGGTTGTCTTCGAATTCATCGACCAGTCCCGCGATCTCATCCATGCTTTCGCGAAGATCATCGCGTCGGCCCTGCGCGCGTTTGTCCCCAAGGATGGCCTGAATACGCTTGATGCGTGTCTCGATAATCCCCTGGTAGACGGCGACGCGAGCCGCCGGATCGGCCGCAGCGTCGCGCACATCCTCTTCTTCCTTCTCAGACAGGGCGGTGGAATGCCGCTGCGCAGCAGCGTGGGACAGGCAGAGGCAAACCGAAAGAATGAGGCAGGGAAGGCGGCGCACGGTTGTTTTACCTGACGGCTATTTCGCGAAGACCGCGCTTAAAAGAGCAGTCTGTGCCTGGTCCAAGCGCTTCAGAGCGTTTTGCACCATGGGTTTCATGTCTCCAGAGGCGCTGCGCACCAGGTCCGTCAGCCGGCGATTGGTCGTGTGCAACAGCATCTCCGTCTTCTTCAGTCCCTTGCTGTCGCGTTGCAGACCGCTTTCCAGCTGCGCGGTGCAGGCCTCAAACTGGTGCAGAGTGATTTCCGCTTTCTCTTCCTCGCCTTCGGTAATCTCTTTGGTCACGAGCAGGCTTATCTTGTCGGCCAGGTCTGCGTACATCTGCACCTGCTCGCGCGGGGACGCCTGCTGCGCGCGCAATTGCAGCGACGCGATCATCGCAGAGTCGACCAGACCGACGTTGTCCGCGGCTCGCGCAGTCATGGGCAGCGCCATCATGGCGCCACAGCACGCGGCGGTGCGCAGATGCGCGGGAAGGTTATGGGGTAGACGAAGAAGCCGATGCGACAGAACAGGAACCTGCATTGCACACCTCCCCGGAACGGGGATCTGGAACCGTGGCTTACATGGTTTGGCGGTGTAACTTTACCTCGCCCGATCAAGAATCTGCAGCCGTTGTTTCGCCTGCCACTCTTGGTCAGGAAGGCTACCACCAGACTGTTGCAAAAACAAGTGGTATTGCTCCTGGGCTGCTTTGGTGTGGTGCAGGGCGTCGTGCGCCGACGCAGCAAGGAAGACGTACGCCGCCTGGGAGGGCAGCACCGCGTTGCGCGTCGCCAAAGCTGCCAGTACGGTTTCGTAGTCCTTGTTTGAGGACGCGGCAAATGCCAGCTCGCCAGCTGCCTGGGCCATTGCCTCCCGGTTTGGGAAGCGGTCAGGATGAGCGAGCGCCCTCTGCAGCAGGGGCTCAGCTTCTGGCGAACGCCTCAGCCGGATCAGTGCGTCCGACGCTCCGGAAAGAAGTGTGACATCGTCTGGATCTGACTTCAGCAGACTTTCGTACAGGGTATAAGCTTTGTCTGGCTCGCCGGCCGTAGTGAACGCTCGAGCCAGCAACTGCGCGATGGCTGCGTTGCCAGGTTCCGCGGAGTGCAGCTGTGTCAGGGATGGCAGCGCCGCTTCTGTCTGCCCGTTCAGCAACTGCTCGGAGGCCAGTTCCGCAAGCAGCACGTGGTTCTGAGGATGACTCTGGAGCGCGGCCTTCAGCACTGTCTCGGCTACGACAGGCTGCTTGCGTCGGCTGAGAACACGTGCGTAACCCACGGCGACATCAATATCTGCAGGATTGAGTTCCGATGCGTGTGCGTAGGCTTTTTCAGTCGCAGCGTCGTTGTGTTGCGACTCCGCGAGCTCTGCCGCCATCGCGGCGTCATCCGGTGTTTCAGGGGAGAGCTTCAGCGCTTCCACCAGGTCGGGAATAGCCTGCGCGGGGTCGCTGAAGTGAATCTGTGCGAGGGCGCGGTATGCCCGGGCTTGTAGTTCCTTGTCCGCCCCGGGAATCTGGGTCGCTGCCGTCAGCTGCTCTTCCGCATCCTTCACATTGCCGGTGCGGGCAAGCAGCAGTCCCAATGAGACGCGGGCAGGAACATCCTCCGGTTTCAGGCTGACGGCATTGCGATATGCCGCTGCTGCCTCTTTGTCGTTGTTCAGGGCGTCCTGCGCAAACGCCAGATCGTAGAAAACGCGCTCATTTTTTTGCGTCGGCTTTGCGAGTGGTCTCAGCAGTGCGACAGCGTCTGCATACTTGCCCGCACCGATACTCTCTTCCGCGGCCTGCACTGCGGCACTCTCAGCAGTCGGCGCTACTGGCTGTTTACTGTCGGGCACGGGCGAGGTTGTGCCCGGCGGCATCTGTATCTGGGCGTGTGCCGTTGCGGCGACGATGAACGCGAGAGCGAGACTTAGCTTCACAGTGCTCACTCGAGTACCGGAGCAAGCCACTGGCCGGTGTACGAGCCCGGGACCTTTGCGATCTCTTCCGGCGTACCCACGGCGACGACCTGCCCACCCGCTGCGCCACCCTCGGGTCCCATGTCGATGACCCAGTCGGCGCACTTGATGATGTCCATGTTGTGCTCGATGACGAGGAGGGAACCGCCGCCTTCGATGAGTTTGCGGAAGGCCTGCAGCAGCGTTGCGACGTCGGCGAAGTGCAGGCCGGTCGTGGGTTCATCAAGGATGTAAAGGACACGGCTGGCGGCCTTCTTGGTCTCGCCGCCGCGCGTGCCGGTGCGGATGTTCGCGAGGTGCGACGCCAGCTTGACGCGCTGCGCTTCGCCGCCGCTGAGTGTCGTTGCGGACTGGCCGAGGCGCACGTAGCCAAGACCGACTTCGTCGAGCACCTGCAGGCGCTCGACGATCTTCGGGTTGCCGGCGAAGTAGTGGACGGCATCCTTCACCGTCATGTTCAGGACGTCGTGGATGTTCTTGTTCTTGTACTTCACATCGAGGATGCCGGGCTTGTAGCGCGAGCCGCCGCACTCCTCGCAGGGCAGTTCGATGTCGGCGAGGAACTGCATCTCGACCGTGACGGTGCCGTCGCCTTCGCAGGTATCGCAGCGGCCGCCGGGTACGTTGAAGCTGAAGCTGCCGCCCGTGTAGTTCTTGCGGCGCGAGTCCGGTTGCGCTGCGAAGAGCTCGCGGATGGCGTCGAAAGCCTTGATGTACGTGACGGGATTCGAGCGTGGTGTGCGGCCGATAGGGGACTGGTCGACGAGCACGACTTCGCGCAGGAAGTGTGTGCCGGTCAGTTCGCGATAGAGCTGCGTGACATCGCCGCTGGCGCCTTCGACTCCGAGTGCATGCTGCAGCGCGCGATGGAGTACCTGGTGCACGATGGTGCTCTTGCCACTGCCGCTGACGCCGGTGACGACGGTTAACATGCCTAACGGAATCTCAAGGTCGACGCCACGCAGGTTGTGAATGCGCGCGCCCTTCAGCTTCAGGAGCTCGCGGGTTGGTTCGCGCCGTTCCTGCGGCACGGGGATGCGTGTGCGACCCGAGAGGTACTTGCCGGTGATGGACTTGGGATCGTTCTTGACCTGTTCCACTGTGCCGATGGCAAGCAATTCGCCGCCGAGTTCACCGGCGCCGGGACCGAGATCAACCAGGCGATCCGCCGCGAGGATCACGTCTGGATCATGCTCGACGACGAGCACGGTGTTCCCGAGATCACGCAACTCATGCATGATCTTGATCAGCTTTGCGGTGTCGCGGGAGTGCAGGCCGATGGATGGCTCGTCGAGGACATAGAGCGCGCCGACGAGTCGTGAGCCCAGTGACGAGGCGAGCTGGATACGCTGTGATTCGCCGCCACTGAGTGTGGAGGAGAGGCGGTCGAGTGTGAGGTACTCCAGGCCAACCTGTTCGAGGAAGCCGATGCGCTGGCGTACCTCTTCGAGGATCTTGCCGGCGATCTCTGTCTGCGCGGGTGAGAGCTCCAGACCTTCAAAGAAGATGCGTGCGCCGGTGATGGTGAGCGCAGCGGCCTCGCAGATGTTCTTGTCGTTCAGCAGCACGGCGCGGGCTTCCGCGCGTAGACGCTGGCCGCGGCAGTCCGGGCACGGGGCGTAGCCGCGGTACTTCGAGAGGAAGACGCGGACGTGCAGTTTGTACTTCTTCGAGTCGAGCGAACGGAAGAAGCCGCGGATGCCGATGAAGCCACTGCCTCCGTCCCAGATGGCGTTCTGCTGTGCGGGCGTCAGGTCGTACCAAGCGGTCTTCGTGGGGATGCTGCTCGCAGTAGCGAAGCGCTTCATCATGCCGTGGAACTCGCGGTACTTGGGCTTGGTCCATGGATCGATGGCGCCGTCGTCCAGCGACTTTCCCTTGTCCGGGATGATGAGGTCTGGATCGAAGTCGATGGTGTTGCCGAAGCCCTGGCAGCGCGGGCAGGCGCCAAAGGGATTGTTGAAGCTGAAGAGGCGCGGCTCCGGATCGCGGTAGGCGCGGTGGCAGTTGGTGCACTCGAAGGCGGAGGAGAAGCGGATGCGCTGCGGCTCGGAGCCGTCGCGAGGCGCGGTAAGGAAGACGATCTCGCCGCTTTCGCGATAACCGGTTTCGATGGCGTCGACGATGCGTGCGCGTACTTCCGCACTGACGGCGAGGCGGTCGGCAAGGACGTAGATCGGTTCGGAGAAGTTCAGCTCCAGCAGCGATTCCGGCGTGGAGAACTCAACGATGTTGCCGTTCTGGAAGAGGCGGTTGTAGCCACGACGCCGAAGTTCCACCAGGCGCTCGCGCATCGGGTCCGAAGGGTCGCTGACGGGCGCGGCTTCGACTGCCTTGACTTTCCTTGTGGAGAGCTTCTTCGGCTTGGCCGCAGGCTTCGCGGGTGCTTCTTCCACGGGCAGGGCGAAGTCCTGCATGGGCTCCAGCACGATGGGCCGGCGCTCGATAGGGAAGAGCGCGAAGAGGCGTGTGTCATCGCCGAGTGCGAGGATGCTGGCGGCGATCTCATCGACGGTGTCGCGCTTGACGATGCCGCCGCAGTGCAGGCAGGTGACGGTACCGCAGCGTGCGTACAGCAGCCGCATGTAGTCGTAAATTTCGGTGGCTGTGGCGACAGTGGAGCGCGGATTGCGCGTCTGGTTCTTCTGCTTGATCGCGATGGCCGGCGCAAGGCCGTCCATGTGATCGACGTCCGGCTTCTCGATGCGCTCGAGGAACTGCCGCGCGTAGGCGGAGAGCGATTCGACGTAACGACGTTGGCCCTCCGCGTAGACGGTATCGAAGGCGAGCGAAGACTTGCCGGAACCCGATACACCGCTGACGACAGTCAGCATGTTGTGCGGGATATCGACGTCGATGCCCTTGAGGTTATGGGTGCGCGCACCGCGGATGACGATGTTCTCGTTGGGCGAAACAGTCTTCAGTGCCGCCTTGCTGCTTTGCAACGGAACGTCACTCGGCACCATCACTGCTGCTTTTTCACGCGCCAAGAACATCTCCGTTCGCATCGCCCGTCGATGCGCTTTCCGCAGTCTCGGATGGCCAGATCATCTCGACCAGCAACAAGACTGCGCCGACACTGATCGCTGAGTCTGCCACGTTGAAGTCCGGCCAGTGATAGGTGCCGATATGCACCTCAAGAAAATCGATCACGTAGTGAAGCACGGCTCGGTCGTAAAGATTTCCAATCGCACCGCCGAGGACCAGAGCAAAGCCGACCGATGCCGCCGACCAGTGTTTGCCATAACGCACCAGCATGAACAGCACCGCCAACGCGGCGACCACAGAGAAGATGATCAGTCCAACGCGGACGGCAAGAGGTGAAGCCGACTCCGCAAACATGGAGAAGGCTGCGCCCGTGTTGAGCACATGGGTGATACGGAAGACATGCGGGATGATAACTTTACCGCTGCCCATGGTGATGTGCTTCGCCACCATAATCTTCGAGAGACGATCGAGGATCACCACGACCACGGCGATCAGCAGCAGCCATGGCCGTGCATCGGAACGGGGCTTCGCTTCGGTATGCAAGTGGCTCATGCAGACACCTCATCTGCTGACTCGTAACCGATCTTCTCCAATGCATCCGCGCAACGCGCACACACGGTTGGATAGCGACCCTCAGCCCCGACATCATCCGTATAGCGCCAGCAACGATCGCAACGCGTTCCTTCGGCCTTTGCGAACTCCACCTGGGTATCGGCTGAGCCGAATTCCGGATCGAGTGCAGCCAGTTCGACCTGTGACACACCAAAGAGTTCCGGCAACTGGCGCTCGTGCTTCGAGAGTACCGTTGCGAGTTCACTCTTCGGTGCTGTGACGACGATCCTTGCTTCGAGCGCCTTGCCGATGGTCTTGGCAGCGCGCGCCGCTTCGAGGACCTTCAGGGCGGACTCGCGGACGGTGCGGATCTGAAGGATGTCAGAGAGCAGTTCCGCCGAGGACGCTGATGTGCCGAAGTCTTCCGCGGAGGGGAAGTGCGCGATGTGGACGCTTGCTTCACGGCCTTCAACGGGTGGCATGTAGCTCCAGATCTCGTCGGCAGTGAAGGAGAGGATCGGCGCGATGAGACGGACGAGGGCTTCCGTGATCTTCCACACGGCAGTCTGCGCGCTCAGGCGACGCGTGTCCTTGGGCGCCAGTGTGTAGAGGCGGTCCTTGAGTACGTCGAGATAGAAGGCGCTGAGTTCAGAGTTGCAGAACTCGTTGAGCGCGTGGAAGACACGGTGGAACTCGAAGGCGTCGTAGCTTGCGCGGACCTTGGTGACCAGTTCGGAGGTGCGCGCCAGCATGTACTGGTCGAGCGCTTCCATCTGGTCCCACGGCTGCTCATCTTCGGCAGGAACGAAGCCGTCGAGGTTTGCGAGCAGGAAGCGGAAGGTGTTGCGCAGCTTGCGGTAGATCTCTTCGGCGAGGCGCTTCATCAGCGGTACGGAGGCGATGACGTCCTCGCGGAAGTCGACCGATGCGACCCACAGGCGGACGATGTCGCCGCCAAGTTCGTCCATGACCTTGACGGGATCGACGCCATTGCCCAGCGACTTGGAGAAGGCGCGGCGCTGCTCGTCCAGCGTCCAGCCGGAGGTTGCGACGTACTTGTACGGCGCCTGGTCGCGGATGCCCACGCTCGACAGCAAGGACGAGTGGAACCAGCCGCGATGCTGATCGCCGCCCTCGGTGTACATGTCGGCAGGGAACTGCAGTTCCGGCTCGGCTTCGAGGACTGCATGCCAGCTTGCGCCTGACTCAAACCAGACGTCGAGGATGTCCATCTCCTTGCGGAACTCGGTGCCGCCGCACTTGGCGCAGGCGGTGCCTGCGGGCAGCAGGTCTTCTGCGGAATGCCGGTACCAGGCGTCTGCGCTTTCCGATTCGAAGCGCTTTACGACGCTGGCGTTGATGGCCGGATCGTTCATCGGCTCATGGCACTTCTGGCAGAGGAAGACGGCGATGGGCACGCCCCAGATGCGCTGGCGGCTAATGCACCAGTCAGGCCGTGTCGCGATCATGTTGCTGATGCGCTCCTGGCCCCACGAGGGATCCCATGTGACCTTGGCGATTTCGGCGAGCGCACGTTCGCGGAAGGTGGTGCCGTCGAGCGGCGTCTCCATGCCGATGAACCACTGCTCGGTGGCGCGATAGATGACGGGACGATGGCAGCGCCAGCAATGCGGGTAGCTGTGGTGCACATCGCCCTGCGCCATGAGCGCGCCGCGGGACTTCAGCAGCTCGATGATGGGCGCGTTGGCCTTGTGCACGTTCAGGCTGTCGTACTCGGGCAGGCCGTTGCGCAGGCGGCCGGCTTCGTCGACGTCGCAGACCTGCGAGAGGGCGTACTTCTTGCCGGTGGCAAAGTCATCCGGGCCGTGTGCGGGTGCGGTGTGGACGCCGCCGGTGCCTTGCTCAGTGGTGACGTACTCGGCCATGACGCCGAGGATTTCGCGTGGCAGGAAGGGGTGTGCGAAGGTGGTGCGCTCGAGCTTCTCACCGTGGAAGCGTGCAAGCACTTCAACCGCCGGGAGGTTCGCGGTGGTCTTCAGTGATTCGAGCAGCTCAGACGCGACGAGGTAGACGTTGCCTTTGCCGTAGGTCCCGTTGTCTTCCGCGATCTGCACGGCCACGTACTCGAATTCCGGATGGAAGGCGATGGCGAGCGATGCCGGCAGGGTCCACGGCGTCGTCGTCCAGATAAGGCCAAAGACGGGCAGGCCGGCAAGCGACGGATCAATGTGCGCAGCGTCGCTGGTGAGGGCATAGCGCACGTAGACCGAGGGCGAGGTGTGCATCTCGTACTCGACTTCCGCCTCGGCGAGCGCTGTCTTGTCGTGCATGCACCAGTAGACCGGCCGCAGGCCCTTGTAGACGAAACCCTTTTCGAAGAATGCGTAGAACGTCTCGAGGATGCGGGCTTCGTAGCCGAAGCTCATGGTGAGATACGGATTGTCCCAGCGGCCCAGTACGCCCATGCGAACGAACTGCGAGCGCTGCAAATCGACGTACTTCTGCGCGTAGTCGCGGCACTGCTGGCGGACAGTAAGGGCGTCCATCTCAAGCTTTTTACGGCCGAGCTGCTCGTCGACCTTGATCTCGATCGGCAGACCATGGCAGTCCCAGCCCGGAACGTACGGCGCGTCGAACCCGGCCATCGTCTTCGACTTTACGACGAAGTCCTTGATGCACTTGTTCAGCGCATGGCCAAGGTGGATAGCTCCGTTGGCATACGGCGGGCCGTCATGAAGAATGAACTTCTCTTTACCCGCGCGTGACGCGCGAATCTGTCCGTACAGATCGGCTTCCGTCCATGCCTGCAGGCGTGCCGGTTCGTTGCCGGGCAGGTTTGCCTTCATGGGAAACGCCGTCTTTGGCAGATTCAGCGTGTCCTTCAACTGCTTCGGCTTGTTCGCCTCGTCCATCCAGTCCCTCATGCTTCGTGGCAGCTATGTGCTGCGAAGTCCTCGCAGCCAGCGCCCAAACCCTTATTGTAGCGGCGCGCGGTGACTACGGAACCATTGCTTGTACCTGCGCGGTGGCTCCCTTTAAGATTGCCCGTTACTTCCAGCCGGGTTCATGCGTCAAACGACAAAGGTGGGCGGACCAGTTCAAAGGGCAAAACGTCTCACCGGTTGTTTTGTACAATGTTGACGGACGCCAGAACGCCGTACAGCAGCTTGTGTACTTAGACCCGTTTCACCGGGCGGATCATGAAATCCGGAGACACGGCGACAAAGATTGTTCCCGCGCGACACAACGCACGTGAGAACCAACGAGATTGAGGCGATGGCGACAATCACTGAAGAACCATCCACGAAATCAAGGACTGCGGACGGTCCGCACCTGGGGCAGCCCGAAGAACTGCAGTCCAACGGACCCTTTGCGTCCCTGGTGCAGAACTTCCGCGACGCCTTCTTTCCAGAGAAGCTGCCGCCGCTGGTGCTCGAATCCAAGCCCATCGCGGTTGTCAATCCGATGGACGTCAAGCGTGACCCCAAGTCGACGGCGGTTGCGATCGGCGTGCATGCGCTGATCTTCCTGCTGATCTTCTGGATTAGCACACGCGTCATCAAGGTCGTCACGGCCTCCAAGCCAGTTATCAAGGAAATTACCTTCGACACGCCGGCACCTCAGCCGCCCGTCAAAGTGCCTGCTCTGAAGGCTATGGGCGGTGGCGGCGGTGCGCATGATATTGCTCCCGTAACGCAGGGACGCTTGCCGAAGATCTCACCGACGCCAATCGTTCCACCTTCGAATCCTCCGAAGATTGAACCGAAGCTGACAGTTGATCCTGCGATCAACATCCAGACCAACATCAAGATGACGAACAACAACATGCCGAATCTGGGCATGCCAAACGCGCCAAACGTCGGGATGAACTCGCTCGGCAACGGCAGCGGCGGCGGCCTGGGCAGCGGTCGAGGCAACGGCCTTGGTCCGGGCAGCGGTGGTGGAACCGGCGGGGGGACTTATCAGGTTGGCGGCGATGTCTCGGCACCGCGACTGATCTACTCCACGGATCCGGAGTTCAGCGAAGAGGCTCGCAAGGCCAAGTTCCAGGGTGAAGTGCTGGTACACCTTGTCGTCGATGCGACCGGTCGACCGACCCAGATCCGCGTGGTTCGGCCCGTCGGCATGGGGCTGGACGAAAAGGCTCGGGAGGCGGTTGCACAGTGGAAGTTTGCTCCGGCCAAAAAAGGCGGCGTAAGCGTTCCAGTGGAGTTGAACGTCGCCGTGAACTTCCAGATTTTCTAGCTGGTCCCGTAGTGCAGACAGGAAAGCCCGGCGTGCAGCCGGGCTTTCCTGTGTTTGCTGTGGAACTACAGCGTCGAGATGCTGTGCCGCTTGAGTCCTGCGTGCAGCAACTGCTCTGCAGTGATGCCCTTGATGTGAATGCCGGTGCCAGCAGGTTGCGTGACGTCGGGAACCTGCTTCTGCGTCAGGACACCTGCTTCGAGCAGCGCGGTGTTCGCTTCGTCTGCAGACTCGTAGGCGAATTCGTAGAACTCTGCCGCAGACGTCGCGCTGCCGACCCGCACGCGAACCGTCTGGCCCTGCTGGAACATGCTCAGGGTCAGATCACCCAGCATAGTCTGCGCCGGTGCGTTGAGTTCGTTGACGTCCGCAATGCTGATGTCGCTGGGTTGCGTCAGGCCAGATCGCGAATGCTCTGCCGCTTCCACCCGCCGTGCGCCTGATTGAATGTCCTGATCGTTTGTCATACGGTCTCTGATGGCCTCGTCGAGCGGCGAGTTGTGGTGCCGTCCAAAGTGCTACCGCAGACTCGGGACAGATATCTCATCGAAAGTCATATTCTCCGCGGTCGATCCGCTGCGTTCCTTCCAATCCAGGAACATGCGACCGTAGCTGTCGGTGAAACACCACTCGCGGGGAATATTCAGGCGCTCCAGGGCCCGATCGATCCACTCCGGCTGGCCCTCCAGCTCTGCAAAGTCGCCAATGGGCGTCTCGTCCAGCACCAGAGCGCCTTCGCCGTCATGGAATTCTGTCCGGAACTTTTCGTAGCGGAAGACCGGTGTGTAGCCAAGCTCTACAAACACGGCTCCCATCGCGGCGCCGTCGCCGACGACCGTCTCCGTTTCGAGGCGTTCCTTGTAGAACGAACTGTCGTCGTTATGGGCTGGCGGGCGTTTGTGGGTCAACACCCACTGTCCACCGTATTCGCGCAGGCGCAGCACCTGACGTTCGCTCAGAAGGCGACGCTCCGGTGTGTCGAACAGCGCGTTGCGCTCCATGGTGCGCGGCGTTTGCAGAGCAAAGCCGGCGGCAAGCGCCCGTGCGCGGAATTCGCGCGGATCAGGTACGCAGAACTTAAGCTCAATCTCCGCGTGCGACATGTGCCGAGTATAGGCGCATGCACCCGCACCGCATGAGGGAAAGAAGTACTATAGTGCGGTGAATTCTGCCATGACACAACGTGCTGCACAGGGGACGGTTCATCTCTCCGCGGACAGGCCTGCGGATGTGAAAGAAGCCGCAGTCACGCTGTCGAAGGGCGGCCTTGTCGCCATGCCCACGGAGACGGTCTACGGCCTGGCGGCAAACGCACTGGATGCCGCGGCGGTCGAGAGCATCTTTATCGCCAAGCAGCGGCCGCATTGGGATCCGCTGATTGTTCATGTGAGTGACGTGACGATGCTGGAACGTGTCGTGCGCCAGGTGCCTGAGGCTGCACTTCCGCTCATCAATGCGTTCTGGCCCGGCCCTCTAACGCTGCTGCTGCCTCGACACCTTGACCTGCCAGAGGCCGTGACCGCCGGCCGCGACCTAGTCGGGGTTCGCATGCCGTCTCATCCAGTCGCGCTCTCCCTGATCCGCGAGGCGAACCTTCCGCTAGCGGCGCCGAGCGCCAATCTTTTCGGGCATATCAGCCCGACGACCGTGGCGCATGTCCTTGCAGATCTGAATGGCCGCATCGATGCTGTGCTGGATGCGGGCCCTTGCCATATCGGTCTTGAATCCACCGTGCTGGATCCCACCGCATCGCCCATGGTGCTCTACCGTCAGGGTGGTGTCAGCCCCGCGCAGATTGAAGCCGTGGTCAAGCGGAAGATTACTGTGTACCGGCGCACGGAAGACGTGACAAAGGCTGCTGCCCGGCCTGAGAGCCTGCCTTCACCTGGGGTTGGCATTCGCCACTATGCCCCGCGCGCGCGGCTGATGCTGGTGCACACACAGGGTGACCTTGACGACCTGCTGCACCATGTCACACCGGAGCGGACAGGCGTCCTGCTGCCGCTCGGCTGGACCGCGCCCGGATGGACGGGCAAGGAGTTTCAGTGGGAGTGCTGGAATGATCCTGCAGCCCTTGCGCGCACGCTCTACACCGGCCTGCGAGCACTGGATGCCATGCGCGTTAACACTATTGTCTGCCCGTTGCCGCCCGCCAGTGACGAACCGCTGGTGGAAGCTATCCGTGACCGCCTTCTGAAAGCGGCTAGAGAGACTTAGGAATCCACATCGTGGGACCTGCACGCGGGATCGCGCCTTACCTGCGCCCGTCTGCCATACTCTCGGCAAAGGCATCCAGCGAGATAGACCGCAACAGGTTCCGCCGCATGCCGCTGATGACGTTGTCCAGACCGCGGACTGCATTTTCCAGCCACGCGAAGGTGACGGAGTCGGCCAGGGTCTCAAGCTCTCGCCCGAGGTCGATATTTCGCAGGCGGTCAGGAACGCCTGAGCGGAGCAACAGCAGATCTTCAAGCAGGCCGGCCAGCGCGGACAGCATGGCCTGCGTCTTCTGCTGGCCCTCGGCTCCGGCACGGTAGGTCTCCGTGGTCTTGAACAAGTCAGTGTGTTCACTGTCCAGCGTGGCCGACCGCAACACGACCATGGCATCCGTACGTGCCTTCAGATAGCCCTCCAGGTCATAGCCCAGCGCTTTGCCGGCGGCGCCCTGAGCCAGTCTCGCTACCAGCGCACGCTGCTGCGGCTTCACCTCGGGCTTTCGTTCGGACAGCAACATCTCGATCTCTGCGGAAGAGAGCGCCCCCAGGCGAACGGGTGCGCAGCGGCTGCGGATAGTTGGCAGCAGCTCGCCGGGATGCTCCGCCATCAGAATGATGTGCGCATACGACGGCGGCTCTTCGAGCACCTTCAGAAGGCTGTTTGCAGCCTCCTTCATGAAGGCCGCGGAAGGGAAGAGATAAACGCGGCGCTTGCTGTCGCCGGGAAGCGAGTAGATGCTGTGGATCAGCGATCGCACCTGGCCGAGCTTCACCAGCAACTGCGGTGGATCAGGCGGCAGTACCAATACGTCCGGATGTGTCTGGATCAGGACGCGTGTGTCCTTCTTGTCGGTCTCACGCATCTGCTCACGCGCGCTGACCGCGGCTTCCACCAGCGCTGGCAGGTCGAACGATTCTGCGATACGTGTGCAGTGCCGGCACTCACCGCAGAAGTCGGCGAGGTCGCCGTCCCGTGGCTGCCGCTCGCACAGCAACGCCATCGTGATCATCAGTGACAGCGTGTACTTACCTGACCCCGCAGGTCCGCTCAGCAGAATGGAGTGGGGAAGACGTCCGGATGCAACCGCACGCCGCAGATGCGTCACGGTCGATTCGTTACCGACAAAGTCCTGAAAGCGAAAGGGCACAGCTCAAGGATAATTTGCTCGCGCCGAATGTGCGTGGCCCATCCACACAACCCTCCCGCGACCGACAGAGCTCCTCGGACACACCTTTTCGAAGCTGTTTGCACAAGAAGAGCTTGAAAGGCCAGCGGCCACACGCACATTCGCGTATGGTTGCGACACAACAATGTTAAAACGGTCCCCCCTCCATGCCTTCGCACCCACCGACCCGGATCGCCTCGAGGGACTGGCACCGATTCAGCGCGTTTGCCTCGCGCTTGTATTTGCCCTGGCTGCAGTCATCCTGTGTGGTTGGCTCATTCCATCCGTAGGTCGGCACCTGCCAACGGGCTGGTCGCTGATGAAAGCAAATACGGCTGTGCTGGCCCTGCTGAGCGCCGGCAGCCTGGGCGGCACGCTGCCAGGCCGCTCCGACCGCACCGTCACCTTGAGTCGCTGGCTCGGGCTGGCCGTCTCGGCAGTTGCTTTGTCCGTTCTCGTCGAGTACGTCTTCGGCGTCTCCCTTGGCCTGGACACGCTCCTGGCAGCGGACGCTTTGGCAGCCCAACCTGGCCGCATGGCACCGCAGACCGCCACGATCTTCTGCCTGCTGGGGTTGCTGATGGCGACGATCCGCGCGCGCAAACGGCTACTGAGCCTGGTCGCCGACGTGATCCTCTTCGCGCTCTGCCTGATGGTTCTGTCCGTGGCTTCCGGCTATATCTTCGGCGCACTGCGGCTGTTCGGTACCTCCCTGGCCAATCGCACGTCACCGCAGACGCTGGCCGTTCTGGTCCTGTTGTGCTTCGTTGCGTTTCTCGGACGAGCGGGGTTCGGATCCTTCGGCATCCTGCTTGGGGTTGGTACGGGCGGCAGAATCGCGAGGATCGCGTCGCCCATCGCGCTGACTCTGCCCTTCGTTCTGGGTGCCACCATGATCCTGATGATCCGCACGGGTCAGATCGATCTTCGGTATGCGACGGCGATCATCGCCTCCATCGCGTCCATGCTCGCATTCGGCACTGTCGTTGTGCTGGCACGGCTGATCGAAACACAGGAAGCTAAAATCCGCGATCTCTCACTGCGCGACGGATTGACGGAGCTTTATAACCGGCGCGGTTTTTACATTCATGCGGAACAGGCACTCCGCCTGGCGCAGCGCTCCCGTGAGCCTTTTTCCGTGCTCTTCATCGATCTCGACAATCTGAAGGCTGTCAACGATTCGCTCGGCCATGAGGCAGGTTCCGTCTTCCTGCGTGAAGTCTCCGATCTGCTGCGTGCGACCTTCCGGAGCACCGAGATCATGGGACGCATCGGCGGCGACGAGTTCGCCGTCGCCATCGGCTGCGGAAAGCGGAACCTGGAGACCGTGGCATTGCGGCTGAAGCTTGCCGCCTCGAAGCAGAATTCCTTGCCGAGCCGCCTCTATCCCTTCAGCTTCAGCTTGGGTAGCGGCACCGTGGATCCCGACGAATTGCAGTCTCTCGATGACCTGCTGGCGTCCGCAGACAGGGCCATGTACAGCGAGAAACTGCGCAACAAGGTGGAGACGCTGTTTAGCGGTGCCCGACTGCAAGCCTGACTCGAAACTTCATCGCGCGTGGAGCGTCACTCGCAACGGGTATTTCGGTCGCAGCGTGATTTTCTCCTCAACCTCGACAGGCTGCCCGTCAATCCACTCCAGGCGCCACTTCTGAGCGATGGTGGCGATCAGCATCACGCCCTCAAGCCACGCGAAGCCCTCTCCAATGCATTGGCGCGGACCGCCACCGAATGGGAAGTACTCAAACTTGTCACGCTTGGCCTTCTCTTCCTCGGTGTGACGTAGGGGATCGAAACAAAGCGGGTCCGGGTAGAAGCGCTCATCGCGCTGCAGGATGTACTGCGAGATGAAGACGTGCGTTCCGGCAGGCATACGATACGGTCCGACCTCGAAGGGCTCCGTTGACTTGCGTCCCATCGCCCATGCCGGTGGATAGAGGCGCATCGCCTCTGCAAAGACCATCTGTGTGTACTTCAGATTCGCGTAGTCATCCAGCGAAGGAGCACGGCCACCCAGGACTTCGCGCACCTCTTCGAAGAGGCGCTCCTGCTGGTCGGGATTCGTCGCAAGCAGATACCACGTCCACGAGAGAGCATTTGCCGTCGTCTCGTAGCCGGCGAGAAAAATCGTCAGCACTTCATCTCGTAACTGCTCGTCGCTCAGTTCAGATCCATCTTCATCCCGCGAAGCGAGCAGCATGCTCAAGAGGTCTTTGCGGTCGGCATGTTCGGGATCGGCTGCATTCGCCAACTTGCGATCGGCGATGATGCGCTTCACCACCTTATCAAGGCGTGCGCGCGCACGTGCGAACTTGCTCAGGCCCGGCACGGGAATCTTGTACTTCAGGAACAGCTCTGCATTCGGGAATGCGACGAGGAAGTTGTAGATGCGCATGATGGTGTTGCTCTGCGCATTGATCTCGCGGATGTCATCGTCGACCTCAGTGTCGAAGAGCGTGCGCGCCACGATGTCGAGTGAGAGCGTCATCATCTCGGAGTTCATGTCGACCACGGCACCGGCGTTCCACTGGTCGCGCCAATGCAACGTGCTCCGAACCATCTCGCTGCCGTAGTCGTAGATGCGCTGCCGATGAAAGGCCGGTGCGACGATGCGCCGCGACCGCTTGTGCGTCGGGTCATCGCTGGTCAGCAGGCCTTCGCCCAGCAAAATCTTCAGCCGCACAATGGTGCGTTCCCGCACGAACTTGCCCGCCTGGTTCACCAGCACCTCGCGGATGGCTGCGGGGTCACTCAGGAAGATCACGTGATTCCCGAACAACATGTAATGCGAGATGGGCCCGCAGTGCTTTGCCATGTATTCGAACAGCAGAATGGGCTTGCCCAGGCGCGCCCATGGCTTATGCAGGTAGAAGGGTAGCGTCTTGCGCAGGCCGGGTGGTATGCGCCACGTGCCTGTCTTGGTCGTCAGCTCGTGCGCAGGCCGAAAGACGTAGGAGTTCTCAAAGTCGATGCCATCGGCCATGTCCGTTAGACTCCGATGCGGGCTGCTGCGAGCCGTTCCGCTACGACCTCACGCACACGTGTGGCAATGGCTTCGATCCCGTCATCGCCAGTACCAGGACCAATCAGCGCCACACGCTGCGGCTCCCTCTCAGCAATAGCCGCATAGGCATCATGAACACGGCGGTAGAAGGCCTCGCCCTCGGCCTCAAACCGATTCTCATCGGCTCCATCGTGCTGCTGCTTGTATCGCTCATTGCGCCGCCGGGCGCGCTTCAGGGCCTGCTCCACATCTGGCAGCAACAGCACAGTCAACGAAGGTTGAAGATCGTCACACACTGCGCGATGAACGGCCAGTACTCGATCCGTGCCCAGGCCTCGACCGGCACCCTGGTATGCCTCGCTCGAGTCAGTGTAGCGATCGCAGAGGATCACCCTTCCTTCAGCGAGCGCCGGCAGAATGACCTGTCGAATCGACTGCGCGCGATCTGCGAACATCAGCGCAAGTTCGCTTAGCGGAGCGATCTCACCAAGAGCCTCTTCGGATCGCGAATCCAGCAGAATTGCCCGGATACGCTCACCTAGCGCAGTGCCGCCAGGCTGTCGGAGCAGGATAGGTTCTGTCCCACGTTCACGCAGCCATTCGGCCAGCCTCTTGATCTGCGTGGTTTTGCCGGAACCATCCGGTCCCTCGAATGTAATGAAGACGCCGGGATACATAACCGGTTCGATCACGGCTTCAGACTCGTATGAAATTCAGCGTGATCCTGCGAGGGCAGCGTGATCTCCAGCGTACCCTCCTGGCCTTCGTTCAGCCAGGGACCCGTCTGCGCGTGGTCTTGCCTTGCCGCATCCGTGAAGCTGACCTTGATGTTGCCGCTCCCAAGCAGCTTGAAGCGGTAGTGGAAGCTGGCACCGGGGGCCAGAAGCTGCGTACCGAAGCTTGCGCTCGGGTAATCCACCTGAACGACGTTCAGGGGAGCATCGCTCGCATTGGTGATCGTGGCCTGAATGTAGTGCGAGTGGCAGCCGATAAGGGCCACAGACGCGCCAAGAGTCGCACACAAAGCAAGGCCAGAAAGAAGACGACGCATGAAGAGAAGGGTATCAGGCCCGTCCTGCGTCATGCGAAGGAGTTGCCGGAGTGCCTCTCAAGAATGCGGGCACTCAGAACAACGCCGCTGCGGCCATCATGCAGCATGATGGGGAAGGCAAGAACGCTCCAGGTGGCATTGCCTTCGTCTTCTCGGGGCTCCGTCAGCAGACCGCGCCGGGTCCGGTCGATGTAAGTCTCGCGCGTTGTCGAGACGGCATAGAGAACATCACGCCAGTCGCGCATGGTCTCTGCCATCTCCGCGAAGATGTTGCGGCCCGGGAACCAGTCACGCGGCTTCTGCAGGTACTCCGCCGCGCTCTCATTCACGTAATGCCAGTTGCCTTCAGGATCGAGGATCTGCACCAGGACATCAATTCCGATGGCCATGGCGATGCGGCTGTAATAGAACTCACGCGCGTCCACCACGACGGGTGATCCCCGGCGCTTTGCCTCAAGGCCGCGCAAGGCTGAAAGAAGATCCTCGACCGAGCTATGCCCCTTCAGCAGATGCATGTCTTCCACACCACCAAACCTGCGCTCCAGCGTTGCAGAGAGGATGATGATGGGCACCTCCGGCCTGCGCTGACGCAGTTTCGCAGCGACCGCTGTACCGAATTTACCGGCACCCAGGTGATAATCCAGCACGGCAATGTCCGTGCTCTCAAGCAATTCATTCGCCTCTTCAATGGTGCTGGCAGGCAGGGACTCATAGCCGTTCTGACGAAGAATTGCGGAACGCAGCAGGAGATTTGCGGGGTCGTCGTCCAGCAGTAACACGCGAACCGCCTTCGGCTCCTGCGAGGCGGCGCTTTCGTCGCTGCGCGGCATAGAAAAGAGGTTCTTCAAGTCGGTCGTACCAGTCTCGGGTGTGTTCTCGTCAGCCATACTTGCAGGGTCAGATGCGAGGCAATGCGCGCCGGTCACCCTCTCTTCGCACATCTGCAACTATTCCGGTGCGGTGTTGGTCTTGCGTAGCGAACGGATCTCCCGCAGCATCTCCGGCAGTCGCGCGAATGCTGCGACAGAACGCAGCCATTGCCGGTTGTCCATTGCCGGATAGCCGCTGACGATCGCGCCTGCTGCCACGTCGCTTGGGATACCACTCTGCGCTGTGGCGACCGCACCGTCGCCCACCTTGCAGTGGCCAGCCACACCCACCTGACCAGCCAGAATCACTCGGTCGCCCACTTCGGTCGATCCCGCCAGGCCCACCTGAGCGCATAGCAGCGTGTTCTCGCCCACAGTTGATCCGTGGCCCACCTGCACCAGGTTGTCGATCTTGCTGCCGGCACCAATGCTGGTCTCGCCGATGCTTGCGCGGTCGACGCATGCGTTGGCCTGCACCTCCACACGATCGCCGAGCACGGTTGCACCGGACTGCACAATCTTTACCCAGGCCGCACCGTCGCGAGCGTAACCGAAGCCGTCCGCACCGATGACCGCTCCGTTCTGCAGCGTTACGTCGTCGCCAATCCGACAGAACTCCCGGACAACGGCATGTGCATGCGCAAAAAAACGATGGCCGATCCGGGCCCCCTGGTAGATCACGGCGTGCGGCAGCAGAATAGCGTCGTCGCCCATGACAACTCCCGCACCGACGACCACGTAGGCACCCACGTGAGCGCCCGGCCCTATCCTCGCTGACGGGTCGATCACAGCAGTGGGGTGGATGCCAGGGACGTACTTTGGTGCGGTGTAGAAGATCTTGATCGTCTCCGCAAACGCGCGGTAGCAATTACGGATCCGCAGAGTTGACGTGCCTTCCAGCGTAGGAAAGTCGGGTTCGACGAGGATGGCAGCAGCCCTCGTCGACTTGGCGAGCGGAGCGTACTTCGGGTTCGCGATGAAGGTGACCTGGTCGGGCCGTGCATGCTCGATCCCGGCAACACCAGTAATTTCAACATCGCCGTCGCCGACCAACTCCGCCCCAAGGCGGCTCGCAATCTCCGAGAGTTTCATGCCGTCAATCGTACTGCTTCGCGTCGCTACTGGGTACGGGCGTCGGGAGGCAGCTCCAGACTGAAAAGGTCGGGCTGAGTTTCCGTCGCGTCGGCAACGGCGACCGGCTTCTTCCGAGAGGGTGTCGTGACAACGGCCAGCACCTCCATCGACTCGATCGCAAGGCGCGGGATGAAGAGTCGCTGCGTGTTGCCGCGGATGTCGGGCGGGACGAGGTGGACGCCGAGATCCTGCGCCCAGCCGTCGGCCATTGTTAGGTCCAGTGGCGCAAGACCTTCAAAGACCTCTCTATCGCGCAGGGTGAGCCGGAGCCAGAGGCCCTCTGACCTCGGCCGCGCGAGGAAGGTCTTCCGGGTCAGTCGCTCCGGTGCGAAGGTATCGCCCGTATTAAAGTCGCGAACATAGGCCGCGTATTTCACGTCGGCGAGCGGGACCGGCTGGATGCGGCCGCTGAGATCGAGCAGATCGAGCATTGGCGGTTCACCCGTATAGGCAAGCCCACTTGCTGGCAGGTAGCCCCACAGCAGGCCCGGCAGGAAGCGCCGCACTACGACTTTTTTGCGGCTCAGCGCCATCTGCCAGGTGCTCCCAGGAATTCATGCGATGAAAGTACGCACCTATTGTGGTCCCGCGTCTCTGCCGCCGCAACAAAAATGCAGCCGTCAGGGGTATCCAAAGCGATAGCACCGTGCTACACTCGCATTTTGTGCCGAGGCTTTCACCCGTCGCTAAGCTGCTGAATCCGCGACGCTTATCGGCATCTCGCGGCCGCCGTGATGGGCCGCGATCTTGGAGACTGAACGGCTCATGGCTGATTATATCTATCTGCTGGAAACCCGCCTTTCGCCCGCGCAGCAGAGGGCCATCGGATCCATCCGTACTATTGCGCGCGAGTTCGATACCACCGTTTTTTTGACGGGCGGTGCGGTTCGCGATCTGACTGGTGGCGGCTCCGTTCGCGACCTCGACCTGACGGTTCAGGGTGATGTCTTCCGTTTGAAGAAATCATTGACAGCAGCAGGGGCTGAGATCGTGGGAGAAAATGCTCCCGCCTCGCAGCTGTTCCTGGTTTTCGCCGGCGGCGTCCGGGTCGAGCTAAGCTCGGCTGTATGTGTGTCGTGGCCTAAGCCCGGCAAGCCAAAGTTTGAGCCCGGCAGCATCACGGACGACCTGCGCCGCCGCGACTTTACGGCGAACGCCATGGCCATCTCCCTGAACGAAGGCTCCTATGGCTTGCTGATGGACCCGCTGAACGGCGTGGCCGACATCGAGAACCGTGAGCTGCGCCTGGTGAGCAACTATGGTTTCATCGAGGACCCCTCCCGTCTGATCCGTGTGGCGCGTCTGATCGCACGCCTCGGTTGGCAAATGGAAGAGAAAACTCGCCAGCGCTACGAGACGGCCAAAGAAGAAGGCTACGTCTCCGCGCTGAGCGACTGGAGCCGCGGCTACGAGCTGGAAGAGATCTTCCACGAGGAAGATCCGGTCCGCGTGCTGCGTGCCCTTGAGACCGAGGGCTGGCTGCCCGCCCTGTCCCCGTCGCTGACTGCTGCGAAGGCGAACACCGCCGCATTGGCC
Source organism: Terriglobus roseus (assembly GCF_900105625.1). Lineage (NCBI taxonomy): Bacteria > Pseudomonadati > Acidobacteriota > Terriglobia > Terriglobales > Acidobacteriaceae > Terriglobus > Terriglobus roseus. The sequence goes on from NZ_FNSD01000001.1 coordinate 65,925, forward strand.
GAGCTGTATGAAAAGCAGGGCCAGTTGCAGATGCAGGGCATCCTGTCGCAGCCTGCAGCCGTTGCGTTCCCACTGGTCACGGCGAAGCTCGCCGCTCCAGAGGTCGCAAAGTTAAAGGCGATGTTCGTTCGTCCCGGCTTTGTCCGAGAGATCGATACCCTCGAGTCCCGCACCAGGGATTTCTCCGCGCAGTTCTCCTCGAAGGAGTCGGCCGTACCTTCCGCCGCCTGGCGCGTGCTGCATGCGTCTGAGCCGAATCTGGTCCTTGCGATGTCCTATGGCAGCAAGTCCTCTGCGGTCCAGTCGCGCCTGAAGACCTTTCTGACCGAGTCGCCCACCGCTCGCCAGCGCATTCCTTACGCGTTGTTGACGGAGATGCGCATCACGCAGGATCTTCCGATCTACGCGGAACTACTCGATAAGCTGTTTTTCGAACTGATGGACGGCAAGCTGTCCACTCCGGAAGAGATGAAGGCTTACCTTGAGCCTTACTCGCCACCCGCGCCACCACCGCCTGTGAACCTTCGCCGCGCCCGCGCAAAGAAGGAAGCACGTCCCAGCCGCGCCAAGGCCAAAAAGGCTGCTGCGGTCACGGTGGCAGCCGAAGAAGAGGCCGCCGGTCTGGCATCAGGTCTAACCGAAGTTGGCGACCTGACCGGTCCCGATCGCGGACCAGAGCCGGCACCTCGCACACCAATCGCCAAGGTCGCACCGACACCTGCCCCGGCAAAGGTCGCTGTGCCCAAGAAGGCTGCTCCTGCGCCGGTTGTGGTGAAGGCTGCGGTTGAGCCGAAGCCCGTCGCCGCAAAGAAGTCAATCGCTCCGGTGAAAGCAGCGCCAGTCAAGGCTGTCCCAGCGAAGAAGGCAGCTCCGGCAAAGCAAGTCGCCAAGAAGGCGCCGGTGAAGGTTGTTGCCAAGAACGTTGTCGCCAAGAAGGGTGCACCGGCAAAGGCTGTGGCCAAGAAGGCACCTGTGAAGGTAGCCTCCAAGAAGGCAGCGCCGGTGAAGGCAGCCGCAAAGACGGTTGTCGCCAAGAAGGCAGTGCCGGCGAAGAAGGCGGCGCCTGCAAAAAAGGCGGCTCCGGCTAAGAAGGCTGCCCCCGCGAAGGCCGCGAAAAAGGCAGCCGCGAAGAAGTCCAGCCGCCGGTAAGTCGATCCGGAAAAGCCGCACAAAGTAAAATCACGGGCCACCTTCGGGTGGCCCTTTGATTTGCCGCCAGCTTCGCATGCTAAGTTGGCGGCATGAGATTTGTACGAGTCGTCCTTTGGGCTTTGTTGGCCGCCGCCGTCTGTTCGACCCTCTTTGTCTTCCTGGCTTGGCGAACCATTCCGAGCCGCAACTCTGCACAAGATCACTTCGACACGCTGATGGTGCTGGGGACGCCTGCGAAGGCAGATGGCACACCTTCGGCTGAACTGCGTGAGCGCATCGACGAAGGCGTCCGGGAGTACAAGGCGGGCGTGGCTCCGCACATCATCATGACGGGCGGCGCGGCTCACAACAAATTCGTTGAGGGGCAGGTAATGGCTGACTACGCTGCGGCAGAGGGCGTGCCGCGTGATGCGATCATCGTCGAGGGCCAGGCGCAGGACACCATCCAGAACATTTGGTATAGCCACGCCATCATGGAAAAAAACGGCTGGCATTCCGCGGAGGTCATCAGTTCGCCCTACCATTTACCGCGGACATCACTCATTCTCGAGCACTACACCGGTCCGTTGCGCTTTGACTGGCGCACCCATCCGGCACACTGGCCTGCCACCTACAACGCGTGGGACAAGTTGAAGCGGGATTACCGAGAAGCAGTGACCTGCTTCGCAGTCCGGCGCGCAGGGTTTCAGCATTCAAACTACCTGCCAGCAAGCTGAACCAGGGAAGTAAACCCTCTGGAAAACCGTTCAACGTCTACTTGGGGCTATGACCGCAAGGTGCTCTATTTAAAAAAGAAAGGATTCCTCTCCACCTCGCGTCCGATGGTCGTTTCGGACCCGTGACCCGGCACTACGACGGTCTCCTGTGGCAGAGGAAACAGCTTCTCTCGGACGGAACGGAGGATTGTTGGAGTGTCACCACCCGGGAGATCTGTCCGGCCGATGCCATTGCGAAATAAGGTATCGCCAGCCAGTAAGAGGCTGCTCTGCGGGAAGGAAAGGGAAATGCTGCCCTGGGTGTGACCCGGCGTATGCAACACGGTCCCGGTTTCGCTCCCGACGATAAGCTTCGTGCCTTCTTCTGCGCTCGCATCGGGAGGCGCGACTTTGGGCACGGGGACTCCCATCCATGCGGCCTGCTGCTCCATCCACGCCAGTTGGGCGAGATCGGCCTGGTGGTACACCACTGGCGCGCCAGTTTGTTCCGACAATACCTTCGCGCCGGCGATGTGATCCAGATGCCCATGGGTGACGACGATCTGTCGTAGCTTGAGGGCATGAGCGGCTAGGAAGGCGGTGATGCGCGCAAGGTCCGCGCCGGGATCGACAACGGTGGCGTCATGCGCCGTCTCGTCGTACAGGATCGAACAGTTGCATTGGAGCGGGCCGACGGGGAAGGTCTCACGTTGCAAGGGAGGACTCCTGGGGTGACTTGCGGGCAAAGCAAAAGGGCGCAGGCCAAAGCCTACGCCCTGCGAGATCAGAGATGCGCTACTTCTTGGGGGTGCTCTGCTGTGTCTTGATGCCCGAGAGGACCGAGCGATCACTCGTGCGCGACATCAGGATCGTCAGGCTGATCGAGGTAATCATGAAGAGCACAGCCGACCACGTGGTCAGACGCGTCAGCAAATTGGCCGCGCCGCGAGGGCCGAAGGCAGTCTGCGAACCTTGTCCGCCGAAGGCTCCGGCCAGATCGGCACTCTTGCCTTGCTGCAGCAATACAACGCCGATAAGAAACACGCAGATGATGACGTGAAGGATGACGAGAAAGATCAGAAGGGCGTTCATCGGTCTGGAGCTTGCCTCAATGCGCCGTTTTGAAGGGCGCGGTGCGCTTTGGGCGCAGATCAAAATTAGTGCGGTGTAACCGCGTGGTCTGAGTGATTAAGACCGCCTGGAGCAACGCGATGGAAGGGAAGCCAAAAGTTTCTCCTGCCAGCATTTCTGTCCAGATCTGAGTGTATCACCGGGCATCCCGGGGATAGCCCGGTAGTGTCATGTGACTTGATCCCGCGTAGATACCCGTATCTGAGTTGTGGCGCCTCTTCCACTTGTTCGGGAGGCCCGCTGTGACGACTGTGGCGCAGACCGCGCATGGCCGCTTTTGCTCGGACATCTGATCGGCGTCGGATCAGATCGCGCATACGAGGTCTTGCGAAGCAAAAGAAGGCCAGCCGTTTCGGGCTGACCTTCTTTGTCATCTGCTAGAGATTCAGGAGTGGTGCGGAGGACGGGACTTGAACCCGTATGGTGTTACCCGCTAGCACCTCAAGCTAGTGCGTCTGCCAATTTCGCCACCTCCGCATACGGCCTCGCAAACTTCTGCATTGCCGTGGGAAGCCCCATCCAGAAGCGAGTATAGCAGAGCTTGAGCCCTGAACGAAGCGCGCGCACTTGCTCTATGCGAAGTGATGCAGAAGCTCTCGAAAACTGGAGAGGTGCAGCAACTGACGGCCATGCCGTGGCTCGCCTAACGCCTCACGCTCCAGCACCCATGTACTGGGGTGTGGCACGTAAACGGCATGCATGCCCGCAGCCAGCGCGGGGTTGGCATCGCTCCGAGGGCTGTTGCCGATCATCCATGTCACCGCTGGATCACAGCCGTAACGATCAAGCAATGCTTCATACGCCGCAGTGTGCTTTTCGGGTAGCACTTCAACGTGGTGGAAGTGTTGGTGCAGACCAGAACGTGCAAGCTTCGCCGTTTGCTCCTCGTGATCGCCCTTGGTCACCAGAATCAACGTGTGCTTCGCAGCAAGCAGCGGCAGCGTATCGAATACGCCGTCCAGCAGCGTCAACTCCGCATCACGAATGCTGCCGGCACATGCTGCCAGATGCTGATGGGCGTCAGCCGTGACCTCTGCTCCGGTCAGGTGTGCGTACCCCGCAATCAGAGATTGGTGAAACGCACCGGTACCGTAACCGTGTGTCTTGACGCGCTTCGCCTCAAGGCGGTCAAAGGCTTCGCGAACTTCGGTCGGAGACATCTCGGGATGGGCAACCAGATCGATGAAGCGATCGATCGCGCGCTCGAAGTAAATATTGTTTTCCCAGAGAGTGTCGTCCGCATCGATCATCAGCACCTGACCGTTCAACAGAGGAGCTGTCGGAGCAGTTGTAGAAGAGGAACTCGATATCGCCATAGACGCTCCAGTGTAGCAATCCCGGCCATCGCCGCGGTCATCTGTGAGGGACCAGCAAGGCATCTCCGTTGACACCGAGTGTGCAGCTCTTTGCCGCAGGATGGCATGTCATTCGGTATATGATTTCGCGATAGCCGTAGGTGACGAGCGCAGTCTTAGCGGATGGTCTCGCGAGGCACGCGACGTTTGGGCCAGCACAGGGAGCCACGCAATGGAGCAGAACGGTCCGCTGCAGTTTGGACCCTATGTTGTGCTGGAACAGATCGGAACTGGAGGCATGGGCGCGGTGTATCGCGCGCGCGACCGTCGCCTTGAGCGCGATGTCGCCATCAAGGTTCTGCATCGCCATCTGGAAATGGTTGGCGCACGGGAACGTTTTCTGCGCGAGGCTCGCGCAGTCTCTTCACTGAACCATCCGAACATCTCGACCATTTTTGACATTGGCGAGCAGGACGGCGATCCGTACCTGGTAATGGAACTGCTGCATGGCAAAAGCCTGAAAGAGCGCCTGGTGGATGGCGCTGCGGTGTCGGCCTCAGAATTGGAATTGATTGCGGTACAGGCTGCACAGGCCCTTGCTGCTGCCCATGCCAAAGGCATCGTTCATCGCGACATCAAGCCGGCAAACCTCTTCCTGGTCAACGGGCCACACGGCGAAAAGCAGTTGAAGGTGCTGGACTTCGGTCTTGCCAAGATGGAGTCGGACCGCGTGCTCTACGGGGACAAGGGGGGACTGACACGGACGGGCTCCACCGTGGGAACTGTTGAGTACATGTCGCCGGAGCAGGCGCGCGGGGAAGACCTGGATGCGCGGTCTGACTTGTTCTCACTTGGCGCTGTCCTGTACGAGCTTGCGACGGGTGATGTACCGTTTCGCGGCGCGACCAGTGCTGTGGTCTTCGCAGAACTGCTGGGCAACGATCCAGTGCCGCCCCGTACGCACAACTCGCACGTGTCACCGGCGATGGATGCAGTCATCCGCAAGCTCCTGGAGAAGAAGCGTGAGAACCGCATCCAGTCTGCAAAGGCCTTGCTGGAAGATCTGAAGACCGCGAGCGAGGCGGCCACAGCAGCGCCCGTGCTTGCAGCCCGACCATCTGCCTCGGCTATCACCGCTGCGCCGCCCATGACAGTCGCCGCCCCCATCACGGGAGCCTCACCTGTGACGACGCCTCCGACAAAAGCGCCTGGACCGAGTAACAATCCGCCGAAACACATCGTACCGGTGCCAGAGCCTACGGTTCGCGGCCCACGCATCAAGCCTTCCGGTAGCCGCCCTTCCGAGCTCTATAAGCGCGGCTCAGGCGGCAGGCCGTCCATGGTGCGTGAAGCGCCTCCGACTCGGGAGAGTGTCGCAACGAAGCTTCATGCGACGGCGCCACCTTCGACGGAAGAGGAAGCGACGGGCGCAAGTCGGTGGTGGATGGCGGCGCTTGCTGTTCTGCTGCTTGCCGGTGCCGGGGCCATTCTTTACTTTCGTCCGAAGGCCGTTATGGCACCGGCCGTGGTGGCCCTCAGTGGGTCTCTGCAAGTGACACAGTTCGACAATGCGACGGGAGAACTCGCTCTGCAGGAGGCGCCCGCGGTAGCTATGCAGATTCTGCTGCAGGAAACGCCGTCGCTGCACCTTGCAGGTTACGCTCCGGCGGCCGACACGGTTGAACTGGACGCTTCGGAGCTGGCAAGACGGAGCGGCTCAGAGGCGTACCTGACCGGTTCCATATCGCGTGATGGAGAACGCTATCGCATCCACGCCGAGATCCTTAAGACCGCGGACGGCTCCAGGCTGGCGCAGGAGGATGCCGACGCCGCAACGATGACCGAACTGCCGGGCGCCTTCAGCCGGCTGGCAGCTGCGCTGCGTGCTCACCTGGGCGAGTCTCCAGCTCAGGCGGGCGCCATCCAGCTGGCATCTGAGGCTACCGCGTCTTTGCCTGCTCTGGCTCTGTACTCTCGAGGTGCGTCGCTTCTGCGGTCTGGACAAGCACTGGCTGCAATCGAGCAGTTCAATAAGGCATTGGTAGAAGACCCGGGCTTTCCGACGGCGCGTCTCGGTCTCGTGGAAGCGTTACGCCAATCAGGTGCCGAGCCAGAGAGGCGACGGGCGGCTCTGGCGCTTGCGCCCCTTGCGCCGCAAGTGGGTATCTGTGAGAAAGCACGCATTGGGTATGAGACTGCCGACGCTGCTAATGTGCTCGACGCAGCACAGGCTTGGGCGAAGCATTGTCCGAACCAGGCAGATGCGGAGATCGCAGTCTCGCGGCAGCTCCTCGCAGCCGGGAGGAGCGCTGCGGCGGAGGCAGCAGGCAACAGGGCCGTGGCGCTGGATCCCCCTGGCCGTGCAGCCATCACCGCATCCACGGAAGCCATGATTGCGCAGGGTCACTTCGAATCGGCACAGAAGCAACAAGCCCGTGCAGCGACGGCAAGTGCTTCCTCGCCCGGATTAATCCTGCTGGCTGCTTATCTTCGTGGCGACGTCGCCGCAGAGTCGGAAGTAGCAACATTGGCTGAGATTTCGCCTTCCTGGCAGGATCAGTGGAACTTCGTAACCTATCTCTCCAACCGAGGTCGTCTGGCGGAGGCGGCGCGGTTTGGAGCAGCAGTAGCTTCCCGGGTCGAAGTGCAGCCAGATGTAGCTTCGACGGCGATTCTGATGCGGACGCGTGTCGCGGCCATGCAGGCGATGGCCGGTCACTGCGAGGAAGGCGGTGTACTTGGAGACGGTGCCGGTGACCTGGCACAGTTCTACGCGGAGATCGCCAGCGCATGGTGCAGACATGCGCCCGAAACGACTGACCCAGGCGATGCAAATCTGACGATGATCGCTCGCGCAGCGGCTCTATGGAGTAGCGGCAACCCACAGGAAGCGCTGAATATTCTCCAGTCAACCCACCCTGGCGTGGAGGCACCGATGGCTGCCATGCTGCGCGCAGAGTCACACCTCGCGCTCAAGCAGCAGGTACTGGCCATCGGCGACTACAAGGCGGTCCTCTCCGGGCGTGGGGCAGCGGTGCTGACTGGTACGATCGTCTATCCCGCGGCGCAAGCGGGCCTGGCCACGGCGTATCACACGATGGGCGACGAACTTAACGCTACCCGCGTGGCAGACGACCTGAAGATGCTATGGACCGACGCATCGCCCGGCGAGCCGCTGCTCAAGCGCGCTCAGAAGCGATAGAGAAAGCACTTGAGACCCTTCCGCTGACCTAATGCTTCGGAGTTGCAGCCTTCTGTGATTTCGTTAGATTCTCAGCCAGGAACAGGCCGCTCTTGCCCGCACTGACGATATCGATATCGCCGTCGCCGTCGATGTCGGTTGATACCGTCTGCACACCACCACCCATGCGTCCGCCGTAGTCGACGATGTGGCGCGTCCACTCGACGCCGCCATTGGCCGGGTTAGCTTTATCGGCTGGCAGCTTGCGCCACTCATACCAGTACAGTCCAATCGGATCGCGTTCGCCGGGATCGCCGCCGTTGTGCGCGAAGTAGCGCTTGCCCGTCACGAAGTCGGGCTGGCCATCTCCGTTCATGTCGACGAGTTGTGAAGCGTGAGCCTGCGACCACGAACTATCGATCACATGCTGTATCCACTTACCATCGGCAGTCTGCTCATACCAGGCCACGCCGTAGTCATGCGCCATGCCGGTCAACAGGTCTTTACGACCATCGCCATTGATGTCGAGGAAGTGCATGTAACCGAACTGAGCACCACCGCGTGCCGCAGCTGCGGAGAGTCTCGCCTGGTCGGCCGGAGTGCCAGCAGGTGGAATGTACTTCCATCCCCAGTCGGTGGCATGGAAGACCCAGTCGCCTTCGGCGTGTATGTCCGCAGGTGCCTCGAGCCATCCCTTCGGTGTGAGGATGTCATTGCGGCCATCGCCGTTGACATCGCCCACGCCGATCCCATGGCCGTAGCTAATCTTGGAGACGACGTGCTTTATCCACTTGCCATGGACGAGCTCAAACCAGGCGGCCGGCACGTTGGGACGATCGAACTCCGGGAGCAGCTCATTGGCCTTGCCGTCGTTGTTCAGATCGACCAGGAAGGCGAACTCCGTCGGGCCACTATCGTCAATCTGCGTCTGCTTCCACGGCCCACCGGCCTTGCCCGGATTTTTGAGCCAGACGATGTCGTGCGCGAAGTAGCTGAACTGGAGGACATCCGTCCATCCGTCGCCGTCCACATCCATCGGCAGGTCAGAGAAGTTGTCGATGTAGCCGTTCAGGTAGTCGATCTGGCGCAACGGATGCTTCGTCCAGCGCGGAGCCTCGTACCAGCTTTCCCCTGAGATGATGTCGGGCTTGCCGTCGCGGTTCACATCTGTGACCGCGACCGTTTCACCGTATCCGGGGTCGATCATGCTCACGTGAAAGGCGATATCGGGCGACCTGCTCGCGGCGAGTAGCGCGGCAGCGCAACCGGCGATAGCGACCGACAACAGTGATTGCAGAGCAGTGCGCATGCGAGAAAAGCCCCTTGGATTGAAACGTCTCATTCGGGGAGGATTCTAGCGGCTTCGAAGGGCAATGAGCAACGCGCACCCAACGCCGCGTACACCACTGAGTTCATTCGATATCACTGGCATGGAGATGTCTGTCTCATGTTCCTGCAACACGGACCGAGCCTGCCAAGAACCAATTTCGATCGGGTACCGAGACCTGTGCAGGGTTCGCATCTCTCCTTCGCTTCCGAATTTTCTTTTCTTTGCGACTGGGACCGGTCATAATTCCAGCGTTCCGCAACCCACATCATCTCCAGTTATATAAGTCCGAAATGCAACGACATTCCGGTTCGTATGAAGGTGCCCGACACTGTATACAAGCAGGCCTGCGCATCATCGCGGCTATGTGTGAGCTTTCTTGATGTCTGACAGGTATTTCAAGTGAGGAATGCCTTTGCAAAGCACGGGATGGCACAGCCCTTTACGACGAGCAAGAACAACATCGTCGCGACCTCACAGTCTGCGGCCGCGTAGAAGCTCAGATTTTTATGTAGGCAATAGCCTGCAAACAAACCAGCACCAGATGGGTGGTAATTAATATGGCCATTGACGCGATCGTTGATCTTTCTCACCATAACAATAAGACAGACCTGGAAGCAGCTCGTAGGAGCGGCATACTGGGTGTCATTCACAAGGCCACCCAGGGCCTCACTTATACCGACCCCTTCTATGCTCCGCATCGCACGGCAGCACGGGCAGCAGGGTTGTTATGGGGCGCCTACCATTTCGGCGATGGTTCCGACGGCCTGCAGCAGGCGGAGCGTTTTCTCAGCGTCGTGGGAGATCCACGGGGCATGCTTCTCGTGCTGGATTTTGAAGCCAACCCGGTCGGTCCGAGCATGTCTCTGGAAGAAGCTCGGGCGTTTGTAACTCACGTGCAGTCCGCAACCGGAGTCTGGCCCGGACTTTATTGTGGTCACTACATCAAGGAGCTCCTCGGGCCGAAGAAGGATCCGGTGCTTGCGAACTGCTGGCTCTGGATCGCGCAATATGGTCCCACACCTGTAGTCCCGGCGACATGGAAGACATGGACGATGTGGCAGTATACCGATGGTGCCGCTGGTCTAAATCCAAAGCCAGTTCCGGGAATAGGATTATGTGATCGCGATCAGTTCAATGGAACGCAGGAGGGCCTGAACGACCTCTGGTCCGCCATTCACTGAGTCGCTCGATGTTTCGATGACTCTGTCATGCCCGAAGTTATTACTCGATGTCTTATGAGATGCAGAGAACCATGGGGGCGCGCTTGGACCCGTCGAAGCTACTCCATCAGGAAGCGCTTCTCTTTCTCTCCCTGGTGGGCGCAACGCTTATCTACAGGGCACTGACTGGGAGGCTCGTCACCTCGGGCCTCTTGTCAGACCGATTGAATGGCAGCACCAGTCCCGAGAGAGTTCAGTTGTTGATCGCCACCTTAGCGATCGCCGGACACTACCTGCGTGATGCGATTCACGGCAACGGCACAACGTTACCGAGTGTCAACATCACGTCGCTGCTTCTGTTCGGTGGAAGCAGTGGCATATATGCCGCCGTGAAATATGCCCGGCTTCAAAGACACTCGGGCAGTCAAAAGGGAGAGCTGAAATGACTTTGATGTTGTTGATTTGCAGCTATGGCGTCTGTCTCTTTATGGGACTGCTCTGTGCGACGTTGCTCTGGTTCATCTGGTCGGACAAGATTGACCTGACCCGCCTGATTGCCGAGGCCAATGGATCCGCGAGTATGTCGAGGTTCCAACTCCTCATTTTTACCTTTGTTGTCGCGATCAGCCTTTTCATGATGACCGTAAGGACAGGAAGCTTCCCCCAGATTCCGGATGGAGTGCTCGTGCTTCTGGGAATCAGTGCGAGCACATACGCGGTCGGCAAGGGAATTTCCTACAGTCGCGATGAAGGAGTGACTACGCCGCAGGAGCGGCAGGACACCCGCTATGTGGCTGAAACCATCTCAGCGACGGGAGCTGCCACCATTGCGACCGCCGCCGGCATAGCATCATCCGGTGCAAGCAACACCGAAAACTAAAGCCCAGGCTTGGCAGATGCCCGCCAGAAAATCGAGACCACGCTGCCCCGAAAGACAGGAATGCCGATGAAGAAAAGCGCACCGCGAGGTCGCTTGGTCCGGATCGTGGGGCCAATGATCCCTGTCGCGTTGGCTCTTGGGACTGCTGCCATTTCACGCAGCCATAATCCACCGAAACCTCTCCCTTTTGCAGCTATCCAAATCAACGGAGACGACACATTGGCTGCGGCTGTGGCGAATGGCGCGCCGGTGCCATTGCTTGCCAAAGGGCACCCCGTGGACTGGTGGTTCGTCTTCAAGATGAACGCCGCCGTCTTCCCGGCTTGCGGTGGTGCCGTTGGATCCTGCCCGTTCGGTGGGACTGTCCAGCCATATAAAACATTTGGTCAGCAATATGTTTACGCGAGCAGCGAATCGCAATTTCTCCAGGATAGAGTTAAGGATTGCGTCGGCACGACTGATTCCGATCCCGTTGGAGCGAGCTTCAACGAGGTCTATAACGGAAACTACCACTACGTGCTCTGGAACGATCAGTTCTACGATGATCCACTTCCAATCCGGGGCGCACCTTGGGGACACTCCAAGGGAATGCTTGCATGGGATGATGCTGGTCAGGGATTTGTCATGCAGGTCTCAACACCTTCCTGGCCAGGCGCTGGAAACGTGAAGAGTCCAAGATTGACCGACGGGAACACGCTTGGGTGTATCAAAGATAACGACGTTAAGGTAAGCCAGCATTTTCTTGCTCTGCGTTTAACGAAGGACGATTTGATTCTCGTGCTGCAGGGGATGAAGAACTCCAGTGTCGTTACGAATCCGACTTCAAGTCAGCTGGTAAGTAATGGTGGCCCGTCCGATGTGCAGGCATTGGTCAACGGTCTGGGAAAGCTCTCTGACAGCGAGGCGCTTGTGCAGGGGACGCTTTCTTCAGGGTTCCGTTTCATCTCAAAGCCGTCCAGCATGAACGTACCGCCGTGGCAGATGGTATCGGCAACCTTGGGTGGTATTGGGCTTCGCGCGGCTACCTGGTGGGCCAACCCGGAAATCCCATCGACAACGACAGATTCGACGATCACTTGCTGGGATGAATCCCTGGGGACACCTGGACCTGTGGAGATTGCTACGGCTGGCACGTGGGAAGGAAGGGTCTTCTCGCTGGCAGGCGGTCTTGGAGCAAACTTTAATCATGCGAAGATTGGCGTATCCACGACCCGCACACAACCCTACGTCATCTTCGGTGATGAAAACCAACAGGGGACTCTCGTCAAGAGCGCCGCAGGCAAATGCGACAGTAGTCAGAACGGCAGAGGCGGAATGTTCTATGCGATCTCTAGTCCGCAACTGAACGGCAGTATTGGTAACCTGATCGCTGGAGACACGGCGTCCTCAGGTAACTAATAATTTCCCGATAATCATCTTCCTGACCGTTGTTGCATAAGTCGCTCACTGCGCGCACGTTTCAATGGCATAAGTTACGGCGCACGGGCTGAAGGGCAAAGTCAGCAGTGTGCACGTAAGTAGATTGGTGCACCTTACGGTTTGAATAATGAAAATAATTATCTTGACTTCGGATAGCCGCTTGTTAGGATTCCACCACTGTGTCATGACGATGGCCGACAAGCCCCTGTTGCTGAAATATGCGACTCAGCGATGGTGACATCGACGATTAGAGACTGCGGGACAGCGATGCTGGGATCGCATCGCACCTTGCCGCTGGTGACCGTGTGCGAATGCGGTGCCTTCTTGCTTCCTGCGCAAGGGACCTGAGCGGTCATATCACAGGGCACATCCTTCTTTGGGAGATTGAGCGTGGCCAAGTTTGCCCGAACCTTCACGGTTGCATTCACCCTCATGGCCAGCGCCCTTTTCCAGTCCGGAAGGACCGTCTCATCCGCGCCGAAGGAGTCGCCTACTCCGAAGACAACTCCGGTCTCGGCTAAAGGGATTCCTGGTCAACAAGTCATGGGAGAGGGTCCATGGATCGCATCGTGCCGGTATTGGGCGGCCGTGTACCGTCCCGAGATCACAAAGGCCAATCCAAGTGCCACCACAGACGCCGCGGTGTCATCGATGCCTACGGCGGGGTGTGGCTCGCCGGAAGGCGTGGGCTGGAATATTCCGAGAGATGACGCCAAGGCCGGCAACACAGCGGCCTCGCCTGCCTCTGACATAACCTCCCTGATTGCCGTCGTTCCAGATCCTGTTCACAGCGGACTTTCGTTGGATTTCGACAGGACATTGGAGTCGGTCCTTCTTGCGGCGGCAGATGGACATTACCTGAGCGACTACTACTGGCTACCGTGGCAACATCGCAGCGAGTCAGCAAGTTCCGCTGCTCCATCGGATGAGCGGGATTCACAACGCGAGCGACTGCCTGGGCTGATTATCCTGCGCTATGTTCCAGAGACGAAGCAATGGCCCCGGAAGGAAAAACGAGCCTCCCCGTTGAAGACGGGTGGCCCCGTCGCGCGTGCAACTGCCGATGACTCCTGGAAAAGCTATCGAAAGGTCGTATATCTCTTTCTGGTCGCTGAGACTCCAGCGCTTGGCATCAATGGTGAGCAGTTACAGAATGCCTTGCGCTTCGAGGCGTATCTTCGCAATCGTCATCATGCTCATCTATCACTCCAGCACGACGGAGTGGATTCGACCGCGCCTCTTGAAACCGCAGAGACCCCACGGTTTGATCGATTAACGGGACGGGTTCACAGCCGCCTATCTTCGCGTGCACCGCTGGGTGGCACAACAGAAGTCCGAAATAGCGACAATGAAAAGACGACACGGGAAGGGAAGACTGCCGAAGTGCTCTCGGTGATTGGGCCGTCTTATTCCGGCACAGCCGCCTCACTTTATGCAGGGTTGACGGCCAGTCTACCGGAGATGGGAAACCCCACGCTCTCGGTCATTGGAGTGACCAGTACGGCCATTGCCTCGCACGCGCTCGATCCGAACGGGCAGGGCTCCTACCGATCATTTGGAGAGAATACCGGCTTTGAGCAGGACCGCTTTCTCGAAGCGCTCGTTCGGTCTGGGTTTGATCTGAGCCGGGTTGCCGTGCTGTCTGAGGCAGGCACCGTCTTCGGCTCAACGAGCGGAGAGACCGCCTCGAGTGCCTCAACGAAAACCTCAGGACGCGAGGGGGATCGCAATGAGTGTCCGACTGGCGAGCGGGGGTGTTACCGCCCCGGCGACAAGCCATTGAATAGCGTTGGCACGATCCTCAACCTGCGGTTTCCACGAGAGCTATCGGTGGTGCGCAACGCGATGGCCAGTGAGGTGAAAGGAGGAGCACCGACGCCATATCTCGGTTTCTCGCTCAAGGGCGATGCCGCGGACGATACGGTGGAGCATTTTTCAACGACGCAGACACCACTCTCCATCGAAGCGCAGTTGATGGCGATCGCAAATCAACTCAAGCGAGCACGGACACAGTTTGTGCTGATCTCCGCCTCTAACATTCTGGACGACGTATTCCTGGCAGACTTTCTGCACCGCGCCTGTCCTGATGCACGGATCGTCACATCGAGTGGCGGCGATCTTCTCTTTGAGCGGGAGGGTGAGAATGCGTCCTATGTTGGTTCGCTCTCGCTCTCACCGTATCTGCTGTCGTCACTTGACTTCACGCGGCGAACGCAGTGGCTGCACTCGGACTATCACTCCGCGGAGATGTACAACGCGGCAAGCTTCGCATTCCGCAATTCGACTTCTCGTTCTGAGCCCGTCCTATCAGGCTATCTACGTCGCTCAAAGTCTCTTGCGGATGGAAAAACCCTGGTGAGCCAGATACCGCTGTGGGCTTCGGCCATCGGCGCGGACGGATACTACCCGCTTGGTCTTCTGAGTTGGTGCGGGAGTGACAGTTCGACCATCCTGCCAAGCATTTCGCTCGATCCAAAAGCGGGTGCGGCGCCCGCGCTGGCGCTCTGCACGGAAGACGACGTGCTGCCGCGAAAGGCGAATGCCGAACTGAACGACACGCAAGTGCGTGTTCCGGAATCGATTAACTCAAATTCAGGCATTGTTCCCGGCCTGCCATGGCAGATTCTTGCCGGCGTACTGTGCGTCGCATGTCTCATCCACACTGTCGGCCTGCTGGTGGCAGACCTATGGTCACCGTTCACACGGGATGTAGCCATTGACCAGAATGACTCACCGCATCGACGAGCTGTCTATATCAACATCGGTGGATCGGTCCTGGCAGCGATGGCCTTCGTCGTTGCGTATCCTTTGCTGCGCGTAAGTCATTACTTTCACGTAACACCGGGCTCCTT
This sequence comes from Terriglobus roseus, assembly GCF_900105625.1. NCBI lineage: Bacteria > Pseudomonadati > Acidobacteriota > Terriglobia > Terriglobales > Acidobacteriaceae > Terriglobus > Terriglobus roseus. The sequence continues at coordinate 81,020 of NZ_FNSD01000001.1, forward strand.
GTCGGTAGCCGCTGTGTTGATGTGCTGTGCCGCGTTTGTGTGCGTGTCAACCGCATGGAAGACCAGGCGTTACTTCTACCATCCGAAATGCCGCCCTTACACCTTCTTCAATTTCGTTGCTGTGTTGGCACTCGCTGGGATCGTGCTCCTCTGGGCCCGCATCTGCAGCAGCGATACGTTGTATGGGTATCCAAATTTCGCGGGGCTCTATCATAGCTTCCGGTGTCTTCAGCCTTTCAGCGGCGTTAGTCCCATCTGCCCCGTGGTATTGGTGCTGTTTGCCTGGTATCTATGGGCTATCTATCAGACCGCAAGACTCCGGTTCTCGCATATTCACAGGCCGCGCCTTCCACGAAAGGTACCGGACGGTGCGAATCATGAAGCCTCTCCGATGTTTGTTCCGGACGATGTTCTGGAAGCGTGTGAGACGCCAAGGAGCACCTGTCTTTACGCAGACATGACGAGCTTGCTCATCACTCGTGAGATCGCCGCGCGCTTTCTGAGTAAGTCGTTCCATCGCTGGCTCGATACCGCGCTTGGATGTGTCTACGTGGTCCTCTTTCTTGGATGTCTCGTCTTGTTCCGAATTCACGGGCTTGATCGATTTGTCTTCAGGCCTGTCCTGTTTTCGTGGGGGCCGACGCTCTACGAAGCTCTTCTGAAGGCCCTCTTCTTCCCGCTATTGATGGTGGCTCTCTCGGGTTGGCTGCGGGTGCTTTTCGTCTGGACGGCACTGAATCGCGGGTTGCTGGAACCCTTGGAGCGTATGCCAATCCGCTTCGCTTTTGATCGTTATAAGAGCGGCGGCTGGATGAGCATGCTCCGACAGAAAGGTCTGCATATTCGCTGGCGTGAGATGTCCCGGTCCACGGAGACCATCCGCCAGATCGTCCGCCATCCTGAACTCGCGCAGGATCCCCAACTGCAGTCAGAACTTCTGGCTCAGCATCAGATCATCAATCTGCAGATTCATAATCTGATGAAGAGTATTGGCAGCGGCAAGAGATCCGCCTCTGGGTTGATCCCGGCGAGTGCGGCTGCTGTGGATGTAGAGGAACAATCATGTCCGTCGGAACAGCTTTGGGATATGCCCAAGGACTGCGCGGACACGTGCAGCATCTTTCACATTGAATCTGGCTACGCGGAGTTCAGCACGCTACTGGTTGGACGATACCTGATGGAACGCTGGGGTAAGAGAGTCGGTGGTGTCAATGACCCAGCACCGACGACAAAGCAGGACAAAGCCAATACAGACGAAGGGGTGACGGCTCCTGTTTCGCTGGAACAGCTTGCCGAGGACCTGATTGTCATTCGCTATGTCGCGCTGATTCGGGCGGTCCTACTCAACATCCGGTATCAGATGCTGATTGTCGGGAACACCTTCGTTCTTGCACTTATTGCGTGGAACTCATTTCCCTTTGAGCCACACGCCTTTATGGACTGGGGCTTCACGTTCCTGCTGGGCGCGCTCAGCGTGGGCTTCATTGGAGTCTTCGCCCAGATGCATCGCAGTGCAATTCTGAGCCGAATCACGGACACCACTCCCAACGAACTCGGATCGGATTTTTACCTCCGGATCGCCACTTTCGGCGCGGTCCCGCTGCTCACCTGGATTGCCTACGAGTTCCCGCAGATTGGAGGCACTGTCTACAAGTTGCTGCAGCCCGGCTTGCAGGGGATGAAGTAAAGCTCACGCCACGTGTGTTTCACGGCGGAGAGGCGACGGTGCCGTTAGTAGGTGATGGTTGCGGTGATGGAGTCGGAATAGTTTCCAATAGGAACGATCTGACCGGCCGGTATCTTTCCGTACACCGTGATCGGTTGCAGCAAGCCGGTCGCTACGCCAGTGAGCGTGTCGGAACCGCTGGTCGCTCCCCAGTTGAGTGTCATGGCAGCATCGCGGTATAAGCCGTATGAGAGCATCCCCCCGTTTGGGCCCGCCATCTTCCGTGCACTGGGCGTTGCACCGGTCGTTGTCCCTGCACTGAGCGCGATGTCATAGGTGATGTTGGCGGTGCATGTAAGTGAGATGGTCGATGTGCTGGCGATGGCACTACCTCCGTAACTTCCAAAGGCCATCGATGTTGAAAGCACAACGCAAAGCCCTGTCGCATTCGCGATCACTGGCACGTTTACGGAGTACGTTCCCCGGTTCGAAGTCACACTCACGGTCACGGCGTCTGTGTATTCGCCTTGCGGTGACGGTTGGCCTTGCAGCAGGACAGGATAGATATTGAAGCGCTGGACGCTGCCTGTACCCACACCGGCGACCACGTCTGTTCCAATCTCACTGCCCCAGTTCACGCTGTGTGCGGCGTCCTGGAAGAGCTGATAATTCAACTTGGCACCGCGGCTCCCTCGCATCGCGCGAACTGAATTCGACGCGCCACCAGCGTTGCTCCTGAGACCGATGGTGTACGAAGTGGAGGGAGGGCATACCACGGAGACAGGTGTGACGCCTGTGGCAACGCGCGAGCCGGCATAGGTTCCAAGGTGAATGGCTGGCACCGAGATCGAACACGGAGGATTCTGAGCGATTGCCGCAGGCGCCAGGAGGAGGCAGAGCCATAGGAGCAAGTGGTGTCTCAATGTGTGCGCTCCTTGCAAGGGAAGGGGCCGAGCAGTGGGATGTCTCCGGGAGTCGGCTTGTAGGAGAAGCTTACTGTGCAGTGTTGGCCATCGGGCATCACGACGTCCAGTTCGTTCTTTGGTTCGAGGTCTTGAAGGAAGACACTGCCGTCATAGCCTACCGTCACAGCAGTTTTCGTCGACCGAAGGGTTGCCATGCTACCCACCGGCTCGGGAATGCCCGTGCTGTCGGTGATGTGGAGCAGCGCGCTATGACCAGCGCGGATCTTGAAGCGAACGATGACCCCGGAAAGGTCTCGTGGACGAAACGTTTGCGCGGCGTTCTCAATGGTTGCATCGATTGGAATGCCGGTCGGATCGATGGACAGGTGGTTCGGTTGGAACGACCGCACATTGGCAATCAACAGCTTGCCCGATCGTCCGGTGTCGCCCACGGGTCGGTTCTCTTCGAAAATCTTCACGTGACGCTCGGAGCCGGTGTCCACCACGGCGAAGCTGTCGAATATCTCGTTTGAGGCGAAGATCCTGCGGTCAACCAGCGAAAGCGCGCCCTGGGTCTCGACCCGGCCAGTCACCACACCGAGCGTCTGATCGACGCCTCCGACGATGTAGCCAAGGTGAGACCGATATTGCACTTCGGCGAACTGATGATTGAAACTGCCCGCCTGGACATAAGCGCCGTAGCCCCACTGACCTACGTCTGTCGCTGGTCGCCGCACCTGGATCTGTCCGCTGCCGTCCGAGGTGCCGGAGATGTCAACGGATACCCGCGAACCAAAGGCAAAGGTTATTCCACCCTGGAAGCCCTGACTGTTGTTACCACCGCCAATGCTACGAAACTCATTGGCATAGACCGTGACATGGCGAACCTGGACCGAGTAGTTGGCTGACACGATGCGATTGCGCTGCGCCAGTTGCTGGGCAGAGAGGGATGCGTTGTAGTAGGACTCCTGGTTGACATCACCATAGGCCGCGCCGAAGGTACCGTAGTGTCGTGTGGTGTAGCCGATGTTGCCGCTGATCTGCGACCGTGCGATGGGCGCGTTGTTCAGCGCGGCGATGTCGGTATAGTCCTTACGCGTCAGCATGGCATAGGCGCCGATACTAAACACTCGTCCGATACGCTCTGCCCCCAGCGATACCTGCTGCCCGTTGTGGCCATCGCCCAGACTTGAAGCAAACGAGGCCCGGATGGTGCCAAGAGATCCAATGCGTACGATCCCACCGACACCAGGCGCGACCAAACCCTGGGCACCCTCTACCTTGCCTTCCACTGTGAAGTACGGGCTCAGTCCGCGACGATAGATGGCAGAGCCGGCAGCGTCGCCGTAGTGGTTGCTTTTATTGCCCCAGTCCAGGCGGACCAGACCAGCTTCCACAGCAAAAGTCTGTAACTTGGGCGCCAGCATCGCGGTACTCGCGTAGAAACGTTGTGTCACTGTCACTTGTTGCCCAAGCGCGTTCGTCACAGTAAGCGCGATGTTTCCAGCACCCATTACGACTGGCAGTTGCGGCACCTGGAATGGTCCAGGCTCAACCTGCTGCGATAGAACCTGTGTTCCGTCAGCGAGGACATTGATGGTGGATGGGACCGCTGCTGAACCGCGCACACTTGGAAGCGGGAAAGTTACAAGGTCAGGCCGTGTGCTGAAGTCAGAGCGAAGCTGTAAGCCCGTCAGATGTACTGGTCTTGTCCACGACAATCCTGTCGTAACGAAGTCACCCACGCTGTAACGCCGCATCGTGTCCACGTCCGCGTACTGATAGGTCGTGTCGAGCCGGACGGCGGCATTCGGGCCGTACGGCCCGGGCACTCCGCCGGCGTAACCCAGCCAGCTTGAAGAGATACTCCCTCGGGGAAAAAACGCTCTTACATTCACCTGCCCGTTCACGCCGCTATTGGAACTGGCCAAGGTGCTCAGCAGGTCATAGTTCAGGGTCACGCCAGCCGAGCTCTCGACGTTGCGATGCATCTCGGGATCCGCGGGATTATCGAGCGTCAAATCGGAAGGCTTCAACGAGCGGCCATCGGTACTTAGGAACAGCACCTGCGCCTGCGTGTCGATGTGCCATACCGCCAGAGGAATCTTGTGAAGGTCCGTCCACTCAGACGTGCTGCCGGGAATCAGCAGACCCAGATCGCGTAGATCTTCCGTCCGCGCGAGAAGTGTGTCGTCATGTTGCGTGAACTCGACGATCTTGTGAGTCGCGCGACCGTCGACATTGACTTCCAGCAGCAGAGACTGGTCTTGACCGAAGCATGATCTGGAAGAGAAAACGCACATCAGAAACAACAGACCACCCAGCAGCCAAGGCTGGTGGCACGATCTGATCATGGTTGCTTGATCACGCGAACCTGTCGCACAAGGCCTCCCACATCTGTCTGCGCGGTCAGCGAGAAAGTGGCGGGGAGATCGTGGGAAGAGCCTTCAGCCTCAATAGGCCAACGTCGCTCTGCACCTGCAAGCACGTAGGGAAGTCCCGGTACGGCGGTCTTCCATGTGGTGCCATCCGGGGCTTTCAGATGGATGTCACGGACGGAATCGTGCCGCTGACCGCGATTTGTCACAACCAGGAATGACTTGCCCTCGTGATCGCCTTCCACGCGGAAATCGAACTCGGGAGCCGCATGCACATCGGATTCGACAAAAACCGGAATAGAAAGCCGCAGCAGTACAGCGATGCCTTTTGGCCGGGACGGCGACGGTAGTTGGTCAAGCAGTAATCGGTAAGTCGTCTCGCGGCCAGCAGTGGGTTGGCGCATGGCGACACGGACCACCTGGCTTTCACCTGGTTGGATCGTGGCCATCGGTGGGCTGATCAACATGGCGTCTGTGGCCTTCAACGGATCGTCATTCCCATCCTGGTTCCACGTGAAGGCGCGGCCTTGCACTGTGATCGCTTCTGTAGAAGGGTTCTTCAGGGTGAGCGTGGCGATCTTCTGTCCGGGCAGAAGCACTACGTTGACGGGCTGCACCGCCAACGTCTGAGCGTGCGCAGTGCCCAGCGCGATCAAGAGCGGCGTCAGACCGAACAGAGATACGGTGACGGCACGGCAGCGCCGCCTCAGTCGTTGGGCGACGTTTGCCACTCGTTGTGAAGTTATGATCATCGCGGCAACACTATTAGGTTTGGAGAAAGAGGTGGACGGCCTGGATCGACCGCGCACAGGGATCGGTACGGCCCCCATCAAAATCGTGCCGGGGCACTGCGCAGATGGGGCCGTACGACAAGCGACCTTAATAGGTGACCGTTACAGTGATCGTGTCGGTGTAGTTGTCGATTGCTCCAACCGTGCCAGCGGCAATCTGTCCGTAGACGGTAGCTGTCTGAGGCAGGCCGGTGCCGACGACGGCAGCGGGAGTATCCGTCCCCGGAGTGTTACCCCAATTCACAGTATGAGCCGAGTCCTGATACAAGCCGTATGCCAGGAGATTGGAAGCCGTTCCTCCCGTCATTTTACGCGCAGTGACCGACGCTCCGGTGCCGGTTCCGGCGCTCAATCCCGTTGTATAACTTGTCGTTGCCGTGCAGGATACAGTCAAGGTGCCGGTGGCGTTAGCCGCGGCTGCGCCTACGGGGTTGTAAGTGCCGAAGGCGACCGAAGTCGCACTTACAACGCAGGCCTTGATGACATTCGCGGAAACACCAAATGTTGTCGTGGCCGTAAGTGCAGATGCTGTAGGGGATGTCGCTGGAAGCAGCATCGCAAACGAGAGGGCTGCCAGGGGAAGGGGACGCAGACGGATCATGGAAAGCCTTGTCAATCGGGGGATTGTGTCTCCGATCCAGTCTGAAACATTCACGCTGAATACCGACGAGAATGGCCCTTATCCGGGGGAGCGATCCAGAGATTATCACTCTCATTTCAGATAACAATCCCCCATGCCTCAGAGTGATATCAAAATGAAACAAAACAATGCAGGCACGAATTTATAGCAGGAGACGTTTATGGCAGGGTCTGCATCCCCCCGCCTACGTCGAAAGGGGTAGGCCAGCTAACCTTCCGTGTAAGAGCTAACCCGGCTCACCTGTGGACGATGACGAGTGTGCGGGGACTATATCGATCCCCGCACAAACTTAGCTCTAAAACAGCAGCTTCAATCCGAACTGTAGCTGTCGCGGGTTATTCGCCTGTGACGTGATGGCACCAAAGCTGGTGCTTGCCACGCTTGTGTTGGGATTGCTGAACTGAACGTGATTGAAGACGTTGAATGCCTCAGCCCGGAACTGTAGCTTGACACGCTCTGCAGCTCCGAAGTCTTTGAAGAGGGAAAGGTCCGTTGAGTTGAGGCCGGGGCCTCGCAGCGTGTTGTAGTATGCCGGTCCGTTGCCCAGCGTGAAGGCCTTTGGTTGCGAGAAGTGCGTTGTGTCGAACGACCTGTTCAGACGCGTGTGCAGGTCTGTGTGAAGTGTTGCGTTTTGACCGTCCCAGTTTGCGTACTCCGTCGGGTTACCCAGACCCGAGACATTGCTCGCGGTAATCTGAAGTGGCGTACCGCCCTGGATGGTGGTGACGCCATTGACAGCCCATCCTCCCACGAGGATGTCCTGCCAGGGCGATATGGTTCCGGCAAACCGCCGACCGCGACCGAATGGAAGATCGTAGATGTAGGAAGCGACAAAGCGATTCCGAACGTCCTGCGAACTGACGGCGAAGTCAGCCATGGGATGGAAGCTGTCCTGATGAGTCGTTCCGTTGTCGAAGTTTCGTGCCCATGTATAGGAAGCCTGCACTTGTAAACCACGGCTGAACCGCTTATTCGCACGGAACTGGAAGGCGTCGTACTGCGTGTTGCCACCGGAGAGGAAGAGCGGCAGCACACTGGTGAACTGCGAGTACTGCTTCAACAACTGACTACGCGCGATGGTGTTTGCATTGAAGGGCGCAACGTTGATTACGCCGAAGTAGGGATTCGCGACCTGATCTGAGAGGCTTGAGCCATAGCTCAGGTCGGATGCTGGGAGCTGATCGTAGTCGATACCACCTTCGCGGCTCTGCTGTTGCTTACGTCCCCGGTTGCCGACGTACGTCATGTTTATCGTCACATCCTTGCCAAGCGCCTGCTGCACATCCAGCACCCACTGTTCCGCGTATGGAGTCGGTGTGTTCTGGATGGCGCCTTCGATCTGACTACCGATGCCGGTCAGCAGACCAGCCGAGGCGCCCGGAGGCGCAGAGAAGCCCTGTGGGAAGGGATTGTCCAGCGTATTCAACGGCGTGATGCCGTCGTTGCCGGCACTGCTGGCCCATGTGTTCTGCACACGGAAGCCGTAGGGACCGACGGTACCTGCCGCAGCTTGTGCCGAGGGGCCGTAGACGACGGAAGCACCACCGTGCACGACGGTGCTCGGCGTGGCCGACCACGCGAAGCCAAATCGGGGCGCCAGGTTGTTATTGTCGATGTGGTACTGATGGCGACTCTTGCCGTCGACACCCACGAAGACCAGCCCTCCCTTCAAGCCCGGCACTGCATTCTGCAAGGGTGAGGCGGCGTTGGGATCGAAATAATTCATGCGGTTGTAGCGCTCAGTCCGTGGGGTATCGATGTCATACCGCACACCGAGGTTCAGCGTGAGCGTCTTAACGATGTGCCAGTCATCCTGAAGATAGCCCGCAAAATAGTAGCTCTGCGAAGCATCATCCTTGAAGTTCTGGATGAGGTCACCGGTTCCTGTACCCAGTAACAGGGATGCGATGGAGTTGCCGGCGTTTATATTCGCAGTCTGCGGGTCGGGGCCCTGCGTGAAGCTTTGCGAGAAGTTGAAGAGGCCAGCACTGTCGTTACTTTCATGGTCATTCACGCGGATCAACCGACCGTCAAACCCCGCCTTAAAGATATGCGAGCCGCGCTCAACGGTGATCGAAGACAGCAGGCTGTAGCTCATAAAGGCGTTGTGCCGGTTGCCTTCGTTGCCGAGCGTCGTGTAGCCGCTGGCGCCAAACGTCGGAAAGATCGCCGTCCCGCCAGCGGCATTCAAGGTACTGGGTAGGCCTAACGATGAAGCCTGGTACCCAAGGCTGGTGTTCAGGTAGTTGTAGAGCGTGCGCGCAAAGCCAAGGCGCGTGTCCCAGATGGTGTGCGGATTCAGCGTGTTTGTGTAACCGATCGTGAGACCACGCGCGTAATCCTCACCGTTGATCAGACCTTCAGCGACCGCAAGGTTCTGTGGGAAGAGTGCATTCGGCGCGCTGCTGTAGTAACGATTGGCGTAACGGGCAAAGATCTTCTGAGTGTCGGTGAGGTTGTGGTCGACACGTACGTCCCACGCCGTGGTCTGCGTGATCGTGCTCCCGCTGGCGAAGTAATTATTCGCGTGGGTTACTGCATCGCCGTTGGACGTGGCCTGTGGATAGAACTGCATGACCGATGCCGCTACCTTGCTCCATAAAGCGGAAGGGATGACGTTCCCCGCAAAGGCATCGCGAATGTAACGCGACTGGCCCGTCTGGCCGAAGTTGGGATTCTGGCGCGTGGTGAAAGGGTTATAGATCGCGATGAGCTTGCCGTTGGAAGCGAACGTTTGTGAGAAGTCGCCGACCCGTTGCTGTGCCGTGGGTACGGTGGTAGTCAACGATTGAAATTGGTTCTGCCGGAGAAGCTCCGCATTCAGCAGGAAGAAGGTTTTGTCGCGACGGATGGGACCGGTGAACGTGCCACCGTATTGATTGCGATGAAACGCCGGGAGCGCTTTGCCGTTTTGATTTGAGAAGTAATCGTTCGCATCGAGAGCATTGTTCCGCAGGAACTCGAAGAGGCTGCCGTGGAAGCGGTTGGCGCCGCTCTTGTACACGACGTTGACGATGCCACCGGCAGTGCGGCCATACTCGGCTGCGTAGTTCTGCGCGAGAATGCGGTATTCGCCGATGGCGTCAATGGAAGGGAAGACGCCGATACCCGAGTTGCCATTAACGGTAGGAAAGCCCGCGGGAGACCCATCGACGAGCACGTCGGTGTATCCCTGTCGTGTGCCGTTGATGGAGAAGCTATTAGAGTTGTAGTCGTCGCCGGTGCTGCCCTGAAAGCCGGGGACGAGCGAGACAAGCTGGTACGGGTTGCGTGTGTTCAACGGAAGATCGCGCAGAGAGGTTCCATTGACCTCATCGCTGACCGTGGAGGTGACCGGATCCAGGCCGGCGACATCTGCGGTGACGCTAACTACCTGTTGCACGTCACCGACCTCGAGCGTGATGTCCTGCCTGGCGTGCTGGTCAAGGTCGAGCCGGATGCCTTGCTGCTCATAGGTACGGAAGCCGGGGGCAGTTGCTGTCATGCGATAGGAACCCGGCGCCAATCCAAGGAGAGTGTAGTCGGAATGGCTATCGGTGGTTAGGCGCTTCTGCTCGTTTGTTGCGGCGTCAATGATCGTAATGGTTGCACCGGGAATGGCCGCGCCACTGGCGTCACGCACGGTCCCGGCAATACTGGCGCCCGTGGTTTGCGCGATGAGAGATGAGCCGGCAAAGGCAACGGTGATCGCGGCTACACAAAGCGGCCGGAGCTTTCTTGCAGAGAAGTCCATGACAGGCAATTCCTTTCAGCGAAGGCTGAGTTGTGGGTTTCCTGCTCACCTTAGGGCGCGAACTGATGTGACTTGGAGTGACATCTCTGAGATTCACCACTTGTTGACCGTCCGCGTTGAAGACAAAGGACTTTACTATTCCCATGCTTCACGTATGGCGGGAGGTGACGTGGGGTGATTCACCGAAGCGTAATGGGCCCGGGCTATCTCTTAAATACGGGATGATGATGACGGCCCTTGAGCTTGAGAGCAACGCGGAGGTTGACGCCCCTACGAGCGACGCTCGATGGTCTCTGGTGGAGCGCATCCTGGCAACGAATGCCTTTCAGCGTTCACCACGCCTGTCTGAGTTTCTGCGTCACGCAACAGAAATGACCCTCGCAGGGAATGAAGACCAGCTCAGTGAACAGAGAGTTGGCACACGCGTGTTTGGCCGCGCGGAAGACTACGACTGTTCGGCCGACACGGTGGTGCGGTCGAGTGCGTTACGTCTGCGCCGCCAGTTGGAACTCTACTTTCAGAGGGATGGTTCATCCGAACCGGTAGTGCTCACGCTGCCACGGGGCGGCTACCGTGTCGTCTTCGAATCAAGGCCGATGGTGGTCCCTGTATCGCCTGACGCAGATCCCAGTGCGCCTCCAGAGACGGCGCTCGATCCCACCGAGATGAGGGCCCCAATCGCTCCAGAGGTCACCGCGGGTTCGAGTGTTCGTACGAGCAGGGCATTGCTCTCGTTGACGATCCTTCTACTGCTGGCTTTTGCCGTGGAGTCTTATCTGCTGCTGACGAAGAAGCCATCTCGGGTCACGCCCCCAACGAGCGTGTTGTGGTCCGTGCTGTTTACAGCGAACCATCCGACCCGCATCGTTCTCGGCGATTCCGGGTTAGTTCTATTCCATGCGGTGACGCATCGGTACCTGAGCCTCGCAGACTACGTCGCACATCGGTACGACGTGCCCTCGGAGGCGCGTGATCCTGACTTCGCAAGATTTCTGTCGCAACGTCGCTATACCTCCATCGTGGACGCGGATGCGCTAGCCCGCTTCGCTCGACTTCCTGAAGCATCTCCGGATCGCACGTTCGTGAAGTTTGCGCGCGACATGCGCCTCGAAGACCTGAAAGACGGCAACGTGATTTTGTTGGGCGCACAGGAGGCGGATCCGTGGGTCGAGATGTTTGAGCGGTCGATGGATTTTCAATTCGTTGGACCGACGAAAGACGCGGACGCACATTTCACTGACCGGAGAGCCGCGTCAGGACGGCCACAGATGTACAGCACTACGGGAGGCCGTGTTTTCGCGGTAGTCGCTTTCCTGCCGAATCTGAATAACTCTGGGAATGTGCTTTTGCTCGAAGGCTTGAACATGACCGGCACAGAGTCTGCGCTGGACTTCATCCTTGAGAAAGAGCGTATCGAACCCCTGCTAAAGAAGCTGCGAAAGCCAGACGGGACACTGCCGTACTTCGAAATCCTGATTGAGTGCCGCGCGGTGACGGATGAAGCGACACCCGCTGAGGTCATCCAGGTTCGCCTTCACCCGCATTGAATGCGACTGCCGGCGCAGCTTCGCCCTGAAGTTGCCGGCACTCCTGCATAAGGAAAACGATTGGTTTCGTTCGCAGCGACGGACCTGTGCAGTCAGAGTCTGCGGCTGTCCGGTATAACTTCTAGCAGCCAAGCGCAGGCAGGGAAACGTCCGTGAAAGATGTGGGCGGTCGACTGGCAGGCGCGACCCAGAAAGGTGAATTCGTGAAGCTCCGCCATCTTCTCTTCCTGCTGCTCCCTTTTCAAATAGCTGCTGCACAGAAACACGGTAGTCAGACTGACTACACGCAGTCCGTTGATCCATTCATTGGCGTTGACTGGGGAGGAAACACCTTCGTCGGATCCACGGTTCCATTCGGCATGTTGAAGGTTGGGCCCGACATGGAGACCTTCGACGGGAGGCGCTCAGGCTTTGGCTATTCCAGCAATGGCGTCATTCTTGGCTTTTCGCATCTTCATCTGAGTGGCGCATCCGGCAAATACGGCAACATTCTCGTCGCTCCGGTATCCGGGCCGCTCAACATCACCGACATCAAGACGCCACGTACTGAGGAAATTGCGAAGCCCGGTTACTACGCCGCAACGCTGACACGGCCCCAGGTGCGTGCCGAACTGACCAGCAGTCGTCGTGTCGGTTTTCATCGCTATACCTTTCTCAGGGCTGGCGAGTCGCACCTTACGGTGAATGTTGCTGCGGCGCTGAACCTGGGCACAGGCTGGGAGGCCCAGAACTTTCTCGGCGCTGAGGTACATGTTCTTTCGAACAAAGAGGTCCAGGGCGTAGCGCGCTTCCGCGGTGGCTGGAACAGGGGTGGCGAGTACCGCGTCTTTTACGACATGCAGTTGGACACGCCCGCTACGACTGTGCGGACATGGAATGGAAGTGAATTGAGCGCGGAGCGAGATGTGGTGGTCCATACCGATAAAGCCATCGGAGCCTCCTTTGATTTCAATGCGCGCGCGCGCCAGGTTGTTCAAGCCAAGGTTGGTATCTCCTTCCTGAGTGCGACGCAGGCCCGCGACAACATTCAGGCGGAGATTCCCGGCTGGTCTTTCGAGTCGGTACGTCATGAAAATACAGCGCTTTGGAATACGGAGCTGGCGAAGCTGCAACTGAAGGGCGAAACCGACACGCAGCGCAGGAAGCTCTACACGGCGATGTATCACGTGATGATGATGCCGGTCGATCGCACGGGAGAAAACCCCGTCTGGACATCGACCGAACCCTATTACGACGACTACTACGCGATCTGGGATACATACCGCACCTCCAGTCCGTTGCTGACGTTGATTTCGCCGGACCGCCAGCGCGACATCATCCGGTCGTTGATCGATATCTATCGGCACACGGGCTACATGCCCGACGCACGCAGCGGGAATGATAACGGCCGCACGCAGGGCGGCTCCAATGCCAATGTTGTGATTGCCGACGCCTACGTCAAAGGCTTGAAGGGGATTGACTACCGCACAGCGTTCGAAGCGATGTTGCACGATGCGGAAGTCCCTCCGAAGGACGCGCAGAAAGAAGGCCGCGGCGGACTGAAGGACTATAACGAACGCGGCTTCATCACCACAGCCGACGAACGTGCAGGCTCACGCACCGTGGAGTATGCCTACGATGACTACGCCATAGCAGAGGTCGCTTGTGGTCTCGGCGAGCAGGGGCAGATGGTCAAAGCTCTGGCTCGAACCCACAACTTTGAACACTTGTGGGATCCCAGCATGACCGAGTCCGGTTTCAAGGGTTTTCTTCGCCCGCGCAAGCCGGATGGATCGTGGGCCGAGCCTTACCTCGTTGTCCGGGGCACGTGGCCCGACTTCATGTATGAAGGTGATATCTGGACCTATTCGCTCTATGCTCCGCAGGACATGCGTCGTCTGATACAGATGGCGGGTGGCGACCAGCAGTTCAATGATCGAATGGACTTCATTTTCTCGCGCGGACATTTCGATATTTCCAATGAACCCGGCTTCCTGATGCCGGTTCTTTACAACTACAGCGGGCGACCCGACAAAAGCGCTGACATCGCGCATCTCCTGCTGGAAAAGGCGTTCACTGATACGCGTGCAGGCATACCAGGCAATGACGATTCAGGCGCCATGTCGAGCTGGCTACTCTTCCAGACACTCGGTATCTTCCCGGTTGCAGGGCAGGACATCTATCTCATCAGCTCGCCTTCCGTACCAGATGCGTCACTCGCGCTGGCAAACGGAAAGCAGCTTCATATCGTTGCTGAAGGCCTTGATCCGTCTGGTCTCAATCGCTATGTCCAATCCGCAACGCTGAATGGGCGCGACCTGAAAACCAGTTGGTTTCACCATGCGGAGATAGCGGATGGTGGCACGCTTATCTTGAAGATGGGATCAGCTCCGTCGGCATGGGGAAGGGCGACTCCACCGCCTTCGTTGAGTGACCCATCCTTTGCTTTTTGCGGAAAGCAAGAGCACCGCTGAGATAAACCCCTATGTCAGAGGCAGCTCCAACTCGGCACGGCAGCCTTGTTGCCCGTCGGTCCGGTTAGCAAGGCGGACACTTCCCCTGTGTGCCTGCGCGATCTGCTGCGCGAGCGCCAGACCGATTCCCGAGCCCTGGAGCTTCGTGGTGTAGAACGGCACGAATAGATTGTCGGCATTCGTCAAGCCGATACCGTTATCGGTCACGGATAGATACAGGCACTTCTCATCCCGCCCCCATTGGATCTCCACGAGCGGTACCCTGTCAGCGCGGAGGACGTCCTGACTCATACAGGCTTCTGCTGAATTCCGCACGATATTGATGAGCGCCTGCTGAATCTGATCTGCGTCGATGAGGATGGATACGTCTTCGCCGGGCACCACGTCAACGGGGACACGTGTTTCGAGATGCGCCACGCGCTGGATCAGTCCGGCGATCGACACCGATGCACGTCGCGGTGTGGGAAGGGCGAGCAGTTGACGATAAGCCTGCAGGAATCGATTGAGAGAATCCGCACGGGTCTCGATAATTTCAAGACCGCTTTCGATGTCCGCCTGTTCGTCCGGAGGAAGCGGAAGGCGCTGACGCAGGCTGCCCGCGATGGACTTGATCGGTGCAAGCGAGTTATTGATCTCATGCCCAAGGACACGAACCAGCCGCTCCCATGCGACTCGTTCCTCTTCGCGCAGAGCGGCTGAGATATCGGACAGCAGGAAGAGCGTATGCGGAATGCCCTGCAGTCGAAAGGTGCTCCGGCGGACAAGCCAGCGTGCAGTGCTGGGCGGGAAGCTCACCGCATCTTTGGCAGCTAGCAGGGCTTCCAGGTCGAGCTCGAAGACATTACGGTTGAGGGCATCTTTGCGCTGTAGTCCAAGCGAGTGTTCGGCTGCAGGGTTCAGCATCCGGAGCGCGCCTTCATGGTCAAACGCCAGGATGGGCGTCGTCATGGTGCTCATCACGCGATCGAGCAGGGCAACGGCTTCCATTGCTCCGGCACGCTGCGACTGCAGGCCATCCGCAAGGCGGTTGAGCTCAAGCGCGAGGTCGCCCATGGCATCATTGCGTCGGCCTCCACGCGCGCGAAAGGAATAATCTTCCGTGCGTAGTGCCGAGACGACGTTCGCCAGCGTCTGCAGCGGGTGCTTGATCTGCTCCATAAGAAGAGAAATCGCGAAGGCCCAGACAATGAGAAAGCAGCCAATGACAATGGCGCATGTAACCGGCTCGACCGCGGACTGGTAGAGCACAAACAGCGTTAGCAACAGCCCAGGCAGACTTAGGAGCCAGAGGAACAACCAGATGCGACGCTCGAAGTAGAGACGACGGCGTGAGCGGCCGAGCGGGATGCGCCGCGGGAGTGCGTTCCCGCCCCGGTCATCCCGCTCAGATGCCATGCTTCTCCATGCGGCGATAGAGCGCGCCGCGGCTCAGTCCCAGGGCCTCCGCGGCACTACTGACATTGCCGTTGGCGCGCGTAAGCGCCTTACGGATGAGAATTGCCTCGACCGCTTCTAGACTAAGTTCGTCGAGACTCGGAGGTGCACCGCGATGCGATTGCAGTCCCAGGTCTGCGACAGCGATCCGCTCTCCGCGCGCCATCAACACCGCTCGCTCCATGGTGTGGTCGAGTTCGCGTACATTGCCGGGCCACGGGTACTGCAGAAGTATCTGCATTGCTGCAGACTCGAACCCAAGCAGTGGCCTGCGATAACGCCCGGAATAGCGTGCGAGAAAGTGAGCCGCAAGGGCCGGAATGTCCTCGCGGCGATCGCGCAAGGCAGGCAGGCGGATCTCGACAGTATTCAGGCGGAAAAGAAGATCATTGCGGAAACGTCCGTCAGAAGCTTCGCTCTGCAGGTCCGCATTAGTTGCGGAGAGGACACGGACATCCACGGATTGCGTGCGTGAGGAGCCGACGCGTTCCATCTCGCCCGACTCCAGCACGCGGAGCAGCTTGGCCTGCTGGCGCATGGGTATGTTGGCAATTTCATCGAGAAACAGCGTGCCGCCATTCGCAAGTTCGAAACGGCCGATGCGGTCTGTCCGCGCGTCAGTGAACGCGCCGCGAACGTGCCCGAAAAGCTCACTCTCGAAGGTTCCGTCAGAGAGCGCACCGGTATTAACAGCCACCAGCGTCCGCGAGGCACGGTGCGAGAGGCGATGCAGCATCTGTGCGATGACCTCTTTGCCGGTCCCATGCTCACCGGTGATCAGAACGTTGGCATCGGACGGGCCGATGCGCGTCATAAGGTCTACGATCGGCTGCATGGCGGGCGCATGTGCGATGAAGTCAGGTGCTCCAGCGGCGCGCAGTAGCTGATTCTCTGCCTCGAGGCGAAGTGTCTGCTTCTGGCTGCGATAGAGCTCGATCTGTGTGCGGAGGATGCTAAGAAGACGTTCGTTGTCCCAGGGCTTTTGAATGAAGTCGCCTGCACCCGCACGAATTGCTTCGACGGCGATATCGATGTTTCCCCATGCGGTCATCACCACGATCGGCATCGGCGCATATTGATCGCGAATGCGTGCAATCAGTTCGATGCCCTCCTGCCCGGAGGTGGTATGACGCGTGTAGTTCAGGTCAATAAGTGCCACGTCGAAGCTGCTGTGTGAGAGCGTGTCGAGCACGAGCGATGGCGTGTTGACAGCCTCAACTACATAGCCCTGCGGTTTGAGCAAGAGGCGTAACGCATCAAGGATGTGTGGCTGATCATCCGCGACGAGGACGCGGCACGGACGCTTGTCCGTGCTGAGACCTGCAGTGTCCGGGGTGCTGGCTTGTTCCGCGATCATGCCTGTCCTTCTAGGTTATTGCGCTCGCGCCGTGACGACGCCGGTCCTGGCTGATTCTATCGAAATGCCATTTGCGTTGAGCGTGGAACCGATCGCACGGTCCAGTTCAATCCTTGCCTTTTGATACGACGTCATCGCAGCGACGAGCGTGGATTCCGCTGTTGAAAGGTCTTTTTGGGCACCAAGCGTCTGAACATTTGACCCCGCTCCAAGGTCTTGTTCTTTCTTCGTGATGTCGAAGGTCTTTGAGGCGAGATCACGAGACTTCTGCGCGGCGACGACTCGAGCCTGACTCTGCTGCAGAGCGTACTGCGCATTGCGGACTTCAATGCGGATCTGCTTCTTCAGTTGTTGCAGGCGGAGTTCAGCCTGGCGGGTTTCGAGCTCGGACCGATATTGGTCGGACTTGGCTACGCGGTTGCGAATAGGGACGTTGACCGCGATGCCCACGTAATAGTCCGGTGCACTGTTGTTGAAAGCGTTCGCCATAGACCCGCCAAAGTTGCTGGGAGCTGTCGAGACGACGTTCGATGCAGGGTTCCGCTCGCCGGCCAGGCCTGTGCCTCCGTAAAAACCGGTAAGCGCTACGCTGGGCAGTAGAGCGTTACGTGCGGCATCACGGCTGATACTCCGGTTCTGCAGATCGATATCCGACTCCGAAAGTTCAAGCCGCGCGCTCAGCGCCTGCGCAATGATGTCCTCCGTCGCCTCTGTCGCGGCGGTGACCGGTGTTGTGCTTTGGTCGGTCGGATGGACCGGCATCGCCTCCAGAATGGGATCGTCGAGATTACGCGTCAAAGCGTTCTTGATGAGCAGTTCCTGGAATTGCAGGGCCGACTTTGCGATCGTCAGGTCCTGCTCACGATTCGCTACCTCCGCCTCGTCCTTCATGACTTCCATGGCGGGAATGGCTTCGAGCGCAAGCTGCTTCCGTCCGTTGTCGAGAGTGCTTTGCGCAAAGGCCAACGCCCGATCTTTCACCTGCTCGTCTTCGTAGGCCGCCACCAGATCCCAGTACATGTTGGCGATCTGCGTAACGGTCGTGATGATTTGCAGCTTGAATGCCTCATCCGAGATCTTCTGGTTGTTCTTCGCGATGCGCAGGAAACGCAGATTGGGCCCTAGCCCAAAGCCGGCGAGCAGTTGCTGTTGCACCTGGACGTGATAGTAGGTGTTGAGTGTTGGGTTCAGGAAGGTGTAGGGACTGTTCTGCGCAGTGCGATTATTTTGCAGGACCGCTGAGACGGTGGTTCCGGTAGCGAAAGACTGAACGAAGTTCACGTTGCCATTTACGGTGTTCTGCTGCAGCCGCTGCACTCCATAGACAGAAGTATTGGAGAGGGGCTGCGTGTAGTGCTCAAGGTTCAGGTTCCCGCTGAGCGTGGGATCGTACGACTGCACGTTGGTGCCGGTACCGAGTGTCGATTGCACCAGTCCCGACGCGCCTGAACCTGCACCGCCCGCGCCACCGGAAGTACCTCCAGCGCCGGCGCCACTCGCTGAAGATCCGAAGCCACCGACACCGCCTCCGGGTGTGTTTTGAACGACACCTGTATTCACACCGCGGAAAGATGCACCAGCCCGCGTTCGCAGGATGTCTGCCTGCGCGATCGGCAGGTTGTAGCGCGCGATGGCGATGTCGAGGTTGTTCTCAAGCGCCAGGTCAATGGCGTCGCGCAGCGAGAGTTGGATTGCACCGTCGCGAATCAGAGCGTCGAGCCGCGGCGAGTTGGCCAGGTTCGGACTTGGAACCAGTGTCGCGCGGTAGGTGTTGACGGGATTCCATGAGTGCGGAATATCCAGACGCAACGCGGGCGTAGCCGACGCTGCCGGTGTCTTTGCGGCCGAAGTCGAGACCTGCTGTGCCGGCGTAACCAGCGCGGGTACGAGCATTGCCACAACGATGCTTTGCTTGAAAAATGTCATTCGGTACGCAACGCTTTCACAGGATCAGTAGAGGCAGCACGTAATGCGGGAACCAGACTTGCGACCCACGCAGCGAGCAGCAACGCGCCCACGGCAAAGAGGATGGAGAGTCCATCCACACCAGTAATGCCATAGAGCAACGTCTTCAGGTACCGGCTGCAGAGGAAGACAACAGGAACCCCGATTACAAGGCCCACGATGCTTTGCAGCATGGCCTCCATCATGACGGATCGGACCACAAGCGGTCGGCTTGCGCCAAGCGCCATTCGAATCCCGATCTCTGCGGTGCGGCGCACAACAAGGTACGCTGTGACGCCATAGAGCCCGACCGACGCGAGTGCGAGTGCCAGCAATCCGAACATGCCCGTGAGTCGCGACAACAGACGTTCCTGGTTGAAGCGGCCATCGATCTGTTTCTCAAAAGTGCTGTACTCTACGACCGTCAAATTCGGGTCGATCGCTGCGAAGGTCCGACGGACTTGCGATTCAAGCCCTTCGATCGGACGGTCGAGCTGCAGCATCATGGCACCGACATACAGCGAGCGTACGGAGGGGCCGTCGGACTCGGGCGCCTGCTGCAATAGCGGCCGGAAGTACATGGCGCGCTGCGGCTCTTTCTCGTTGTTGTACTTTGCATCGGTCACGACGCCGACGATCTCGATTTCATGTGCACTCTTCAGACCACCCAGGCCAAAATGATGTCCGATCGGATCCTGCCCATTCGGAAAGAACTTCTTCACGAAGGCCTGATTGACGACTGCGACAGCAGGAGATGTGGCCGTGTCCTGGGGGCCTATCCAGCGGCCACGAACGAGCTTGTGGCCAACAAGCTGCAGGAAGTCCGGGCTCACACGGGTCCAGGACGAACCAATCTGGTCATGAAGGCCCGGCTCGCCTTTGCCTTCAATCTGCACACCTTCACCCCAGTTATTGCCCTCCAGGGGGGAATACGTCGCGAGGCCAACTCGGGCGACTCCCGGGATGGCGCGGAAGCGATCCTGCAGGTTGTCATAGAGCGCTTGCAGTGCCGCAGGTTTGAAGCCTGCATCGTAAGGGCTCAGATGTACCACAACCCGATTTTCGCGGATCACTCCGAAGTCCTGATGTTGCAGCTTGTTCAAGCTGCGCGTGAGCATGCTGGCAGCGACTAACAGAACGAGGGAGAGAGCCGCCTGCAGGATGACAAGCGTCCGCTGCAGGATGGGTGCGCTATCCCGCGTGGAACGGTTGGCTCCGCGCAATGCCTCCGCAGGATCGGAGTGCGAGGTGATCCAAGCAGGTGCAACGCCAAAGACGATGCCGGTCAGCAACGACAGAACGAACGCGAAGAGCAACACCAGCGGTGACGGGCTTGCCTGGATGGGAAGGCCGACGGCATCGGGAAAGGCGAGCGCGATCAGCGCACGCGTGCCCAGGTAGGCAACGACGAGACCCGCGACGCCACCGATGATTGAGAGCGTGATGCTTTCCGTAAGCATCTGCCGAATCAGTGTGGAGCGCTGTGCTCCAAGTGCCATACGGATTGAGGTCTGTGTGCGTCGGGCAAGTCCGCGCACCAGCACCAGGTTCGCAATATTAGCGCAGGCGATAAGCAACACGAGTGCGGAGATCGCCATAAGCAGGTGAAGTCCGGATCCGAAGTTTTGCTGCATATTGCCGACGCCAATGGCGGCGGGAACGATGATGGTGTGAGTTTTCTGCAGATCGGCTTCGGCGCCAGCACGTTTATAGACGCCAAGTTGCGGCAACCACTGTCGGAGTTCACCGCTGACCTTCGCCTGTAGCGGACCGATCTGCACGCCTGGCTTGACGCGGCCCATCATGTAGACCCAGTTGGCCTCGTGGCGATGCAGGATGGACGTCGACGTCATGACTGGCTCGCTCGAGAAGGGAAGATAGATATCCGGCGGAGCATCGTTCATGCGTTCGCCGTAGAAGGCGGGTGGCGTGATGCCGACGACAGTCACCGGATGCGTGTTAACGGCGACCGTGGCGCCGACAATGGACGGGTCACTCGCGAAGATGCGCTGCCAAGCACCGTAAGAGAGGACCGCGGCGATCGGCGCGCCCTCGCGATCGTCCGATGTCGAAAGCATGCGTCCCGCACCCGGCTCAACGCCCAGCATGGAGAAGTAGTTTCCGCTGATGAATTCGCTGCGGACGGAATGCGGCTGCTCTCCCTGACCTTCGCGCCGCACGGTGACCCTGTCTCCGCCAGAGGCCTGCATTGCGGCAAGCTGCTCAAACTCAGGTGTGTGGTCGCGTACGTATTGGTAGAGGTCGTAGGCAAAGATGGAGTACTTGTCTTCGTCCGGAATACCGCCATTGACGCAGCAGTCATCGTTATCACCGATGCGATACAGCATCTTTGGTTCTTTCACCGGCAGGTCGCGCAGCAGCACCGCATTCACCAGGGTGAAGATGGATGCATTGGCGCCGATACCCAGCGCGAGCGTCAGCACTGCGGTAAGGGTGAAGCCCGGGGCATTGCGAAGCTGTCGAAGCGCAAGACGGATGTCGCTGATGAGTTGTCCCATACTGCCCTCCTGGGTGTGCGCTTAGACTTCTGCAAGCAGGCGGTTGAGTTCGCCTTCCGCAACGACCTTGCCGTCGAACAGATGCACCTGGCGCTGTGCATGGGCGGCGAAGCGTGGATCGTGGGTCACCATGCAGATGGTTGCGCCGTCGGCATGCAGCTCTTGCAGCAGCTTCATCACAGCCTCACCATTACGCGAATCAAGATTTCCCGTGGGCTCGTCGGCCAGCAGGATGGAGGGTGTGCCAGCGAGCGCTCGAGCCACAGCCACGCGCTGCTGCTGGCCGCCGGATAGCTGCGCAGGGAAATGACGCATCCGATGCGCCATGTTGACGCGCTCGAGCGCCTCGCCCGCGCGTCGCTTTCGCTCCGTCGCGCTCATACCCGGACGGTAAGTCAGTGGAAGCTCGACGTTCTCGGCAACGGTGAGATCGCCGATTAGATTGAAGCTCTGAAAGATAAAACCAATTTCCTGGTTGCGGATGCGGGAACGGTCCGCGAAGTTTAGATTCGCAACCTGCTTGCCGTTGAGCTGGTACTGGCCGCCCGTGGGCGTGTCCAGCAGTCCAATGATGGAGAGCAGCGTCGATTTCCCGCACCCTGAAGGCCCGGACATCGCAACGTATTCGCCACGTTCGATCGTCAGGTGAATTCCACTCAGTGCGTGGGTCTCGATTTCGTCGGTGTAAAAGACCTTCGTGAGGCCTTCAATGTGGATGAGCGGTTCAGCCATGGCAAGATCCTCCGGACTACTCGATTCGAATGCGGTCAGTGTTGTCCCAACGTGTCATGTCGGAAAGGATGACGGTGTCACCCTCGGTCAGGCCCTCGATGACCTGCAAGCTGTTCACTGAAGCTTTGCCTGCTTTGACAGGTACGCGGATTGCAGACTTGCCGTCGACGGAAAGTTTGAAGAGACTGAGCGTGCTGTTTTCGTTACCACTGGAAGGCCGGCCAACATAGAGCACATTCGTCATGCGGTCGAGGTCAATCGTGCCATCTACGCTGAGGTCAGGCCGCGCGCCCTGCGGCAGTGTGCCAGCCAGTTCGACATCCACGGTTACGGTGCCCGCGACTACCGCAGGATCGATACGCATGACCTTGCCGTTAATGACGCCATTGTGAGTGTCGACCTCAGCAGGCTGGCCGATCTGGATCTCGCGTGCCTGCGTCTCTGCGATCTTCAGACTCGCCTTCAACTGGTCCGGCTGGACGACCTTTGCCAACGTCGTTCCGGGCGCCACATGTTCGCCCACCTGGTGGGGCAGATCAACCAGCACGCCGCTGATGCCGGCGCGAACGCTCAGTGCTTCCTGTTGCTTTTGCTTCAGAGCCAGAAGTGCCTGAGCCTGCTGCACCTTTGTCTGCTGCACAGCCAGCTGGGTTTCGATTGCCTTTTCGTTCAATTGAAGGCGCTGCGCCTCAATGTCATTACGGGTCGTAAGTTCGTCGGCCTTGCCCTTGGAGGCCTTGTAGCTGAGTCCGCTGATGACGCCGAGGTCATAGAGCGACTTGTCCGTGCTGGCTTGCAGCTGCGCCTGATCGTGATCTGCATGCACGGTCGCGGCGCCGGCGCGCTGCGTCATCAGATCGCTCTGAAGCTTGGCGCGGGTATTCGTGTAGTCTGCCTGCGCGGCCTTGAGCTGAAGCTGTGCGTCCAGAAGCTCTTGCTGCACCTGCGGATCAACCAGGTCCATCAGCAACGTGTCCGGCTCAACGCGTGCGCCCGGCAGCACGCGAATGCGGACGACCGTGGCTTCGGTTTCAGCAGGGATGAGACGGATTCGGTCTTCGCGCGGAACAAGCGTACCGGGACCGCGCACCTGCCGTAACATGGGACCGCGCTTTACGGTATCCGTCCAGATCGACGCGCGCTCAACGACGGGACTGGCTGGTTTCAGCCTCAACGCGAACACCGCGCCCGTTGCCACGAGCACAGTAATCACCGCCCCAAGGGTGATCTGACGCCGCAATCGCTTCTTCTTTAGGTCAGGCCTTTGAATGTCCATTCGCGACTGACAAGGTGCACGAAGGGGTCCAAAGAGCAGCTAAGCAGAATGAGCTACTTACGAGGGTAAGGGCTCGAGGAGGATGTTCGATAGCAGAACGCGCTGTCCATTTCCGGACACTCGCAGCGCTCTCTCGTGTCTACCTGCTTAGAAAAGTTGTCGTCGGTTTACTTAGGGGCTTTCACGTCAGACGAGCAGGTCGCTCAAGTCATCGAAAGATAAAGGTGGCGGAGAGACAGGGATTCGAACCCTGGATACCTTGCGGTATACACGCTTTCCAAGCGTGCGCCTTCAGCCACTCGGCCATCTCTCCGCGTAGATCTATTTTACACGAGTGTAAGCGTCACCCCTTTGGGCGCCATGCTTGTTCTTGGAGGCGTGGGCGGGATATGGTTTTTCTCTGGACAGGTGCTGCATGACAGCCCTAAGGAGATCCATTGCCGATCGCAGGATGCCTGGGTGACTCGCCGGAGTTGAAGCGTGCGACCGAGTCTTCACTTCGCCGCATGCAGTTCAAAGAGGGCAGCGAGACGACAGTGCAGGAGTGCGGCAGCGCAATCCTCGGAGCCGTCGCGGACGGCAAGTCGTTCGCTGGGGACGACAACCTTCTTCCTGTCGATGTGGTCTTTGATGGCCGTCTGTTTGAGGGAAGAGAGCTTCGCGCCGCGTTGGAATTGCCCGCAGACTGCAATGAGGCGGCGATTGCGGCATCTGCTTACGTCGCATGGGGAGCGGAGTTTCCGGACCGCCTCGATGGCGAATATGCCTTTGCACTCTGGGACCGTCGGCAGAAGCGATTGGTGCTGGGCCGCGATGCGATGTCTCGGGTATCTCTCTTCTATAGCAGGCCAGAGTCCGGTCTGTGTTTCGCCAGCGAACCCATGGGGTTGATGGGATGGAATGGCGTCGACACTTCATTGAACGAGCGTGCCGTGGCGATGGCACTCAGTCTTACCCCTCCCGAACCTCAGGAGGAGCTGCCAACGCTCCAGAAGGGGATATTTTCCCTAAGGGGCGGACACGTCATGCTCATCGGCTCGGATCGAGCCGAGAGCATGATTGATTTCTGGCAGCCGCTAAAGGTGCCACAGCTTGTAGTCAAGGATTGGCGCGAGTATGGCGATGCACTGCGTGCGGCATTGCTGCGTGCTGTCCGTGTTCGACTGCCGGTGGAAGGCTTGGTGGCGTCGCAGCTGAGTTCAGGCTTCGACAGTTCAGGTGTAACGGCCCTGACCGCGCAAGTGCTTGCACGACAGAATCGTCCCTTGATTGCCTACACCTCCGTGCCCGCGCATTCGGTCAACGCAAAAGAAATCATGGGCGACCGATTCAGTAACGAATGGCCCCTTGCCGCGCAGGTTGCAGCCATGTATCCAAACGTGGAACATGTGGCGGTTCCTACGGATGCCGTCGACTGGTGGGAATCTCTCGATGTGATGGGGGATAACTGCGGGGCACCGGCTGGTTTCATCCGAAACTCCCGATGGTATCTCGGGATCCTGACGGACGCGCAGCGGCGAGGCGCAGTGACTATGATGGAGGGCCAGGCCGGCAACCTGACGTCAAGCTACAACGGCGGTTTTGGTCTCTACGATTTGCGCAGCCGCAAACAGTGGGGCCTGCTCTATCGCGCGTTGCGTAACCGTCGAAAGCATGGTGGAAACTGGAAGTCTTTGCTGAGTTCGACCTGGATGCCGTCGCGCAATGCAATGGCACGCATTCAGCGCCTGCGACGGAGGGAAGTGCCGGGTCTCTTCGATCTATCGATGATGAGGCGGGATTTTTATGAAAATTCGGGCCTGGCGAAGACAGAGCATTCGGCGATGGGCGCGACGGTCGAGGGCGACAGAACCAACGGAGCTGCCTGGCGCTTTTCAATCCTGCGCGCCAGCGAGATGGGCATGATGAGGTCTATGCAGCGACGTGCGTTCGGCATGGAACGGGAAGATCCCACGGCCGACCGCCGCTTGGTGGAACTTTGCCTAGGCATTCCAGATGAGGCTTTCGCGCCAGAGGGGATCAAGCGTGAGCTCTATCGCCACGGATTCCGAAATGATCTTCCTGCGGAACTTCTCTCAGAGCCGTTACGCGGTCTGCAATCGAGTGATTTTCTGCAGATGTTTGAAGCATGGATACCCGAGTGGCGCGCAGAACTTGATCGGCTCGATCAATCGGCACTGGCTGGCATGTGCCTTGATCTGCCGCGGATGCGCAAACTGCTGGACGATTGGCCCACGATGGTAGCGACCAACCGTTCGTCTGCCGACATGGCCTACAACTACACTTTCGGTGGTGCGCTGGCGATGGGACGATTTCTTCGGCGGATGGAAGAGCGAACTGGACAATGATGCAGAAGATGGGGCCGGCGATGATCGCCGGCCCCATCTGTTTGTGGTGAAAGTTGCGTTTACACGTGCTCCTGGTCGAAGTGCTTCGGGATGCGGCGTGCCATGAGCGGCGTAAGTAGCAGGACCGATAACACCGTGGTGAGCATGCCGCCGACGACGACGCGTGCCAGCGGCTGTTGTGCCTGTGCTCCGATGCCGTTGCTGATCGCTGCAGGTAGCAGGCCGAGACCCGCCGACATACATGCCATCAATACCGGACGCATCTCGTCCAAGGCGCCTTCACGCAAACCAGCCTTTGCGCCGTGATGTTGCTGAGCGCGCCGGATACCCGAGAGAAAGACGACCGCGCCCAACGTCGCAACGCCAGTGAGCGAGGTGAAGCCCACGGCCGCCGAGATGGAGAACGAGGTGTGCGTGACCAGCAATGCAAGGATTCCGCCGATGGCCGCGAAGGGGAGCGTCGCCAATACAATGAACGCATCCAGCCATGTGTTGAACTGCGTGTAGAGAAGGATCAGGATGGCGAGCAGGCTGATGGGAATGATGAGTGCCAGCCGCTTCTGTTCCTTCTTCAGCGAGTCGAACTCGCCAGCCCACGCGTAAGTGTAGCCGTGGGGCAGCGTGATCTTGTCATTGAGCTGCTTCTGCAGATCAGTGATGGTGGCGGCGAGGTCACGGCCACGCACACTGAACTTGATGGGAATGTAACGCCGGCCGGCCTCACGATAGATCTGGAAGCTGCCCTGGCGCACCCCGATGTCCGCAACGGAGGAGAGCGGCACGGAGCTGCCATCACCAGCGGGCAGCATGATGGATCCCACGCTGTCCGGACTGTTGCGATACTGGCTTGGATAGCGCACGGTGATGTCAAAGCGGCGGTCGCCTTCGATCATCTGTGTGACCGGCGCACCGCCCACCGCAGCCTGGATCGCTGCGTTGACGTCTGCCGGTGCAACCCCGTAACGTGATGCCTTCGCACGATCCACGCGAACCACCAGCGACGGCTGTCCATCGACCTTGAAGATGCCGACATCCTGCACGCCTTGCACATGCTCCATCACGTTCTGTACGTTGATCGCCTGCTTGCTGAGCACGTCCAGGTCGTCACCAAAGATCTTCAGTGAATTCTCACCCTTGACGCCGCTCATGGCCTCTTCCACGTTGTCCTGGATCTGTTGTGAGAAACCGAAGACCGCGCCCGGGTACTTGCTGAGCTGGTGCTGCATCTGCTCGATCAGCTTTTCCTTGGAGCCGTGAACATCCTTGGGCCACTCGCTCTCGTCCTTCAAATCTACGAGGAACTCAAGGTTGTTGAAGGTCGTGACGTCCGTGCCGTCATTGGGGCGTCCGAGCTGCGAGACGACCTGCTTGACCTCAGGGAACTTGAGGAACTCCGCGCGGAACTCATCAACGGTCTTCGATGCGAGATCGAAGGAGACATCCTGAGGCAACGTTGCGCGAATCCACAGATTGCCTTCTTCCAGCGGCGGCATAAATTCGCCGCCAACTGCGTAGATGAACAGGAACCCCGCAACCACCAGTGAGATACCCGCGGTGATCCAGACCAGCCTGGAGTGGCGCAGTGTCAACGTGAAGGCACGGTTGTAGTAATGGCGAAACCAGTTCGAGAGCCACGTGCCTTCGCCGGCGTGCGCGTCCTCTGCTTCGGGAACTGCAGCGGGTGGCCCCTTCGGTGCCAGCACAAATGCGAGTACAGGAGCGAACACCAGGCCGAAGAGCAGGGCACCAATGAGTGCGAAGCCATACGTCACGGACATGGGCGCGAAGATCTTGCCGGGCACGCCCTCCATGGTGAACAGAGGGATGAACGCGACAAGGATGATCGCGGTCGAGAAGAGCACCGGCCGTGAAGCTTCCTGCACCCCTTCGATAATCAATGTTGCCAAATCATCTTCTGGCAGCCGCCGCGAGAGTTTGCGGTGGATATTTTCCAGGACGACGATCGAAGCGTCGACAAGAATGCCGAAGTCGATCGCGCCGATGGAAATCAGGTTTGCAGAGTGGCCGGTGGCGGCCATCATCGAGAAGGCGAACAAGACCGCGAAGGGAATCGTCGCTGCCGCAATGATGGTGGTTCGTACGTCGCCCAGCATGAAGAGCAGGATCAGCGTCACGAGCACAAGGCCGGTGATGATGACGTGCTTCACAGTGTGTTCCGTGCGGTCGATCAGGTTGGTGCGATCGCTGATGGTGTCGATGCGCATACCGGCTGGGAGCAGGCCGTGGTTGAGATCCTTGATCTTCGCCTTCAGGCCCTCAAGCGCCGGAATCGACTCCTCATCCTTGTTGAGCAGCACGATGCCTTCGATGACGTCACTCTGCTTGTTTCGACCGATCTTACCCAGCCGCTGCTGCGAACCCTCCTTCACGGTCGCAACATCGCCAACAAGCACGGGGACGCCCTTGTTCTGCGCGATGACGATCTGTTCGATATCGCCAACGGTATGAAGCTGCCCGACAGCGCGAACGTTGACGCTCTGTTCTCCCAGTGTGACGTAGTTGCCACCAGCATTTGCGTTGGAGTTGCTGACAGCCGTCGTCAACTGCGGTAGCGTCACTCCATGTGCCAGCAGCTTTTGCGGATCAGCCTCGATCTGGTACTGCTTTACTTCGCCACCGAAGGTGGTGATGTCGATGATGCCGGGTACCTGCTTCAGCTCGCGCCTTACAAGCCAGTCCTGCGTGGCTGTAAGGTCATTGAGTGTGTAAGGACCGGTAAGTTGATAACGGTAGATTTCGCCAATTGGCGACCAGGGCGATAGCTGCGGCTGCAGTCCCGTTGGAAGCTGGATTAACTGCAGGCGATCCAGGACTTCCTGGCGATCGTGGAAGTAATCACTGTTGAAAGTGAAATAGAGCTTCACATCGCTAAGCCCGAAGATAGAAATCGATCGCACACCATCGAGGTGTGGCATACCGAAGAGCGAGGTTTCGATGGGTGCGGTGACCTGCTGTTCCATCTCCTCGGCAGACCACGCAGGATTCTGCGTGATGATTTCGACGAGTGGAGGCGAGGGATCCGGGTACGCTTCGACGTCAAGCTGCAGCGCACCAAAGGTGCCTGCAACTAACATGCAGGCGAGCAGGATCAGGACCAGCGCACGCAGGCGCAGGAGAAGGCGAATGATGGCTGCCATCGTTAGTCTCCCGCCGCCGGTGCGCGCAGGAAGCTGGCGCCCGTTTTTACGACCTTTTCGCCGTTCTGCAGACCATTGAGGATTTCGACGTCATCGCCGTGTGCTCCGCCGACCTTCACCTGTCGCAACGCGAACTTGCCGTCGGCACCCTGCACGTAGACTTCGGCGTTCTCGCCGTCGTGAATGACCGCCGTTGCCGGTACCACTACGACCGCGCTGGCAGGACGTGCAATCTGCAAGCTCGCAAACATCGCAGGCTTCAAGCGATGTCCGGGGTTGGGAAGCACGACGCGGGCACGTAGCGTGTGGGTCGTAGGATCGAAGACATCCCCGACGTTTGCTAGCGTTCCGTGGAAGACTTCGTTCGGATACGCTTGCACGGTCACATCGACATGCTCCGACCGCTTCAGCAGTGCCAGGTCGCGTTCAAAGACTTCGCCTTCAACCCAAACTGTGTCGAGGTTTGCGATGGTCGCTATGCCGCTTGTCGCATTGTCGACTGACTTTTGCAGTTCGCCGTTGGCAGCGCCCACTTCGATGACCGTACCGCTGATAGGCGAAGTGATGGGAGCGATGTCGCTGGTGCTGTTTTCATTGAAGCCAAGCTCGTGTAGCCGCTGGCGGGTGCGCTCAAGCTCTGCGTGGTCCTGACCTGCGGTGGCCTGAAGTTCGATGTACGCAGCCTGGGAGAGAACCTCATGATCCAGCAGGAGCTTGCCGCGCGTCATGGCACGATCGGCGCGGTCTGCCTCGACCTTGGCCTTCTCATAGTCCGAGCGAGCTGAGGCGACATCGCCACTTTGCAACATGGCGACGACCTGCCCCTTACGGACATCCTGTCCAGCAATGACCTTCAACTCAACGATGCGACCGGAAAGCGGCGGGAAGATGTGTACCAGCTTGGTCGGGTCGGCTTCGACGTGCGCGGGCACCATGAGCTGATCGTTCAGCGAGGTTGTGTGGGCTGTGGTGATGGTCAGGTTCGCTGCAGGCAGATCGGCCTGCGGCGCTTCCTTCTTTTCTTTGCAGCCGACGGTTGTCAGCAGCAGCAGGGCAGCGGCGCCAGCAAAGGCAGCGGCTCGGGTGCTCGTGTGGGCACTCATTATGGATTCACCTCAGTCGCCGTGGCGTAGGAGAGTTGGTGCAGCGCGGTTTGCGCCGTGGCCTGCGCATTCAGCGCGGCCAGGTTTGTCTGGCGGTAGTCCTGCAGAGCCGAGAGATAGTCCAGCAGGGTTGCATCGCCGTTACGGTAGGCAAATTCAAGGTTGTCGCGCACGTGTGCTGCTTCTGCCAGGTACTTGGTTTGGTAACGTGCGTTCTGCGCCACCGCTGCCTGGTACGCGGCGTAGGCCTGATCGACGTCACTGATGACCTGGTTGACCTGCTGTTGCAGAAGGAGGCGGCTGCTCTCCGCCTCGCGCCGTGAGCGTTCCTTTTCACCTTGGTTTTTATCGAAGATCCGCAGAGGAATCGACAGGTTGAAACCTGCAGTGCTTCCAGTTCCGGAGTGTTCGTATTCCAGTCCGAACTGCGGGTCCGTCTTCCCATTGGCATCCGCGAGTCGGATCGCCGCTTCGTTTGCGCGCACCTGGCGGCTCGCTGCAAGAAGATCAGGACGAGCGGCGATTGCAGCGTCTTCCAGTTGCTTCTCCGTACTGGAAAGCTGTGGCAGATCGAGGGTGCCGACGATGTCAAAGTTCGCTACACCATGCGGCTCACCCAGCAACACCTGAAGCTGCTCGCTGGCTTGCGTCAGGTTCAGTTGAGCGTTGGTCTGGTCATTCTCAAAGCCCGCAAGCTGCAGCTCGATCCGCTCGAAGTCAGTGCGATCAACATCACCAGCGTCGAGACGAACCTTCATCAGTTCGACCGTGCGGCGATAGCCCGTAAGGTTGTCATTGGCAATCGCGAGTGCAAGCTTCGCCTGCAGCATCTTCGTGAAGGCGCTGCGGACGTTGAAGTCGAGGCTGCGGCGCTGATCGTCGAACTGCGCAGAGGCGACGCCGGTGTTGGCCCGTGCCGCGTCCAGACGCAGACCGCGCTTGCCGCCGGTCTCGAACGTGCGCTGCAGACCTATGCCGTAGAAAGGCGGCCCGTTGGGGTCGGAAGTAGAGAGCGTGGACTGCGTGCCTTCGCCAGCGATGATGGGATTCAGGCGGAGGCCTGCGGTGATTTCAAGAGCTTGCACGGCGGACACATGTGTTTGTGCGCCTTGCAGACCCGGACTGTGCAGGCGGGCGTAATCGACAGCTTGTGCCATCGTGAGTGGTTGGCCTGACGCAGTCGGCGGCGATGGCGCTACCGTCTGTGCAAAAGCCACGGCCTGCAGCAAGAGACTGCCGGTCAGAAGAAGACTTCTCATACGAATAGGGGTTCCTCAGCGCTGGAGCGTTGCGGATGGAGTTTCCTTAGGGTCGATCGGCGAACGATTCAGCCGAAGGGACGACTAGGCGATGGAGGAGATTGGGGGCGGACGAGGAGATTCCGGCCTGACACCGGGACGATCTGTCAGGCGCAGCAATTCCGTGGGTCGGATCAGCCGCCGGGCAGATGCGAGGCGTGGCTGTTGCAGCATCGCCATCAGCAAAGGCATGATCTCAGC
This sequence comes from Terriglobus roseus, assembly GCF_900105625.1. NCBI lineage: Bacteria > Pseudomonadati > Acidobacteriota > Terriglobia > Terriglobales > Acidobacteriaceae > Terriglobus > Terriglobus roseus. The sequence goes on from NZ_FNSD01000001.1 coordinate 112,503, forward strand.
CGGTGTACCCATGGGGTCGTCCGGTGATCCCAGCAGGAGCGTATCGCCAAGGTGGCGGCTGCTGGTTTCAGTGTCCAGCTTCGCACGCTGCAGATCGTCTGTCATGGACAAGGCAGGAAACAGCACCAGGGCAATCAGCGCCGTGCAGCCGAGCGCAACCAGGAGGGAACACCGCAACTTGCCGCGCTGATGGCCGAGCACCGCCATATAGGCGAGCGCTCCAGCAACCGACAGCCACAACAGATTGAGCAGATGTTCCACTATTTCGGATCATAGTCGAGACTGGGGTCGGAGCGGAAACCTCAATTCGCCTAAGTGCCACGAATTGTTCAACTCAACCGGAATCTGGCACCAGATCCCGAGGTTCTTTCTCTGGCGCGCCGTGCCGGTCGAGAACGGAGCTCCGGAACACGATTGCTTACAGGTCCAGTGTCGGTCACTCCAAGATGCGGGGCGAAAACGTCGTAAAGCCCGATAAGCGATGTCCGATAATGCATATTCTGTACAGTAGACTTGCAGCTGGTTAGCTCCCCGCGTAACCCCGCCGAACGCAAGGCGTATCCTTAACCCGAGGACGTGTGTTCGAAGAATGGCTTACAAGACGTCGCTTGCGGTTCTCTCCCGGAGATCCGTGGCAGCGTGTGGCCCGGACGTCCCTCGTACTCTTGTTGCTGATCTTAGTCATCAGTCCAGTCACCCAGAACGTCTGGAGTGGTGACAACTTCCTTCACGGGCACGACACTGAATCAAGTTTGATCCTTGGGTTGACCATGGCGTCCGTCGCCGTGCTGCGGATGCGAAGCAGCAGGATTGATATCGATGAAACGCTTCGACGTTTCCGAGATCTTCTGTCTGCCATCTTCAGCGCCTGGTTACCCTCGTGTTTGCCGGGCCTTGCTCATGGCCTCGAACAGCTTGTTTCGATACCGCACAGCCGAGGTCGTCCCGCCGGGAACGCGGGATACCAGCTTCCAATCCTGGTCTGATCTCCTCTTAGGTGACTTCTCGTCTTCCAGACGACCTTCCGTTCCCCTTTTCGGCTGCTTACGCGCAGTACCTAGGAAGATAGATATGAAAACAAAAGAAGTTCTCGCCGCCTGGCGAGGAATCCTTGTCGGCCGCGCTCCCTCGATCTCCATCGAAATCACCAAGGAATGCCCGTTGCGCTGTCCGGGCTGTTACGCATTCGACGCCGCCCATCTCGGGGGCGGCACGACCCTTCGGGAGCTCTCCGACTTTAAGGGTGATGAACTCGTGCAAAAAATTCTGAAGCTTGTTGATCGACACAAGCCGCTTCATGTGTCGCTGGTCGGCGGCGACCCACTGGTTCGTTACCGCGAAGTGGAACAGTTGCTGCCTGAGATGGAGCGACGCGGTGTCCACACCCAGATCGTCACGAGCGCTTTTCGGGTGATTCCAGCAGAGTGGCAGAAGTACGAGCGACTGAACGTCGTAATTTCAGTGGATGGCCTTCCCGCGGAGCATGACGTCAGACGTAAGCCTGCCACTTACGAGCGAATTTTGAAGAACATCCAGGGATCGAAAGTCACTATCCATTGCACGGTGACGGCGCAGATTGCCGACCGGCCCGGATATCTGGATGAATTCCTTGGCTTTTGGTCGACAGTTCCGGAAGTCAAGAAGGTCTGGTTCAGCCTGTTCACACCGCAACGTGGAGCGACTGATCCGGAGATTCTGTCTCCATCACAGCGAGCCGCCGTGATGGCTGATCTGTCCGTGTTACGACGGAAATACCCATTCCTGGATATGCCCGAAGCCGTGATCGCGGAGATCGAGCAGCCGCCGCAAAACCCTGATGAATGCATCTTCGCCAGGACCACAGCAACATTTTCTGCGGATCTTAAAACCGCCATCACACCCTGCCAGTTCGGTGGTGATCCGGACTGCTCGCAGTGCGGGTGCATCGCATCCATGGGGCTGGCCGCTGTCGGCCATCATCGAGTGATCGGGGCGCTCACGGCGGGACATCTCTTCATGGGGTCGGCCAAGATCGGTGCGTTCTGGAATCGGTTGACCCGCAAGCCGGAACCCATTCCGGTGCCGGCCTCTCCCTTCCAGATTCTTTGAACCGGGTAGACAAGCTGTGCCGTTCCAATCTATCGGCACAGCTTGTCACACGGTGACGCCTGGGTTCCCCTTAGTTCGTCTGCATGATGCGCGACGTGCTCAGGAAGTATCGAGTGTCGTTCGTGCCGCCCCCGACAAAATGGACAACCTCGAACCGATCTCCGGATTCGATCGGCGTTGCTCCCCAGGTGCTTCGAGGCACGATGTCGCCGTTGCGTTCCAATGCGACACGGTCTGCGCGGAAACCCAGAGCCGCTACCAGCGCGGTCACGTCCGGCTTCTCGCCAAGATCGGCAAAGGTGCGCTCGGCGCCATTCAGAATTACCGTTACTGCTCCAGCCATGGGCCCAGTTTACCAAGGCTAAGACGGTCGTCTGACTAGCTTCCTGTGACCGGAAGGTTCAACAGATGCATGAGTGCCAATTGCGCCCGCTGGTGCCACGATTGAATCAATTCACACTCTGCAAAAACCTTCCGAGAGCAAGACATCAGCGTGCGGATCGCTGCTCCGTCCGACGGGTTCTCAATCTGTTCGTACAGGCGAGAGTCGGCAAGGTACTCGACCGCATGACCGAGGATCTCGAGTGCTCGGCCCTGCGTTGGTGTGGTCCGGCGGCGGATGACCGGAGCACGCGGTTGCCGAGACTTGGGAGTGAAGTCAGCATGAGAACCGAGGGTGGTTGCATGGGCAGCGATTGACATACTGCTCTCATCGGCCCCTTGCTGAGTGTCTTTAGAAGTTCGGCTGTCCCAAGATCGGCCACAGAAGATTCATGGGACCCCGCCCCGCTCCGCGTGGGGTGGCGGTCCGCATCGCCTGCGCGACATAAGCCTTTGCAGCCGCCGCCGCGTCCGGCCAATTCTGCCCGGCCAGCCGACCGCACAGCAGTGCGCTTGAGAACGCACAGCCGGTGCCGTGGGTCGCACTGGTCTCAATGCGGTCGCCCGGCAATGTAGTCCAGATACCGCCTGCCAGTAGAAGATCGTCGGGCTTTGGGCGATGGCCTCCGGTCGCGACGATGACGAGGTTGGGATGCTTTCGAGCGAGTGATTCGGCCGCGTCGTGGATGCCTTCTTCTGTCTCACAAGGAAGCCCGGAAAGAACAGCAAGCTCCTCCGTGTTTGGAGTCATGGCATCGATCAGTGGTAGTAACTCTTCGACAAGAGCGCGGATCCCCTCATCTTCCAGCAACGCTCTCCCCGAGCTGGAACGTAGCACCGGATCAAGGACGACCAGGGGCCGCCACGGGAGAGATTCTAAAAACTCGACGACGCAGCGCACCTGTTGTAATCCGCCCAGCATTCCGATCTTGATTCCTGCAGGCGGCAGATCGGCCCACAGCTCCGTCAGTGTCTGCGAAAGAAGCTCAGGCATAACAAGCTCCACGCGCCGCACACCGACTGTCGACTGTACCGTGAGCGCCGTGATGGCTGCCGTGCCGAAGACTCTGTGCGCGGCGAAGACCGCCAGGTCAGCCGTGATGCCTGCGCCCGAGGACGGGTCGAAGCCTGCAAGCGTCAGGGCGGTAGGTGTCGTTTGGTCCATCGTCATCCGGTACTCAGCATAGCCTGACGCCGCATCTACACTGGAGACATGGACCCCCTTGACCGACTGATTGTCGCCCTTGACTACTCCTCACGCGCGGAGGCAATGGCCTTCGTCGACCAACTGGACGGCACAGTACGCTGGCTAAAGGTCGGTCTGGAGCTCTACCTTGCCGAGGGACGACCGATGGTGGAGGCACTGCGCGCGCGTGGCTTCGAGGTCTTTCTGGATCTAAAACTGCACGACATCCCCAACACAGTTGCTGGCGCTGTGCGCTCTGCCGAAGCGTGTGGCGCAGCACTCCTCACGCTGCATGCTGCCGGTGGTCCTGCCATGCTGTCCGCCGCGGCAGAAGCTGCCGCCAAGCTGGCACAGCCGCCCAGGCTTCTCGCAGTGACGGTCCTGACCAGCATGGATGCGGCACAGCTGAAAGCCATCGGTGTTGAGGTCACGGCGCGTGAGCAAGTGGTGCGGCTCGGCGAGATGGCGGTCGCGGCAGGTGTCAACGGCCTCGTTTGCTCATCAGAGGAGATCATTCCGCTGAGGTCGAGTGCCGCGCAGGACGCAAAGCTCGTGGTCCCGGGGATTCGCCCGGCGGGTGCCGCGAAGGACGACCAGAGCCGCATTGCGACGGCGGGGGATGCCATACGCTACGGAGCAGACATGCTGGTGGTGGGTCGGCCGATCACACGCGCCGCTGATCCCGCCGCAGCCGCGGCTGCCTTGTTCGCTGAGATCAACTCGGCCCAAAGAGACTAGGCAGCGCAGATCAAGCCCGGCACAGAAAAGAAAGACCCGGCGCCGAGGCGCCGGGTCTTTCTTTTAGATCCTGTTCAGTTGATGTCGCGTGGGACTACAGACGCTCAAAGAAATCGCATGCTGAGCACGAAATGTAGATGCCACCGGGGGTTCCGCGTTCACGGTCCTTTACGCGCTTTACGATACGCGTCGGCTTGCTGCACTTCGGGCAGTCGGTGCTCTTTGTGGTGTCCATCGCCTTTTTGCGATCACCGGTTTTGGCAATCTTCGCCATGGGGTGTTCCTCTCTGCGGCGCCTTCCGTGCGCCTGATGGGATCTTGATTCGCGGGTATTCCGGCGACGCAGGATGCGCAGCCAGGTTGCGAGCAGCCACAGGGAGACCGTGGGCTCTGTCGCTCAACAGAATCAGTTTACATCAGGTGAGGCATCGCGTTGGAAGCGAGGCTTTTCTTCACCGCAGGATCAGGAGTGGGCGCCGGGGATGCCTTCCCTTTCTCGGCGTCAGGGCGTTCGCCTGGAGCACGAAGCGACGGCGCTTTCGGCTGGGCTGCTTCCGAGTCGGCAGTTCCCTTCGCGGCAAGAGGCGCGTCGCCCAGGGATATCTCGTGCGTGAGCGCTGGATCCCGGTAGCCGGCCATCTGGTCTTTATCGTTGATTTCAATTGCCTTACCCAGCGCGGCTGTCTTCATCAGGACTACTCGATCCCCGCGGAAGCGGACAAAACGGATGGTCTGCGGCGTGTGACCGTAGATCCATTCCTCAAAGACCTCTCCATCGGTACTGTCTGCCGCACGCTCCCGCAGTTTGCTCTCCGGTTGGCCGAGGGACGCCAGGACCATGCGGCGATTCATGCCCACGTATACCTCGTGTTCTTCAATCGCCTTCTTGATCGGCTCTGGCAGCGTGTCCGCAAAGGCCTGCTCGGAGCTTTTAAGACCGAAATCGAGCAGCGGCTCCAGTAGCGACTTCAACTCGGCGGCAGAAAGACGTGGCGTTGCCCCCTCAAAGAGGAGCGTGATGCGCGTCCCGGTAGGCCGCTCGCCTACCTGTCCATCGCCCGCCAAAGGCATGTTGTTAATCGAAATATGGCGGAGAAACCGATGCGGAAGGTAAGGACCGCCGTTCACATCGATATTGATCCGATCCGCCAGAACGGCGATATCTGTGACCATGATGCGGTCGCCCGCGCCGGCACACATGCCGTCTTTGTACATGCGTGCCTGCAGGGTCTTGCTATCGACAGTCAGTTTGCCATTCGCGTGGAGGACGAGTCCGGGCGCTCCAAGCGGTAGCGCGCGATGTGCGAACCCCTGCTCCATCAGCAGCATGCGGACCAGTTCGCGTCGGCCGGAGATGTCCATCGGCTCTTGCGTAAACTCCACGCGGGTCGGCTTGAAGTCGAGCAGTGGATCGCCGATCGCGGTGTCAGCCCCGACAACGAAGACATCGCGCTGGACCTGCGGACCCACGACAGCCTGGGAGAATGCAGACGAAGTAAGGGCTGCGACTGAAAGGAGGAGAAGCGCGGAGGTGGTTGCTGCACGCATGGGAGGGGACCCGATGCACGCAATGTAGACCCAACCGGGGTTGTAATGCAAGTGCGGAGATGGACTTTGTTCGAGGAACCACCAAGCCTGTTACAAAATTGGGTCCGGCGGGGCAGAGGTGGACGGAGGTGCCGGCGCGATCCCGCCAATCTGAACCAACGGCGCGGCTGCGGCATGCTTCTTCTCTTCCCGAATATGCTCTTCAGGCGGTGCGACGACGACTGGTGCACCGGCACCCTCGATAGGTTGCCATGTGTAGTGCCACGCGTAGTCCTTCGTGATGCGGTAGAGCGCGATCAACGCTGCGATCAAGATCAGCACGCCGAACACGGAAGCCTCCGGACCAAACGGGCCGCCGGTCAACCAGGCCGGTCCGCCTGTGTCGCTTTGGACGATGCCGTAAGTGACAGGCGTGTACGGAGAGTTAGCGCCGAAGAGCAGTTGCAGGCTAAGCGTCCAGCCCATCTGGATGCCCAACGGCAGCCAGATGGCGCGCGTGCGCAAGTAACCTGCGACGAACAACGACGCAGCCAGAGCCATGAAGATCAGGCCTCTCCCCTGTCCTCCCTGCCCGGACACCGCCAGACAAACCACAACGAAAAGGATCGCCGACATCGCCCATGCCGGACCGGTAGCCCGCACCAGCAGACGGACCGGAAGGCCAGCCAATACCAGTTGCACGACGAGCGCAAATGCGGTCAGAACGAGCGCGCTGATCAAAAAATGTGTAAGCGCAATGCCGGCAAAGCCAAAGGTGAAGTCCAGGTTTCCTGTGAGCATGGCCGGCAACACCAAAGCAATCGCGATGGCCCATCCGAGAGCCGCACCGCGACCAAACTCAGTTGCGATCCCGGGCCTGCGTACAAAGCCGATGCTGCTAAGCGGCCGAAGATCCTGAATATAGGTACGTGCGATGGCGTAGAATCCGCCAGCCAGCAGCGCTGCTGCGACCCCCTCGCGGACCAGGTCTTCCCAGAGCGCAGGCACGAGCTTTGTTGTCTCACCGGCGACCGCCAGCGTCAGCACGATCCACGCAGCCGAGAGCAAAAACAGCGATGCCGTGCGATTCGTGCGAGGTCTTGTGGGTGGAGTACCGTTCATCCGCTTGTGCGCCTTCCCTGTTTGACGAAGGCCGAGCTATACCGTGGACTTGGCCGTGGTGTAGAACTGCGCGATGTTCCGGAACTTCTGGTAGCGGCTCTCCAGCAGCTCTTCGATGGACTTGGACTTCAACTCTCCGAAGTGGTGCTGAAGACATCCCCGAACATGCTGCAGGGCGCGGTCGGGATCGGCCTGCGCTCCACCCGGCGGCTCAGCAATGACATCATCCACGCAGCCCATGCGAGAGACGTCCGGGGCCGTGTACTTCAGTGCATCCGCTGCGGCCTGACGCTTTGCCGCGTCCTTCCACATGATGGACGCACAGCCCTCGGGTGAGATGACCGAGTAGATGGAATTCTCCATCATCAGGACACGGTCCGCTACGGCTAGAGCAAGCGCTCCACCACTGCCGCCCTCGCCCGTAATGGTCGTGATGGTGGGTACGCGAAGTCGGGACATTTCGATCAGGTTCCGTGCAATCGCCTCGCCCTGACCGCGTTCTTCCGCACCCAGGCCGGGGTAGGCACCGGCTAGATCCAGAAAGGAGAAGACGGGGCGGCCAAACTTTTCGGCAATCTTCATCGCCCGCAACGCTTTGCGGTAGCCTTCCGGCTCAGGCGAGCCGAAGCGAAACTGCATGCGCTCCTTGGTGGTGCGGCCCTTGCGGTTGCACAGAACAAGGACTTCGTCTTCGCCAAAGCGAGCCATTGCGGCGTACATCGCTGCGTCGTTGCCGAAGCTGCGATCGCCGTGGATCTCACTCTGGTCCGTGAAAAGCGCGTCGATGAAGTTCATGGGGTGAAGGCGCTGCGGGTCACGCGCAACCTCTGTCTTTCGCCACGCCTCGGATACGGGCGGGGCTACGGGCTTTGCTTCTATCTCTGCCATGCGTTTCAATCCGCGCTGCAGGGCTCACAGCGACTTCGCCGATTATACGTTCTTACGACCCATCATCCCGTCGATAGCGAACGCATTCGATTCCACAAGCCACAGCATGACGAAGAAGACCAGGCTGTACTGCAACTGCGTCCCTGCGCCAGCCCAGTTTTGCGTAGACGTGGTGCCAAAGGTCAGCGCGATCATGAAGAGGGATCCGCCGATCAGCGCCAGGCGTGTGAAGAGGCCCAGGATGAGCAGCGTTCCCAGCGTGAGCTCGATGAAGGGCGTCGCATACAGGAAGGCCAGCGAGAGCGTGTGTGGGAGCGGCCCTTTGTCCATGCCTGCTGCGGCACCGTTGGCAAAGGCACCTACACCGCTCAAGATGCGGAAGAAGCCGTGACCGAAGATATTGACGCCCAATGCTAGTCGCATCAGCGCGTATGCAATTGCCTTATGATCGCGAAGCATGTTGCCTCCGTGAAGTGACCCATTCCGGATAGATCCGTACGTTCGTCCGAGCTTACCTCGTCAGAAGATGATCCGCATCCTAACGCCGAGTAAGGCGGTCGTGTAGGCCTTCGCGCTGTTTGTGGGGTGGATGGAAACCTGGAGATCGGGGCCGAGTTCGAGACTTTGCGTCATACGGACGCGGTAAAAGCTCTCGAAAAGACTCTCGTGATGACGGGCCGTGTGACTGGGGTCCGTCAGGGTGAAAGAGGCACCGAACATGTCTCCCCTTCTGCCGAATGGGTGGATGTTTACGATGCCAGCATCGAAGACACGTTTAATGTTAGAACCGCTGTCGGTCCCGATCCCAATTCGGCCGAAGGGTTGCCCAGCCGTTCTTGAACTCGTAGTCCGAGCCGAAGCCGACACCCGCGCCGCTACCCTGCGTCGCAGTGTCATCCCGCCACACCAGGAAGCGATACAGGTGCTCCTGCTGCGTAGGCGATCCGCTCTTCCACCCGAATTCGACCGCATTCATGTATTTCTTGTCTACGAGCGTCTTCAGGTTCTTCTGCTGAGCTCCTTCCGTGTCGACAGTGACGGCATGAATGTAGATGTGCTTCGTAGCTTGGTACTCCAAAGCAGCCCCACCTGCGTAGGTTCCGTCCGACGGAATGGTCAGGTTGCCGTCGTTCTCTGCATTCAGAAATTGAGTGCGCTCGTCGTCGTTGTAAAGGCTCAGACTGATGAATTCGTTCGGGTGGATCTTCCCGACGTAGAAGGCAAACTTCTTTTTGTAAAAATCCTGGCGATAGTACAGAACGTTCAGAGTGATCGGCTCCTGAGGGCCGCCTCCCGGCAGGCAATTGAGGACGAGGCCCGATCCGAGCGAGTCGCTCAGATTGAATTGCTGACTCACACCGATGTTCGTGCCAGAACGAACCAGCATGCTGAACGAGCCCGCGTTTCCGCCGTGATCGTACGCTTTCCAGCCGCCTACCAAATCGAAACGTCCGGTCGCCCAGTTGTGGCGCACGTGATCAGGCGTCGTCGTCGCGTATTGATTCACGACGGTGTAGGTCGCGGCGAAGCTGAGACCCTCAGACTTCCGAAGGCGGTTCATCGCGGTGTCCACTGGTTTGAGGATGGGATGAAAGAGATCGTTATGAAAGAGGGGATCAGCCGGCACCTTGGCCAGCACCGCTACGTCCTGATCGAGCGCCTGGCCTGGATAGATCCTCGGCGCCTCTGTTTTGTCTTCTGCCTGAGACTGGACTTGAACATGCGCCGAAGCGTGCGGAGCGCCGGACCCAATCTGGGCTGACAAACTGGCAGTGAAGAACGAGCAGAGGAGAGCGAAGCAAAGCTCTCGGAGCCCTGCCCGCAGGTGCGGCAGACTGGTTTCTGGGGAATTCGTCATTCTTCTCGTTCGTGATCAGCCGAGAAATTCTCCCCGCGACAAAGAGTTGATTCGCCGCGGGGGCTCAGGGATTCACGCTCGACCAAGAGCGAATTAGTTAATCACCTTAACACCACCAGCGCCGACGAGATCCTCGACCTGCTCGATGAAGAGCTTGTCAGCACACACGTTGAAGCCAACCGGTTCGAGTACCGCGCAGAATTCACCCGGCTCTTCCAGATCAAGCAACACCTTGCCGGGACCCGGCTTCGCAGTAAAGATGCTGAGCAGCTTCTCAAGCAGCGCGGCGTCCGGGTTGTGCAACGGAACCTTGATGCGCAGCGCCTCCGGCAGCCTGATCTTAACGTCCTCAAGCGCCTCGATCTTGGTGACAGAGAGTTTAGGTGCGGAGTCTTCTTCGCCGCGCAGCGAGCCACGCACGAGAACCGGCACATCGATCTTCAGTGCCTCCTGCAGCTTCTCGTAGTCCTTCGGAAAGGCGATGATGTCGATCTTGCCGTGAGTATCCTCAAGGATCGCTGAGGCGTACATCTCGCCGCTGCGCTTGCTCTTCGCAACTTTCAGAGCAGAGATCACTCCGGCAATCTGGATCTCCGCCTGAGGTTCGCGCTGTCCGCGTTGGAAGACCACGGGCTCCGGCTTCATCTCGCATGCGGTGGCGGTGTCCACCACGCCCTTGATGTTCCGCAACTTCTCGCGGTACTTGTCCATGGGGTGCCCGCTGACAAAGAAGCCGAGCACTTCCTTCTCGTTCTGCAGTCGGGTGTGTTCGTCCCATTCCGGCATCTGCGGCAGTTCATCTTCTGCAGTTTCCTGCGCGCCAGCTGGCCCCGCGTCGAACAGACCGAACAGACCACTCTGCCCACTGGCCGCGTCACGCTGCGACTTCTGCGCACGTTCCATGGCTTTGTCGACAGCGTTGTAGACGCGCGCGCGTGGCCCAAAGCTGTCCATCGCGCCCGCCTTGATCAGCGACTCCAGCACACGCTTGTTCAGCAGTCGCAATTCGACGGACTCGCAGAAGTCCCACAGCGAAGCGAACCCCTTCTTCCCTTCCGCCTGCAGCTCGCGGCGGGAGGCAACAATGGTCTCGATGGCGTTGCCACCCACATTCTTAATCGCAGCCAGCCCGAAGCGAATGCCGCCGTCGCTCGGCGTGAAGTTTGAGTCGGAAATCTGTACGTCCGGCGGCAGAACGGTAATGCCCATCTCCCGGCACTCGCCGATGTACTTCACGACGTTCTCAGGCTTTGAGGTTTCGCTGGTTAGCAGCGCTGCCATGAACTCGACGGGATAGTGCGTTTTCAGCCAGGCCGTGTGATACGCGAGGAGTGCGTAGGCGGACGAGTGCGATTTGTTAAAGCCGTAGCCCGCGAACTGCAGGATCAGATCGAAAAGTGCGCCAGCCTTTTCCTTGGGATGCTTGCGTTCGGCAGCACCGGCCATGAACAACTCACGCTGCACTTCCATCGCGGCTGGGTCTTTCTTACCCATAGCGCGACGCAGAAGATCGGCGCCGCCGAGCGAGTAGCCCGCGATGACGGATGAGATTTGCATGACCTGTTCCTGGTAGACGATGACGCCCAGCGTCTCCTTCAACAGGCCTTCCAGATCCGGCAGCATGTATTCAACAGCGCGGCGACCCCACTTGCGTTCGATGAAGTCATCAATCATGCCGCCCTGGATTGGACCCGGACGATAGAGCGCGTTGAGTGCCGTCAGATCTTCGACAGTCGTCGGCTTGTAGCGCCGCAAAACGTCGCGCATACCGCCCGATTCAAACTGGAACACGCCCGAAGTCAGCGCGCGATGGAAGACTTTCTCGTAGGTCACCTGGTCGTCGAGGTCGATGGTCGCCATGTCGATCGTGACGCCCTGGTGCTGCTTTATGAGCTTCAAGCAATCATCGATGACGGTCAGCGTCGTTAGCCCAAGGAAGTCCATCTTGAGCAGACCCATCTTCTCGACGGCCTTCATGTCATACGCGGTGACAAGATCGTCCGTCTTCGTGAGCGTGACAGGCACAAGCTCCGTCAGCGGCTGCGGTGCGATGACGACGCCGGCCGCGTGAACACCGGCGCCACGCACAAGACCTTCCAGGCGCAAGGCGGTGTCGATGACTTCACGGATCTGAGGGTTGCTCTCGTAGACGGCGGCCAGTGGTGGCGAGTCCTTCAGCGCCTGATCGATGGTGATGCCGATGGTCGCGGGAATCATCTTCGCGATGCGGTCGATCTCACCGTAGGGAATCTCCAGCGCACGGCCAACGTCCTTGATGGCGGCCTTCGCAGCCATGGTGTTGAACGTGATGATCTGCGCGACCTGGTCCGCGCCATACTTACGCTTGACGTAGTCGATGACCTCGCCGCGACGGTTCATGCAGAAGTCGATGTCGATATCGGGCATGCTCACGCGCTCAGGATTCAGGAAGCGTTCGAACAGCAGCTCGTTCTGCAGCGGGTCGACGTCCGTGATCTCCATGACGTACGCGACGAGCGAACCCGCAGCCGATCCGCGGCCCGGTCCAACCGGGATGTTCTGCTCCTTTGCGTAGCGGATGAAGTCCCACACGATCATGAAGTAGCCGGGGAACTTCATGCTCTTGATGCAATCCAGTTCGCGCTGCAGACGAGCTTCGTACGCGTCGATCTCGTAACGCAGCAGACCACGCGACCGCAGATGCGATACCGCGGTGCTGAGCCGCTTCTTCAGACCCTCACGGCAGACAGCCTCGAAGTAATCGTCGAGGGACATGCCTTCGGGGACCGGGAACGCCGGGAAGGGGTCGTCCACCTTCTTCAGCTTCACGTTGCAGCGGTCAACGAACTGCATGGTGCGCGTGCAGACTTCCTCATGGCCAGCGAAGGTGCGATGCATCTCCTCCGCGGACTTGATGTAGAACTCCTGCGTGTCGAATTTGAACCGGTTCGGATCGTTCATGGATCCAGCGGTCTGTACGCACAGCAGGATCTCGTGTGCTCGGCTGTCGTCGGCTGCGACATAGTGTGAATCGTTGGTCGCGATCAGCGGGATGTCGAGGTCCCTCTCCATCCGGAAGAGCTGGTCGCACACGCCTTTATCGGGCTCCAAGCCGTGATCCTGAATCTCGAGGAAGAAGTTGCCCTTGCCGAACATGTCCTGAAACATGCCCGCACTACGCTTCGCCTCTTCGTACTTGTCCTTCATCAGGTGCTGATTGATCTCACCGGCAAGGCAGCCACTGAAAGCGATAAGGCCTTCTGTGTGCTTCGACAGGAACTCCTTCGAAACACGCGGCTTGCGGTAGAAGCCATGCACCGCTGCTTCACTGGTCAGGCGCACCAGATTGCGGTAGCCGGCGTCGTTCTCTGCCAAAACCAGGAAGTGGTTATAGCCGCCGCTCCGTTCACGATGGTCATCGGTCTGCGACAGGTAAAGCTCGCAGCCGATGATGGGCTTGATGCCCTTCTTCTGCATGGCGTCTGCAAAGTGCACCGCACCGAAGATGTTGCCGTGGTCGGTCATGGCAGCGCCCGTCTGGCCCAGCTTACTCATGTGCGCGGCGAGTTTGTCGACGTCGCAGGCGCCGTCCAGAAGGCTGTAATCGGTGTGGAGATGCAGGTGCGTGAAATCAACGGCCATGGATCGATTCTAGGCCGCGAGCGGTGTGGTAGATGCCTCTGGAAAAGCCGTCCCAATTACGTGACGGTCTCTCCCCTGCCCAGCTGTGCAACGGCGGCCTCGGCACGTTCGCGCAAGGCCTTCCGCTCCGTCGCAGTCTTCTTCCGAAGAGCCACATACGGCATGCGTAGACGCTGATTCGACTGCAGCAGCTCTGCGTTCCGCTCCAGGAACGTCCAGTAAAGCGCGGTGTATGGACAGGAACCCGGGCCCAACGATTTCCTGGGATCAAGCGCGCATTTGCCACAATAATCGCTCATCCGGTTGATGTAAGCGGCACCTGACACGTAGGGCTTCGTTGCCGTCAGGCCGCCGTCGGCAAACGTCGCCATCCCCAGAACATTCGGCTCCACGACCCAGTCGTAAGCGTCGATATAGGCGACCCAGAACCAGTCGGTCAGCTCGCGTGGAGAGAAACCGCACAAGACGGCCAAGTTCGACAGGACCATCAGGCGAGTGATGTGGTGCGACCAGCCCTGCTGCCGGACCTGCGCGACGACGGTATCGAGACAGAACATCCCTGAACGCTCGCCCCAGTAAGCAGCGGGCAGTGGTAGATGAGCCTTCAGCGCTGAGGGGGTAGCCGGACGGTCAGGGGTGGCGGGATCGATGGTCTGCACGATGGTGGCGCTGTAGGCGTGCGCATCACGATTCGACAGTGGATCGGGACTCTGTGGCAGCAAGCGAAAGCCATCGGTGGTCTCGTGGATATGGCGCATGAACTCGCGCCAACCCAGGATCTGGCGGATAAAACCCTCAGCACTCGCCAGCGGGATCTTACCCCGATGATAGGCAGCTTCGACATCCGCAACCACTTCGCGAGGCAGCAGTCGACTGACGTTCATCAAGGCCGACAGCGCCGAGTGGAAGAGCATCGGCTCCTGCGTACTCATCGCGTCTTCCCACGGCCCGAAGAACGGCAGCAAGCGATCGAGGGCAAAGCGCCACGCTGTCTTCGCATCGACTTCGGTGACGGGGAGATCGAACCCGTCTACAGAGCCGAACGCAACCGGGTTCACTGCCTGAATCATCTCCATCAGTTCAAGCGTGATGGCATCCAATTCAAAACTGGGCCGAGGCGGAGGAGTGATCTGGCCACGATAGGGCTCGCGATTCTGTTCGTCGAAGGAGAGCTTGCCGCCTGCGAACTTGCCGGCTTCCATCAGGATGCCGCTGGTCTGACGCATGTGACGGTAGAAACGCTCCATCAGGAACTGCCGCCCGCGTGAGGTCCCTTTCCCAAACGCTGCCTGCCAGTCGTCCGGCTTTGACAGCCATGCGGTGTCTTCGTGCTCCTCCAGTTGCAGACCCGCGGCGCAGCCGCGCTCCAGATCCTTCCGGAGTTCGCGTTCAGCGGGACGAGTGTAGAGGATCGAGCCAAGCTGAAAGCGCTGCTGCGCCGCCCGAAGTTGCTCTCCGTAACTTTCGGGCGAATTCAGGTAAAGCACACTGCGGCCACGCTCGATCTGCTCCAGCGCGAAGTGCCGCATGTTGGAAAGGACAAGCAACACCTTCTTGTGGTGATACGGGCGTGCCCTGCCCTTTGCGTGCGACTCCACCAGAATGATGCCAGCATTGCTGTCTGTTGCAAGCGGACCGATGCGATCGTTCAGCCGGTCATACGGCACGAAGACCCAGGAGCGATCTCTGGCCTCCCCGACGGTGGGATAGCGTTGCCTCATTGCTTCCAGAAAACTCATGCCGCGTTGGATGCGGGCTGGATCGGGCGCTCCAGTGGACACTTTGTTCCGATGAACTTGTCAGACGCGCCTTTTCGCTCTCATTGTGGTCGCGGCTAATGCTGAAGGAGCGTCAGGTCGCTTAAGCCCACGTCTGCATCATGGACTCCAGGCCACGGCGAAACAGCTCGGGCTGCGGCAGCAGGCTGATAACCAGCCAGCCACTCGCTGGAAACCCATAGAACGATCCGGGATGTACCGCGACGCTCCTCTGCTCAAGGACCTGGATCGCGAGTTCGGAGTCGTTTGCAGTTGCCGGTACGCGAAGGACTGCGGCCCATCCGCCTTCCACCTTCAAACGACTTACCATGCTCCCTCGGATGCTTTCATCGAGTGCTAGCAGGTTCGATGCCACCCGCTCCCTGATCTGCTGCTGCGGGCCTTCGCGAAGCATCAACCACTGCGGCAGGGCGACCTGTGGCGGCGTCGCGACGGACAGGAAAGTATCTGCAATGACCTCAAGCCGCTCCATGGCAACCTCAACCTCCTCCGCTGGTCCACAGACGAGCGTCCAGGCAAGCTTCATCTGCGGCAGCGCCAGCAGCTTACTGAGCCCGCCCATTACAAAGGTCAGAATCTCCGAGGGCAGTGCTGCAAAACTGGGCTGATTCCCAGACTCGACCCTGTAGTCCAGAAAGACCTCATCGATGACCAGCGGCAGATCGTGTTCGCCAGCTACCCTCCAGAGAACCTCGCGGTCCACCGCGCTGCAGTAATGCCCTGTCGGGTTATTGGGATGGATGGCGACGATCGCCCGCGTGCGGGGCGTCACGGCAGCGGCAAGCGAAGAAGGATCGATCTGCCAGCCATCGTGATAGACCAGCGGGTACGGAATGAGTTCAACATCATGCAGGCGAGCCAGCAGATCGAAGAGCGGGTAGCTCGGCGATGGCACAAGGATGGCATCGCCCGGCTCACAGAAGAGGCGAAGCAGATAGCCATAAGCCTCGCTGGTACTTGCTGTGAGAAGAATCCTGTCTGGTGTGACGTTCGCACCGTAGCTCTCTGCGTAGAGCTCGGCGATCGCCCGACGAGTGGAGATCATCCCCAAAGCATTTGCGTCGTAATGAAGCACAGATGTATCACCAAGAGCCGTAGCAATGGCGGGCGGATAGACGAATCCGCAGCGAGTCGGGTTGGACACCGTCAGATCGGCAAATCCCTCGCGCGAACGCGCCAAGGCCAGAGCCTCTCCATAGGCTGAGGCCGTATCTCCAAAGTCGCTGCGTGAGGCGAAACGCATAGACCCATGCTACGCAACCATCGGACGACAGACCTTGGTTACAATCGACCGATGTCCTCCCTCGATGCAGTGTTATTCGACTACGGTATGGTCCTCAGCGCACCGCGTAACCCTCAGATCTGGAGCGAGCTGGCAGGTCTCAGCGGCATGTCAGAAGCCGAACTGGAACGCGTCTACTGGATGTATCGCGACGAATACGACGCAGGTATCCTGACCGGCGAAGAGTTCTGGAGCAATGTGGGCGCCAGCGCAGGCGCGACTTATTCCCCGGACCTGTTATCGCAGATGAACGCAGGAGATGTACGCCTGTGGGGAGATCTTAATGAGCCCATGGTCCAGTGGGTGCTACAACTGCATAGAGCCGGCATTCGTACGGGCATCCTGTCCAACATGGGTGACCGCATGTCGGAAGGGCTTGCATCCCGCTTTGATTGGATTGGCCGCTTCCATCACACGGTATGGTCGCACGCGCTGAAGATGCGCAAGCCCGATCCCGCCATCTACGCAGAGTCGGCCTCCGGACTCGGAGTGGCCCCGGCCAGGATTCTTTTCATCGACGACAAACCCGAGAACACCTCCGCCGCGATCGCATTTGGTATGCAGGCCATCGTGTACAAGGACTTCGATAGCTTCACCGCGGAGATGGAGAGTCGCGGCTTCGGCGACCTTCTGCGCATCGCCTCGTCGGGCGCGAGATAGAGCATCGGCAGCACAACGCAGACATTCGTCACTCAGAACGCCGCCAGCATTTCCACGGTTACACGATCGTTGGAGAAGCCAGCACCTGCGCGCCCGCAGGAGATGGCATCAGCAAAGTTCTGTCCCGCGGCGGTTCATGCACCACCGCGCTTGGCCTCAAAGCTGGCAGCGCCCCCTCGAACGATGGACAAGCTTGAGGTTTACGCATCGGCAAAGGGTCGTTCCGTCCTAATGGTGCCGCTGGGTGTGCGGCGACGGGTCGCCATGCTCCTTGTTGTGTGCCTGGCAATCGCCCTGAGTCTTTGTTTACGAGACGCGAGCAGGAGCCATCGCGACCTGTTCGACGATTTCGATCCCGAATCCCTGCAGTGCTGGGACGTGCGTGGGTCGCGAAACGAGCAGCCGGATGCGATGGATGCCAAGGTCCGATAGAATCTGACCGCCAATGCCGGTGTGACGCAGCGTTTGGGACTGGTCCTTCGTATTGGCTCGCATTGCCGCGTCGCGGTGCATCACCATGCGCGGCGGCGTGGTTGTTCGGTCGATGCCAAAACCGCGGCTGCCATTATGCAGGTAGATCAACGCGCCACGGCCACGCTCTGCGATGAGCCGCATGGCATTCTCGACGCTCTGACGGCACTCGCAGCCGTCATGGCAGAAGATTCCGCCAGCCATGCAGTGGGTATGCACCCGAACCAGCACCGGTTCGTTCCCCCCCGTCTCGCTCACATCGCCCAGCACCAGCGCAACGTGGCTTTCGCCCTCTTCCACATCACTGGCGTAAGCAATGGTCCGGAACTCGCCCCAGGGCGTCCGCAACATCGTCTCGGCTTCGCGACGGATATATCGCTCATGCTGCAGCCGATAGCGGATCAACTCCGCCACCGTAAGCATGCCCATGTCGTGGGTCTTGCAGAACTCGATCAGGTCCGGCACCCGCGCCATGCTGCCGTCGTCGTTCATGATTTCGCAGATCACGCCCGCAGGGATCAGGCCACTCATACGAGCGAGGTCGACCGACGCTTCCGTCTGGCCTGCCCGAACCAGGACACCGCCCTTGCGTGCACGTAACGGGAAGATATGTCCGGGGCGGGCAAGGTCGGCAGCGGTCTTACCCGCTGAGACAGCGGTAAGAATGGTGTGCGCGCGATCAGCCGCGCTGATACCGGTGGAGACACCTTCGCGGGCTTCGATGCTCTCGGTGAAGGCCGTACCGAATCGTGACGTATTCTCGGCCGCCATCGGCGAGAGTCTGAGGTAGTCCGCACGCTCTTCGGTGAGCGTCAGGCAGATCAGGCCACGGCCATATTTCGCCATGAAGTTGATTGCTTCAGGCGTGGTGAACTCGGCGGCAAGCGTCAGATCGCCTTCGTTCTCGCGGTCTTCATCGTCGACCACCACAATCATGCGCCCCGCGGCAAACTGCCGCAGCGCCTCCGGAACGTCGATGAAAGGACTTTCAGGCATAGGTCTTGAGTGTATCTCCCACGGTTTGGATGATCCGGGAGGAGCGAAAGCCTCAGAACAAACAGGGATGCTGGACCAAAGAAAAGCCCCGCATTGCGCGGGGCCCTCCTGAGTTGCTGACACGCTTTTACAGCGTGGACTCGATTTCGAAACCCCAGGCCTCGAGCAGCGCCTCCGGGATGTACTTCGAGTTCTTATTACGGCGCGCCCATTCACGAAGACGCGTCGACCGGATGTACTGGTCCGGGGTCAGCTTGTATTCCTTTACGACCAACTCAAACGATGTGACGGTCGGCACTACCGGTCCAATCGGCTCCGGCTTGCCCCAATTCGGGTTTCCACGACGCTTCGCCATCTTTTCTCCTCAACCCTAAGTCGCATGCCACGCGGAGCCTGATCGGGCGCAGCCCACAAGGCGTAGCAAACACCTTAGTTTACCGCACTTTCGCCAGAACTCCAAGGCACTCTCATGCTGTGATCGCGTCAATGTGGCGCTCCAGGCGTGGACATCCTACGCCCCTGAACGAATCATCACAGACTTGTCGCGTTTACACTTCTCTGCCAACGCACCACAATTTGAGGCCCCATGAGCAATCCAAAGTGTCACACCGTTGATACGGCCCCCGGACCGGAGGAACTCCGCAACTGGGAGGTCAGCCGCCGAACTTTCCTGCAATCGGCAACAGCGCTCGGCGCAACGATGGCTGCAGGTCTTTCTCCTACGGAAGCAAGCGCGCAGGGTGCAATGATCGGCGCCGCAAAGACCAAGTCCGTTACCTTGAACATCAATGGGGAAAACCACTCCATCCAGCTGGATACCCGTACCAGCCTGCTGGACGCCCTCCGGGATCACCTGGACATGACCGGCTCGAAAAAGGGCTGCGATCACGGGCAGTGCGGCGCCTGTACTGTCCTTGTGAATGGTCGACGGGTGAACAGTTGCCTGTTGTTAGCCGTCTCCGCCGAAGGCGATCCGATCACAACGATCGAGGGACTCTCCCATGGCGAAAATCTGTCGCCAATGCAGGCTGCCTTTCTGGAACACGATGCCTTCCAGTGCGGTTATTGCACGCCTGGCCAGATCTGCTCAGCCACTGCTCTGCTGGACGAGATCAAAGCCGGTCAGGCATCCGTTGTCTCGTTTGAGGACGGATCCCAGAACGCACCGAAGCTGACCGACCGCGAGATCAAGGAGCGCATGAGCGGCAACATCTGCCGCTGCGGCGCGTACCCAAACATTGTGAGCGCAGTACGCGCCGTCGCGAAAGGAATGAGCCTGTGAACCCCTTCGCCTATCAAAGAGCCACCGCGCCCGAGGGCGCCATCCACTCCATCGCGACAGACAAGAACGCCAAGCTGCTCGGGGGTGGTACCAACCTGGTCGACCTAATGAAGCAGGACGTCGAACATCCGACGACGCTGATCGACATCACACGTCTGCAGGCGCTGTCGCACATCGAAGCGGCTGAAGGTGGTCACCGCGTTGGCTCGCTGGTTCGCAATAGCGATCTAGCCAATGATGCTGCTGTACGCAAGACCTATCCGCTGCTCTCGCAAGCGCTGCTGGCCGGTGCCTCCGCACAGCTACGGAACCTCGCAACCACCGGCGGTAACCTGATGCAGCGCACCCGCTGCTACTACTTCTACGATCCCGCGCTGCCCTCCTGTAATAAACGCGCGCCCGGCTCCGGTTGCGGCGCCATCCAGGGCTTCAATCGCATCCACGCGATCCTTGGTCAGACGGATGAAGGCGCAACCAGCGCCCACACTTGCATCGCAACCAATCCGAGCGACATGAATGTTGCGCTCTCGGCACTTCATGCAGTGGTTGAAATCAGCGGGCCTAAGGGTAAGCGTACCGTGCCCGTCCGCGAGTTCCACCGTCTGGTCGGTAAGACGCCCGACCTCGACACCAACCTGCGGCAGGATGAGCTGATCACCGGCGTCCACCTGCCGGCATCCGCCGCAAAGTTCGCGGCGAACAGCTACTACCTCAAGGCACGCGATCGCCAGAGCTATGCCTTCGCTCTCGTCTCGGTTGCTGCCGGTCTCGAGATGGACGGCGGCAACATCAAGTCCGTCGCGCTCGCACTTGGCGGAGTAGCGCACAAGCCATGGACAAGCGAAGCGGCTGAGAAGGCGATGGTCGGCAAGCCGGCCACCGAAGAGACATTCAAGGCGGCGGCGGAAGCTGCACTCCAGGGTGCGAAGGGCTACGAGCACAACGCCTTCAAGATCGAACTCGCCAAGAGCTGCATCGTCCGCGCCTTCACCCTCGCGGCACAGGGCACCGGCAACCACGGTGCAGAAGGAGCAGCAGCATGATTGACGCGATGCAAGACGAAAAGAGTCCCGTCGGCAACGGCAAGGAACTTCCAGTGCGTTACGACGGCAAACTGAAAGTCATGGGCAAGGCGAAGTACGCCGCGGAGTTCTCGAAGGAGATGGAAGAGCAGTTCAAGGGCAAGGGCATGGTGTACGCCTACCTCGTTCTCTCGCACATCGCTTCCGGCGAGATTGTCAGCATGGACACCACCGCTGCGGACCGTGCTTCCGGCGTCGTCAAAATTCTGACGCCCTTCAATGCACCTAAGCTCCCCATGGTCGCGCCGCAGCCGCCTGCCACGCGCAAGCTGTCACTGCTGCAGGACCGCAACGTCTATTACAACGGCGAGCCGATTGGCGTCGTCGTGGCCAAGTCCCAGGTTGAGGCTGCGCATGCTGCCTCGCTGATCAAAGTGAAGTACAAGGCATCACCCCCGAAGCTCGGCTTTGAAAAACGTCTCGGAGAAGCCCGCATGCCTAAGGGCGGCAATGCTCCCAAGGCACAGAAGCACGGTAACGAGGCGGAAGCTTGGGCTAAAGCGACGACCGTCGTTGAGCAGACGTACTCCACACCGCTGCAGACGCACAATCCCATGGAGCCGCATGCCACCATTGCTGCGTGGGACGGCGAAAAGCTCACTGTCTACGACGCCACCCAGTACATCAGCGGCGACAAATTGACGCTGGCCAAGCACTTCTCTCTACCGCTCGACAACGTTCATGTCATCGACCCTTACGTTGGCGGTGGATTTGGGTCAAAGGGATCCACGTGGTCTCACGTGATCCTGTGCGCCGTGGCCTCAAAAGTGGTGGGCGCGCCGGTACGACTGGCCATGGAGCGCACACAGATGTTTGGACCGGTCGGTGGCCGTCCAAAGACCGTCCAGAAGATCAAGCTCGGCACAGACGCGAATGGCAAGCTCGTGGCCATGCAGCATGACGTCATCATGCCGGCCTCGATTATGGAGGACTTCCTGGAGGCTGCAGCCACGCAGACTACCATGCTCTACCAGTGCGATCAGATCTCCACCTCGCACAAGATGGTTGACATGAACATCGGCGTGCAGACGTTTCAGCGAGCGCCCGGCGAATCCGTCGGCACCACGGCGCTCGAATCGGCGATGGATGAGCTTGCCATCAAGCTGAATATGGATCCGCTCCAATTACGTCTTCTGAACTACGCGGAGAAGGACCCGGGTGAGCAGAAAGAGTTCTCGTCGAAGAACCTGAAGCAGGCCTACACCGACGCAGCCCAGCGCTTCGGCTGGACCAAACGCAACGGCACGCCCGGAGCCATGCGCGAAGGCAACAAGCGCGTCGGCTACGGCATGGCGACGGCAACGTATCCCGCAAATCGCTCGGCTGCCATGGCTGTCGTTCGCCTGCTGCCCAGCGGGCGAATCTTCATCGGCTGCGGCACGCAGGATCTCGGCACCGGCATGTACACCATGATGGCGCAGACGGTCGTGCAGGAATTGGACGTGCCGTGGGATATGGTCGACGTAAAACTCGGCGACTCAACGCTGCCGAAGGCTCCGGTGTCTGGCGGATCGCAGTCAACTGCTTCGGTTGGGCCAGCGGTCAAGGACGCATGCAGCCAGTTGAAGCTCAAGCTGGCATCGATGGCCGTCTCTGACCCTTCTTCGAAGCTCTACCAGGCCATGCCGCAGGACATCGACGTTAAGGGCGGCATGCTGACTTCAAGGACGGACCCTTCGAAGTCGGAACCGCTCTCCCTGTCTATCACCCGGAACAAGGGCGCGGTTATCGAAGAAATGGGCTCTGGCGAACCCAGCCAGGAAGCTTCCAAGCAGCTCTCAACGCACAGCTGGGGCGCGGTCTTCGTAGAGGTTGCGGTCGACGAGCACACGCACATGGTAGAAGTACGTCGCGTCGTCGCGACCTACGACATTGGCAAGCTGCTCAATCAGAAGACGGGCATGTCGCAGCTTGAAGGCGGCATCGTGTGGGGTATCGGCACCGCGCTGACGGAAGAGACAGTGCTGGACAACATCACAGGCCGCATCGTGAACAACAACCTCGCGGAGTACCACGTGCCCGTGAACCTTGACGCCGGGACCATTGACGTCAGTGTGATCGACAGACCGGACATCAAGTTCAATCCGCAGGGTGCTCGCGGCATCGGCGAGATCGGAATCACCGGCATCGCAGGCGCCATAGCCAACGCCATCTACAACGCAACAGGCAAACGCGTCCGCGACTTCCCCATTACGCCGGACAAGATCATGGCTGCATAAGACAACCTGCACAGGAAAAGATAAGCGGCACCAGCAATGGTGCCGCTTATCTTTGTGCATCATCGTAGAGGCGAACGCTATGCGAAAATAGCATTCACCGCATGGCCTCCACTCCGCCCCAGCCCGACCTTCAGGCACTGCTCCACAGCACCTTTGGCTTTCGCGATTTTCGCGTGAACCAGCAGGCTGTATGCGAGGCTGCAACGGCAGGTCGGGATGTCCTGCTCGTCATGCCGACGGGCGCTGGCAAGAGTCTTTGCTACCAACTCCCCGCGCTTGCACGGGGCGGCACAGCCCTCGTGATTTCACCGCTCATTGCACTCATGGACGACCAGGCGCACAAGCTCACAGCGCTTGGGCTGAACGTGGGGCGCATCCACTCCGGCATGGATCGTGAACACAGCCGTCAGGTCTGCCGCGACTATCTGGACGGCAAACTGCAGTTCCTGTTCATCGCACCCGAACGCTTCCGCGTACCGGGTTTTGGCGCCATGCTGACCAAGCGCCTGCCTTCGCTGATCGCGATCGACGAAGCACACTGCATCTCGCAATGGGGCCACGACTTCCGGCCCGACTATCGCAACCTGGCAGCGCATCTGCGATCGCTCCGCCCAGCCCCGGTGATCGCCCTCACAGCCACGGCCACCCCGCAGGTGCAGCGAGACATCGTCAGCGAACTCGCCCTGCACGACCCCAGGCAGTTCATCCACGGCTTCCGCCGCACCAACCTCGCGGTCGAAGTCGTCGAGGTCAGCAAGCCGCGCCGCATTGAACTCGCGCGTAAGTTGCTGAAGGACGCGTCCAACCGCCCCGCCATCATCTACGCGCCATCGCGCAAGGACGCTGAGGCACTTGCGATCGAACTCAACACCGACTTCCCTACAGCCAGCTACCACGCCGGCCTGGACCCCGGTACGCGCGACCGGGTGCAGCGCAGCTTCCTTGACGGCAAGACGGAGGTCGTCGTTGCGACCATTGCCTTCGGCATGGGTATCGACAAGGCAGACGTACGGACGGTGCTACACATGGCCATGCCTGCGTCGGTTGAGAGTTTCTACCAGGAGATTGGTCGTGCCGGCCGCGATGGCAAGCCTGCCCGCACCGTGCTGATGTACAGCTTCGCCGACCGGCGGATGCATGACTTCTTCCTGGAGCGCGACTATCCACCTGCAGACACACTGGCACGCATCGCGACTGCACTCGGAGACGAGCCAATCCATGCGGACGACCTACGCATCCGCCTGAAATTGGACCTCGATATCTTCGGACCTGCGCTCGATAAGCTGCTGGCCCAGGGCGCCGCGCAGATCGACATGGGCGGCAACGTCACCCGTGCAGAAAACCCGAACGCACAATGGCGTCGCACCTACGACACCCAGGTAAATTTCCGCCGTAGCCAGATCGACGCGATGATGCGCTTCGCCTCGGGCGCAGAGTGCCGCATGGCCGCGCTCATCAAGCACTTCGGCGACTCCTCCGACAGCAGCCGCAGTTGCGGCCTTTGCGACTTCTGCTCGCCGGAGCGCGCCTCCGCACAGGCGTTCCGTGAACCGACCAGCGACGAGATGCGCGAGATCAAGCGCATGCTTCGCGCCCTCTCCGGTGCTTCCGCCGGCAAGTCCACCGGGAAGCTCTACACCGAGCTGTACCCTGGCGGAGCGCTTGACCGGAAAGAGATGGACGCGCTCCTCGATTCGCTGACACGCGCCGGGTATACCGCCGTCGAGTCCGCCAGCTTCGTCGCAGAAGACGGCCGCGAGATCAGTTACCGTCGGGCCCTTCTGACTCATGAAGGTCGCGAAGTCGAAGACACGGGCGAGGACCCCGTCGGGCTTCAGCTACGCGACGCCGAAACCGTCAACGCAGGACGCACGCGAACGCGTGACCGCAGCACATCGACGGCCGCGAAAAAGAAGTCGGCCGACACCGAGAACACCCCGCTCTCCGCCGAACAGAAGCAGCTTGATGCGGCACTGCGCGCCTGGCGAGCCTCGGAGGCGAAAACCATCGGCAAGCCCGCATTCGTTGTCTTTGGTGACCGCACACTTCGGGCTATCGTCCTGGACGCACCCGCCTCCATGGCCGATCTGCAAAACATCTCAGGCATCGGCCCGGCAAAGGCCGAGCGCTTCGGCGAGGCAATCCTGGCCGTCGTCAGTGGTAGTCCCACACCTGTGAGGAAGCCTACGCCCCGTGCTGCCGATACGAAGACGACGCGCGCACCTGCCGCGACGACCGTGCAGAAGACCATCTCCTATGCGTCGCCGACTCCCGCAGCGGTCACCCCACACCAATCGCTGGAACATGCTTTGAAAGTTTGGCGCATGCGAGAGGCACAGCGGCAATCCACCGCCCCCTTCGACCTCCTGCACGACCGGACCATCCGCGAGATCGCGGAACAGAAGCCCCAATCCCTGGAGGACCTTCGCACTGTCGATGGTATCGACGGTGCCTGGATCGACCGCTTTGGCGCTGCTGTTTGCTCACTAGTGTCGCAGCACGCGTAAAGTTGTGCACCGGCCCACCGCTGTGTGCTGCAAACAAACCGACCCCACCTCGTCCGCCTACCGCACACAGTCGTAGATCGAAGAACTACGCGATAGATTCGCTGCTAAACTTACTTTGCTGGCCGGAATGCACGCTGATTCGGCACTTACCCGTCCAAATTTTCAGAACCACCCGAAGGAGCAATTGCGCCATGGCTGACCTCTCTTCTTCTAACGGCAACTACGCACCGCACGGTTTGCGGCTGAAGACCGGCCTGGCCGAGATGCTTAAGGGCGGCGTCATCATGGACGTCATGAATGTTGAGCAGGCGCGCATCGCGGAAGAAGCCGGCGCTGTCTCCGTCATGGCTCTCGAGCGCGTTCCTGCGATGATCCGCGCCGAAGGCGGCGTGGCTCGCATGGCGAACCCCAAGCTCATCAAGGAAATCATCGCCACGGTTTCCATCCCGGTCATGGCAAAGGCCCGCATCGGCCACTTCGCCGAAGCGCAGGTCCTGCAGCACCTCGGCGTTGACTTCATCGATGAGAGCGAAGTCCTGACGCCCGCCGATGAGGTCTACCACATCGACAAACACGCCTTCACCACACCCTTCGTCTGTGGCGCACGCAATCTCGGCGAGGCGCTTCGTCGCATCGCAGAAGGCGCTGCCATGATTCGCACCAAGGGTGAGCCCGGCACCGGTGACGTCGTTCACGCCGTGCAGCACATGCGCCAGATCATCCGCGAGATCAAGGGCCTCACCGTCCTCGGCGACGAAGAACTCTACAACGCTGCCAAGGTCCACGGCGCGCCGTATGAGCTGGTACGCATGGTTGCGCAGACGGGTAAACTTCCCGTTCCGAACTTCTCAGCGGGCGGCATTGCCACACCGGCTGACGCTGCACTGATGATGCAGCTCGGCGCTGAGACAGTATTCGTTGGCAGCGGCATCTTCATGAAGGAGGGCGCAACCCCCCTCAACGTGGAGAACGATCCCAAGGATCGCGCCGAGGCCATCTCCCGCGCTAAGGCCATCGTGATCGCGGCGACGCACTACGACGATCCAAAGATCCTTGCGGAAGCCAGCGAGGCTGTCATCGGTTCGATGAAGGGGCTTGCAGCAGCAGCCATCGAGGAGAAGAACCTGATGCAGACTCGCGGCTGGTAGGCGTCGAGCGCCCACTGACCGCTTTCCGTGGGCTTTCGTCGGTCAACGCAAAGATGTAGACGAAAGGCCGCGAGCTATCGTGGCCTTTCTCTTTTGGAGAATCCAATGGACGACGTGACCCTGATGAAAGTACCGGACGGTGGCTTTGCGTACGTCCCGAGCCGCGGGCGTGCTTTCTCAACGGGAGTCGTCGCGCTGGAAGGTCACGTGTTGCGCCGCGTCCATCTGCAGCACCCTCTTTCCTTCGAGGCCGGATTCCAATTTGCAGCGGGGTCCATCCGAGCTGCGGGGCGTCCGCTCAATGCTCTCTGCGGGTGTGAGCTGCGCATTGCGAGACGTCTGACACGTTCGGAATTCTCGGAGTTCAACCAGCGATATATTGCTGCGCTTCGGACTGCTGGTTTCAACACAGAGCCCGTAAATCCAGCCGCTCGAACAAATGTGGTGCCCTTCGCCGGAACACCAACAGATGCGACACTTACCGCTTTCACCTTCGCGACGCCCGGGTGCGCACGACCGACGGGCCCGGACTTTCTCGTCTCCGGCAAACCCGAACTCACGGGAGACTCTGATGAGGTCATTGCTCCCTCCGACCAGTCGGTTGCAGGATTGGAAGCGAAGGCTGCTTTCGTCCTAGAAGAGTTGCAGCTCATCGTGCGGCAGCTTGGCGCTCAATGGGTCAATGCCACTGCCGTACAGATCTACTCACAGCATTCGGTGGGTAATCTCAAAGTGGTTTCCGAATCAGGCCTGCCGATTGCCGTTTTCACGCACGTACCTGGCGACCCACCCGTCTTCGGACCCGGCGGCGTGCCACTTGAATTTGAGGCCGATGTTCGCTCGGTCACTCTTGAGGACGCCCTATAAGTCTCGGCAGCGCCATGCAGCCGCTATGATGGCGGTATGGCCGATCTTTCCGCGCAACCAACCATCGGTATCCTCGCGCTCCAGGGCGCTTTCGACGCACATGCGCGCATGCTCCAGGCGCTCGGAGCAAAGACCGTGCTGGTCCGTAAGCCCGAGCAACTAGCTACCATCGACGGCCTCGTGATTCCGGGGGGCGAATCGACCACCTTTCTGAAACATCTGGAGCGAGCCGGTTTTTTTGAGGCACTTGCTGACTTCACCCGTGTAAAGCCTACCTTCGGCACTTGCGCCGGCGTCATCCTATTGGCCAAGACGGTGCTCAGTCCTGCTCAGAAATCTCTGAAAGTGCTCGACATCACCATCGAACGGAATGCCTACGGCCGTCAGAACGACTCGCGCATCCTCGAGGCTGAGACGACTTTGCCTGGCGGGCCCATCGAGATGGTTTACATCCGCGCGCCACGCATCACAGCGATGGGTCCGGGGGTCGAGGTTCTGGCCGATCGAGAGGGCTCCCCGACCCTCGTCCGTCAGGGTCACCTTCTTGCCGCGACCTTTCACCCGGAACTGTCAACCGACCCGCGTGTGCACCAGCTATTTCTTGACCTTGTGACGTCCGCGCGGATCTGACGTCCGATTTTCGAAGCTCTGACTGCAGATTTGCGCCTAACGGGTTTTCAGCAGCGCGGGCACGGAGTACACTCAACGCCAACAGCGCCTGCGCCATGCCCGCTATTCTTCATCCCGATGAGGTCGTTGAAAAACGGCCGTCCCGCCGCGTAGACGAGGGTGATACCGGTGGCGGTCGCCTGCCTCCGATTGAGCCGAAGCACACCGGCGGTGGCGGTGATGGTGACAACTGGAACAACAAGCCGGTGGGCCGTCGCGGTCCGCGCGAACGGCTGGGAAACTATCGTCGTGGCCTGTTCTTTGCCCTGGCCGGCGACCTGATGTTCTTCGTTGCAATTGTCTGCGCCTTCTTCGCAACCAAGCATTCCGGCCACATCGATGCCTATAACCACTGGGTCTATTCGTGGGTCCCGATCACAATCCCCGCAATCCTGTGGCTGAATACGGGTGCGCTCATCCTTTCGTCCATTACGGTGGAGGTGGCACGCCGCTCCATATTCCGTGAGATCGACGTCATGGAAGAGTGGCTGGGCATGGGCACTCCAACGCGTAAGCGCGTGATGCCCTGGCTGGCCGCATCGACCCTGCTCGGACTTGCTTTCCTGTGGGGACAGTACCTGGCCTGGAAGCAACTGGCACGCGAGCCGCTCTTCATTCGCGGCAACCAATCATCGCGTTTTTTCTACCTGATTACCGGCATTCACGGCGTCCACCTGCTGTTGGGGATCGTCCTCTTGATCGCTGCATTTATCGGGATGCGGACCGTCCGGCAGATCGAATCGCGACAGATACTAGTAGACAGCAGCGCCTGGTACTGGCACACCATGGGCGTGCTCTGGATCTTCCTCTTCGGTCTGCTGATCTACGGACAGTAACTCCGGAATACTGACAGGCTTACCTGAAACGAAGATGCTGGTCGGCCAGTGAAGACCCGACCAGCACAGAACTCAGGCATCGCTGCAAGAGGCTAGAGCCCCTTCGCCAGTCCGCTCACCAACTCCGCATACTTTTCAACGGCTTCCAGTAGTTCCGACTTGAGTACGCGCTCATCTGGCGTATGTGCGACGTGGATGGTACCCGGTCCCAGCAGCATCGGCTCGCCCCAGTTGGTAAGTGACGAGATATCCGTCGCGTACTTCGCCACCATCGTCTCCCAGCCGGGCATGCGCTTCATGCGAACGGCCGACAGGTCGAGAGCGAATTTGATATCGCAGCGGCCCGCGACCACTTTCTCCACGATGTCCTTCACTTCGCGCGAGTCGCCAATGGTCCGGATCAGCACATGCGCTTCCGCAGCATCTGCGATAACGTTCGGTGCGCGACCGCCGCTTATCAAGCCGGCGTTCACCGTGGTCTCACCGATCTCAACATCCGCTGGGTACTCCGTCCGCTGCAGCTCGTGCAGGACGTCGACCAGCTTATTGATTGCTGAGTCACCGAGCTCCGGATAGGCCGAGTGCGCCATCTTTCCGCTGGCACGTAATTCCACACGGAGTGCACCCTTGGTGGCGAGCGCAAGCTTATTCTCGGTGGGCTCACCGTTGATCAGGTAGCGCGAGCCGTTTCCGTTCTGGTTTGCGACCTTCGCTCCGGCTGAATCGCGCTCTTCGCCGACGACGTACAGCAAGCCGACGGCAACACCGCCATTGTGCAATTTCTCTGCCGCGCACACCTGTGAGGCAAGGATGCCCTTGGCATCGCACGACCCGCGGCCATAGACGTATGTGTCGTCTTCGCTCGATTCGAAGTACGGCGGAACCGTGTCGAAGTGCGTGGAGAGCGTGATCACCGGTGACGTGCCGGGCATGGTGGCGTACACGTTGAAGCGTTCCCCGGAGGAGCCGTTGATGCCTGGCTGTTCTACCTTCTGCCGTTCTACGTTGTAGCCCAGACCGCGCAGGTATTCGTCAAGAAACACGCCGCAGCGGCCTTCGTTATA
Organism: Terriglobus roseus; assembly: GCF_900105625.1. Taxonomy (NCBI): domain Bacteria; kingdom Pseudomonadati; phylum Acidobacteriota; class Terriglobia; order Terriglobales; family Acidobacteriaceae; genus Terriglobus; species Terriglobus roseus. The sequence goes on from NZ_FNSD01000001.1 coordinate 142,773, forward strand.
GGTCGTCGATTCGATGTCGACAAGCTTTCGTGTCAGCGCAATAGGATCGATGGCCATGCACACAAGGATACTCGACGAAGCGATGACTATCATCGAAGGATGGCTGCAACCATTCAAACCATTGAGACACTGCGCGGACCTGCGGGTCTGTTAGAGGGTCTACTGAACGTCGGCAGGACCGACGCGACTTATTCCGCGCTGGTTTGCCATCCACACCCGCCGTCTGGTGGCACCATGCATACGAAGGTCGTGTACCAGGCGGCGAAGGCGTTCTCGCACTTCGGTGTACCGGTATTGCGTTTCAACTTCCGTGGTGTTGGCCGCAGCGAAGGCGTGCATGACAATGGCCCCGGTGAGATCGAAGATGTGCGCGCCGCGATCGACTGGCTCAGCCACGAGTTCGGCCTGCCGATCCTGCTCGCTGGGTTCTCCTTCGGAGCAAACATTGCGTTCCGTGCAGGATGCGGCGACCCACGCATCAAGGGGCTCGTCGGCCTGGGGATGCCGGTGGAGGCAGGCGGCCGCAAGTACAGCTACGAGTTTATGAAGGACTGCACGGCGCCTAAGCTCTTCCTAACCGGTGCTGAAGATCCATTCGCACCGCGAGCACTGATGGAGCATGTGTTTGCGAACGCCCCAGGCGACACCCAGATGCAGTGGATCGAAGGGGCGGAGCACTTCTTCGCGGGTGTGCCGTCTTCGCCCACGGTCAAGCTCGATCGCATGCAGCTCGCCCTTCGCGAGTGGCTGCATGCACGGTTTTTCCCGACGATACCCGTCGCCTAGTCTTGGGAACGCCCCATAGGCAAAGCCACGAAGTTCCGGGAGATGCTGTGGCTTCCGCTTTGGTATGAGGCCCCTTCAAAGCACTAACGAGCGGCGACCAGCACCTCGCGTTGAATCGTCTCAGCGGCCCGCTCCATCAGTGGTTCCAGGATTCCCATGGCGGCATTGACATGGGAGCGCTCGAGCAGGAACGCCGGCAGGAAACGCATGACGCTCCCTTGTACAAAGTTGAGCATCAGCCCTTGACGTAGCGCCTCCTCGGCCATGGGACGTCCCGGGAGCGTCAGTTCAAGCGCCTGAAGCAGGCCGACACCACGCGCCTCGACGGCGATGTCGCTTGAAGCCGCGAGCGCCTGCAGACGCTGCTTTAAGTAAAGTCCCGTATCTGTCACCCGGTCCAGCAGCCTCTCATCCTCAACGACGTCGAGAAACTCCAGTCCAAGACGGCATGCCAATGGGCTTCCGCCAAGCGTACTGCCGTGCTTTCCAAGGCCCAGGACGTGGAAAAGATCGGCGTTCACCAGGAGTGCGGAGAGCGGCAGCCCGCCGCCCAGAGGCTTGCCCAGGATCAAGACGTCGGGTTTAACACCGGAATGCTCGTACGCAAACCACTTACCGGTCCGGCCCAACCCGCACTGGATCTCGTCCAGAATCAGCAGTGCATGGTGCTTGTCCGCAAGGCGGCGCGCCTCCTGCAAAAAGTCGCGAGAGAGTTCGTAGACGCCGCCCTCACCAAGCACGGTCTCTAGAAGGATGGCGCAGGTGTCGTCGCTGACCATCGCGCGCAGCGCTTCAATGTCTTCACGCGGCGCGAAGTCCACCCCCGGCAGTCCGGGCTCAAAGTCATCGCGATACTTCGCCTGTCCCGTCACCGAGAGCGAGCCATAGGTGCGGCCGTGGTAGCTGCCTAGTAAAGAGACCACCCGCATCTTGCCCGGATGGAAATTTTCTTTGCCAAAGGCGCGCGCAAGCTTCAGCGCCCCTTCGACCGCTTCCGAGCCGCCTGTCGAATAGAAAGCACCCGCCATGCCAGACAAACTGCACAACCGCTCCGCGAGTTCGCCCGCATACGGCGTGCAGTATTGCGGAGACAGGTGGACAAGTTTCGCTGCCTGGTCGGCCGTGGCCTGCACCATGCGGGGATGGGCGTGCCCAAGGGCGTTGACGCCCAGACCGGCCATCATGTCCAGGTACCTGTTTCCCGAACCATCGAAAAGGTACACCCCCTCACCACGCTCCATTACAACCGGGAAGCGTGCGTAAACGGGCAACAGGTATTCGCTGTCGCGACGAAGGATGGCCTGTGCAGCTGCGCTTTGTCCGAACCGTCTCATGTAGCCTTTGAGTTCATCGCAAACGCTTCAGCGGGTCAAGGATTTTGCACCTATTCTCTTCTCGCCGAGGTCGATTGGCGACAACGGAAGTGCAGTGATCTACAAGCTTTTGCAGTCACTTCTATGGGAAAACATAGAAGTTGCCGGCGTTCCGGTCACCGGTATGATGATTAAGTACGAACAAGCCATTTCCACTACAAACAGTGCATATCGGTGGCGTTGATCGCCGCAACTGATTGGCCTTTAACGTGCACTATACGGGTAACGTGGCCGCACTCCGCGGCTCGTTACCGGAGACAAGACCAGAGGAATGGGCAAGGCGCTACAAACCCGCGTGACCGCCATCGTGTTGGCGATAGTGACGTTGCTGGTCTGCGCTTTGGGCATCGCCAACTTCCTTCAGGAGAGCTCCTACGAAGCGCCGACGGATGGCGTCTGGTGGATCGAGGGCTCTGGTGGACTGCTCGCGGAACGTGTTCCGGCAAACTCGCCTGCCCACCGCGCTGGCGTTCGTGAAGGCGATCTCCTCGTAACCGCCAATAAGCGCGACACACGAGTAGCCGCCGCTCTGCAGCGCGAGATGGGCCATACCGGCACCTGGGGCCACATCAACTATTCGCTGATGCGCGGCAGGGCGCCGCTTGACGTTCCGGTCATTCTTGAGCCAACGGACCGCAGTCGTAACCAGGGTCTGCGGCTGATCGCGTTGGCGTATCTCGCCATCGGGATGTACGTTCTGCTGCGACGCTGGACGGCGCCGAAGGCGATGCACTTCTACGTCTTCTGTCTGGTGTCCGGCGTGCTCTATAGCTTCCGATACACCGGCGTCTTCGATACGCTGGACTGGATCTGTTACTGGGGCGTGCTTGCCGCGGGTGCATTGCAGCCTGCACTCTTTCTGCACTTCGCCGTTTCGTTCGGAGAGGTGGCACAGTCGCTGCGTCGCAAGGCGCTGGTCGCGATCCTGTACGTCCCGGGTGCCGTTGTCTTCGGCCTCCAGATCGCAGCGATTACCCGCTGGTCCGCCACCGAGCGCCTGAAGCATCGGCTGGATCAGATCGGCGTAGGCTACCTGGCGCTCTTCTATGTGATCGCGGCCGTTGTCTTCTGGTTCCGTTACCGCGCTGCGGACAAACCTCTTGAGCGTCAACAATTGAAGTGGCTGACACGCGGCACGCAACTCTCAGTCATTCCCTTCACCGCGCTCTATGCCATCCCATATCTGGCAGATGCCGATGTCCCCCTGACGCTCGCCCGCATCGCCGGCTTCGCGCTGATCTTCCTGCCGCTGACCTTCGCATGGGCCATCGTTCGTTACCGGCTGATGGACACAGACCTGATCTTCAAGCGTGGTGTTACCTACACGCTGGCGACGGCGGCGCTCATCGGCGTTTACTTTGGCGTGGTCGCTCTATCGGCCGAAGTCGTTCACACGCGGTTGCCCAGCCTTAGGATATGGGGTCTCCTTGCGGGTATTGTCGCCACCGCGCTGATCTTCGAGCCGATCAAGGCTGCTATCCAGGCCCGCGTCGATCGAGTTTTTGATCGCAAGCGCTACGACTACCGTGAAACCCTGATCGAATTCAGCCGGGGCCTCTCATCCCAGACGGACCTGCCGACACTCTCGCAGTCGATCGTTGAGCGCCTTTCTCAGACGTTGCTGGTTTCACGTGTTGCAGTCTTCGTCGCGTCCGACGAAGGGACCGGTCGCGACTTCTCGCTCGTCGCATCTCATGGCCTGCCGGATAACATCCTTGTCGATCTACCGACACAGACCTCGCGGAACTCGTTCCTGAACTTTGGCCTGCTCTCGCAGGACCACATCTTCTTCGAGAATCCGCAGCAGTTGCTCCACCTGGAGCCTGCTGAACAGCGGATGGCATCGCTGCTGGACCTGAACTACTATCTGCCGTGCCGCGTATCGCGACAAGGCCATGCGTCGCGCACCATCGCTGTCATCGGCCTGGGCCGGACGCAAGAAGGCGACTTCCTCTCGTCGGAAGACATGGAGTTGCTGAGCTCACTTGCCGGCTACATCGGCATCGCCATTCAGAACGCGCAGCTCTTCTCGCGGCTTGAGCAGCAGATCACGGAATTCGAACGCCTGAAGGAATTCAACGAGAACATCGTCGAGTCGATCAAGGTTGGCATCTTCACGCTGGACCTCAACAATGCCGTGGAAAGCTGGAACGCCGAGATGGAAGTGATGTATGCGCTGCCACGCGCAGACGCCATTGGCCGTAATGTCGCGGAGCTCTTCCCGGAGACCTTTCTCGAGCCCTTCTTCGAGGCGCACAATCAGCCTGGAACGCACCACCTCTCCAAGGTGCGGCTTGACCTGCGCACCGGCGAGAGCCGCACGGCAAATATTGCCATCGCTCCACTGCTGACGCGCGATTTCGTCTCCGTTGGTTCCATCGTCATGATGGAAGACATCACGGACCGGACGCGCCTGGAAGGCCAGCTCACACAGGCCGAGAAGCTCTCCTCCATCGGTCTGCTCGCGGCGGGCGTGGCGCATGAGGTGAATACGCCGCTGGCGGTCATCTCCTCCTACGCACAGATGCTGCAGAAGCACACGCGCGATGACGTTCGCCTGACTCCGATCCTTGAGAAGATCACGCAGCAGACCTTCCGCGCGTCTGAGATCGTGAATGGCCTGTTGAACTTCTCGCGGACCAGTTCGACGGTCTTCGCATCGCTCGATCTGAATGCAGTCCTGCGCGAGACGCTGACGCTCATCGATCACCAGCTCCGCACGGCGCGTGTCACGGTTGACGCAGATCTGCAGCTTCCGCTGCCGCGCATCTATGGCAGCCAGGGCAAGTTGCAGCAGGTGATCCTGAATCTGTTGCTGAATGCGAAGGATGCCATGAACGACGGCGGTGGCGGTACCCTCCGCCTGGTCACTTTTGACAACGGGCACGACGTGACGCTGCGCGTCACCGATACCGGTTCCGGCATCGATCCAGAGCATCTGCACCGCATCTACGACCCCTTCTTCACGACAAAGAATGCGCCGCGTCAGGGTCAGCACAAAGGCACGGGTCTGGGCCTGTCAGTTTCTTATGGCATCGTGCAGGAGCATAATGGCCGTATCGCGGTGGAGAGCACCGTCGGCGTGGGCACCACGTTCACGCTCGACTTCCCCATTGAGCCATCGCCCAAGGACGACCCGAGCGCACAGCGCGAACCGTCGGCTGTCGCGGCGACCGATACCAGCGAAGCAAGGACTGTGAATGCCTGAGGCAACACCCGACAACGTATCCGCACTGGGCGCACGCATTCTCATCATCGACGACGAAGCCGGCATCCGCGACTCACTCGAGGCGCTGCTCACCCTGGAAGGCTTCACCGTCGATCTGGCCACGGAGGGCACCAGCGGCCTCGAAAAACTTTCGACCAACGAGTACGACCTGCTCCTGTTAGACCTGTCCATGCCCGGTGAGAGCGGCATCGACCTGCTGCCGCGCATCAAGCGCATGCGGCCGGAGCTGCCGGTCATCATGATTACGGCCTTCGGGACAGTCGGCAACGTCGTTGATGCACTCCGCGCGGGCGCAGACAACTTCGTCCAGAAACCCTGGGACAACGAAAAGCTGCTGGCGGACATGCGTACCGCCATCGCGAAGCACCGGTCGCAGCAGGAAGTCGTTCAGCTTCGCAAGACGCTCAAGCAGCGCTACAGCTTTGACAACATCATCGGCAAGTCCGACATCATGGGAAAGCTGCTGGACACGGTCGCCCAAGTGGCGCCGGCGAAGACCACCGTCCTGATTCAGGGCGAGAGTGGTACCGGTAAGGAGTTGATCGCCAAGGCGATTCATACAGCCAGCCCGCGCCGCGACAAGCCTTTCGTCGCCATCAACACAGGCGCCGTACCGACCGACCTGCTGGAATCAACTCTCTTCGGCCACGTGAAGGGTGCGTTTACTTCTGCTGTTGCCGCAAAGAAGGGCCTCTTCGAAGTAGCCGATGGCGGCACACTTTTCCTGGACGAGATTGGCACCATGCCCATCGAGACCCAAGCCAAGGTACTCCGCGCGCTACAAGAGCGCCGCTTTATGCCGGTGGGTGGCACGGCTGAGATCGCGGTTGATGTCCGCATCGTCGCCGCTACCAACGTCAATCTTCAGACCGCCGTACGCGACGGCCGCTTCCGCGAAGACCTGTTCTATCGTCTCTCGGTCATCACGCTGGACCTGCCCGCACTGCGTCAGCGCAAAGAAGATGTGCCCCTGCTGGCGGCGCACTTCCTCCGCCATTACAGCGAGGAGAACGGCTTCGAACTTCGCACGCTGGCTCCTGATGCTCTGCGCGCCATGCTGGACTACGACTGGCCCGGCAACGTCCGCGAACTGGAGAATGCGATGGAGCGCGGCGTCGTGCTCTCCGGCGGCCCCACCATCACGCTGGAGTTGCTGCCACAACAACTCAGTGGCACGGTGTACACCGCAGCCGTTCTTGACCACAAGACCGACGCATCTCTCTTCGACATCATGGAAGAGATCGAGCGCCGCATCCTGGCCGACCGCCTGGAGCGCTGCAACTGGAATCAGACAGAAGCCGCAGAGTTCCTGCGCATCCCGCTCAGCACGCTAAACCAGAAGATTAAGCGCCTGAACGTTGAGATCAAAAAGCGTCATCGAGACTAAATCCTCAAACGCGCGCCTTCAAGGACGCGGGCAGCAGGAACGAAACCGTACGCGCTGGCAAAAGATCCATCGTGGCGGGAAGGCTGCCAATCCACTCGCCATCCGCTTGTACATACGTTTTTCCTTCTGCTCCATCACAGGTGAACGAGGTGACGTCGAGCTTGCTGGTGAGTGGATTCCAACGTTCCAAGCGCAGCCATGCCGACAGGAACCAGAACGGCATGGCGAGCAGCGCCGGCGATTTCACCAGGACAAGACGCATCGTCTTATCGTTCAACGTGGCTCCCCGTGCGACACCGGGGAAGATGCCGCCCAAGTTGCCGATGCGCAGCGCCATCGCGCTTACCGCCTGAGATGCTCCCCTTGTTCCGTCCGCAGTCTTCCATCGCACCGTGAAGTGATGGAAGCGTCCGCGCAAGAGTAGCCGAACAGCGTGCCACAGGTAAGACCATCGTCCCGCATGACTTCGGTCCACCGTAAGCATCCGGTACATCAAGGCGCCGTCAGGACCAGCGCCAGCCATCGTCAGGAAGTAGCGTTTGCCGTCCGTTGTGACGCATCGGCCAACGGCTGTAGTCCGCTCGTGTGTTGCCGCGTAGGCGGCGGCGGCTCGCAGTGGATCGGGTGGAATCGAAAGCTCGCGGCAGAGAGCGTTTGCGCTGCCGAGTGGAATGACGGCCAGCTTTGCAGATGTGCCGACAACGCCCTGTAGTACGTCGTGCACGGTGCCATCACCGCCGCAGGCGAAGATGACTTCCGCGCCGTCTGCAATGGCAGATCGGACCTGCGCATCTGCACTACTGCGATGCGTCGTTGCACTGACTGTGAGGTCATAGCCGTACCCGCGCAGTAGCGCAGCGATCTGCGATACCGTTAGTTCACGCGAGGACCGATTGCGACCCGACTGCGGATTGTAGAGCAGCAGGCCGCGCATGATGTCTGCCTTCTAGGGCTGGATGACGATCTTCATGGAGTTGGCTACGGGGTGCGACGCAAGGTCGATGCCCTTTACGGCGTCTTCCAGTGAGAAGCGGTGCGAGATCAGCTTTGTCAGATCGAAGCTGCCATCGCGATAGCCGCTGAAGACAAGCTCGATCGCCTCGTCCTGAATGGCGACGGAGGATGAGTACGAACCCATCAGCGTCTTCTCATCCATGCAGACGGCTGCTGGATCGAAGGGCGCTTCGCCATGCTGCGTCTGCGCGAACAGGCAGACGCGGCCACCGGGCCGAATCGCATTCATGGCGAGCGTGATCAGGCTGTTCGCGCCAACGGCGAGCAGCGCCACGTCTGCTCCCCGGCCCTCGGTGACACGTTTGCACTCCGCAACGACGTCGGCGTTGGCATCCAGCGGATGATCAAGGCCGTAGCCCGCTGCAACGGCGTGACGTTCCGCGTAGAGATCGCTCGTAAGCACATGCGGCGTCTTGCGCTTGGCGAGCGCCGCCAGCAGGATGCCGATGGGACCCTGGCCGATGACGAGGACCGTTTCGTCGTCTTTCAGTTCGAGGAGTTCGATGGCCTTGTAGCAGGTATTCACTGGCTCGATCCACGCCGCCTGCTCGAATGGAATATCGTCCGGCAGCTTGATCAACCCCTTGCGGACGATCCAGTCCATGACGCGAATGTACTCCGCGAAGCCCCCACCGGAGGGTTCCCCGAAGCCCGCGGTTGCGCCGACCTTCTTGTAGGTCTCGCACTGCGCGAAGGTCTGCTTGCGGCAGTAGTAGCACTCGCCGCAGGGGATGTGGTGGAAGCTCATGACGCGGTCGCCGACGGCGAAGCCTTCGAGATCTTCGCCGACCTGCACGATGGTGCCCGCCATCTCATGCCCGAAGATTCGCGGCGCGGAGTGCGAGCCGGTATGGATCTTCTTAAGGTCCGTGCCGCAGATGCCGCAGGTGTCGATCTTCATCAGCACTTCACCCGGGCCGATGCCCGGGACGGTCACGGTCTCCACGCGCACGTCGTTTACGGCGCGATAGACGGCAGCGCGCTGCTCGTTTGGGATCTTGCTCTCTGTCTCTGCGGTAACACTCATCGGTCTTTCCTTACTTCGGTCGTTCAATTCCAATGTCATCGGCGATGGCTGCGCAAAGATTGGCGGCGGCCAGACTCGCCTGCTTGCCGAATTGCGCAAGCGAACTCCAGTACTTCGGCTTGGTGGCAACGTGTGCGATGAAGCGTGTCGTTGCAAACCGTCCTGCCGCGGTCACGAACGGATTCATGTCCGGGAGGTCCTCCTCAAGGGTATCGCTGATCGCCTTGAGGGCCCGAAAGCCCAGGCCATTCGCCTGCGCCAGTCGCGCGAGCGTCGAAGCTTCCATGTCCACCGCAACAGAACCCGCGTAGGTTCCTGCCAGGCGATGCTTCTCTTCACGCACCGCGACCCGCGAGGAAGTCAGCAACAAGCCACCTGATCCGTTTGCTGGCAGCATTTCACCAGTGTTTAAATCGCGCACCATGCTTGGCCGGATAATGGCGCCCGGTGCAAGCTCCTCCCTTAGCGCGCCAGCCCAGCCGACCGAGAGCACTTGCATCGGTTCACACACTTGTCGTGCGCGTGCGAAAGAGCGCATCGCTGCGTTCGCCCCCATGCCACCTGCAAAGGCCATGATGGGACCGTTGGGATGTTGCCAGCCGTCGACGCCGTCCTTTGTCTCCAGCGCAGCCCAGCTACGAACCAGGGGCTTCAACTCGCCGGGCATAGCCGCGATGATCACGATGGCATCGTTCATCATGCGGTGGCCTCATAGGCGGGAGCATAGCCATTCGCAACGAACCACTCCATTGCGGACCGCAACGCGGTTTCAACCGGCTTCACAGCGAATCCGAGTTCTCTCTCCGCCTTTGCGGACGAGGCGAACATCATTTTGCGGCCCATGCGTACGGCTTCCACGGTTGCGCGAGGTTCTTTGCCACGGAGCTTGCCGGTGATGGTCTCATCGAAGAACGCAAAGGCCATGGCAACGCTGTGCGGGACCTTGTGCTTCGGAGAAGGCAGGCCACTGATCGCAGCCATGCGATCGAGGATCTCCTTTAAGGTGAGGTTCTCACCGCCGAGGATGTACCGATCGCCGGGTGTGCCACGATTTAGCGCAACGACATGCATGCGCGCGATCTCTGCCACATCAACGAGGTTCAAGCCGGTATCAACATACGCAGGAAAGTTCCTGTTGAGGAAGTCGACGACGATGCGACCTGTCGGCGTTGGCTTGCGATCCTGCGCACCAATCGGCGTCGTCGGATTCAGGATCATCACGTGTTGGCCGGCACGAGCGGCGGCAATCGCTTCCTGTTCGGCAAGCCACTTCGACCGCTTGTAGTGGCCGATCATATCGGCTTCGCTGACTGGTGTTGTCTCGTCGACGATGATGTGCGACTTCGTGAAGCCCATCGTCGCGACACTCGAGGTGTAGACCACGCGTGGCACGCCAACCTCACGCGCCAGCTTGAGCAGCTCGCGCGTGCCTTCGACATTTGCCTGGTACATATCAGCAGGATCCGGCACCCATAGGCGATAGTCCGCCGCGACATGCACAAGCGCATCACAGCCCGTTAGCGCCGACCGCAGCGTGGAAACATCCCGGAGGTCACCCACGACCGTCTCGCCAACAGTGCCCTCGAGCGAGGCCAAATTACTGGAGGAACGTGTCAGCAGCCGTAGCTCGGCGCCACCATCGCTATAGGCACGCGCGACATGGCTTCCCACGAATCCAGTCGCACCTGTAAGAAAGACCTTCATGAGATTGAACACGCTGCTTTCGGTGCAAGTTCAGCTTCGTTCACCGGCGGAGTGACCCTCATCAGAACGAGTCGCCCATCTCCATCCTGTGTCGCTTCAAAGATAGAGCCCGGCCCAGCGGCCAGGCTCTTCGTCAGTTCGTCAGGTAGCGCGATGCAGCCGCAGTCCTGCACCTTGATCTGCACGGACTAGTCCAGCTTCTCCGGCTCAATCTGAATGTTCTTTTCGCCGGCTGCCTTTTTCTCCCAGTACTTCTTCACCCAGGCGTCAAACGTTCTGCCGGCAGCCGTATCACGACCGCTGAAGTTCACTGCGGCAATCTCGCCGTAGGGAATGCTGCGGCGAGAACGGTCCTCCCCCTTCGAGGGCATAAGACGAACCATCGAATCAAGAAGCGTCTTTCCCTCGCGGCGGTCGTAGATGTAACCCTCGACGACTTCGCCGGAGCGAAGCGTCAGCGTCACATCACCGCGATAGTCGAATGCCTTCTCGAGCGCATCGCGGGTTTCAGCCTCGGTTGCAAGCTCCGGGATCCAACCCTCAAGGTTCTCGCGCTCACGGCCTGCCATCACTTCAAGCTGGTCAGGAGAGGCTGTCTGCAACTCTTCAATCTTCAGGTGTTCCTGCTGGTCAGTAGCCATACTTAGTCTCCCGCCACCAGCGATTCGGCGTGGTTCACGCGCTCAGCTTCAGGCGATAGAATTCCCGAGCCGATCTGCACCAGTTGGCCGTGGTTCGTCGGGCGCCAGTCGTTCAAAATCTTGTTTGCGCCGTCGTCCTTGTAGGTATTGAAGAAGATCGCCTTCGCGGTCTGCAGCAGTCCCTTAACGGAGCCAAAGGTGTAGTTGACGCCGCTGGCCTCATAGCCCGAGTGCACCATGCAGTTCGCGCAACGCGGATTGCCGCTCTCAGTGCCATAGTTGGCCCACTCGACCTCCTGCATCAGCTCCGCGAACGAGTCCGCATAGCCATCCTGCAGCAGGTAGCAAGGCTTCTGCCATCCGAAGATGGAGTACGTCGGCATGCCCCAGGGGGTGCACGTCAGTTCCTTCTTGCCCATCAGGAATTCCATGAACATGGGCGAAGCATTGAAGCGCCAGGTCTTCTTGCGGTTCGAAAGCAGAGCGCGGAAGAGCTTTCGCGAACGGGCGCGGCCGAGGAAGTGCTTCTGGTCAGGAGCCTTGTCGTAGGTGTAACCGGGCGACACCATCATGCTCTCGACGCCGGCTTCCATCAGCTGATCGAAGTGGCGGCGAACAGAGTTCGGATCTGCACCATCGAAGAGCGTCGTATTCGTCGTGACGCGGAAGCCTGCTGCGACAGCGGCATGAACGCCTTCCATCGCGATGTCATATCCACCTTCACGGCAGACACCGAAGTCGTGATGCTCGCGCTCACCGTCCACATGGACGGAGAACGACAGGTACTTCGACGGCTTGAACAGGTGCAGCTTTTCCTTCAGCAGCAAAGCGTTCGTGCACATGTAGACGTACTTCTTGCGCGCGACCAATCCGGAGACAATTTCCGGCATACGCGGATGCAGCAATGGCTCACCGCCGGGGATGGCGACCATGGGCGTTCCGCACTCGTCGACCGCCTTGAAGCACTCTTCGGGCGTCAGCTCAGCCTTCAGAATGTGGGCCGGGTACTGGATCTTGCCGCAGCCGGCACATGCCAGATTGCAGCGGAACAACGGCTCCAGCATTAACACCAGCGGGTACCGCTTCTTGCCCATCATCTTCTGCTTCAGGACGTAGGTTGCCACGGTCCAAGCTTGCGAAACTGGAACTGCCATTCGCTTTACCTCCAGCGTGCTTTACACGCATGCCGCGCAGATGCGCCGCAAATTCAAGAATTAACGTCTAAGCGTCGCCGCGTGACATGGCCTTATCGTAGGTCGTCAGCGCCAGCAACGGGAAGTACTGCTTATACAGGTGGTACCCCAGATAGAACACACGCGGGAACCCTGTGCCGGTGTAGTAGCTCTCGCCATTACGTCCCGGTACCAATTCACTCCACGAACCATCCTCAGCCTGGCGATCCACCAGCCAGCGAACGCCCTTCGCAACCGAATCAGACCGCGTGTCGCCACCAGCGAGCAGTGCCAACAAAGCCCACGCTGTCTGCGATGGCGTCGAAGGACCGACTCCGCGCGATCCGGGATTGTCGTAGGTACCGCAGGTTTCGCCCCATCCGCCATCGTTATTCTGCACGGACCGTACCCACTCAACAGACTGCTGCACCTGAGGCTCGTTGGTATCGAAGCCGATCGCCTCGAGGCCACGCAGAACAAGGAACGTGCCGTACAGGTAATTGACACCCCAGCGGCCGAACCAGGAACCGTCGGACTCCTGCTCGCGCAGGATGAACTGTACCGCGGCCTCTACACGCTTATCGCGGCGCGTGTAGCCATAGGCAGCCAGCGTCTCAAGGATGCGACCTGTGATATCGACCGTCGGCGGATCCAGCATCGCGTTGTGATCTGCAAACGGGATGTACTGGAAGATCATCTTCGTGTTGTCGCGATCGAACGACGCCCATCCGCCGTTGCGGCATTGCATGGCGAAGACCCAGTTGATGGCGCGTTGCGCAGCATCGTGCTGACGCTGTTCCTGGGGATGATCCACCATCTTCAACGCGAGCAGAACCTCGCCCGTGTCGTCTACATCGGGGTAGTGAATGTTATTGAAGAAAAACGCCCATCCGCCGGGCTCAACGTTCTTGACCTTCTGCGCCCAATCACCCTTGTGTCGATTCTCCTTGCTCAGGAGCCAGTCAGCAGCTTTGACCATGACGGGGTCAGTGGGCGAGATGCCTGCCTCACCGAGTGAAGAGACGACCTGCGCTGTATCCCAAACGGGCGAAAAGCACGGCTGCATGCGGAAGGTTGGCACCGGGTACTCCGGCGTTCCTTCCGGGCAATCGATGCCCAGCTTCTCAAACTCGTCCATGGCGCGAATCATCTGGGGATCGTCCAGCGAGTAGCCCAGATGCCGCAGAGCGACGATGGCGTTGAGCATGGCCGGGTAGATGGCACCAAGGCCATCCGATCCTTCGAATCGCTCCAGCATCCACTCCTCCGCCTTCTTCAGAGCCTTCTTGCGTAGCGGTCGAATGTGGACACGCTCCGCTCCATGCACCATTCGATCGAGGAAGAGGAAGAAGTTACGCCAGGAGAAAAACTTCTTGTCCCATCGCAGATGAAGATCCGCGTTCGCACGACCGCCGACGAACAGTTCGTCAATGCCCTGCTCAGGCGGCAGTAGCTTCAGGGGCTTCTTCGCGTAAATGATCGACAACGGCACAAGGATGCCGCGTGACCAGGACGAAATCTCGTAGATGTTGAAGTAGAACCAATTTGGCGCAAGAACGATCTCCGGCGGAATAGCCGGCACAGCGTCATAGTCGTACTGCCCAAAGGCACACAGGTAAATCTTCGTGAAAGTGTTGCACTCGACCACGCCGCCGTTGGCCAAAACCCATTCACGGGCTTTCACGAGCACAGGGTCGTCCTGGGACCAGCCCATCAGCTTCAGCGCGTGGTACGCCTTGACACCGTAGTTGATGTTGGACGGTCCACCCGGGTAAAGGCTCCATCCGCCATCGGTATTCTGATGCCGCAGAATCTCGTTGACTGCGCGCTGCAATTTGCCGGGATCGCCTGTACCGAGCAGGGTGTGGAGGAAGATGTAATCCGCCTCCAGCATGACATCGGCCTCAAGTTCGCCACACCAGTAGCCGTCTGCGTGCTGCTGGCCCAGCAGCCAATCCTTTGCCGTGGTCACTGCCGCACGGACACGGTCCAGACCGAGGTCCAGGCGACCAAAGCGCGGCTGTGCGGGGCTCGCAGGTGCGGTGGTTGCCGCCGGCGTACCCGATCTGAAGTCTTGTTCCTGCATTCTGATTAGACGGATCCCTCAGCAGAAGCGATGCAGCCTGCGAACCTGCGTGGATGCTGCGAATTACTGCATTTGACGCGACGAGTGCCGGTCAGTTTCGACGCAATTACCAACGAACCTAAACGCGAACTGTCTGCGATCCCGGTGCTGAAGCAATGGCTTGGACAATCTCAGGCGGCAGGCCGAAGCGAACATTCTCCGGCATCACCTCGACCTCATCGACATCACCATAACCCTTGCCCTGCAGGTACGCCACAACTTCCTGAACCAGAACCTCAGGCGCAGATGCACCGGCCGTAATGGCGACGCGCTCCTTGCCCTCGAGCCACTCCGGCTTGATGTCTTCCGCGCTGTCGATCAGGTACGACGTAGTGCCGATGTTCATGGAAACCTCAACCAGACGGTTGGAGTTTGAGCTGTTACGCGAACCCACCACGAGCACCAGATCGGCACCGTGCGCCACGTTCTTCACCGCAGTCTGACGGTTCTCGGTGGCGTAGCAGATGTCCTGTGCATGCGGTCCGACGATCTTTGGGAACTTCTTCTTCAACGCCTCGATCATGTACTTCGCTTCGTCAAGCGAGAGCGTCGTCTGCGTAAGATACGCAACCTTCTCAGGATCGGGAACGATCAACTGGTCGACTTCTTCGATTGTCGAAACCACTTGGGTCACATCCGGCGCTTCACCCTGCGTGCCCTCAACCTCTTCGTGATCGCGATGACCGACCAGCACAAGGGAGTAACCCTGCTTGGCAAATTTGATAGCTTCGACGTGAACCTTCGTGACGAGAGGGCAGGTCGCGTCAATCACCTTCAGCCCACGTTCTTTCGCGCGCTCCCGGACGGCCGGCGAAACGCCGTGCGCGGAGTAGATCACGCGCTTGCCCTCCGGCACCTCGTCCAGTTCATTGACGAAGATCGCGCCTTTCTGGCGCAGATCGTCCACCACGTAGCTGTTATGCACGATCTCCTTGCGCACGTAGATCGGCGCGCCAAAGGTATCCAGCGCGATCTTCACGATGTCCACTGCGCGCACAACACCGGCGCAGAAACCGCGGGGCTTCAGCAGCAATACGCGCTTCTGCTTTGCGCTGTCGTTTTCGGTGGATACGGGCGGGTCGAGGGTAAGAGTGCTCACCTTGAAAGTATACCGCGAAGTAAACACCGAGTGGTCCGAATTGAACCTGCTCTGGTGCACAGTACTCACAACTGGAGCGCGTTGCATGGCGCGATTTGGCGTTACGGTAAAGGCTAGAGCCGCCCTCCGCAGCTGGTGTGTGGGCAATGACAGCTAAGGGTATTCGGGGCGGCTGCAGCCGCATCTTTGCAGTTTTCCGAGCAGAACTTGCCCTCGGTGACCATGCAGCGGCAGGGCACGTGAGCACACTTCTTAGGGTCGTGGGACATGGGAGACTCTCCGAGGCGGGAAGCCGCACACAGTATGATCTCCCTGCCCCTTGGCAGGTTGTCAGCGCTACTTGCTGGCTTTCAGCATCTGTTCGGCATGACGCAGACTGGTCTCCGTCACCGTCGCGCCGCTGATCATGCGGGCGATCTCGTTGGTACGCTCTTCTTCCTTCATTTGCCGGATCTGTGTGCGGGTACGACCGTCGCGCTCGGACTTTTCGACCAGGAAGTGCTGGTTCGCGAACGCGGCAATCTGCGGCAGGTGCGTCACGCAGAGCACCTGCTGGTGCGACGCGAGAGCTTTCAACTTCTGGCCGACCGCTTCGGCAGCGCGACCGCCGATACCGATATCGATTTCGTCGAAGACCAGTGTGCGTGGCAGCGGGATCCGCCGGCGCGTGCGGTCTGCCCCGCCCTCTTCGACGGAAACCTTCAGAGCCAGCATCACGCGGCTCATTTCACCACCGCTTGCGATCTCTTCGAGAGGCTTCAGTGGCTCACCCGCGTTGGTCGCGATCAGGCACTCCACGTGATCCCAGCCCACCGCAGTCCAGAAGCTCTGCTCCTTCTGCGGTGCGACTTCCACGCGGAACTGTACCTTCATGGCAAGGTCGTTGATCTGTTGCTCCGCCAACTTTTCCAGGCTGCGCGCAGCAGAGGTTCGCGTCTCCGTCAGGTCACTGGCGACGCAGGTATAGACGTGCTCTGTTTCGGCAAGCGTCTTCTTTGCCTCGGCAATCAGGACATCACGGTTCTCAATCTCCTGCAGTTTCGTTGTGACGTCCTCCCCGTAGGCGATGACCTCGGCGAGGGTGCGGCCATACTTACGCTTCAGGCGATCCAGCGCCGCGAGCCTGTCCTCAATCTCCGCAAGACGATCGGGGGAAGCATTGATGTTCTCTGCATAGTGACGCGCGGTGGCGCTGATGTCCGCGACTGTTGCGCGGGCGTTCGCGATTTGAGTCGCTGCCTCCGCGAAGTTGCTGTCGTAGCGTGCGAGTTCCTCCACGTGCTTCTGCGCGGCTGCGAGCGTACTCTCCGCTGAACCTTCGTTCTCGTACAGAACTTCGTGCGCGCTCATGGCAGCGGTATAGAGCTTCTCGGCGTTCGCAAGAACACGCTTCTCCGACTCAAGCTGTTCGTCTTCATCTGCCGAAGAGATCGCTGCCTCAGCGATTTCAGTGCGCTGAAAACTCCACAGATCGGCATTCCGCAGGCGTTCCTGCTCTTCTCCGCTCAGACGGTCGAGTTCTTCTCGCGCCTCGCGCCACATCGTATAAGCCGTTCGGATATTCTCTCCAGCCTGTGCAGAATCGATTCCCTTCCGTGTCTTCAGGCGCGCACGCAGATCGCTCGACAGTTCGCGGCCGGGGAGCAGTGCTGTCTGGATGCCCGCATAGCGGTCCAGCAAGCCACGCTGCTGCGACTGGTCAAAGGAGTTGGTCGTCTCGGACTGCGCGTGAACCAGCGCAAGTTCCGGTGCAAGCTGCCGCAGGACGCCTACCGTCGCGGGTTGATTATTCAGAAACACACGGCCCTTGCCGCTGATATTGACCTCGCGGCGCAGGAGAATCTCCGCGCCTTCCACGTCGATACCGTTGGCCTCCAGGATGGCCTCGGCGCCGGGTGTGGCTTCAAAGACGCAGGAGACAACAGCCTTCTCAGCGCCATGCCGTACGACATCGCTGGCTGCGCGGCCGCCCATGAGGAGCGCGAGAGCGTCCACGAGGATGGATTTACCTGCGCCCGTTTCACCCGTGAGGAGGTTCAGGCCACTCCCAAAGGTTGCGACGGCGTGGTCGATGACGGCGTAGTTTTCGGCTCGAAGCTCCAGCAGCATTTTCGCCCTACCTTCGCGCAGAGAATAGCACGGAGGCGTGACCGACCGGAGCGCTTTTGACCGACGGCATTGTCAAAAGAAGTACGCAGCCAGTTTCCGCACGCCGGGAAACCAGTTTTGAGAATGCCTCTCGAGCCCTGTCCGCTCGACCAATGATGGGAGCTTGGATATCGTCCGCGCATCTTCGAAGGTTCGTCCTTCCCTCAACCCACATTGCAAGCCGATACACTTCCTGCAGGTATGGCTATTCTCCTCGCGCTCCTGTTGCAAGACGACGTCCCGGTATCCGCCGCCACTGCGCCACCCGCTGCGGCAAACTCTTCTGCCCTGGTGGAGATGCTTCACAACAGTGGGCCCATCGCCCTTGCGGTGTTGGTGCTGCTGCTGGCGATGTCCGTGTTTTCGTGGACCATCATGCTGACGAAGGCCGGCGCCTTTCGCCGCGCCCGCGCGAAGAGCCAGGCCTTTCTGCGTGCCTTTCGCAAGTCGACACGGCTGAGCGAAATCGCCACCGTGTCCGACACTTACAAGCCCTCGCCCCTGGTGTCTGTATTTACGGAGATTGTCGATGAGTACCAGCGGCAGACTGGTGGCCGCGGCTTCCCGCGCAACCCTGTTGCGATCGAGCGCGCGGCGCAGATCGCATCCAGCGAAGCACTCTCCGATCTTGAGAGCCAGCTCACATGGCTTGCCACCATTGCTGCTGTCGCGCCGTTCATCGGCCTGCTGGGCACGGTGATGGGTATCGTCGATGCGTTTCACGGTCTTGGAACGCAGGGCGCCGCGACACTGCGCGCTGTTGCGCCGGGCATTAGCGAGGCGCTGATCACCACGGCTGCCGGCCTTGTCGTGGCAATCCCAGCAGTTGTTGGCTACAACCAGCTTTCGGCCAGCACGAAGGAATTCGACGCACGCATGGATGACTTCAGCCGCGAACTTCTGAATGCGCTTGAGAACGCCGCCGCCGGCGCCCAGACGCCAGCCGACGATGCCCGCCGCCGGGCACCCCAGTCCAACTAAGCATAGGAGATCGACACCCATGGCCTTCTCCACGAGACGAACGCAGTCCTCACTCGCCGAGATCAACATCACGCCCCTAGTGGATGTGGTGCTCGTGCTGCTGCTGATCTTTATGCTGACCGCACCCGTGCTGCAATCGGGTATCGAAGTGGCGGTGCCGCAGACACGCACCGTCAACCAGCTCACGGAAGAACGCACCGTCGTCTCCATCGATCACGAGCAGCGGGTCTTCCTGCAGGATAAGCCGGTCAACATCGCAGAGTTACCGCGACTACTCCGCACCAAGGGTGATCCATCCAAGAAGGTGATCTACCTGCGCGCGGATCAAAAGGTTCCCTTCGGCGCTTTTGCATCCGTGATGGATGCCGTCAAGCAGGCGGGCATCATCAATATCAGCATTGTCACCAGGCCTTTCGAGAAGTAGAACCATGCCGGTAGTACAGCAGCCAACCCGGGCCGCACGCACGACGAAGCAGAACTTCGTCGTCGCACTGGCGCTGCATGGAATCATTCTTGGTGGCGTCATCGGTTCGGCGTACATCTTTCATAAGACGGGCGACGCCTGGGGAGACAAGGCAGACGTTGCCGGTGCCGTTCAGGCCACCATGGTCAACTCCGTCCCGCTGCCGCCCAAGGTGCAGCCAAAGGCCGATAACGTCCTTGCGTCCGAATCGCCCAGCGAAGTTCCGCCTCCTCCAAAGCCTGCAGCGGAACCACCGCCGAAGCCTACCGACATCCCCATTGTCGTGAAGCAGCCTGACAAAAAGCAGCCGAAGACGGCCGAAGCGCCCTCGCCCAAGCCACCGGAGCATCCGCAGCCTGCCAAGCCACAGCCCGATAAGGCCACGACCGGGGAAACGGCGGGCCTGCGTGTCGCCATGACGGCCGTCGAAAATCGCGCGGGGACGTCCTCTACGAACGTTGCGGACTCAGCCTTTGGCCAGCGCTACGCCTACTACGTCCGAGCCCTGACGCAGAAGGTGGCACAGCAATGGTTTACGCAGACGCTGGATAGTGGAGCCCCCGGCCACCGTGTCTACATAAGCTTCCGCGTGGAGCGGGACGGCACACCGTCGCAGATCCAGATTGCAAAGCCCAGCGGCGATGCAACCCTTGATGCCAGCGCGCTGCGCGCCCTGCAGCGCATCGATACCTTCGGTCCGCTGCCGGACGGCTACACCGGCCAATTCATCAATGTCCAGTACTACTTCGACCCGAAGCAGTAGCCAAATCATCACTTTGCCGTACCGAATCTGGCACCCCTCCGAGCCACTGACAAAGAGCTGCGTCTACCATAGAGAGCGATGACGATCCGTATACAGCAATCTCTTCGTCGCGCGCTTCTGGCGCTTGCCGCAGTCGGCTGCGCAGGACGACTGCATGCACAGGACAATGTCTTTACCGGGACCAACACCGGCGCCGACCGCGTCCGCATTGCCGCTGCCGATTTTCGCGGAACTTCGCCTGACGCCGCAGCGCTGAAGCGCACCTTCGACTCTGTCCTCTACAGCGATCTTGGCAATGCCGGCGTCTTCGATCTGGTCTCCAAGAGCATGCAGCCGCAGGGCACGCCGGGCGCACCCGCTGAGATTCGTCTGCCGGAATGGGCCGGCGGCACGACCAACGCAGCCTTCGTTGCCTTCGGTTCTTTCGGCATCAATGCCGGCCGCGCCGTCGTGAGTGCTTACGTCGACGACACGCACAATGCACAGTTCCCGCAGGTGCTTGGCAAGCAGTACACCGAAGCCGCGGATGAGAATGGCGCCCGCACCATCGCGCATAAGCTGGCCGATGAGATCATCCTTCGTCTTGGCGGCGGCATTCCCGGCATCGCAGAGAGCAAGATCTATTACGTCCATGCAGCCGGCGGTGCGAAAGAGATCTGGGCGATGGACTACGACGGTGCGAATGCGCACGCGATCACCAACCTGGGAACCATCTCCCTCTCACCCCGTGTATCGCCGGACAACTCGCGCCTGGCATTTTCATCGCTGGGCAAGTACGGCTTCCAGATCCGTGTCTTCTCCCTGTTGCTCAACCGCATGGTCACATTTCCCGACAGCGGTGGCACCAATCTGTCACCAGCTTGGTCGGCGAACGGGCAGCTCGCCTATTCCTCCTCGCGGCCCGGCGATCCGGAGATTTACGTCTCCGACGGCAGTGGTAACAATGCGCGTCGCATTACAAATTCCCGTGGACCGGATGTTTCGCCCACATGGAATCCCAAAACCGGTTCTCAGATCGCGTGGATCAGTGGTCGTACGGGCCTTCCGCAGGTGTACATCATGGATGTCGATGGTGCCGGCGTGCAGCGTATGACTGACTCCGGTTACGCGACATCGGTTTCCTGGTCACCGAACGGACAGTTCCTGGCCTTCGCCTGGGACCGCAAGTATGGCCCGGGCGCGCCTGGCGGGCAGGACATCTACCTGATGGACGTTGCCAGTAAGAAGTGGGTACAACTGACCAATGGCATTGGCCGTTGCGACTTCCCGTCGTGGTCTCCGGACGGCCGCCACATTGTCTTCGCCGTAGGTTCAGGTGCACGAGCCGAGGTCTGGACCATGCTCGCCGACGGAACCGGGAAACATAAGCTCGCAGGCACCGGCAGCGACATGCCAAACTGGAGCTTCCGGTAGACTTTTTTTGATCTCATTGCAAGCAAGCGCGAGCCACTGGCCGCGAGGAGAACTGAATGACACTGCACACTTTGCGGACTAACACGCTGCTCACCTTTGCTGCGGCCTCGCTGATCCTGTTGTCAGGCTGCCACAAGAAAGTCAGCGCACCGCCGCCGTACACCGCACCGCCCGCAGTGGACGCTGCCGTCGCACCGACTGCTGTGCTGACAGCCGATCCCTCGGCGATTGATCTCGGCCAGTCCGTCGTGTTGAACTGGCGCACGACCGGCGCGACCTCTGTCAGCATCGATGGCATTGGCCCGGTGAATCTCAGCGGCACACAGAACGTCACGCCGTCGAACTCGACGAACTTTCACCTGGTTGCCAAGGGTGACGGTGGCGTTGCTGAAGCGAACGTTCGCGTGACGGTCCGCGTCCCGGCGCCGCCAACCGCTGATCTGGGCACCTCCAATGACCTGGGCTCGGACGCTGCCTTCCACGCAGCGGTTCAGGATGCCTTCTTCGACTACGACAGCTACGACCTGCGTGCCGATGCAACGGCCAGCACGGTGCAGGCAGCCAGCTATCTGTCCCAGCACCCGGCCATCAAGATCACCATTGGCGGCTACTGCGACGAACGTGGTTCGGCCGAGTACAACCTGGCACTTGGCGAGAACCGCGCCAACGCAGCGAAGACCGCGCTGGTCAATGCCGGCATTGCAGCCAGCCGCATTCGCGTGATCTCGTTCGGTAAGGAAAAACAGTTCTGCACCGAGCAGAACGAAAGCTGCTGGCAGCAAAATCGCCGCGCGCAGTTCAACATCGACCGCTAGGCATCCGGTTCGTTCGGCTCTGTGGATAGAGCCGAACGAACGCCGATGGTTCACTTACCTAACCTTTGCCTGCGGCAAGCGAAAGCCTGCCGCAGCCTTCGTTTGAGGGACACACCATGCGCCGATTCTTTCGCCTCGCGCCCGCCACACTCGCCATCGCTGCCGTGCTCCTGTCGACGCCGACACCAGCATTCGCCGTCAACAAGGACATGATCCAACTGCAGACGCAGATCCAGCAGTTGCAGGATGCGGTGGCTCGTCTGCAACAGTCCAACGATGAACGCATGGGCGTAATGAAGGACCTGGTGCAACAGACCACGGACTCCGTCAACAAAATGGCGGGTGCGTTGGACACTCTACAAAAGCAGATGCGCGTGCAGTCGGAAGCAACTGGCAAGGGACTGGAGACTGTCAGCGGCCAGATGCAGTCGCTAAATGATTCGGTCGATGAACTGAAGGCACGGCTCGCCAAGATCGATCGCGCCATTGCCGATGTACAGAGCGCACAACAGTCGATGGGTGCTCGCATGGATAACGGTGGCTCGCCTGCTCCGGCAGCTGCTCCCATGGATTCGCCACCCTCTGCATCCAGCGGCAAGACATCGAAGCAGGCGCCTCCGCCAAGTGCCGGGCCCTCAGCAAGCGCTTTGCTGCCCTCCAACGCGGAGCTGCCGACCAGCTCCACCGCGCCGCCGGTCGACGATCTGTACCGAACCGCTTTCAGCGATTACAACGGTGCGAAGTATTCCCTGGCTTCGGCCGAGTTTACCGACGTGATCAAGTTCTATCCAGATTCCAATCTCGCAGGAAACGCCTACTTCTATCTCGGCGAGATCGATTACAAAGCTGGCCGCTTTGCATCGGCATCGAAGAACTACGACAAGGTCATCGAACAGTATCCCGGCAATCAGAAGATTCCCGTCTCGCAACTGCGTAAGGGCGAGTCGCTGCTCTCAATGAAGCAGACGGAAGCCGGCGCACGCGAGCTGCGATCGTTGATCCAGCGTTATCCCAATTCGCAGGAAGCACTCGCCGCGCGCACCAAGCTGAACGCGCTTGGCATCACCATCGTGCCGCGCACGCGCTAAGCGTTCCAAAGCTCTCTAGGAGCGCATACCCCGCAGCCGCGTTGCGATCTCTGCGGCACGCTCGCCCGTCACCGGCAGCAATGGCAACCGGGGTCGTCCACCAAAGTAGCCCGACAGCTCGCTTCCAGCCTTGATGGCAGGAATATCCCAGGGTGCAATGCCCTGTTCTGCAGTCGCCAGCCGTCCTTGCTTCTCCTTCATCAGCGACACATCGCCGTCCTTCCAAGCAGCCCACACCTCAAACGCAGCCTGCGGCACAGCAGAAGCGATCGGCATCAAGAGACCGCTCGCCCCGGCACGCAGAGCCTCGGTGGCTCCTTCGGCCATGGCCCAGAGGACCTGGAAGCCAACCTGCTTCGTACGTGTCTTCAATGCTGCGACCGGCGGCGCAGTCGCCACGGCAGTCTCTCCAGCAGCTGCTCCACTGAGCGACGCAGCACTTACAAAGCTGCCTCCCACGGCTGCAGCCAGTTCCGGCACATGCAACATGCGAGCCGTTGCAGCGGTAAATGTGATAGTGGTCGTCACCGTGCGTGCGACCGACGTGGTCAGTTCACGCATCTGCACGACGCGACTGATGTGCGACGACTGTTCCAGCAAACCAAGCACGTTGGGATGCCCGCTAAGGCGCTCCATCAGTGCGATCGGCAGAACCACGCGGGCAGCATCCGACACCAATACGACAGGTAGCGGGGATGCATCCGCGATGGCTTCGAAGTAAGTCAACAATGCGGTGGTTGCATTGCCGTCATCCCACAGCAGGTTCCCGTATTCGATAGGTGGCTCAACCATGACAGCGTCAAAGCGAGCCTCTGAAGCGACCTGTGCAAGGGCCAGCGAAGCGAAGACGCTGGGCAGCCCAATGCCAGCCAGTAGCACCTTCTCTTTCGCGGCCTCGGCGCCGACGGTACGAAGTACCTGCGCGCGCTCGTCGTCGGTCAACGACGCAGACTCGCCCGTGCTGCCCAGGGCGACAAGGCCACTCACGGGTGTCAGCGACAGGCGCCGCACGTTGTGTTCCAACTTGCGCAGGTTCAGCCTGCCATCTGGGTAAAACGGCGTCGTCAGCGGTACATGAATTCCATCGAGCAGCATATAACTCCATGGTATCGCCATCGATGTCACCGCGACGCGAGTGCGGAGCGCAACGTCCCGTTTCTCCTTTGCATTCGAGCTGAGAACGGCTAACGTAGGAGGCGATGGAATCCGTAGAGATCCGTGGAAACAAGACGACAAACGACCTGCTGCGCGAGGCCGCCTGGTTCGTATTGCACACGCTACTCGCGGTCGTGGTGCTCGTCGTTCTGCTGACCGCCTTCTGGGCGGCACACGTCAATCCTGACGCGGCGGGACCGAAGATGCTGTGCACAGGGCTGGCATTCCTTGTGCCTGCGGCCGCTGGCTTTGCGATCATGCGGTCACAGCCGGATGATGTCGCGCCCTACGTGTGGATCTCAGGCGCTCTCTTCTTCGGCACCGTCTGTGTCTATGTCCTCGATCTGCCAACCGGCCCGGGCCTATGCGAACACTGCACCCTTGTGGAGCGGCTCTACCGAACCTTCTTCTCCATCACGCACAACAGCGGCATGCTGGGTGGTGATGGCGTCCTGATCGGCGCCTGGATCCCACTGTCGATCATCGGCTACGCAGTCGGGGCGAAACTTGCCGCTGCGGCTGACGAATAACAACACTGCACTTTACGCAGGAACGGCCTCCGGGTATCCGGAGGCCGTTCCTGTCTTTCATGAGACGAGGGATTGCCTGGAGGCGAATCCACGTCACTGGGAGCGAATCGTGGTCCACCTGCTCGCCTTTCCTAGGCGGTCTCTCGTCCTGCGTGCAGTTCCTGGAGGTTGTAGACCGTCACGCTTCCGCCCTGCAGGGACGCGATACCTTCGGCAGCCGCACGTGCTGCGGCAACCGTCGTAATCGTCGGGATACGTGCCAGCACTGCAGCGCGCCGGATTGCCTTCTCATCGAAGAACGTGTCCTGGCCACGCGGCGTGTTGACGATCAGTTGAATGCGCTCACCCTTGATAAAGTCGACCACGTTCGGTCGGCCTTCCTTGACCTTGTGTACGCGCTCCACTTGCAGGCCCGCTTCCGACAAGACATCCGCTGTCCCGTGGGTCGCGACGAGATGGAACCCCATCTCAACGAATTGCTTCGCCAGCGGTACGAGCGTCTCCTTGTCGTGATCATTCACGCTGAGGAAGACATTGCCTGTCGTGGGAAGGTTCTGACCGGCTGCGATCTGCGCCTTTGCGAAGGCTTCACCGAACGTCTCGGCAACGCCCATCACTTCGCCCGTCGAACGCATCTCTGGTCCAAGAACCGGATCGACACCCTGGAACTTGCCCCATGGGAAGACCGGGGACTTCACAAAGTAGTGCGCGCCCGTTCCGAGATCCCTGCCGCTCGCGAGCTCCGCAGGCAGCAGTTCCTTCAGGGTGCGGCCCGTCATCAAACGCGAAGCGATCTTTGCCAGCGGCACGCCCGTTGCCTTCGAAACATAAGGAACAGTACGTGATGCACGCGGGTTGACTTCGATGACGTAGACGACGCCACGCTGGATCGCGAACTGGATGTTGCACAGGCCGACCACATTCAGTGCGAGAGCAAGCTGCCGTGTGTAGCGGCGGATCTGAGCGAGTACGTCGTCCGTGAGATCGACCGAAGGCAACACGCACGAGGAATCGCCCGAGTGGATACCGGCCTCTTCGATGTGCTGCATGATGCCCGCGATCAGGACGTCCTTGCCGTCGCAGAGTGCGTCAACGTCCACCTCGGTCGCGTCTTCCAGGAAGTGGTCGATCAGTACCGGCCGTTCCTGCGAATACTCGATCGCTGTGTTCATGTACTGCACGATCGCAGCATCGTCATAGGCGATGACCATGGCGCGACCGCCGAGCACAAAGCTGGGACGTACGAGCACCGGATACGTGATCTTGTTCGCACCCGCAAGAGCCTCGGCGACGCTTGTTGCAAGGACGCCGGCAGGCTGCGGAATCTTCAACTCTTCGATCAGCTTCTGAAAGCGCTTGCGATCTTCCGCGAGTTCAATCGACTCCGGCGAGGTGCCGATGATGGGCACACCAGCAGCCTTCAACGGCTGCGAGAGGTTCAGCGGCGTCTGCCCGCCGAACTGCACGATCATGCCGATATCCGCACCACCCGAAGCCTCATGCTTGTAGACAGCCAGCACGTCTTCGAAGGTCAGCGGCTCAAAGTACAGGCGGTCGCTTGTGTCATAGTCGGTCGAAACTGTCTCAGGATTGCAGTTGACCATGATGGTCTCGTAGCCATCCTCGCGCAACGCGAAAGCCGCGTGGCAGCAGCAGTAATCAAACTCGATGCCCTGTCCGATACGATTTGGACCACTGCCCAGGATGATGATCTTCTTGCGATCCGTCGGTGCTGCTTCATCCTCTTCGTCGTAGCTGGAGTACAGATACGGCGTGTAGCTCTCGAACTCGGCCGCACAGGTATCGACCAGCTTGTAGACCGGCATGACGCCCATCTTCTCGCGCAGAGCACGCACCGGCGCCGCTGCATCCTTACCCTCGAGACCCCAGGATGCTGCCAGGATGTCATCGCTGACGCCCATGCGCTTCACTGTACGCAGCTGATCTTCGGTGATGGTATCGATGCTGTCACCAGCGGTCGACTTAATCTCGTCGACGATCTGCTTCACCTGGAAGAGGAACCAGGGATCCATCCCCGTGAGGCGAGCGACCTCGCGCACGGTCATGCCGCGCTCAAAGGCGTAAAGAACATAGCGCAAACGCTCAGGATGAGCCGTTACCAGGCGCTGCGTCAGACGGCGCGGTTCGATGTCAGCAGCCGAGGCCTTCTTGCCCGTCTCGAGCGAGCGGACGGCCTTCATCATCGCTTCCTTGAAGGTCCGGCCGATCGCCATCACTTCACCGACCGACTTCATCTGCGGCCCAAGCGACTCATCGGCACCAGGGAATTTCTCAAACTGCCACTTGGGAATCTTCACGACCACATAGTCAATCGTCGGCTCAAAGCAGGCCGGGGTCGCCTTCGTGATGTCGTTTTGCAACTCGTCCAGCGTGTAGCCGACGGCCAGACGTGCGGCTATCTTTGCGATCGGGAAGCCTGTCGCCTTCGACGCCAGCGCGGATGAACGAGACACACGCGGGTTCATCTCGATGACGGTCATGCGACCGTTCGCAGGGTTTACCGCAAACTGCACGTTGCTGCCGCCGGTCTCAACACCAATCTCGCGGATGACGCGGATGGCTGCATCGCGCATGCACTGGTACTCGCGATCGGTCAGCGTCTGCGCAGGCGCTACAGTGATGGAATCGCCGGTATGCACGCCCATCGGATCGAAGTTTTCAATCGAGCAGATGATGATGACGTTGTCCGCAAGATCACGTACAACCTCGAGCTCATACTCTTTCCAACCGAGCACGGACTCTTCCAGCAGGCACTCGCCCACCGGCGAAAGATCCAGGCCGCGCGACAGAATCTCCGTCAGTTCCTCACGGTTGTAAGCGATGCCGCCGCCCGATCCACCCAGCGTGAACGAGGGACGAATAACTGCGGGGAAGCCGATCTTCTGCGTGAAGTCCAGGCCGTCACGCAGGTTGTTCACCAGCGCGGAACGCGGCATGTCCAGACCGATCTTGTTCATTGCGTCCTTGAACAAAAGACGGTCTTCTGCCTTCTTGATCGCGTCCAGCTTCGCGCCGATCAATTCTACGTTGTACCTGTCGAGCGTCCCCGCATCCGCCATATCGACAGCAAGGTTCAGCGCCGTCTGTCCACCAACCGTGGGCAGCAGTGCGAAGACTCCGGGGCGGCCGCTCTCTTTGAGAAGCTCGCTCTCCACGCGCAGAATCTCTTCCACGTACTTCGGCGTCAGCGGCTCAACGTAGGTGCGGTCGGCAACCTCCGGGTCCGTCATGATGGACGCCGGGTTGCTGTTAACCAGCACCACCTCATAGCCTTCGGCCTTGAGCGCCTTACACGCCTGCGTACCGCTGTAATCAAACTCGGCCGACTGGCCAATGACAATCGGACCAGAGCCGATTACCAGAATCTTTGCGATGTCATTCCTGCGTGGCATCTATCTCTTCTCTCTTACTCGCCTGGCGAACACACAAGCTCTCGTGAAAAGGGGCATCCTCAGGATGCCCCTTTTGATTACTTCTTCCACTCATCCATCATCTTGCGGAAGTCTTTGAACAGGTAATGCGAATCGTGCGGACCCGGGCTTGCTTCCGGGTGGTACTGCACGCTGAACATCGGATGTTCCTTGTGCTTCAACCCGGCAACGGTACCGTCATTCAGATTCGTATGCGTCACCGCAACGGTCGCGTCGTCCAGTGTCTCCGGATCGACTGCGTAGTTATGGTTTTGCGAGGTGATCTCGACCTTACCCGTCTCAAGATTCTTGATGGGGTGATTCGCTCCATGGTGGCCGAACTTCAGCTTGTAGGTCTTCCCGCCAAGCGCGAGGCCGAAGATCTGATGTCCCAGGCAGATGCCGAACATTGGCGTCTTGCCCGCAAGGTCCTGCACGTTTTTCTGCGCGTAATCCAGAGGCTCGGGATCGCCAGGACCATTCGAGAAGAAGACACCGTCTGGGTTCATCGCCAGCACTTCTGCAGCGGAGGTTTTCGCAGGCACCACCGTCACGCGGCAGTTCTCTCGAGCCAGCATACGCAGGATGTTCTGCTTGATACCGAAGTCATACGCGACGACGTGCATCTGCTTGCCGTCCGTGCTGATGGACGCAGGCAAAAACTTGTCGCCTGTTTCGTTTGCAGCGCTCGAACTGGAGAACTCATAGGGGGTCTTCGTACTCACCACCGATGCCAGGTCCGTCCCGTCCATCTTGCGAATGGCGCGGGCCTTTGCCACGAGGGCATCAACGTCCGTCACCTTCGTGGAGATGACGCCACGCATGACGCCGTTCGCGCGCAAATGCCGCACGATGGCGCGCGTGTCGACTTCTGCGATCACGGGCACGTTGTACTTCTCAAGGTATTCGTCGGTCACCTGCGTTGAGCGCCAGTTGCTGGACACCGGAGAGAACTCCCGTGTCACCAGGCCTTCAATATAGGGTTTGGTGCTCTCGTCATCATTCGGCGTGGTGCCGTAATTTCCAATCTGCGGATTGGTGAGAACAACGATCTGTCCGGCATAGGAAGGATCGGTGAAGATCTCCTGATAACCGGTCAATGCAGTGTTGAAAACGACTTCCCCGGAACATTCGGCAGGGGCACCGAAACCTTTACCGCGGAAGATGCGCCCGTCTTCGAGCGCGAGAATAGCTTGCATTGCCTCTCCTACTGGAGTGGATTCAATCGATTCTATCAGCGTTAGGCCCATCGAACGGCATGAACTCTGACTTCCTCGATAGAACTTTATGAATCCGCTCCCGCAAGGCCTACGTGATGTCGACCAGCACGTCTCCGCCTTCAGTCTTCAGCGGAAAAATATCAACGTGAGCATGCTCTTCCGGACAGTTGCCGGTGCTGACCTCAAAACCCCACGCGTGCCACGGGCACACCACGCGATCGCCCTCAATCCAGCCCTCGCCCAGCGGCCCACGGCGATGCGGACACCAGTTGTCCATCGCACTCAGCGTGCCGTTCACATTCGCCAGGCACACATCCACGCCCTGCGCTTCCAACTGCACCACCTTGCCCGGCTGCGGCACTTCTTCCACACCGCACAAACGAACCCATTGCGCCATTCCCTGCTCCCATTTGCTCTGTCGAGATTGGATGCAGCATGACCGCACGCGGCGTCCATCGATCCTGCGCGCTACTATGAACCCAACATGGCTCAGCAATCCAAGACCTCGTCCAAGTCGCAGTCCCGCAATGCATCCACCCGCCCAACGACGAAGACGGTCGAGGTTGTGGACCCGCGCTGGCTCCTCCGCATGCTCGGAGCATTCATTGTCCTGGGATTGCTTTGCAGCTATCTGGCGCTCGGCCTGTTGTTCTACATGGGATCGTGGCAGCTCGTGCTGCATCCCACTCGGACCGCGAATGGCGGCACACGCCTCTCGTCCGAGAAAACCCACTTCGGTCCAAACGGTGCAGGTGACCCACAGCTTGCGGGAGAATGGCTCAGCGCTCCGGCCAGTTCACCTCGCGCGGACTTCGCTGCGCTCTATCTTCGCGGCGGTGACGGGCAGCTTGATGCTGCTGATGGATCGCAGATCGCGCAGTTACATGACCTCGGACTGAATGTTCTCGCCTTCGACTACCGTGGCTACGGCAACAGCGCGCAACGCCCGCATCCCAGCGAAGACCGCATGCAGGCCGACGCCGTCTCTGCCTGGGAGTACCTCGCCGCGACGCGTCACATCGCCCCCGATCATGTGATCCTCTTCGGCAGCGGCACCGGTGTTTCGCTGGCCGTGAAGCTACTACAGAACTATGGCCCCGGCGGCGGCCTGATTGCCTACAACGCGGATTCCACCGTCCGCGCGCGGGTCGCACACGATCCGCGCAGCCACCTCTTTCCCCTTAGCCTTGTCTTCCACGACAACTTCTCGCTCGACGGTCTGCAGCACATCACGACCCCGAAGCTGCTCTATACCGTAGGCCACGCAGATGGCGCTCGAAAAGCCGTCTACCAGACAGCTGCCGACCCTAAGCTGACGGTCGAAGTGCCCACACATGACGCGGCCGCCGAGAAGGCCGCACTCGTGCGCTTTCTCGACAGCATCCTGCCCGGCGAGGCCTTCCCTGTGCTGACGCCGCAGATGCCTTCGGGAAAATAGCCACGCGGTCGGGAAAATAGCCACGCGGTCGCACTCCTGTCGACTTAGCCTGAACGTAGAGGTGTTCGTCCATGGCTCGATTCTTTGATCGTCTGCAGCCCTATGCCCTGCTTCTCCTTCGCGTAGTCCTGGGCTGCGCGCTGGTATCGGCAAGCTATACAAAGATCATTCCTCACGGCGGTTTCCACGGTAACAACACCTTCGCGGCCATCGAGCACTGGAACGCCTACGTGATCAAACTGGGTATGCCAGCGTGGCTCGGCACCGTCTCCGCGCTTGGAGAGTTCCTTGGCGGTCTTTGCCTTATCGTTGGCCTGTTCACAAGATTCTTCGGTGGTCTCAACACGCTCACGCTGCTCGTCGGCGTCGCCAAGGTCACCTTCCCGGACTACGGTGCCTCAAAATATCCGCTCGCCTGCATGGCACTTGCGTTCATCGTGTTGGCCTTCGGCGCAGGCCCGCTGTCTCTGGATCGCAGACTCGGTTGGGAGTAATTGCAACATCCCATCAATGCTCTGAGTAATTAACAATTCTGAAACATTCCCCAACATCACAGCGCTGAAAAAAACACCCAGACGAAGTGAAGGCCTCCGATACTCTGGAGGCCTTACATAAAAGGTGGGAAGATTTGGTGCGGATAGGTGAGACCAGGGTCGTAGAAGGGTGACCCCGGCATTATTACTGACTACATCGGATAAGACGCAGTCTCGCTTGAAAGGTTGCGCTGCAAAAGCTGGTCTTTCTGAGTAATCAAGTTGTATACGCAATCAAATCTGAGATGGATTGCGCAAAACTGTTGAAACCATACGCGCGGCGAGCCAGATCAGGCAAATCGCAGAAATTGCGCAGGCGTAACGGAGCCGCCCGGAAAGACTGTACTCAGGTCCCGCGTACCCAATGCGTGATAGGTCGCCTCGCCCAACACCTGCCGAAAATCTGTCGTGATCGCTAAGTCGCGTCCCTCATTTAACTGCTCTTCATCCAACCCAGGCCAGCGGCCATAGACCTTCCCGCCCTTGATACCGCCGCCCAATACAAACATTACATTTCCGTGACCGTGATCCGTACCGCCCGTGCCGTTCTGCCGCGCCGTTCTTCCGAACTCACTCATGGTCACCAGCGTGATCTGTTCTGCGTCCTGGCCCATGTCATTCCAGAAGGCGGCAATCGCTTCGCTGAACTCTTTTAGCCTGTTGGACAGGCGTCCGTTTACGCCGCCCTGCGCCTGATGCGTATCCCAGTCGCCGATGTCGGCGAAGGCCGCCTCTACTCCAAGGTTTGCCTTCATCAACTGAGCGATCTGCTTCAGGTTGTTGGCGAATGGCGAATTGGGATAGACCACACCATTCGCCGGTTGGTAGTGCGCCGGATCGGTCGCCTTCAGCATGCGCACAGCTTCGAACGTCTCCTGCCCCTCGCCGCTCAGGATGCGGTCATGGGTGCCCGCGTACATCGCCTGAAATGCGGCAGAGGCAGCAACACCCTGTGCGCCTTGTCCGCCCACCGAGAAATTTGCAACATTTGAGACCGCGACAGCCGGAAGACGCCCCTGCAGCGTGCGCGGAACCTGCGTCCCCAGAGCGACAGCACGGAAGGCGCTCATCGCCTTCGGGTCGATTCGTTCCGCCTGCAGCGCGCGATTCAACCAGCCGTCCTGGGTGCTCTTAATGCCCGGCGTGCCACTCTCCATATAGTCCTGCGCGTCGAAGTGCGAGCGCGTCGTGTCGGGCGATCCCACGGCATGGATCGCCGCAAGATGACCTTGCTTGAAGAGCGGCAACAACGGCGCCATGGCTGGATGCAATCCAAATTGCCCATCCAGA
Organism: Terriglobus roseus; assembly: GCF_900105625.1. NCBI lineage: Bacteria > Pseudomonadati > Acidobacteriota > Terriglobia > Terriglobales > Acidobacteriaceae > Terriglobus > Terriglobus roseus. Next base: position 175,598 of record NZ_FNSD01000001.1, read on the forward strand.
TCGAGCACCTCGTTGGGCTGCAATGCGATGGATGGCCGCATGGCGTAGTAGTTCTTCTCCTTGTACGGCACGACGATATTCAAGCCATCGGCCGCGCCCCGCTGGAAGAGCACGACCAGTTTCTTGCCGTTAGCCTGCGCCGCCGCCTGCTCCGCCATCACACTGCGCACCAGGAAACTCGGCACGGTGGCCGTACCCACGAGCGCCAGGGCGCCATTTCGAACGAAAGCTCTACGAGAAAACATCTTTGGTACCCCCCACCGGTTTCGCCGGCGACTTCAGCTCTTTGGACCGACTAGACCGAAACGTTCGGCGCGCGACTCCGTTCGGAAGACCGCCAATCGGATGCGACCTTCTTGAGTGCTCTACTGCCATGAGTGGCACTACCGTCGCTGAAACTCCGGTGAACCGAGCAACAGTCCTGCCATCGCAGCAGCCTGTTTATCCGCGGGAGCCGGACCGGGCTTGATGACTGCCACACCCAGTCCACGCGGTGGAGCCATTCCCTTCTGCGGCGGCGGGCCCTTAACCTTACCGGCCATCATCGCGTCCAGACGATCCTGCTGCTGCGCCTGCTTCTCCGCATCGGTCAACTGACGCGTGCCAGTCGCGGAGAACTGTTGTGCTGCCTGCTGCGCCGTCGCATCGTTTCCCTGCGTGATTACAGCGGTCCGCGTCTGGGCGCTCACGGGTACTTCAAAGAGCCGCGATTCCAATAGCGATTCCTTGCGGCTGGCGTCAGGATCCGCCGCACCCGAGCCCGAAGTCAGGGATACAGGACGGATCGTCGGCGCGCCACTTGCCAGCACAGGCATCCAGTCCACCGTTGCCCCGCCAATGCGATTCGTGCTGAGCGACAGGGAGAAGTTCATCCGGTTGATGAGTGCGGACGATGACAACCAGGTAGCCTCATCCCACTTGTAGCCGGTCGGCGGCTGGCAGCCATACAGCGGCATGCCGAGTTGCTGCAGTGACTGGATCAATGGCTGCGGATTCGATATCTCGGCGCCACTCGCGCGAACCGCGCTGGTGACATACTCCAGCGGCGTCTTCAGTTTGGCATTGACCGTTGCCGTCGTGAAAAATTCCGGGGAATGCACCATCGCGCGGAGCACCTGCTTGATGTCCCCGTTGCTCGTAAGGAAGGCTTTGGCCATGCGGTCGACCATGGCCTGTGGCGGACTGTCGCTGACGAAGCGCTGCGCAATTTCTGTCGAGATAAAGTGCGCAGTCGCCGGGCTGGTCGCCAGCATGTGCAGCGCCTGGTACCCCTCTTCCTCACCGCTTGGCTGGATCGTCCTGCCCAGCACCGTCTTCGGGCCCGGTTCGTGCCGATTCATGTTGAAGTTGTAGGCGCCACCATCGTATGGCCGGTCGAGTGTCCAGCCGGTGAAGACCTTCGCCAGTTCGGTGACATCCTTCTGCGTATAGCCGCCATTCACGCCGAGCGTATGCAGCTCCATGACCTCGCGGGCGTAGTTCTCGTTCAGGCCCAGATCCTGCTTGTTCTTCGGATTCTTGTTCGCGCGCACCGCTGCGATGGAGTTCGGTCCCATGCTGGTTGCGTTGTTCAGATACATCAGCATTGCCGGACTTTGCGCCGTCGCAATCAGCAGGTCTTCAAACTTACCCAGGGCGTGCGAGCGAATCGTCTGTTCGTAGTCGGGGAGCACCGCCGGTATCTGGCCGTTCGCACCCACGAAGACATTAAAATGATTCAGCCAGAAGTCGGTCATCACCGCTTCAAGCTGACGCTCCGAGTAGATGTCCCGCAGCAGCCTGGCTCCCTGCGTCTCCGCGTTGATCATGCGGTTGGTACCAGAGAGCGCCAGCAGCGTCTCTTTCTGCAATGGCGTCATGCCGTCCGTCAGCTTCGCCTCCAACGGCCCGCGGGCTCCCTTCCGTAGGGCGATCAAGTCGGCCGGCGGCATGCTCAACAGGCGGCCATAGCGATCGTTCGGGGCGAGCGACACCAGCGAATCGACCTCAGCCTTCGGCATCGCTGGAGTGCTCTGTTCCAGGTTCACGACCGCTGCCTGCGCCTGGGCGGCGACGCTCTGCGTGGAACCATTCATCATCATGGCGTCCGCAGTGCCGGTTTTGGCAGCATCAGCCTTGGCCTTGTTCTCGCGGATCATCTGGTAGAACTCGACCTGGTCACCGACGATAGCGCGCAGTTCGGGGTCATTCGGCAGCACGCCGGTCTTGGCGATCTGTCGCAGCGTCGCCGGTTCCGGGTACCGACGCAGACGATCGCTCTGTGTCATTCGAAGCGCCGGGTAAGCATCCAGTCTGCCCTCAAATGCGCTGTCGTTAATGGTTTGAGGCTGCAACTGGCGCTCGAACCATGATTCGACTCCAAGAGACTCAAGCGAAAGGAGTTCCGACTTTGTTGGGCCGAAGGTGAGACGATTCAGAATCAGGTTGGCGCGCGCTTCTTTGTCCAACGGACGCGTCACCGGCGCTGGCTTTTTTGCAGCGGTCGCGCTCAGCGGTCCGAGGGCTAAGCAACCACATAACGCTGCGGAAAGCATGAAACGAAACCGGTGTTGAGCGATGCCCATGAAGCACCTCGGGGCTGGATCTCAAGGCGACCAAAGCCGCCGGACTCCAGAGAAAACCCAGTAGCCGCAGCATTGTTGCGGCTACTACTAGTTTCCGAGGTCATCTTACGCCCGCGGGCGGGCTAGAACGCTGCCAGTTCCGCCATGGCTTTATACAGGTGCTCTGTCTGGGGCAGGATCGCGTCCTCCAGAATCGGCTGGTAGGCCACAAAGGTGTCCATGCCGGCAACGCGGCGGACAGGCGCATCCAGATCGTGGAAGAGCTCGTCGGCGACGCGCGCTGCCAGCTCCGCGCCGAAGCCCCAGCTCCGCATGTCCTCGTGCGCGATGATGACGCGGTTTGTCTTGCGGACGCTCTCGGCGATCGCCTCAAAATCGTACGGCGAAAGCGAGCGGAGGTCGATCACTTCCACGCTGATGTCCTGCTCCCGTTCGATCTTCTGTGCCGCCTGCAGGGCCCGCGGAACCACCGCGCCGTAGGTGACAACCGTAAGATCGGTGCCAGCCTTCACTGTCTTCGCTTTGCCGAACGGTATAGCGTATTCCGGTCCCGGATAGGGCGCGCGGCCGTAGGCTTCCCGGTAGAGGCGCTTGTGCTCCAGGAAGAGTACGGGATCATCGCAGCGTATCGCAGTGCGCAGCAAACCTGCTGCATCGAGGGCGTTCGACGGCATCACGACGCGAACACCGGGGGTGTGCGTGAAGATGCTTTCGCCCGACTGCGAATGATAGAGCGATCCCCCTGTCAGGTAGCCACCGATCGGAACACGGATCACCAGCGGCGATGAGTGGTTACCGTTCGACCTCCAGCGGAATACCGATAACTCGTTCCGCATCTGATGCATAGCAGGCCAGATGTAATCAAAGAATTGAATTTCTACAACGGGCTTCAGACCACGCGAGGCCATGCCGATGGCGCGGCCAACAATGTTTGCCTCGGCAAGTGGCGAGTTGAAGACACGGTCCGATCCAAACTCGGTCTGTAGACCGGCGGTGATCTTGAAGACACCGCCTTTACCCTTCAGCGTGCCGGTCTTCAGGTGCTCATCCCGCGTGGCATCCGCAACGTCCTCGCCGAAGATGACGATGCGCGGATCGCGCCGCATCTCGTCCCGCAGCGTGTGATTGATCAGGTCCGCGATGGTGTGATCAACGGCATCTTCCAGCTTTACTTCCGTCGCAAAGACAGGATCGGTCGGCTTCAGATCCTCGGAATAGACGTGCTTCGTGATGTTCTCGACCAGCGGCAGAGGTGCGCCCAGGGCGACATCTGCAGCGGCTCGCACCTCGTCATCGACTTCCTTCTTCAGCAGGTCAAGCGCTTCCTCGGTCAGGACGCCCTCGCGCAGCAGCAGAGCCTCGGTACGGCCAAGCGGATCGCGAAGAGCATCTGCCTCAAGCTCAGAGGGATGACGGTACCAGCGCTCATCGTCACTTAGCGCGTGGGAGTAGGGCCGGATGACATGGCCATGCACCAGTGCGGGCCCCTTGCGGGCGCGGCAATAGGCGACCGCCTCCTTCATCGCCTCATAGCTGGCGACAGGATCAGTGCCATCCACTTCGGCAAAGTGGAAGTGCGGGAAGTTGGCCACCAGGCGCGAGATGTTGCCGCCCGGGGTGTTCGCCTCTACCGGCGTGGAGATGGCATAGCCATTGTCTTCCACGACAAAGATCACCGGCAGGCGCTTGTTCGAGGCTGTATTCAGCGCCTCCCAGAACTCGCCCTGCGAAGTGGAACCCTCGCCAATGGAGGTGTAGGCGACCTCGTCCGACTCGAAGCTGACGTCTTTGAAGCGGCGATAATCTCCTGCGCCGTAGTCGCCTTCGGCGGACTCAGGATGATCCGTAAAGTAGATGCCTGCCTCGGCGCAGCCAACCGCGTGCAGGCACTGCGTTCCGGTAGCCGAGGAGGGAGAGACGAGGTGGATGGGCTTGCTGGTCCAGTGGGACGGCATCTGCCGGCCACCGCTGCCGGGGTCGTCCGCACCCACCGCCTGCAGCAACTGGTCGGTCACGGTCTGTCCCAAAGCTAGGCAAAGCGCGCGGTCACGATAGTACGGGAAGAACCAGTCATAGCCGGGCTTGAGTGCAAGGCCCGCGGCAACCAGCAGTGCCTCGTGTCCGGCGCAGGAAATCTGGAAGAAGATCTTCTGTTGACGCTTCAGCAGGATTTCGCGGTCGTCCGTCTTCCGCGACAGGTACATCAGCCGGTAAAAGCGGATTAACTCTTCGCCCGTTAGGGAACCAAGCGCACTCTCTGCCTTCGTCGTCCCTGCTGTCGTGGTGCGTGCCGCCATGCTGTTGCCCTTGTCCCGAAGATCCGGTCCACCGTCACGACGCCACGGCCTTCCCTGCTGATTGTAAAGCGGTAGCGCCTGCAGCGCATCCGGCGCCCCGCCGGAGTCCGGGGCTTAAAGCTTGCATCGGGAACGCAGATAAGGCAAACGTCGCGGATTGGCGGCGGGATGCGAAGGTGTCACTCAGCACCGCCGCGCCCGGAACCGATCTGCCAGGGAGGCTCTCTTCAAGCCCTCGATCTTCAGACCGCGATGGCTTCCCCCTCTGGCTTTCGCTAGCGCTCGCGGTCCCGCGCAGCATTCGCGCCCAGATGGTCCCGGCGAAGGCTGCCAGCGTGCTTGGTGTTCATCGGCTACTGGCGATCTATCGTAACGGCAGTAGCCCGGGTGATGCCGAGAGCACAGCGGGCCTACGGCGTCGTGAATGCCGCCGCAGCTCTGGCGTACGAGCCGTCGGACCGATCGATCGATCAGATCCATTGATGTGGCGCTACTGTCGCATGCGATCTTTCACGGACTTCGCGAGTTTCTCGATCTGATCGGCCTGCTTAATCACCTGGACGGACAATTCGTCCTTTTTCGTCTGGTCCACGGCCGACTTTAACTGTTGCGCCATGGCAACCAGTTGGTCGGCGTCGGCCAGCATCTTCTTCTGACGGTCTTCCGCAACCATCTCTGCCCGTGCATGCTCTGCAGCCTGCACAGCCGATGCGATGTGCTGCTGCGCGCGGGCAGAAGCCATCAGAACGCTCATTGCAAGAACAACCCTGAACAGTCGAACGAGGTTCAACATCCCACACCATCCACACGGCCCGTGCCGGCATCCCTTGCCGACATGCGGTTCCGCCAGGCAGGCACTCAGTCCCGCATCTGGTCCTTCACCAACCGCGCCAGCTTTGCAATCTCATCGAGGCGTTTTGCATCATCGGCAGTTGCTTCCCGCGTCGCAAGTTCCGTCTTCAACTGTTGCGTCAGCTGCAGCAGCCGGTTGGCGCTGTCAACCATACGCTTCTTTCGTTCCAGTTTGCGAGCGGCGTCGCGCCGATAAATCATCGTGGGGGAGTCAAGCTCACCCGCAAGATCGGGCGTGTGCATGCTGCCAACTCCAGTGCCGATGCCCGTACCACTTCCGCCAATCGACCGAGCGCCAACGCCCTGGGTTGTATTCATCGTGGGATAGCTGGGGGCCTGGGAAAAGAGAGCCACCGGGGAGAGGATGACCATACCCGCGGCAAGCCAGGCAGGCAGCAGAGAGCGTAAGGAAATCGGTGCCTGCATAACGCCTCCCTGCCCTCGTCCCGACGTACGTGGCTTCGCCCCGGCTTGCAGCAGTCGATGCAGTGCGCGATGCTGAATGGGGCGTGCCTTTGCCACATAGTATCCCGGCTTATCGGCCACAGGTTGTCACTCTTATGTCTTTGTTGATCCAACTCGCACTCGTTGTGACGGAACCGGAAACTTCTTTCCGCGAGCTCGGCCATAGCTGGCACACGGACATTGTCGACTTCGTCCGGCATGACGCTCCGAAGATCGTGGTGATCCTGCTGGTGTCGTTCGTACTGCAGCGGATCGTGTCTTTCTTCGTGAATCGCATGCGGCGGGTCGCCGATGCCTATGCCGGCCACAATCAGCGTGCGTCGCAACTTCGGACGGTCGCAGCGATCCTGCGCGCCACGTGCTACGGCCTCATCGGCTTCATCGCCCTGATGCAGATTCTGCCACTCTTCAACATTGATCTGAAGCCCCTGCTGGCATCAGCCGGTGTCGTCGGCCTGGGCATCTCCTTTGGTGCGCAGTCGCTTTTCAAGGACATGCTGAACGGCATCCTCATCCTGATTGAAGATCAGTTCAACGTGGGCGACGTGGTGAAGCTGGCGGGGCTGACCGGTACCGTGGAAGATCTATCGCTGCGCGCGACGACCCTGCGCGATGGCGACGGCACGCAGTACTTCATACCCAACTCGCAGATCGCGACGGTGTCGAACCTGTCACGCGAGTTCTCCGTGGCTTCCCTTTCGGTCTCCGTCGATGCATCCGCCGATCCGGACCGCGTCATTGCGTTGCTCCGCGAGGTCGCCATGGAGGTTCGCAACGACGCTGCCTTCAAGAACGTCGCCATCTCTGACGGAGACATTCTCGGCGTCGACAAGATCATTGGCCGTGAGGTCATCTATCCAGTTAACTTCCGCGTCAAGGCGAATCAGAAAGACGGGATCCTTCGCGAACTGCGGCGGCGTGTTCTGCAGCGGTTCGATAAGGAAGGCATCCCGCTCGGCACGCAGACCAGCACGGTCGTCATGCAGGGCCTGCCGGATCCCACGATCACACAACAGGCGCCCTCCCTCTCCGGGAACTAGGGCACGGCCCTACATCTTGCGCGCAAGCACCAGGGTGATGTCGTCCGGCTGTTCGCCGCCACCGATCCATGCATCCAGTGCCGCCATCACCTCGTGCGAGATCACCTCGAGCGGTTGATCGCGGTGCTGATGCACCACCTCCAGCAGACGGTCTTCGCCGAACTCGCCAAAGTCATTTTCGGGCTCCGTGACGCCGTCCGAGTAGGCGATGAGCAGGTCACCCGGATCGAGCGCGACTGTCTCCTGCTCGTAGTGCATACCATCCATCAGGCCGACGACGGTACCGCCTCTGTCCAGGCGCACGATACGTCCATCGCGCTTCATCACGAAGGGCGGTAGCTGCCCGGCGTTGGCGTAGGTCAGGCGACCGCTGGCGTCGTCGTAGTGTGCCAGGAAGAGTGTGGCGTACTTCTCCGGCTGCGTGGAGCGGTAGAGGTGTTTGTTCAGCAAGGAAAGAATGCGGGCTGGCGACTCGAACAACTCACCGCACTCCAGTGATTCCTGGTGCGTCAGAGCGCGGGCACTGTCGCCAAAGAGTTCTTCGCTGGCCAGGCGATAGGCACGAACGGCAGAGTGAAGCGTCGCCATCAGCAGCGCGGCCGAGATGCCCTTGCCGCTGATGTCACCCAGCGCGAGGCCAAGGCCGGTAATCCTTCGGGCGTTGTCATGGTCATCGTGGAAGACGAGGAAGTCGTAATAGTCGCCGGAGACGGTCCGCGCGGGACGGCAGATGCCATGCAGCTGCAGCGATGGAACGCGCACCGAAGCCCGCGGGAAGAGGTTCGCCTGGACCTCCTGCGCGATGCTCAGTTCGCTCTGCATCCGCTCCTTCTCCTTCTGCTCTTCAATCAGCTTGCCGAGCGACCACGACATGCGATTGAACGACCGGCACAGATCCGCGAGCTGATCGTCGCGTTGCACCTGGATGCGATGCGACAGGTTGCCACTATCGATGGAGAGCGTCGCCGCGTACAGATCTTCGACGGACCCCGTCATCGTCTTCGTCAGCCGTATCGCGACGTAGAAGGCAAAGATCTCAAAAATCGCGAAGACAAGGCAGATGAGGAGAAAGGCCACCCGCACCGTGTCGGTGATACGACCTGTCAGGCCGGCTCCGAAGAGCTGTTCGAACAGAATCGACGGGCGCGACTCCACATTGAAGGGGACGGACTGAATATTACCCGTCTCCCAGTCGACGACGGAGAGGGTGGAAGGAAAGCGGACGCCGTAGTCGAAGAGCGAGGAAGCAGGAGGTCGCGCGCCGCCCACCAGGCGTGTCCGGCGCAGTTCCCTGGCGGTCAGGTTGGTGCGGTGCGTCTGCTGCAGAACAAGGCCAGGTACGAGCGTCACCTGGCCAAGACCCTCGGCCACTCCATTCAAGAGCTGCTCTGAGACCGGCACGCTGCCGATGACCGTCACGGTATGGTTGTTGCCGGCGGGCACACGATCCACGACCGCCATGTAAAGCACGCCGCCATCCGCAACGAAAACCTTCAACTGGCCGAAGCGGCGCTTGCCTACCCAGTCGGCCAGACGCAAGGGGCTGCGCGCATTTCCTGCAAAGCCAGGGGTATCGATGGGCTTTTCGTCGATATAAACCGCACGCTGCCGATTTGCAGGACCACGTCCCACGCCGTTCGCCGGACCATTTGTGCCAGGGCCACCGTTATTCGGCAGATTGCTCGCAGTCACCGGACCAGACGTAGCCGTAGCCGCGGGCGTACTCGCGACCACTGGCTGGTTACCCGCCGCAGGACCGCCTCCGCGAGTTGCGGCACCTGGGCCGTCGGGACCGCGCATCAGGCTTTCGACACTGGCGCCGTTCTCCAGCCGTCGTGCCAATCCGAACGCCATACCGGCGTCGGTCGTTCCCATGCTGTCCAACTGCAACTGCAGGTGCGACGCGACGAGATGGATCGCAAACTGTCCTGCAGCCACATATGCCGACAGAAAGACCAGCGTGAAGAACAGCACGACCGGCGTAAGGCCGATCAGAAGATACGTCAGAATCAGCTTGTTCCGCAGTCGCCACAACATCCCATGCCGGGCAGCTCGGTACAGCAGCGGGATGCCCGCCAGCACAGCGAGAGCGAGCATGACCCAGCGGAGAAAGGACGCTGCGTCTCCGATGATGCCGGGCAGATAAGCAAGCAGAAAGAACAGCGCGACAAGACCCCAGATCACGCGGACCCAAAACGGTATGCGTGTCCAGGGGCCCGGCGAAGGTGCACCCGTAGCCGCGTAGAGCGGGTCAGAGACATTCTGCTGGCGTGGACGAAGCACTAGCGGCATCGAGTCACTCTGCCTCCGCCGCACGGGCCATGCGCAAGGCATGGCGAGTCGCGGAAAAATGTGCTCCGGCCAGCAGCATCAGGCCGCTGAGAAACGCCCACAGCATCAGTCCGACGGAGATCTGAAAAGGCCCATACACATCCTGGAAGTTGAGGTGCGGCAGCGTGAGGATGTAAAGATGCTTCGCACCCTCCCACAGCAGACCTGTCACGACAGCGGTGGGCAGAACGGCTAACGCAGGAATCTTTCGGTTCGGCAGTATCCAGTAGATCAGGAAGAACAACATCACGGAGCTCAGCGTCGCGAGCACACTGATGAAGCCTTTCGACAGCACGGCGTACGCAATGTTGTCTGTATGCCCCATGAACAGGAAACCGAGCACAGTCTGCTGCGCAGAAGACACACCGATGGAGAACATCGCCAACAGCCCTACAGAGAATGCCAGCCCGAGCGACACTGCCTGATTGTGCAGGTAGCTCCTGTTTTTCGAGACGCGCCAGACGTTATTCAATGCCACTTCCAATGGCAGGAAGACACCAGTGCTGCTGACCAGCAGCATGCCTACGCTGAAGAACTGAACGCCCTTGTGCGGATGGACCAGCAGCTGCATATTCCGCATGACGAAGTCCTGTCCCGTGGGCAGGTAGTTGTACATCAGCTGACTCACCACCGTGACCATGGCTGGCGAATGAAAGACCACGCGCGAGATGGTCAGCAGCAGCACGATAAAAGGAAAGAGCGACAGGATGACGTTTGCCGCAACCGAGAAGGCATACGTGTGGACGCTGGTCTGAGTCAGGTACCGCAGTAAGGCGATGATCTGCGCGCCGGAGCCGCCTTCAACCGGTTCGGGCCACAGCTCACGCTCCCCCGGGGCGGCCTTCGCCTCTACCGGAACGACCTCATCCGGCTCTTTCGGCGCTGCGGCTTCGTAGGGCGGCGTAATGAATGGCATAGGCTCGCAACGGGCCTCCATCCGCCCGGTTCCAACGATGCTAGCAGAGGCCATCCGGCGTTATCTGCTCTTCTTCAGTGACTTGCGAGGACGACTGCTACAGGGACGTCGCACTCCCCGCAATTTGTTCCAACGCCCAGAGCGCCGCTTCGCGCAGCATCTCGTCCTCACCCGCAGCCCATGCCTCCAGACGCGGCACATGGCACGCATCGTGACTATTGCCCATGGCGATCGCCACGTTGCGTTGCAGCCTGCGACGACCAGTTCGTTCCAGGGGAGATCCGCGGAACCGGCGTTTGAACTCCGGTGTGTCGATCGCCGCCAAGTCCTCAAGCGAAGGGTTCACCAGCGCCGTCCGTGCCTGCATGTCCTGCGCCGTGCCGATTGGGGCCCGTCGATTCCACGGGCAAACGTCCTGGCATATATCGCAGCCGAAGACCTGCCGTCCCATCTGCGGACGAAGCGACTCATCAATGCTGCCCTTCTTCTCAATCGTCAGATAGGCGATGCAGCGCGAAGCATCCATCTTCCGCGGCGCGATCAGTGCGTCCGTCGGACACGCATCGATACACCGCGTGCACGTGCCACAGCGATCTGCTGTGGGCAACAACACCGCTTCGTCGGACAACGGCAGCGACGTGAGAAGGACGCCCAGCAGCATCCACGATCCCTGGCCCTGATTCAGAACGCACGTGTTCTTACCGATCCATCCGATGCCGGCAAGCTGCGCGAACCACCGCTCCACGACCGGGCCGGTATCGACATAACAACGAGTCTGGATCGCTTCTTCACCTGCAGGAACCGTCGCGTGCAGATCTGCCTCAACCTGCTTCAGCCGCGCCAGCAGCACCTCGTGGTAATCCGTTGGGACGGAGTCCTCGCCAGTCCCCGTCCCGCTCCACGCATACCGCGCAATCCATCCCGCCCCCGCAGGTGCCGCATCCACAGAACGCGGCTGCGCGCTGTTGTAATTCACGGCACACAGCACCACGGAGCGCGCCCACGGAACGGCCCGCTGCAGCGATGACCGCAACGGTACGCCGTCCGCGTCCGCACGCAACATCCAGGCCATGTCGCCCGCGAAGCCAGCGCGAGCCCATTCCGTAAAGCGCTCGCTCTGCAGACGCTCCTGAGGAGAGTCGCGCTCCGGCACAGCCGCAACGCCAGCCAGATCAAAGCCAGCGCAAAGCGCACGTGCCACAAGTTGTTCGCGAAGCCGCGGTGTGATCATGGTCGTCTCAACTCACCCCATTATCGCGTTCGCGAGGGGGGAGCTGGAACTTGCGATGACGCACGCCGTGACGACTGCGATCCCTAAAGCAGCTTGTCGGGGCGGAAGCCTGCTTTGCTGAAGGCGAGTGAGACTTCAGGATTCTTGCTGAAGGTATCCCAGACAAAGCCGCTGCGGAGGTTTTCTGCCATCAGCATTCCGATGCCGAGGTCGATGCCGAGAACGTCTGCGTTATACCAGTCCAGCTCGGGATTCAAGGCGTCCGTGAAGCCATAGCGTCCCCAGACTTTGTCGCCGCGGCGCGCCAGGTAGCGGAGGACGCGCAGGCACTCGTTCGGCCGGAACGGCAGAGAGCCTGCCGCAGCATTCGGCACAACGCTGCCGTCCAGCCTGCCGATCTTTGGCGGTCCTCCCCATGCCTGATAACCGGTCCTGGAGTCGGAAGCACTGATGCCCCAGTAGTCCTTCGAGTAGGGCTTTCCCAAGTCGAGACAGAACTGCTCGTGCGCCCGCGTGGCGATGACGGAATTCTCGAAATAGTTCGCGAACTCGTCGCGCTTATAGCGGAAATCAAAGTATGCGTGGCTGTATTGATGAACGAACAGCGGATCCGATCCGCTGAGGTAGATGAACTTTTTGTACTGCATGCGCGGCCGCGAGAAGGCCGACCACACGGCCGGATCCACCGGGTGCGTGGGCGATGCGATGGCCAGCAAAGGGATCATCATCATCTCGCAGTAGTGTCCCCAGTTGCTGGGGATGAAGCCCGTCTTCGGTCTCCAGCCCATCGAGAAGACGTTTCCTTCACGCAGCAGCCAGGGCCAGTCCACGCGGTTGTAGATGGTGGTTGCCAGATCCACAATCTCTTTGTCCTTAGAGAAGTGAACACGCGCGGTCAGCACACCGCATAGCAGCAGCGCAGTATCGATGGAGGAGACTTCGCTCCAGGACTCGGGCTTGCCGGTCTCAATGTGGTTGAAGTGGTAGAAGAATCCGTGCTCATGCGGCAGTGACGTTGCATGAAATCGCAAGGTCCGCAGAACCTGAGCGCGTGCCTGTGCGCGCGGCAGATAGCCCCGCGTGTCACCGATGCAAAGCGCCGTCAAACCAAAGCCTGTTGCGGCGATGCTGGCGCTGGTGCGTGGATCGCGCTTCCCGTTGTTGCCATAGAAGGCCGCGCGATCCAGAACCTGTCCTGTAGCAGCACCACTCTGCTCTACGAAATACAGGCAGGCGCGACGCTCCATGTCATCCAGGAGGTCGTCATCCGCTTTGGATAGCCTGCTCTTCCCAGGCAGTGTTGATTCCTGGACCTCGGCAATTCCTATGGACGGCAGAAGGGCGGTCGCGGCGCTTCCTGCGAGCAAGGAAAGCGCCTGCCGCCGACTCATCAAGTGCTGCATGTTTACCTCGTGATTCTTAATACAACCAGACCCTGAGCAGGAACCACGATCTCGATTGCACCTTGAGACAGGTGCGTATGTTCCGCCGGCGACATCGCACCTGCGGCGCGGAGCTGTGCGACCTGATCGCGCGTCAAGTCGGCAGGAGGCCGCTTCATCGCGTCGAAGGCTGTGTTCGCATCTCCATGTTTCGAATCCACACGCAGCACTTCCACTTTCGCATTCTTTGCAACGTGATCCAGCTGCAACTTGAAGTGCTTGTCTGGTCCAAGTGACGCCGGGGGCGCGGTGTATGTCGCGCCCGTGCCTGCGGGCGGTGCGTAGTTCCACAGTGCGATGGTGACCGCATCGTTCGATTGCGTTGCCAGCGCCGAATCCGATGCAACCGCGATGCGACGGTCTCCCAATGTGTGCAGCATGCGAAAGGCATTGAGCGATGCTTTTGGAATCCCATCCGCTGCAACGAGGCCGAAGCCGCCATAGAACGGCGTTCGATTCACACCCTGCTCTTCAAAGACATCGGAGAATGCCCAGTACGCCATGTCCTGCACAAGACCGTCGCACAGGCGGATGGTGTTTGCCACCCACGGGCCCATATAACTGGTGTCCGTGACATTCGGCTCATTGGCATAACTGGCGTTGTATTCCGAGAAGTACAAAGGGAGATTCGGAAATGCAGAAGCCGTGATCTGATCACGCACCTTCTTTACTGAGCGATACACCATCACATCGCGCGGGATGTTTTCATTCGTGCCGAAGACGTCCTTCGCCTGATCGTTCGCATACACGTGGGTTGAGACGAAATCGACCGGGACGTTCGCGCTTTTCGCGTGGGCGAGGAAGGCATCGACCCACGCAGCCTGTGCGGTCGATGGTCCACCCACCTGCAGCTTGGGCGAGACGGCCTTCAGTGCGCGCGCCGTGTGATCGTACAACTCCCAGTAGGTCTGCTGCTTTGGATTCCCTGCCCAGAAATCCAGGTTGGGTTCATTCCACACTTCGAACTTCCACGTCGCGACTTCGGCGATGCCGTAGCGAGCGATGACATGCTCGGCGAAGGCACGGATCATCCTGTCCCACTCGTCATAGTTTTTGGGCTGAGAGACATTCGGGTGATACCAGAAAGGATGAAGCGCATTAGGATCAGACGCCATCTGCTTCGGCGTAAAGCTCAGTTCCACGTACGGGTGCACGCCATTGGCCAGTAGCCCATCATAGATCTCATTGATGTAAGTGAAGTTATAGGCCGACGTATCGTGTGCGGCCTCCGCGGCAAGCCCGGGATTCTTTGTGACGCGGTTCGGATCGTACAGACCCACCTCATCCATCAGGATCCCGTGGAAGCGAATCTGCTGAAAGCCCGTGGCCTGCTTCACGGTGCGCAGATCATTGCGGTAGCTCTCACGCAGGGACAGGATCGCGCGTCCGGAGCCAAAGGTCTGCTCCCAGAAATGCGGAAAGGGTGTGGTCTGGGCCTGCGCGTCCACGTGGATGGCCTCAGGAGCCTGGGCGATCGCACTCGAAGCAAATTGCAGAGAAAGCAGCAGTGGTACAAGTCGTGCGAAGTTCAACATGATCTCCTCCCTGTTGGATGACTGAAGAAAAGGATCCGATAGCAGAAGAGGCGCGCCATTCCGGCGCGCCTCAATCTTCTTCAAACCCGCGCTTACGTTAGAAGCTAAAGCGCGCCTGTAGGTTTACGATACGTCCGGCGAGTCCCTGGTTATAGGTGCCGAAGTTTGCGGAGGTGATGTCCGTGACCACGGAACCCGGGCTGAGGTTCGTGATGTTGAGCACATTGAACGCATCCATGCGGAATTCAAGACCAGTGCTCTCGCCGAAGAAACGTGATCCCGGCAGAGCAAAGTTCTTGGAGATGCTCGCGTCGAGATCCTGGTAGCGCGGACCATCGAGCGAGTTGCGCGCAACTCCCGGCAGCGACGGCAAGCCATACGCCGAACCGGTCGAGGGAATGCCAGTTGTAGGAACACCGAAATAAGGCTGACCTGCCCCGGCACGCGGGAAGTTCACATTCGTAGTGCCCGTCTGCTTCATCGCGTTCACACTGTGGTCCTTACCACCGGTACCGGTGTAGAAGGTGGGTCGCAGTGTGGTGTACCCGCTGGTGCCGTAGTACAGGTTTCCACCCGGAACGTTATACGTCGGAGTGAATGGGAAGCCGGTATGGATGTTATAGATGCCCGTGACGGTCCAGCCATCGCCGAGGGTGTGAGCAAATCCATGCCCCTTGAAGAAGTTCGGCTGCCACATGCCGAAGACCTTGGCAGCCTTTCCGAAGTTGTAGTCGGAACGGCCATACGCCAGCATTGGATTGAACGAGTACGAATCGATGTAGTACGGCGACGAACCCTGATCCATGGTCTTGGCCCACTGAAAGCTGGCGTCTATTGAGAAGCCATGCGACATCTGCTTCCGGACCGATGCCAGCAACTGGTTGTTATTCGCAGTGCCGGTGTTTGTGAAGTAAGCAAGGTTGGAGACGAGTGGATTCACGGCATAACCCTGCGTGTAGGTGCGAACATACGCCTGGCTCTGCAGGATCAGGTGACGGGTCAGGCTACCCTGGTAGCCAACCGTTGCAACAATGCCCATGGGAAGCTCGAACTGGCTGTCCAGCGAGAAGTGTTGCGTGTAGATCGTCGGCACCGTCCCGGGATAGGCAACGATGCTTGCTCCACCGGCGGTCGGTAGATTGGCGGCGTTGTAGCCACCGACTGCATGCGGATTGGACGGATACCCGAAGAGCGAACTGGGATCGCCGGCGACGGCGTAGACGATATTGGGATCGGTCGTTGCAACGCCGTTTACAATCCTGCTGTTGTTGTAGCTGGCATTCAGGATGTACGGAGGATTGTTGCCGGAATTTCCCTGAATCGCAATCTCGTTCTGGTTGAAGTTCAAGCCGTAGCCACCGCGCAGCACCATGTGGTGGCGAAGTGCGTCCGGGTTCCATGCAAAGCCAAACTGCGGTCCGAAGTTGGTCTTCTGCGCTTGGCTGAGTGGTCCACCCGTACGAACGGTCATACCGGTGTACATGGCAGATCCCTGTCCGAACTGCACAACACCGATGTTGTTCTGCTTGGAATTCAGAGGCCCGAAGTAGCTCCAACGCAGCCCCATGTTCAGCGTCAGATTCGGCGTGACCTTCCAGTCATCCTGCGCGAAGAAGCCCCAGATGGTCGTCCGCTCATCCTGACGGTTGGTGCCTGGCGTACCGGTTGCCGAAAGGAAGGAGCCAGATTCTGCATGCGGCGCGTCATTCAGGAACGTCCACATGTTGTAGAAGTTATAGGCGGGACGGGCCGTGTACGTGGGGTTATTCAGGTAATACAGGCGTGTCGCTTCACCACCGAATTTCACGATGTGATTGCCAGTCGTCCAAGTGGCCACGTCTTTGTAGTTATAGGTGTGCTGGTTCAACACGCTTGGCCCGGGCGCGCCGTAATAACCGACCGAAATGTTATTCGATCCGAGCGTATCTACCGTTGAAGTGGGCAGGCCGAACGGTGCCTGCGGATTGCTGCTGACCTCGTTCCAGCGATAGCCTGCATCGTTGCCACGCGCCTCATTCAACAGGTTCGGCGAAAACACGTGATTCCAGATGACGGTGTACGCGTCATTGATCTGATTGTGATGAAAGAGGTCATAGACGCGTCCGGGGCCGCCCTGGTTCGTGCGGCTGAGCGGTACCCAATAGATGGCGAATGCAAGGTGATCCTTCTTCGTCACATCGCCGTCCAGGCGGCCGTTGTACTGCTGGCCAATTTGTACGGTGGGGTTGGTAAACGAGTACTGAGCGATCGTGGGAGTATTGGTCAGTCCGCCGCCGACGCCCGGGTTGCTGGTGCTTGTCCACGTGGTGTCCTGCGTGCCGCGAGCGCCCGCAATGGGCGATCCCAGGTTCAAGGCGCCACCTACCGTGCGGCAGTTGACGCCTTCCTGGAAACCAGCCGTGGCGCAGCTCTGGTTGATCTGTGTCGCATTTACCGGAGCGTTGCCGGCAAAGTTGAGATAGGTGGATGCGATGCTGCCGCTGGCAGCCAGCGCCGCAAACTGCGGCGTCTCAAACCATCCCGTCGCAGGGACCGAGGTGCTGTCGCGCTGTGTCTCATAATTGAAGAAGAAGAACAGGCGATCGCGAAGAATGGGCCCGCCGATGCTGCCACCGAACTGGTTGGAACGCGTTGCGTCGCGTAGCAGGCCGCGCTGTGCCGGTGTACCGGGATTGAATGTGCCCGTGCCGTTGTAGCGCTGGTACGCATTCAGGCCCGGGCGGTTGGCGCGCAGGAACAGGCTGCCATGAAACTGGTTGGTGCCGGTCTTTGAGTTCACCTGGATCTGTGCGCCGCTGAAGCGACCGTTCTCTGCATCGTAGCCATTCGAGACCACGCGGACGGAGCCAACCGAATCCTCAGACGGCGTGATGATGGACGCGCCTCCCCACACCGCAGAGACGGTGCTGACACCATCAATCGAGATACTATTGTTGCCGTTTTGTCCGCCGTTGGCATTTGCCTGGGGAGCATTCTCCGTCTGGAAGATGCCGTTGGAGCGGCTTGCTGCTCCAGGCCCCGCTGTTCCCGGCAGATTGGCATTGCTGGTGCCGCTTGCCGCCTGCGAACCGTCGCCGAACACGCCGGGCGCGAGTTGAGTCAACTGGAAGACGTCGCGACCCGCTGTCGGCAGATGCTGAATCTGGTTTTCCGTCACGGTGCCGCCAATGGTGGCACTTGCGGTATCCAGGACCGGCGTGGAATTCGACGTCACATCGACCGTTGTGTTTTGCGAAGCAATAGCGAGCTGAACGTTTACGCTGTTCGGCGCATCCGGCGTGATGGAGAGATTGCTAAGCTCCTTTGACGTGAAGCCGGCAAGCACCACAGAAATCTTGTAATGATCTGGCGCCAGGCCATTAAAGCTGTAGGAACCGCTGTCATTCGAAGTCGTGGTGAGGACCCGATTCGTCTGGAGATCCGTCAGGGTGACTGTCGCTCCGGGCACGACAGCGCCGGAAGCGTCGCTCACGGTTCCGGAAATCGAAGCGCGGAACTGCGCGGAAGCGGTGCCCGTGCACGCAAGTGCAAGAGGGAGTAGAAACTTGGCGCCTGCAGGAAAACGGTGACGCATATTACGGGGGGATTTGGACTTCATGGTGCCTCCAAGATGAAAACGCGGCCTTCCCTCGCCTCCAGAAATATCTGGATCGGGCGGGGCTTTGGCGGATGACGCGGGGGATCGACTGTAGCGGGGGAGCCCGGTGTACACAGTCGCGCGCGGAACGTTTCGAACCACGTTCAGTGGCCTAGATGCCATGTCGGGTCGGCGAGGTGTCCAGATGTCCGGGAGTGGCGTGACTCGACGTTTGCAGGACGTTCATTTACTTCATAAGTCGTCTTTTGGAGGCGGAGAGGCGTTCGCCGGACAGCGCCAGCTGCGCACTACTTCATAAACACATCGCTCGTATATTTTCGACTGAATCAAAATTGCGTTCTGCGTTTGGCACAGCCTGCTTAGGAACGGCAATCAACGCATCGAATGTTCTGTAGACGACACTTCCCGTGGTGCATGTGCAGTTGATGACCGGCGTCATCAAGATGCGTGCCAGGGCGCTCCCCGCAGAATGCAGATGTTAGCGCAGCGTTCCCAATGCACAACCGGAGGCTTCCATGCGACAGCAACCACTCTTCCGTTCCGCCATCAGGCAGCAAAGCACCAAGCTACCTCGCGCCGCCGCCGCGCGACTGAACGCTGGCCCCTTTAACAATTCTTGAGTCCTCGAGATCAATGTCCTTTGACCGGAAGGCCAGACATCACGGCGGTCGGCGAAGTTATGGCATTGAGGGCACGTCGAGCACGCTGAAGCATCCCCAGATCGACATCAAGAGCCTTCTGGGGCAGCACCTTGGCAAGACTTGGAAACTCCCTCATCCACAGACCCCAGGGCGCTCTCCCAGGCGCACGGTGATTCCATGAACGCAGGAAAGCATCAGTCGAATCAGTCTCCCGAAAAACTGCTCTTAGACAATCCGCTTGAACCAGGCACGATCGATTTCACCGTGGAGCAAGGGAGCCTTGTCGCGGAAATCCTGGAGCACACCTCAGACGGTGTGTTCATGCTGGATTACGAGTGGCGCTTTATCTACATGAACGCCCATGCACGCGACCTGGTCAGCACCGGGGCAAATTTGATTGGCCGAGTGGTGTGGGACGAGTTTCCGGCTGCGCACAATCTCCTGTTCTGGGACGAGTATCACCGCACGATGGAAGAGCGGGTTCCCTCCCAATTTAGTGCCCACTATCCGGAGCCACTTAACGCATGGTTCGAAGTCCATAGTTACCCCACTCATCGGGGAATCAGCGTTTTCTTCCGGGATATCACGAAGCGCCGAGCGGAGGAGGAACGGCTCAGGCTACTGGAACAGGCGATCTCGTCGGCCCCCATGGGCATCTCGATCGCTGAGTACAAAAGCGTTCACGAGTGCCCGATCATCTATGTCAATCCAGCCTTTGAGGACCTGACCGGATACTCTCTGCAGGAGGTGATAGGGTCCGACTGCCGTTTTCTCCAAGGGTCCGAACTCATGCAGAGCGGCCGTGGCGAACTGCAGCTGGCAATTGCTCAGCACAGACCGGCAAAGGTAGTCCTGCGCAACTATAAGAAAAGTGGGCGACGGTTCTTCAATGAAGTCCACCTGTCCCCTGTCTTTGACCAGCATGGGAACGTGAGTCATATCGTCGGCATCCAGAATGACGTCACGGAATACCTCGAGACAAAGGCAAGACTCGCCAGACAAGCGGAATATGATTCGCTGACAGGTCTTGCGAATCGATACCTCCTCACCGACCGCTTGAAGGAAGCACTCGAAACAGCGGAGATCCGGGGCACACAGGTTGCCGTCGTCATCTTTGATCTCGACAACTTCAAACACATGAACGACCGGCTCGGACATATCGAGGCTGACCGGCTTTTGATCCAGATTGCCAAGCGTCTCAATTCCGTCGCGGAACCTGGAGACACTGTGGGAAGACTTGGTGGCGATGAATTTGCGCTGATCCTGGTGAACTGGTCGGATTCGGCCCGCCTGCATAAGCAGTTAGAGCGGCTGCTGCAGGAGATACGAAAGCCGATCCGCTGCGGCAACCAGGAGTTGATCGTCACCGGGAGTGCTGGAGTCGCTACCTACCCCCAGGACGCCAGGGACGTGGAGCCGCTGTTGCAGATGGCGGATCTCTCCATGTACTGGATCAAACGCTGCGGGAAGAACTCCTTCCGCCTCTATAGTCCGGAACTGCGTTTCAATGACAACGAGCCGCTCGACGTGGCTGTGGGCTTCCGTAAAGCGCTTGCCAATGGAGAGTTCGAGCTCTATTACCAGCCGAGAGTCGATACACAGACGAAGCGAATCCTGGGCTTCGAGGCCCTCATCCGTTGGCAGCACCCGCAACGTGGGTTTCTTCTGCCGGCGCAGTTTATTCGGATTGCTGAGGACACGGGCCTGATCCATGAGATCGGATCCTGGGCGTTGCAACATGCGCTGGAACAGAACGCCGCTTGGCGTATGGCAGGGCTGGAACCGGTAGTCATGTCGGTCAACGTCTCACCCGCGCAGATCCGAGACCCGGACTTCCCTGCCTTCGTCGAAGAGGCTCTTCGCGCGACAGGTCTGCCCGCCTCGTCGTTGGAACTGGAACTGACGGAATCAATTCTGATCGACAACGCAGATCTCGCGGATTCCACGCTGCGCGCCTTGAAGCAGCTCGGCGTTCGCATTGCCATCGATGATTTCGGCGCAGGCTGCTCTGGTCTTCATTACCTTTCTAGTTTCCCGGTAGACACCATTAAGGTCGACCACTTCTTCATACGCGACATCGCGACCAACAAGACCGCCGCGATTATCTGCCGATCGGTCCTTAAACTGGGCCAGTCATTGGGACTCTTCACCGTTGCGGAAGGTGTAGAGACGCAGGATCAGGTCTCGCTGCTTAGGCGATGGCGATGCAGCGAACTTCAGGGATTCATGTTCGCGAAACCGATGCAGAGTGAGGATGCGGGACGAGCCCTGGCGAATATGTAGTTGCGCCGATGTGCTTACTCCTCTGCGACCTTCGGCTTGCCGAGACCACCGGGCCACCAGTTCCAGTCGCCTGCAAGGCGAAGCAGTGCCGGGCCGATGATGATGCGCACGATGGTCGCGTCGATCAACACGGCGACCGCCAGCGTGAAGCCGATCATCTTGACCACAAGGAAGCCGCCAAAGGTGAATGCGGCGAAGACCACGATCATGATGGCAGCGGCGCTGGTGATGAGGCCTGCAGTCCGTGCCATGCCCTCCGGAATAGCTTCCTCTTCACTCAAGCCGCTGCGCCGTGCTTCCAGCACGCGCGCTACAAGGAAGACCTCATAATCCATGCTCAGCCCGAAGACGATCGCGAAGGTCACGATTGGTACAAGCGGGAAGATACTGCCCGTACCGCCGGGAACTCCAAGGAACCTGCTGCCATAGCCGTCCTGAAAGACAAGCACTAAGGCACCGAAGGATGCTGCCACCGAGAGGAGATTGAGCGCGATGGCCTTCACCGCAACGAAGATCGATCGGAACCCGGCAAGCAGTGCGAGGAAGGTGCCGCCGACAACAAGCCCCATCACGAACGGGAAATGCTGACGAATGAGAGTTTCATAGTCAGCATTCAGCGCCGGAATTCCGCCCACCAGGAGCGTTGCACCGGGTACGCCTGTCAGCGTAGGTGCACCCGTCCTGCGAAGCTCACGCACCCAGTCGACCTGATCGCGCAGTGAGACATTGCCCTTGGGCAGCACCTGCAGAAGCGCAGCTTTTCCATCGCTGCTTAGGAGCGTGCGGCGCGTCTCCCGCGACAGCTCCGTCAGCGAGGCGCGGTTGCCCTCGGCGATGGTGGTAATGGAGATCACGCGGTCCGTGCGTGGATCACTCGCGATGCGCTTCGTGATTGCATCGACTGCATTCCAGCCCGAGTCCGTCTGCGAGATAGAGTCTTTCGGCAGCTCGACGATGATGCGTAACGACTCAACGATGCCACCACGGTCCATGTGTTCCAGCGTGTGAAGCGCATGGACGGACTCCGCCGATTGCGGCAGCCAGTCGCCCTGCGGGACGCTGGTGTCGAGATGCCGCACCTGCAACGCGAGTACTGACAGAGGAATGCCCGCGACCACTAACGCAATCCACGGATGTGCGACGATGACCTTTCCCCACTGTCGCCAGCGAACGCCTGTCCGCTCGGCACGATGCGAATCGAGCTTGGGTGCGAACGGCAGGCGCCCGAGGTCGATGCGACGCCCCAGCAGCGCCAGCACCGCGGGCACGAGGGTGTTGGTGAGCAGCACGCTGAGGCCCGCCACGAGGAACCCTGCGATGCCGATCGAGCGAATCTCACTGATGGGCACGGTCAGCAGCGCCAGGAATCCGATGCCGACCGTCGAGGCCGAGATCAGCAGCGTGCGCCCCGCCTGACGCGCGGCAAGTACCGACGCTTCCGACGCGCTTAGGCCGGTTGCGATGGCTTCGCGGAAGCGGCTGACCATCAGCAAGCCGTAATCGATGCCAAGCCCAAGGCCCAGCATCGTTGCCAGGTTCTGCACGAGGATGGAGAGGTGCCAGCGATGCGCCAGGAACCCTGTGATGGCCAACGTCGTTGCGATGGCAAGCTGACCGACAGCCAGCGGGATTAACGCCGCGACGAGGCTGCCAAAGGCTACCAGCAAGAGTGCGAGTGTCGCGGGAATGACCAGGCTCTCACCGCGACGCACATCGTCTGCACTTGCCTTACGAATGTCGAAGTTAAGGGGGATCTCGCCGGTGAGCTCAAGCTTTATCTGCGGATAGCGCCCTTTGAGCTTGCCCTCAAGAGAAGTGGCAAGCTGGTGCAATCCCGGAACCAGCGACTCCACGGAAGCATCGGCCGAAGCGAGTCCAACGAGGACGTACGTTCCACCGCCGCGTCCAAGGAAGATGGGGTCGCGCAGATCGAGATACGAGACGACGCCGGAGACACCGGTCTGCGCCTTTAGAGCCGCAACAATTGTCCCGAGCGCCTGTGCGCCTTCGTCGGACGTGGCCGGCGGAATACCTTCTACGACGAAGACGACCTGATCCACGAACGGGGATCGGAAGCGGTTCGCCAGTGCATCGCGAACAGTTTCGGCCTGGCTGCCTTCCACGCGGGTCGCGGTCTCGAGGGAACGCTCTGCATGAAAGGAGAACGGGAGCAGCGCAAGCGCTGCCACAAGGATGATTCCAGCCACCAGAAACCGGCGAAAATGCATAGCGTTCATCATGTCATAGACGCCGACAGGCCCTGATCAATGGCTCGCGGTCTCCGCGGTGGCATCAAAAGTCCGGCTTGATATTGCTTGGAGCGGCACATAGGCTAATCCATCAGCATCCAACAGCGGGTAGATACGCCGACGGCCGCTGGTTAACCGCCACGCTGCTGTACTCTGCGACGACTTAGGGGGAACCATTCATACCTTTTTGCTTCTTGCACTGTTCGCCTTCCAATCGGGTGGGGCAGACCCACGCATCGGATCCTGGACGCTTGTCTCCGCGCAGTCGACCGTGACGCCGGCGAACAAGCTTTCCATCACCACGGAACCGACGGGAACGCATGTCGTGATGACCGGTGAGACGCATCTTGATTTCACAGCGAGCACCAATGGGAAACCGGCTCCAGCACCCGGCAACCTGGGCTTCAACCAGATCGAGCTGCATCGAGTTAGCAAGAAAGAAGCGGAAGTGCGCGAGAAGAAGGACGGCGCGCCGGTGGCCGCAGTGCGTGAGAAACTCTCAAACGATGGAGCTGTCCTGACCAGCACGACGACCTCGACCGGCCACACGCCCGTCATCACCGTTTGGACACGCACCGGTGGAACGAAAGACCCCAAGGATCCCTTCGCGGGCGAATGGACGCAGGACTTGGGCAAGACGCGCATGCAGCAAGGCTCGTCTCTGAAAATCGAAGCGGACGGCAGTGGTGGTGTGCGTTTCTCAAGCGACTACACCTACACGGCACGACTCGACGGCAAGCCTTACGACATGAAGGGCGGTCGCAATGATACCGTGGCGCTCGCCCTTACTGATCCGCGTACCGTCGATGCAACTTATCGACGGGACAACCAGGTCTCGCAGAAGGATCGCTGGCAGGTCTCCGCAGACGGCCTGCAGATGACGCTGACCAGTACCGCAACCCTGGAATCTGGCCAGCATGTCACTGAGAAGCTTGTCTTCAAGAAGCAGTAACGGACAGCGCGTTGGAGTCAATGAGCGCGTCGCTCGTTGACTCCTCGCCATCCTCGCGAACCGTAACGGAGATAATGCCCTTACGGTTCATGAACTTCAGGATGCCGTTCACCGTGTCCTCAAGCGATGGGTCCGGCCTGCCCCATGCAGACGCGTCGCGCGCCGCCTGGTAGGTCGTGCTCTCGTACCGCTTGAACTCCATCGAAGAGATGTTGTCGACCGATCCTACAAGGAAGTCGAGCAGTGGGAACAGAAGATCTTCCTTGCGGCAGCGACGAATCAACTCAGGCACAAAGTCGGGTAGGAGGAACGCCTCGAACTGGCGCCCCGTTGACTCCGTGATCAGCCGCGTGATGTCGGTCATGTTCGAGTAGTCATCGCGGACGACGTGGAATGTCTGGTTCGCCGTGCCTGGGCTGGTCGCGATCGCGACAATATTATTCGCAACGATGTCCGCAGGTACGAAGCTGACCTGGTTCAGAGTGTCGACGCCGATGCCGTGGTTGACCATGAAGGCGACGAGTCGAACCGCGATATCAAAGTTGTTCCCGCCACCATCGACCGACGGGCTAACCAGAGCTGGACGGAAGACCCGCACAGACAGCCCCTTTTCCTGCGCTGCGAATACGACCTGTTCCGCCACCCACTTCGTCTGGCTGTAGCCGAAGTCGAGCAGCGCCATCTCTGCGTTGCAATCGGTCTCAAACAGGGTGGGCTTATGGGCCCAGCCATGAATGAAGGTTGTCGAGACGTAGTTGAACTCCTTAGCCCGGCCCTCGAACGCAAGACGCAGAATCTCATTCGTGCCGAGAACATTGGCGTCGCGCATCATGTCGTAGTTGAACAGATAGTTCACGGTCGCACCGTTATGGAAGACGGTGTCAATGTCCTTCGTGAGGGTGTCCCACACCTCCTGCATCAGGCCCAGCCCCGGCTGGCCGAGGTCGCCGCAGACGGGCACGACGCGTTCGTCGAACATCTCCATCAAATCAGCGGGCACATGTCCCATCGACTGCATCGCAGCCTGCAGGCGCTGCTTGCCCTGGATCTCATCGGAAGCACGTACAAGCACGTGAATCATCGCGTCCGTCTGTTCCAGCAGGCTCTTCATCAGGAACGGACCAATGAAGCCTGTGCCTCCGGTGAGGAGGATCTGACTCGGCATCGGAATCTTCGGTACAGTGGCCGGTGCTGGCGGATCGAAGAGTAGCTTGGTATCCTCACGCATCATCTGCATCTCCAGCGCATTCTGCTCTTCGCGGAAGACCGAAAGGAACTCGCGCAGATGCAGGATGGCTTCCTCGGGAGCGCTCTCTAACTGGTCGGCCAGACCGAACAACTCTGCGACACTGACACGTTGCACCAGGCCGATATCGACCTGCCGTGCAAGTAGTTCCGCACCTTTGTCTTTCAGGAGTTCCTTCAACTCGTGCATGAAGCCGACCAGGTCCAAGGAATCCAGCCCGGCCTCAATCAGGTTATAGGTCTCCTGCCCCGTCAGGTTGTAGCGCGCCTTCAACTCTGCGAAGGGCGAGTTCATATCGGCGGTGATCTGCGCGGCGTCTGTTTCCCCCTCGCGCGAAAAGTCAGACAGCACGTTGAACTCTCCGGCGGTCCACATCTGTTTCGTCTTGTGCCGCATGATCTTGCCAGAGCTCGTGCGCGGTACGGCGCGCGGTGCGATGAGCGAGATTTTTGCGACTTCCACGTTCAGATAATTTCGGACGGCAGTCGCGATCTTGCGTGCGTCGGGCAATACCCTGGGGTTCTTCACTTCGACGACGATAGCCAGTGCCGGCTCATTCTCCTCGTGAATCTGGAATGCGGCAACGCAGTTGTGGCGGATCAGGCTGGATGACTTCTCGACGACATTCTCAATATCGTGCGGGTAATAGTTCTGCCCGCGGAGGATGATCATGTCCTTGATGCGACCGCAAACATAGAGTTCACCATCGTGCATGAAACCCAGGTCGCCGGTGCGCATGTAGCCATCGTCATAGGGGCTGTCATCCACAAGGCGTGCGCGGAACTGCTTCAGGGTCAATTCGGCATTGTTCCAGTAACCCTGGCATTTGCCGCTGCCCCTAAGCCAGATCTCCCCGATGCGTCCCGGCTCCAGCGCGAGGTGGGCCTCTGGGTCGACGATCTTCAGATCGAGGCCGGCCAGCGGTACGCCACAGCTGACGATCTGCTTCGCGGCGTCAATTTCGGACACTTCGGCCGTCATACGAGCCTTGCCCTGGGCAAGGGCTCGCTTGTTCACCGATACGATGTTGCGACCGTGAAGCGTGACGGCAAGCGTGTTTTCGGCAAGGCCGTATGCGACGTAGAAGCTCTCCGCCTTCAGACCGTAGGGCTCGAAGGCTTCGAGGAATCGCGTAAAGGTATCCGGCTTTACCGGTTCGGCGGCGCACATCAGCACCAGCAACGAACTCAGGTCGCACGCTTGCAGCGTCTCCTTTGGCAGACGCCCGGTGCGCAGGCAGTAGTCATACGCAAAGTTGGGCGCAGCGGTTGACGTTGCGCGGTACTTCGAGATCGTCTCAAACCACAGGACCGGTCGCTGAATGAAGTCCATCGGCGAGAAGCCGTACGTTGTGCCGCCGCGGAGAGCGGGATACAGATAGCAGCCAATCAATCCCATGTCGTGATACTGCGGCAGCCATGAAACTACAACTGGCGCTTCGTTCTCGATCACGAGTGGTGCGGTACTCAGGATGTTTTCGTGCGAGACGATGACTCCCTTCGGTTCCATGGTGGAACCGGAGGTGTACTGCAGAAAGAGGATCTTCGAGGGCTCAGCGAAGGGCACCACGTGCCTTGCATGCACAAACTCTTCGGTCGAGATCCAGGGCAGGCCGCTGATGTAATCGATGTCCACACCAGAGGTGGAGACGCCGCTGCGAGCCAGGTTCGTCTTCAGGGAGGCCTGGTAGTCGCGGTTCGTCAGGATGGCTGCCGCCTGGCAGTCCTTCGCGATATGAACCATCTTGTAAAGGGCGCTCTGGAAGCCACGCGAACTGGGCGGATAAACCGGCACGGGGATCAGGCCTGCGCGCACGCAGCCGAAGAACGCGCAGATCATTTCAAGCCCTGGTGGGTATGCGAGCAGCAGACGACTGCCCGGTGCGAATCGGTCGTCTTTCAGCAGGTGCTCAGCAATTGCCTCCGCGCGAAGCAGAAAACCAGCATAGGTGTAGCTTTCGGTCGGATCGCCATCCACGTCGAGAAACGAATACAGCAGCTTGTCCGGGTGCTTGTCTGCCAGTGTCTGCAGTTGCCCCAAAAGAGACGGCGTGATCAATCAGCGATCCTCCAAAAAGGTATGAATAGAACTCAGAAGCGAAGGAACGTTTTCTTGAGAGAGCGGGGTGGATCGAAGTGCAGGTGTTTCACTTTTAGACGGAATTGCTCCGTCGAGTGTGACTATACGCGTTCGAATTGTTCAGCCTTTGCGACATTTCCACCCTCCCGCGCAAGACTTGCGCCCGGATCCGTACGGAAAAACGTGTGTTGCATACGAATGCTTTCAGGTATTTACGTCCCGAGGCGCGAGGTGTCAGCCGGACAATGCGTTTTATGTGTGGTCACATCGTAGCAAAGCATTTTGACGATGCCATGTAACGTCCTTCACGAATTGTTCCCGACGTTCGCTCTACAATCGGGAGGCAAGAGATAGCCGAACCCAGTCGCGAGATCGCGAAGGTGTCAGGAGTGTTTGTGGCGCAAGCGATGATTGCTGAAGCACCGGAATTGGCTGATCTTGTCCCGCCGGAGAGCGCTCCGGCTCCTGCGGTCGATGGGGCAAGCGCATCTTCGTTCCCGAAGGTTGTACGTCGGCGACTGGAGCAGTACTTCGCGGAGGCTGCAATCTCACCAAAGGCCGATACGACCATGTGGGTGAAGATTGCGACCGGCGTAGCGGTCCTGGCTGGTAGCTGGATCGCGCTTTACGTCCTTCATCCTGCTGCCTGGATGTTTCTGGCGCTTTATCTCGTGGGCGGCCTCGCGCAGACCTTTCTTTTGCTGAACATTGCTCACGACAGCAATCACAACGCGATCTCCTCGAATCCGTTGATCAACAAGTCTTTGAATTACGTCTTTGACCTCTGCGGCATCAGTTCGTACATGTGGCGCATTCTGCATCATCGCGGCCACCACTCCTGCATCAACCTGCACGGCGAAGACGATGCAATCGAAGGACGTGGCCTGTTCCGGTTTACTCCCCACGATCCGCGCGCGCCGCTGCATCGCTTCCAGCACATCTACGCGCTGTTTCTGTATGCGCTATTTTCCTTGGAATACGTGTTCGTCCGCGACTTCCAGAGCTTCTATTTCCCCGGGCACGACTACCTCACAAGAACTCGACATCCGTTACGGGAATACTTCATCCTCTACGCGGGGAAGGCGTTTTACCTGAGCTACATGCTTGTGTTGCCCATCTTCGTGATGAAGGAACCGGTGTGGCTGGTACTAACTGCATTCTTCCTGGTTCACCTGGTCGTTGGGATCAGCGTTGTGCTCGTCTTCCAGACGACTCACGTTATCGAAGACACGTACTTTCCGTTGCATCGGAACGAGTTCGAAAACGGCGTGTATCACGTGTTTGCGACAACGGCCGACTATGCGACGGAGAACCCCGTTGTCGGCTGGCTCGTGGGCGGCCTGAATCATCACGTCGTGCACCATCTTTGCCCATACGTGTGTCACACCCACTACGCACCGCTGACCCGCATCGTGAAGCAGACTGCCGAAGAATTCGGCGTGCCTTATCGACAGCATCGCACGATGGCCGCCGCGCTCCGGCATCATCTGCTGTTGTTAAGGCAGTTGGGGAACGAAGACTGATGCTCCGCTCCGTTCCCGTTCGGCGATCCTTATCGCATGACTCACAGTTCCCTGCCGTTCCAGGCAACCACCAGAAAGGCTGGGCATGACCACGTCCGCGCTCATCCCTGCTGTCTCCCGTATGCGTTCACTTGCAGACTCGCGCGCGATGGCCAGCAATCCCACACAGGTTCTTTCGCAGTACAGCGCGGAGCTGGGAGATACCTTCCGCTTCTACCTGGGCGGCATCAAGGAAGCGATCGTCACGATCGACCCGGCCGTGATTGAGCATGTCTTAAAGGCCAACGCCAGCAACTACCGCAAGTCTGAGATCCAGGTGAAACGGATGGGCCACTTCCTGGGCAAGGGCCTGCTCACCACCGAGGGCGAGGCATGGAAGACGCAGCGCCGCCTGATCCAGAAGGGCTTCGACCGTAAGCAGCTCGATGCTCTGGCGATTATCATGCAAGACTCGCTGGCCGATTCGCTGCGAGACTTCGACGCACAGATCTACAATGGCCCCGTCGACATCTATCCGCAGCTCATGAAGATCACCTTCGCGATGGTCGCGCGCTCGCTCTTTGGTGCACGCCTTAAGGACGAGGACATTGAACTGGTCAGTCGCACTATTTGCGACGTTCAGGAATTCATCGTCAAGCAGACGCTGCAGCCATATCTGAACCCATGGTTTGAAGTATCGGGCGAGTTGACGAAGCATGAAGAGATGCGGCGTAGCGCGGACGCCGTGCTGATGGAGTACATCAAGAAGCGGCGCAATGAACCGCCCGCCCTGGACCTGTTGCAGACCCTGATGGACGCTCGCTACGCTGACGGGGAAGGCATGAGCGATGAGCTCATCCTGAGCGAGAGCATGCAGTTGCTGGTGGCTGGGCACGAGACGTCGTCCAATGCGCTCTCGTGGTTGCTGTACCTGCTAAGCTCACGCCCTGAGACCCTGGAGCGGGTACGTCAGGAGTTTGACGAGGTGTTGGGTGACGCCCCACTCGATCACGCCGATGTGACGAAGTGCGTCTACACAACGCAAGTCATCCAGGAAGGGCTCCGCCTGTACCCGCCCTTCTGGATGGTCGATCGGGAAGCGATTGCAGACGACCGCATCGGTGATGTTGTGATTCCTGCCGGCTCCATGGTCATCGTGCACGTGTACGGCGCGCACCACGCGTCGAAACACTGGCCGAATCCGGAAACGTTCGATACGGACCGCTTCATCAAGGGCAACGAAAAGCTGCGCGCACCCTTCACTTACCTCCCATTCGGCGGCGGCCCGCGAGGCTGCATCGGCAACAATTACGCCATGCTGCAGGTCCTGATGATCCTGAGCGACCTGTTGCGAAAGTACGATTTCCAGACCGTGCCCCACCAGGTCATTGAAGAGCAGGCAATGGTGATCCTGCGGCCGAGACACGGTATCCGGATGACCTTTACCAAGTCCCAGGAGCGCGCTGCGTCTATCGCTTAAGGCATTGCTTCTTCATGAGCGGTGGCCCACGACGGTCACACCCCCGAGCGCATTCAGCAGGTAGATGCGATCGCGCCCAAGCGTCATGGGCTCGTACACCGGTGTCCCGCAAGCCGCACGCTGCAGCACACGCGCATTCTCGCGGCTGATCGCAGTGAGCATGCCACCGCCGTCCACAGTCCATACCGCGTCCTGCGAAAGACTGATGGGAGAATACGGTCCATCGCCTGCCGGGTGTTGGAGGCCCTGGAGCGCATAGTCGCGCAGGACATTCCCGCTGGTTGGATGGAGCACTGTGAGACGATTCTCCGTTAGGAGATAGAGCTCCTCTCGATCCGGAGCCAGCGCAAAGTTTCGCACGCTTGCTGTCTGTGCCCGGTATTGCCACCGCAGCGAGCCGTCCGTCGTGTTCAATGCCAGGAGCAAGCCGCCTGTGACCGGCAGGAAAGCGATTCCGTTTCCGAGGACTGCATGGCCGAGTGTGGCGCCCGGTCGTTCGCCATGCAGCGCAAGCGTGTGACGTCCCACTTCAGCTACGGAGTAGCGCCACAGCTCTGTGCCTTCCCCAACTGTAAGACCGACACATTCCGATTCCTCGGATACGACTACGACACTCTCGTCAGCAGTCAGGTAGGAAAGCTCCCACTCGGAGGGTGCCGTCCACACCAACTCCTTTTTAAAAAGGTTCCACGCGCCAAGCTTTGGATACTCGAGGGGCGTGAGTACGAGATCCCCCACTATAGCGCTGTAGTTCAGCGTAAGCTCACCGACCTCCTGCCGCTCCACCTCCTCTCCGTTTCTAAGGTCCACGACGGAGAGCAAGCCGGGTGATGGCATGGTCAGCAGATGCCCCTGCCAGAGCTGGGATGTTCCCCATCCTACGTCTGAAGCACGGCTCCATAACTTGTCCTTCAGGTCAGCGTCATACGCCGTGAGTGTTCCGTCACGGGCGATGAGAAAGACTCGATCATCCTGTAGCAACGGGGGCTGCACAATGTCCTCGCACCGCGACGAAGTCCGTAAGCGCGTAACGGGCAGTAACAGCTCCGGCACCTGCGTTTGACGACGCATCGGGGAGCTATGCGCACATGGATGATATGCGCTCATTTGGGCCCTACACGCACTATGGACGGCAGCTTATCTTTAATGGCTGCAACCCTGCGCGGCGCGAAGGCGTCCTCGTATCCTCGCCATTTCTCTGCAAGTGCTTTGTCGAGTGCCTGCCCCATCTTCGCAATGATATCCGGCGCTGTGCCAATTCCGGGTCCGTCCTCGAAGGCCCAGATCAGGGGATCGCGCATGTTGTTGGTGGGCAGCCAGTCTGCCATGATCTGACGGCTGAACCCCTCCTGCGCAATGTTCTTCCATTCGCTCCAACTCTTTAACTCGATTCGGGTGCCATCTGCAAGTCGGACATCCACGACACGGTTGATCAGCGCGCCCGGGACAGGCTCTTCAAACGCCACGACCTTGTCCCATAGAGCGGCCTCTGTGAGGAAACGCAGCGTCCAGCGCGCCCCTTTCGCTCTGAGATAGGAACCTGTCAAACCATCCGGTCCCAGAAACTTGTCAACACCTTTGATCTTTGCGGCAACGTCGCTCAGGCGTTTCAGGTGACCCAACATCTCTTCCGGATCACCTCCTTCCGTCCTGCGAACCTGGTCGAGCGCGTTGGCCACCGCCTCCATGTCAAGCGTGCCGGCCTTACTGATCTCATCAGCAAGAGCGCGTGCTCGTTTCCACTTGCCAGGTTTGGCGGGATCAAGTGCCTCCACCGGGCCCTCCGAAAAGTTCGCAAGGACGTAGTCCGCACCGCTCCCGCGTGCCAGAATGGCAGCTTCGTTGCTGGCCTCCGCCTTGCTTTGTCCCCTGGCCGCCTTGCCTTTGGACTTCGCGGCGGCCTGTTCCAGGCCATCCAGCAGTGCGGTGAGTTCGCCCGGACCGCGGTTGTCATGGATGAGTCCCTTCAGAGTCCGGCGCGCCTTGGGAGTCAGCCGCATCGAGAGTTTCTTGATACGGGCCTGATCAGCCGGCGACGGCGGATCCATCGGGACACAGTCGCTGCCGCACTGCGTCAGCAGGTCTCGAACAACCGGATCCATCTCGGAATAGATCTTCCAGATATTTTTGCCGGGCGCCGTTTCGTCGCGGGTGCTCTCCAGCTTCTCGCGCGTGGGTTGCTCCAGTTCCGTGACCCACTCGTCGAAGGTGCGGGGAGCATTCTCCGCACGGTACTTAGCGGCCAGCACTGTGCCCACCATGATGCCCGCGTGAAACATCAGGCCGCCGATGATCTTGGCGATCTCTGCCTTCTGCAGTCCTTCGGGCATATCGCGGACGCGGTCAAGCTGATCCAGAGCGCCAACCGACATCATGAGGACACTGGAGCCCATCACTCCGAGACCTGTCACGATGAGGACTTTGCCGCCCGTGGTGCCCAGACGTATGGCCTGCATCCCGGCACGTGTCTCTGCCCCGACGCCAACAGCAGCGCCGACAACGTTCACTACATCCATCGCCAGCGCCAGGTCGAAGTGCAGCGTGTGATCGATGCCACGATGAATGATGTTGTAGATGGATGGAATTGCGCCGATCACCATGGCCGGCACCATCAG
The DNA here is from genome assembly GCF_900105625.1 of Terriglobus roseus. Taxonomy (NCBI): domain Bacteria; kingdom Pseudomonadati; phylum Acidobacteriota; class Terriglobia; order Terriglobales; family Acidobacteriaceae; genus Terriglobus; species Terriglobus roseus. The sequence goes on from NZ_FNSD01000001.1 coordinate 208,916, forward strand.
CACCATGCTTGCACCGCCGGTGAAGGGTGCTGCCGCGATGGCAATGATCGTCAGCAGCGTCGACGCATGGCCAGCCGCCTCCATGAAAAGCTTGCCTTCTGCGAGCGTGGGGACATCGATGGATTCGAGGACGCCGTCCAGCTTCACCGACGCCTTGCCGCGGCCATAGTCAGAATTCTTGAAGAGATCTTTCAGCGCTGTGACGATGGCATCATGCCGCGTGCCCGTGGCTTTGGCACTGGTGCTGGAAGGCGCAGTCGCATCATTCACGATGTATTCCGCAGTACCATCGCTGTTCTCAGTCCCCTTCCGAACCTCAATCAGAAGGTCGAGTACCTGGCCCGCATCGCTGATGTACACGGTCGGCAGCCGCTCGCTCTTAGCATCGAAGCCGCGCGCCTTCCGTGTGTTCAGAATGTCCTGCAGATGATCCGCGCGATCCTTGTCGTCCCCGGTTCCTGAGGTAAGTTGATCCCGTTGATAATTCAGCAGGCCTTCCACACCGCCGGTGATTGCGACCATCCGCTTGCGTTCGTCCTGCAGCTCCTTGCGCTTCTTTTCATCCTTGGTCGCCGCGAGTTCCTTATCGATCTGGCCGATCCGGGTGGATGCATCGTCTATCTCGCCAATGCTTCCCTGCAGATGCATCTCCGCCAACAGGCCGGGGTCACTCGCAAACAGCGGCATGTAAGCCGCGCTGGGTGGCCGTCTCATGACCACTTCCTGATCAGGCGTATAGGCCGCGATCGCGCGGACGATGTACAAGCCTTCATCATCGAAGCTGAAACGCGCTACGTAATGCGGATCGAAGAGTGTCTCCACCGCGGTCTTGACTATGTCACCCAAATCCGCCATCGCTGCATTCAGGCCGAGGACCGACATGGTCACGCTGGGCGCACCCATCTGGTCCCAAAGGGAGTTCGCGTAAGCGCGTACGTCCGCCTGTTGATAGCGCTGATTTTGCGCTATGCGATGGTCCAGGGTGGCCCAATGGCTTGAGCGGCGGCCGCTTCCCTTCAATGCCTTGTCCGCGTTGATGAGCTTGTCATCCGGAACACGAAAGACCTTGAATTCGTAGTGATGCGACTGGAACGCCGCCCAGATATCAGGAAATTCCACGTTCATCTGGAAGCCGTACTCCGAGCGGGTTGAGCCGTAGAGCTGTCCTTCAAGTTGTGGATAGACGGCAAGCGTTGCGGGAAATGGATCTGCCGTGTACTGCGAGGGATAGTCTGTGACGGTCTGGATGCCCTGAGCGCCAGACTCACCGGTTCGATAGGACTGCGCAACGGCGTAGCTGTCCATCAGCTTCTTACGCGCAACACTGCTGTTGAGCGCATCCAAGGTTAGCTTTGGCCTGGCATCTGCGTACGCAATCAGGCCGGCGGCGACCTGCAGCTTCGGCACTGCGTCCTCCGCCGCCAAGGATGGACGCTTTGGATCTGCGCCCTTCTGCCTTCCGGTGGGCCACATGCTCTGATACACGGGATGTGTGGCAAGCGCACTTTCTTGCCGGATCTCATCAAGCACATCCACGGGAGGAAGCAGGCTTGCGGCGACATCGTTCGCCGCCTGTGCCGCCGCCTGTTTTCCGGCATCTCCGGGGATCTTCCGGGCAGCGATGACATCCCGAAGCAACTTGGCACGCTGGGCCATCACTGCATCGAACAGCGGCTCAGAGAACCATTTCGGCATGCCTGGACGAACGAGTTGATAGGTAAACTCAGCAGCCTCGGCCAGCAGAAGCAGTTGCTCAAGCTCGGGAGCCAGCTTCACCTCAAGGCCGGCTTTCTGACATGCGCTCATCAACAGGCGCATGGCCACCGGCCTGGCAAAGGCTGGTATGAAGGGGTCTCCTTTCTTTGCGACGCGCCCCGCATAATCCGCTGCCGTGTAAGTCCCGCCCGGGGGTGAGTCGAAGAGTGGCCGATTGAAAACCTTTAAGAGTTCCGCGTTGACCCTTTCCCGAAACTCTGAGGTGTAGGCATCCCGGACGAGTGCCTTCAAGATCATGCCGAGCATCTGTGGATTCGTGGGGCCAGCCTGGAAGGTGGCACCGGCTTTCGGGTAGAAGATGAAGTGGTAGAGGCTTCCACCGATGCTCGCCTCTGGCGGATCGTCGTCGTCTTTCTTTTCCTGTCTCTGCGGAGAAATCACGCCGTAGCTGGACAGCGAATGCACCCAGCCACCTGCGCTGACCTGATCCCCGGCGCGCTCCGCCTCCTGCTCCAGAGCAGCCTCGCGACCACGTCCCGCTCCCGCAAGCACGGCTCCTCCCGTCTGCTGGACCACATGGATCAGTTCATGCGACAACAGGCGGCGGCCCGCTTCGCTGCGGGGATCGTACTGACCGCGAGCGAAGACGATATGACGATCTACGGTGTACGCCAGTGCAGAGACAGCGTCTGCAGACTTCGCGGCAAGCTCATCGGTGTGGACGCGCACATGCCGCAGATCGAGCCCGAGCCGCGGCTCGAAGAAAGACCGCACCACTGGATCGAGCGGCTCACCTTGCAGATCGAGCGCGCGCTGCACGATGTCCGGTACGTCCTCCTCGAGATCCCGCTGCGGTTCGGCGGGCGTAGCGGCCTTTCGCTGAAGTTGTTCTTTCTCTTTCTGACAGTGTTCACAGGTACCGCCGCAGGCACACGCTCTTTGCAGCAGACCGTGCGCGTGCGGCACGGCTTGCACCGTTATTCCGGGAAGGTGTTCGGCGCCCCGCTGCGCCTCGTATTCAAGGGGATCGTCCGCCTTCCCCAGCTTCAGGCGGACGCGCGGCAGAAGTGCCGGCAGCATGGGACGAACGGTCGGAACGGATGGCGTTCCAGTGCTCTGAACACGCGTTGAGCTCCCTTGCGCAGCGATCGACGGGCCGCGAACATTCGGAAGTACTCGCGGGACGGGGCGGGCTTGTTTGTGCTGTTCTTCCGCGTCAAGCACCGCGGATGATACGTTGCCGCGGGGCGTGGCTTTGCCGCGGCCGTCGGGCTTTTTTTCTGTCCTGCGTGTTGGTGAAAGAGATGGCATGCATCAGCTCAGGGAGCGCCGACCGCGGTGGTCGCCGGAGGCGCCGCGGGCACGCGTGCCGCAGCAGCCGCACTACGCTCTGCGATGAAGTCATCCAGGCTTAGCCTGCGCTTATCCTTCGTCTGCACGAAGACGTTGCCGGCCATCACGCCGCCACCTTTGGAACGAAGAACGTGGAAGATGCTGTAGCCCTCTCTGCTTCGGTAGCCAAACACCATCACGTTATCGCCGCGGTCCTCCTCGAAGACAAAACGGATAGTGGGGTCGCCCACCTTGTCACGCAGCAACTGGGTCTCCGCCGCGACGCCTGCGGCATGTGCCCGATCGAACTCTCCGCTATCGCGCTGTGTGAAGGTGCCAATGCGCTGGTCGTAGCGCGAGACAGCAAATCTCTCTGTCAGCAGGTGAAGCAGATTCAGTTGGAAGCTGTTGTCATCCGACGCGCGCATGTCATCCACATCCAGATAACCGAGACCGAAACTATCCACGCTCAGCGGCTTCCACGGATCATTGCCGTCCCGTACCAGGCCTGCGGAAGTGATGAGGCGCAGGGGCACAGTCTCCGGCTTGTCGATGAAGCCGCGCATGCGCTGATCGAATGGCGTGAGATGCGACGCATCCAGAATCGTGTATGTGATCTCGCGGCCCGCCAGGACATATTGCATGCCAGCGGAGAGGTGGTTCATGCGGTCCAGCAATTCCTGCCTTCGCTCGAACGCGGAAGCCTCGCCCTTTCCCACGGGACGTACTTCCACCTTTGACTGCACCTGCCTCTTCGTTGCGGACAACGTAGGGCGTAAATCGCGTGATGTCTTCGCGCCTTCCCCGCCGCTTTGTTGAATCACATGCGCAATCTCATGCGCCAGCAGCTCCTGGCCCTCAGTCGTGGAAGGGTTATATCGCCCGGGTGCAAAGACGATGTCGCTGCCGACGGTATACGCCTTCATGGAACGCCGCTCGGCCGCGTGTGACTCCTTCGCATCCTCGCGAATCCTGATGTGGGAGAGGCTACGACCGAACTGGCGTTCCATCATGGTGCGGGTGCCGGCATCCAGGGAATCACCTCCCGCACTCGGGGCCGCCCGCACGGGCTCGCGTTTCGCGGCGTTGTCTCTCGCACCCGTCTCTCGCTCCTGCCCTTGCTGCTTCGGTGACAGAAGGCGTGTGCCCGACTTCCGCGTGGAAACATGGCGCGCCATGTGGTCTGCCTCTGCTTCGAGTTGAGCTCCACGCTCGATCTTCGGAGTGGATTGCGACTGGGCCTTTGGAGCCGATGGGCTTTTCCCGGCAGACTTCTGAGCGGAACCGATGGACCGCATGCTGCGGAGCGCCGCCGCACCGGGGGCGACCAGTTGCTTCGCCGATGCGGCGTTCCTGTTCGCGTGCGCAGCAGAGCCGTTTTGCCTGCGCGCGACGGGGCCACTGCCCTGCTTTGCGGCCGCATTGGCGTGCTTCACACTCATGCTGTCCTCAGGCTGTGGCGTGTCCGTTGCGATGAAGCCGCATACAGTGGCGATAGAAGTCAGGTGACTCCCATTGCATGCGTTCTTCGAGCCGGCGCGAGATCGCTGGATGCGATTTCGCATCGCCCAGCAAATGCGTGAAACCTGCGCGTGCTGCACGATCTTCCTCGTATGCCTGCTCAAACGAGGGGAAGAGATAGCCCATCCTGACACGCGCAAAGGGTGACTGCGGATGGGCGCGGTGATAGCGTACGCAGGCATTCAACAGGAACTGCTCCACAATCATGTTGAAGCCTTCCTTTTCGCTGAAACGATCCCATGCGGGCGCGTTCTGCGTCACCAGTTCGATGGCGAGCGTTGAGAAGTACTGCAGAAAGGCGACGTCCGTCCCGCCGAGAATGCCACAGTTGTCCTCACAGAAGCGTTCCGGGTGAAGCGACCGGGCCCATGTCCACTCCGCCGGCAGTTTCCGATGTTGCGCCTCGAATGCCTCCTCCACATAACCTGGGCCTGACCATTCCCAGGCTGTGTGGTGATACTCCGGGCACTGCGTGAACACGGGGGAAGATAGCAGCGCTGGAGGCAACGGCTTCCACAGGAAAACGTCGTTATCGATGTGGCAGAACGGCTTTGTCTGCATGCTGTACGCCACAAGTTTGCCGAATGCCCACCATCCCGGATCGACATCGCGGAATTCCTGCAGATGCTCACTGACGTCGTTAAACTTCAGCCCCAGCCGGTCGACCAGCAGCGATTTCCCAGCCTTGTCCGTAACCAGCACAACCTCGTCAAAATGCTGCTGCGCGAGCCGAACCGATAGCCCCCACGCCAGCAGATGATGCATGGGCGTGGCCCAGATACGGCCTTTGTACGCGGTAAACGGTTTGCTCCAGAACGAGAACACGGCACGCATGGCGTATCTCCTGTTGACTTCAGCCGATGATGATCTGCGGCTGCATGCCGGTGATGGTGAAGGTCGCGCTCACCGGTGCATTTGGAGCTGACCTGAGGGCGGCACTCACCGTAAAGGAAAGTGTTGTTGCTCCCGGATTTCGCTTCACAACGATGCCCACCTGCGCCGTGGTCGATCCTGCCGGCACAACAACAGAGGTTGCGGCGAGGGATGCCACCTCCGGGTTGCCAGCGAGGGAGACGACCACTTCCGCCCCCCCTGCGGGTGCGGCAACGGACAATACGAGCTCAACGAGGGGAGAAATGTTCTGTGGTGGTACGCCCGGATTCACCGTTGTCTGGACCGCAAGTACGGTGTTGTTCGGACTGACCAGAAGCGAATAAGAAAAGCTGTTTGGTGTGACGGATAGGAGCGTTAGTGTCGGTGTCAGGTAGAACCAGCTCTCGAAGTCAGCCGCAGCAACATGGCTACCTGAGGGCAGTTGCAGGTCCACATGCTCCGTGCCATCTGCCTGTACCGACGTTCGCGCGAAGGTTCCGCCGTCCAGATACAGCGTGCTGCCAGCAGCTGCTGCAAAGATGCGGTTGCCATAGAGGCGCACGCGGACGCGAGCGCTGGCGCGCAACCGCGCCTGCCCTGTTAAAAGGCTGTTCAGGAAGCTAAGCATGCGTGCGTCCTGCGAGATCTGCCACTGCAGGCTGGTTCCTGACCGCGTCACCGCACCATCCAGGATGAAAGGCTGACGGATATTCGTTAGTTCCTGAGGCTTCTGGTCAATATCCAGAACATTCTCCATCGTCACCGTAAAGATTGCGGACGATACAGGCGACGTAGGCGCACCATCCAAGTTCACCACTAGGCCTTTACCTGCGAGTTCGTCCAGGCTCATCACGCTGTCGTTGACCCAGCTGATACCAGTTACATGCAACGCGGGATTCGCGGTATCAAGATCTGTGAGCGGAGGGAACAGGCGGCGGCAATCTGCAATCGCGAAAGGGATGCCCTGGCCGTTGGTGAACACTCCGACGGGATCCGCAGTGATGCATGCCAGTGGCGCGCGCAGAATCCGCACACGCTGAGCTGGCTGGTACAGATCTCCACCGGAACCGCACGGTGGCCATTCGATGGCACCGGTCGCAGCTCGCGCGGGTATCGTCCACGCATCGCCAGTGCGGTAGATCCCCTGCTGAAAAGAAACTTCAATACCGTTCTCAAGCGCAACCCAACCACCGCTGCCGAGTGGCAGCCCGGAAGAGGAAGCGCTGGTGCCGGATTGATCCCAACGCCGGACGCGTGCGTTCTTCGACGTGTCCACCGGCAACACTGTCGTAAACATGGTCAGGGTGCGAGTCGATGACTCGATGCTCTTCACCTGGTAGAGCATGCCGGCGCCGTTGGGCTGCTCTCCAAAGAGCGTGGAATCATCAAAAATTTCCACCCATTGATCCGGGGCGAAACCCAGGTTGCTGTCTGGTCCCAGGGAGTCAACGCGAACATCCGCGCCCTGCATGGACACCACGCTTGCGACGACCGATCCGTTCTCACGCGACCACTTGAATGTGGCATTCGAAAGGCCACCACCCTGGTGGACCTCCACGCGATACAACTGGTTTTCCAGTCCGACATAACCACTGGACGCCACGGGGTCGCAGCCACATGCATCCGACGCGGGATTCGTCTGCGCAGCCATCTTGGGACTCGGTGGCTCCAGCAAGTCGCGATACATGCCGGAGCAGCAGGTACTGTTGGCAAACTCTACGGTGCCCGGCTCCGCAACTACACGCCACACGGTCTGCCGTCGCGCCGTGGTCTCTGCGGCCTGGCCTAGCGCCGGCTCCAACAGGCAGGAGTCTTCACGGGCAGTGACGAGTCGTTCCCACACCTCAAGCCACACACGCAGTGAGGCGTTGCCCTGTCCTTGCAGCAGCATTTCCAACAACTGCTGTGCGGTGTTGGACGCATGGATCAGAAACGGCTGGTTGTCAAAATCGCCGTCATCCATCGCCTCGCACAGAACGCCATTGACGTAATAACGTCCGGCGCTGAAGAGCAGCCTTCCATCTCGGATGGAGATTGCGAAACCATCGTCACCCTTCGGAGCACCATAGTCTCCGATGACGTCCACGATCTCCGTCTTCCGCAGATGCGCGTCAATGTAACGCTGCTCATTCGCGTCGGCATCCAGCGCCACGCGGCCCTGCTGTTCCAGCACCGAGGTGTAGTTCTTTGCCGGATTAAACCGGATGCGGCTGAAGTCGCCCCTCATGTCGTCCACTCCTTATGGAACAGGCCGTTTAAAGCAGCCTGATCCCGATACCGCTTACGCCCTCGTCGGACGCTCCGTTCTCGCAACAATCTTCTGGAACAACTCGCACGCCGTAGTGTGGATGCCGTCGTGGCCCTTCGCAACAGGCCGTCGGCGTCACCAGAAACACGCCCGCTTCCATGCCTGCTGGAAGAAATTCAGGAATGCGGAGCTGCATGTTCTGCACTGCCTCTGACTCCTGTATTCCATGCATCACGCCGATCTGCCCGCCATCGTCCGCACCATGCCACACAGCCAGCGGCGTTCTTGTTGCCAGCAGACCGTAAGCCGGATGTCCGTAGCGCAGCGAGACGAACATGGGAGACAGAGCACCTTCATTGACAAGCGAGGTTGGCAGGCACTGGTAACGGCGCGGCGTGATCGAAGCAAATGGCAGCGAGCAGAAGCGGACACAACCGGTTTGCGTGCGTCCACACCACACGGCTGCCGGCCAGGAATCGTTCCGCGCCAGCCGCGCGCGGAAGATGGTGTTCGAAGCCAGCGGCATGGTGCGCGTGCGGACCTTCCCGATGACCGTGCTGTTCTCCACCTGTAGATCGCCGCCCTGCTGGGAAGGCTCTGCACCGGCATAGGCGATGCAACATGGTGACCCAGCGTCCAGTAGAACCTCGCACAGCATGACGGTGGCGCTATCCACCACGGCAAGTGGCCCCGTCAGTGTCCGCTCCATCGTGAGCGATGTCCCTGCAGAGAGCACCGTGAAGCTTGGCTCGCGAGGCCCTTCCGCACCTGCGGCGTGCAGTCGCGCCGGATCCGGCAGCACCGTGCAATGATTTGCGGACAGGCCGATCGCTTCACCGCCCACCGCAATGGATCCGAGCAGACGCAGACCATTCAGAGCCAGTCGGCCCGTGTTCACGTTTGAGGCCGATGCCTCGCCCGTCACGAGAAGGTCCGCCGCCAACGTCACCTGTGATTGTGCCCCGGTGAACCCACTGCTGACGCCGTTCGCGCTATGAGCCGTAGCGGCAAGGATCGTGAGCGCGCTTCCTGCAGGGATGCGGATCTGCAGCGCCTCCTCGCAATCGATCCGCGCATAATTAACGAAAACAATCGATCCGGTCGTGCCTTCGGGCTGCGCGTTCCATAGCGCGACTGCGTCTTCCACGGTCGGAGTCAAAGGAGAGCCCACAATCGCAAGAAATTCTCCGGCGATGGTGTCGGCGGTGAGTTGAACCGATCGGTCATACGCTCCTCCGCCGATGTCCGCAGCGAAGCCATACGCGAAACGCACCAACACTTCCGAAGGGGAACCCCACTCTGGCGCGAGCGCGATGCGGCCGCACTGGACATCGACCGTCACCCTGCCGGGGACGCCGGCGCACCAGCGTCCTTCGTCTCCTGAGAGGCGCTTCCATGCGATGTGTTGCGGATCAACGGCAACGCCATCGATCCACACGTAGAGACTTTTCGTCTCGCCATAGAAGTCGTCGGCAGATGTCTGTACTTCGCGTAGTGAGATCGGTTGCGGAACGTCCATACGCGTCGTGATGTGGTCAAACGGTGTGCGAAGTGTGGGCGCAGAGAAGAGTGGAATGTCCAGGCCTGCAAGATCAAAGGTGTACCGTCCATCGTCCACGCGGAGAACCGGAGCCTTCTCAACGAGGAAGCTGCGACAGCGCCAAAGATGCAACGCGATATTCGGCAGGTTGAACTGCCCTCCGCCGTGTAACGCAATGTCCACCGCGTCCATGTCCGGAGTAGCCACCGCTCGAAGCCGTGGTGAGATGCGTCGCACATCTGCACGATGGCTCACGCTATCGAATGCTGTGCCAATCCGTTCCATCGTTCGCTGCGACCGCACAGGCGCAAACGCGGGCTGCGAAGGAGTAATGCATCGCATGCTCTGCAGGGTGAACGTGGTCTTGAAACGCTCTGCAAGATGCACCGGACGACCCGACACGTCGGAACACACTTGCTCCAGAGCGATGGCAGTTCCCTTGCGTCGACGATAGCCAATCGTGTTCGCCACCTCGGCGCGAGGACTGTAGAACGCGCCATTGATGGACTGAATTGGCAGATAACCAATCAGGTCTCCGATGTAAGGAACGGCCCACGTAGAACTTGTCTCGATGAATTGGTCTTCATAGAGTTGAAGGATATTGTCTTCGACAATGCCAGCCTGTTCGCCCAGCACATCCAGCAGCGCTTCCAAAGGGCCGCCAGCCGCAGCATCGCGAATACCGTGTACCGCCGGCAACAGCCGCATCAGGTCCTGTCCGGTAAGCTTCATTGCCACGCCCCCAGCCCTGCGCGTGAGGCGGGATCCAACAGGAACAATTCGGCCCCCATCAGCACGCTGTTCGGTGCGGTAGCAAGCGTGTCAGCGCGCAACGTTCCAGCCGGCGGCAGGCTCGACGCATCCCCACTGCGATAGAGGCCCTGCAACTGCACCGCCTGTACGCCTTTGACGGACTGGATCCGCTCGACGACATCGCTGCCCGCCACTCCCTGCTGAAACTTGCGATTGGTAAAGGCGAAGACCTGCTGCAGCGCGCTCCAGACGCGTGAGGTGACCTCATCTACGGCAAACTGCGTGGTGTCGATTTTCAGACCTGCCGCGATCGAAAACAGGATGGGACGATACGGCACAACGCGCACCGGTGTGCGGCCAGTTCCGTACTTTTGGAGATCATCCAGCAGATGGATTGCAGCCTCATCCTCCGGGGACAGCATCGATCCATTCACGCCGGAGACCGTTACCAGCACACCCCGTTCGCCGTCGAGCCAGCTCCACACAGCAAGAGCCTTGCCGATGCCCGGGAACGCGCTCGCGTAAGCCTGGAAGTCATCCAGCGTCACCACCCGCCCAAGCGTCACCGTGGGCATCGGTGCGGCGGTCCGCGCATCCGCCGGCGTGGCGGGATCTTCCGCGCCAGACGCTCCGCTGGGATTCGCCACTCCCTTCAGCCCCTGCGGACGGTCGAGTAGTTGCGAGATCTGTCCCGCGCTCACCATCCCCGCAGAGCCAATGCCCTTGCGATACACGACGCGCAGGTTCGACTGCCCTGTCGGTGTGCGGGCACCCCGCAAGCCATCGCCGAACTGCACAAACACCTTGCCACCCTGATCGACTCCGGTCACATACACGCGATCTGAAGGGCCGGAGCCGAGGAAGTTTGGCACTTCTGTCCACCGCAGGTTGTTCACCCAGACCTGCAATGTCGAAGCAATGCCGCCACCCGTGTCCGCGCTTGTGTAGGTGAGAGGCGATTGCTTGAGCGAGAGTCGCAACGCTGCGTTCGTGCCGTCACCGCTGCCCAGGATCTCGTGAACAGTTTCACCGTGATTCGAGTCCATCGCGTTCGCATTCACAGTCACGGTCACCGTGTCGTAGATGCCCTGCAAGGCGGATGCAAGGTGCAGCGTGGTCACGTCGCCCTGCGTTTCCACGCGATTCACTCGTGAGGCCTCACCTATCAGTACGTCCTCGCTGCTAGAGGCCTCCAGTCGGAATGTAGTTCCATCGGCGAGATGGAGGCTGCCCGCGATGCCGCTGCTCATGATCACCTGCCAGACGCTTTCACTCGCCGCCGCCGTAGGTGGAAACCCGTTAACCAGGAACACCTGGTTCGGTGTCACAAGTTGCTTGCTAGACGTTTGATCCGGCACGAAACTTGCATCGGCAGGTATCAGCACACGCAGCCTGACGGCCTTCCCCTGCACGGCAATTGGCATACCGGCAACGATGCCTTGTCCGCCCTGGATGGTGATCGATGTCCCTACGACCGGCTGCAGCAAGTCCCCGGACATGGCGTACGGCAACGCATCGGTCGGAGTTACATAAGGCGGACGCAGAGGAAGTTTTGCCACGGGGAGTTGCTCGCTCGCCATATAGACCGTCGCCGTGCGTGACGCGGCAACAATCAGGGTCAAGAGATCATCGATCGCTGCGCCAGCAGTGCCTTCTATCACCGCGGCAGAGGAGAATTTCAACGCAGTGGACTTGCCCGTGAGCGTGTAGAGATTCGGATTCCAATCGCGAACGCCGCCAATCTGCAGCAGCGCCGTGATCGCTCCTGTCGACAACACCGCCCACTGTGCCACGTCGCCTGACGGAGCGATCCCTGCGTACTGGCTGTCAAGATTGACCTCATGACTGCCGCTCGAATATTGAAACTGCCAGTCTGTCTGGCCCTCTCCCGGATAGCCCGTCGAGTTGGTGATTCCTGCGGTCGTAAACAGCAGAGGATTCGGTGCCTGCGATCCGAAGAGCGATGCCTTCTTTCGCATTGCATACACAACAACTTCGTCCTTACCGGCGCCTGCGGTGAATGAAGACAACGCACGATCCCAGCCCACCTCAGTGATCGCATCGGCACTCCTCACCTGTACCGAAGTGATGGTGCGCAGGTCGGCCGGTCCTGCTGCCTTGGCGACGCCATCCGTTGCAGCCACGAACAGCAATGCATCCCCCGGCTGCAAGCCTGTACTCACACCCGCCAAGCATGTTCGCGTGTCTTCACCCGCCAAAGCCCACGGTACAGTTGCCATCGCTGGTAAGGCGTTCCAACCCCTATGAGCAACAAGATCCTCTTCTGTCTCAAACACCTGTGGCAAGCCGCCCGGCGGAGGGATGCTCTGCGCGCGTGTACCTGCCGGAATCAGCACGGATTCCGGCGCTCCCGGGGCGCTGTTCAATGTGAATGCGAGCACCGTCGACGCGGCAACGCCGGGCGAAGGAACGTAGCCAACCAGCCTCGTCAGTTCGAAGACCGAACGTGGCTGTGTAGCGGTTCGAAGGTAGGCCTCATTTGCCAGACGCTCCTGGTACATTGTCAGAACGTCCAGCGTTACGGACCAACCGTCCAGTAGCGCCACCGTGAAGTCACCGGCGTCGCGTGTCGTTAAACCTTGCAGTGCGGGCAGGTTTGTGTCGGAGAGAGCCGCCATCATGCTTTCGCGAAACGTTCCGTACTTGCCTACACGGTAGCGAATCTCGGCAAGGCCAGGCACATTCCGGATGCCCTCCGGCGTGCTGCGTGTTTCACCTGCACAGCATCCACAGAGCGACAGTTCAAGAGAATGGCATCCACTCATCGCCCACCATCCATCTGCAAGGAGAAGATCCCGCGATCGCGACGGTTCGGGTCGTTATCGCAGCGGGCAATCTCAAGCCTGCCCATCGGCAGGAATCCCTGCTGCGGCCCGACATCCGAAGGCCGGTCCATGCGTTCAAATCGCACCAGCCTCACGGACACCACACCATCCACCGCCTGTGCCGCGGCAATCAATGGACTTGCATACACTGTCTGTCCGAAGAAGAAATTCTCTGGCTTCAACACTGCCTCCAGCCCATCGCAGCCTGAGGAGGATAGGAAACGCTGCATCAGCGCGGTGTAGACGTCACTGCGGAACCGGTTGGAGGCCACGCACACGGCCAGCGTGATCCGCAGACCGACGAGAATCGCATCCTCTACTTCGAGTCCGGTGCCCATCATCCGAAAGGGTTCGAGACGAATCAGCGTCCGCTCTGCCAAATTCGACGGCGCTAGAGAGGATGGCTCCACGGAGACCAACCCCGCATACCAGGCTCCGGTCCATCGCATGGTGCCACGCGCTTGCGTGATGTTCTTATCCAGCAGTGCGGCGGTGGCGTAATCGTCTTCCGTCACGCAGCGCAGTTGCGACTGGAAGGCAAAGGGAGCATGCTGACGAATGTGTTCGGGAGTCTCCGCGTCTGCTGCCGCGGCGGCCGGTAGTGGATTACGCACGGATATCACAGGCAGCGTTGTGACCGTATGAAGCAGCGTGTCCGAGCCGGTCAGTCCAGAGCGTCCATTGCCAACGCGATAGCTTGCCGTAAACTGCTCTCCCGGATCCACCGCTGCACCATGCTGTCCGTCACCGAAGCGAAGCGAAGTCGCACCGCCGTCTTCAATCTCCAGCACAAACACGAGATCTTCTTCGGCACTCGCCAGCAGGTCTGGTTGCGAAGACCAGGATCGGCCACTGTCATCCTCTACCTCGATCTGCGGCAGAGCAGATGACGCGTCCGCGGTGGGGTTCAGAAAGAGGCTTGCAGGAGCCGACGCATCGAACGGCAACTGGAACGTGAGTGGACCGGAAGACAGCGTGGGTCGGAAGCGGGTCAGGGCCATTTCAGTAACCGCCCCGGAACTACAGGTGCAGCCGGTGGAGACCGGTGAGATCGGTGCATCCAGCACGGTGCCGAGCGACTCCTTCGCGACCCACACGCCCTGATCCGCAGGGACCGCGTTGCCATAGGCACGAGCCACACCGGAGATACTTTTGCTGCCATGCGCTGCGTCCAGCATTGACGAGATGCACAGCGAGAACGGCAGCGCATCCGCGACATCCCACTCGATCTCGGTGACGGGAGTATTGTTCAACGGGTCGACTAGCGGCTCGCCAGCATCATCCGCGACACGGACGCCTGTCAGGCGAACCGCCCAGCGGTGCGCAGTGTTCGCATCTTCTGCTTTCCCGGTCTTTGCACCCAGCACTTCTTCGAAGATCAGGACATCTCCCACTCGAAGGGTAGTGAGATTTTCGACCAGCGTGGCAGATGTTGCGCCCTGTCGCAGACAGCAGTTCATGTCGCTCCAGGTGTACAGGTCCATCGCATTCTGCTCTTGATACAAGCGCGCATCGAGCATGCTGGCGTAGACCGGCTGCCCATTCGACAGCAACACATTGAGCAGCGCGGTCTGCGATGGGTCATCCGGTGATAAGACGGGCGGGACACCTGCGGTGCGCACGTAGAACTCGGTGCCTGCAGGTAACACGAGATCGTCCTTCCCCGTGCTGACGCAGACCCATGTCCGGGCATTGCAGCCTTCGCCAATGCGGTAGTCCACAAGCCGCGCGTGGCGCCGCAGCGAGACTCGGCTACGCGCCGTGCTCAGGTACGCCTCGGTGTTGACCGCATCCTGCATGTAACTCAACCGATCGGCGAGATAAGCCAGCAGTTCTACCAGCGTGATTCCTAAATCAGCAGCATGCGACTCTGTCCACGTCGGCATCAGCACCGAGAGCCGATCTAACATGCCCTGACGGAAACCTTCATAATCCTTCGCGAGATAGTTGATGGAAGGCGCGGCAATGGGAGCCTCGCCACAGCAGCTTTCCGTGTAGCAGTCTGCGGGCGAAGCACAGCCGGCCTTGAAGGAGAACGTGATCTCCGACAGCTGCGGGTCGAACGTCTCCGGTGGGTCCAGCGCATCGGCGCCAGCCCGCAGTTTCAGCGTGTAGGTCGAGAAATCTCCCGTGCCATCGAGTTGAATGCGGAGCGTGCGTGACGTCGCACCGTCGCGCAACGCGATGCTCATCACGTGTAACGGGGCACCACCGCTGACCGTGACCTGATCCACGCCCGGCACCACCATTGGTGTACGCAACAGCGTTACATCTAGCGCTGTCCCACAGCCGGGAGTTCCTGCAACCTCCAGGTAATCGATGCCATTCAGCGAGGAGTGCGCAAGCACCTGCGCGCGCCGTCGTTGTGCAGAACAGAAGTAAGTCATACGGCACCTCCTCCCACCTGGAATTGCTCTGTATGGGGCTGGCCCGTCTCCATCACGGAATACTGCACGGTGATGGTCACCGTGGAATCATTACCGTCGACTGAGACGGCCTCAACACGCACAACATCCAGCAGCCATTGCTGCAGCGCCCCTTGAATCAACTGGTTCTGCGTCGCCAGCATCATCGCGCTGTTCGGCTCAAAGACCAGCCGTGAAGCACCGCTCCCGAAGTTCGGGCGGTTCACACGTTCTCCCGGCGCGGTTAACAGGATCTGTTCAATCATCTGCCGGATGTGCGCCAGACGCGGCGTCCCGGCCGTGATGCCGGTGCTGTCGAAGCCGTAAGGAAAACGCAGATCCATAACAATTACCTCGACCGTTCCTGTTACGTCGCCATCACCCGTACCTGCGTCACCACCGGCATCAGCGGTGTGCCGTTCGGAACACAGACAGCCTGCCCTGTAGCAACCACAAGCGGTTGCCCGACAGAGAGAACACGTGTGGTTCCCGTGACCCATTGCCCTGTAAGGCACGGCAGCAGTGGCGGTGGTGCCAGCGGGCATCCCGCAACGACCCACGGCGCGGCGATGAGGCAGGAGGGCGCGCCACCGAGCATCACGCGCGGATTCGGTGCGGTCGGCATGGCCTGCCCGCCGTGGCTACATAAAACGGTTGCTCCCACCTGCACTAATGGTCCCGGCATCGCTTCGCTCCTTTCTGCTCCTCACTTACACAACCTGCAGAGCGCCTCCGTTGATGGTCACGGCCGGCCCCGTCATCATGATGGTGGCGCCCTGTCCGTTGCTGATGGTGATTCCCGTGTCATTCACCGCAATCATTGCGCCTGTCGTTGTCTTCAGCAGGATGCCGCCGGTCGGTCCCGGAACATCGCTCACCACCAGCGTGTTCTGTCCTGTGGTCTGGATCACCAGTTGCTGCAAACCCGGCGGCGCTGCAAGTGCAAGCGCTGGTATCTCGGCAGAGCTGCCCCAGAAGCCTCCAACCCAGATCGGATAATCCGGGTCCCCACCTTCAAACTCGACCCACACACCGGATTGCACCGCCGGCAGCACGAACATGCCGCTTTGAATGCCTGCAAAGGGAAAGCAAGGCATCGCCCAGGTTGACGGCAACAGCCCTCCCACGGCGGCCACCTGTACCATGAGCCGTCCCATCTGCATGGGGTCTACGTTGACCAGCACCGTGCCACGATATTTTCCGTAATACTTCGCCAAGCGGCTCTCCTTTGATCAGTAAGGCAATGCCGGAACCAGCGGGATGTTTGAAATCAGTGCATTCCGCTTGAGTGTGAAGCTCTGCTTGTACTGCCCCGGCTGAATGGTGTGCGTCGTGCTTTCCACGTAATGCAGCCCATCAAACGCAAGGCCTGCACCGCGCACGCCCACAAGCGACCGCGCTCTCAGAATCCATCCATACCGCTGCACATCCAGCGTTCCGTCGCCGGTCACAACGTCGCTCGTCTCCACGGCCTTGGCCCATAGCCGCATCAGCGTCTGTGCCACGGGCTTATTCGAGACGTCGTCCAGCGGCTCAATCTTTTGCGGCACGGGAATCACCAGTCCCAAAGGCGGACTGAACGGTGTTACAGCCGGGATCGGCACCGGAATGATTGCCTTCGTCAACGGATCCTGTATGTACGCCAACGGCATCACGGACTCCTGCGTCTGGTAGCGGAAGTTGAGCGACTCCACGTTGGTCCAGCTGTCCATGTTTGCGTTCAACGCCGGCTGCGGTATGCCGATGCGCACGCTCGGCCCCCAATAGGCGGTGCTTGTTCCGGGCAACAGGCCCGGCTCAACATAGAAGACGTATCCCACCTCCTCCGCAAGCTTACGGATGTAAGCAAGGTCGGTGCCCTCTTGTGTCGGGATCTTTTCTACGGGTACTTCCACGTCCGGTGCGGGCACCGGGATGACCATCGGAACGATGCCGAAGACGGCGTACTTCGCAAGGATGGTGAGAACACGCAGATCCGGCGTCATGCCTGGATAGGGCACGCCATTCATCTTCACAAGATCCATCACGGCAGAGAGATCCTGTCCTGTCAGGACTAACTTCGAACTGCCGTGCATGGCATCGGGCGCAATCTCGTGGTGCTGAATTACACCGTCCATGACAACCTGCGGTATGCCCCCGAAGGTAACCATCAGGATCACTCGCAGCATGGGAATCGGGCCGCCTGCAGCAAGGAGAAAGAGGGTCTGCAGGATTGAATTATTCGCCAAGGTGAACGTCAGTTGGAAGCCGCTGCGATCCGATGAGTTCGTGATCTCCACGGATGTCAGCGCATCGGTCACAGGCTTCGGCACGGGCACCGCGATCACGGGTCCGGCAAGCAGTGTCAGGTAGAGTCCGTTAGCCATTGCGGGACCCCGGTGGAAGATTCGAGGCCAGCGGAATCCTGATAGCGATTCCCGGCTCCTCGGTGAGGGCCTCTGCATCGGTCGCGGCATTTGCGTCGGCAATCATCCAGAACAGCAACGGATCGCCTAGAAACTTTGCCGCCAGGTTATCCAGCCGGTCCCCCTGCTGCACCGTGTAAGTGCGCGTCGAAGAGTACACCGCGATCTGCGGGAGAATGCGTCGTGAGAGGTAGCGAACAGCAACGCCGTCGGGGCCCACGTACTCCTGCGTCGCGGCGCCGTAGTACCGGCTGGAAGGGTTCGTTGGCGCGCCGGTGCCGGCGGCGGATTGAATCATCGATGCGAGTGCGCTATCCATCTCTTCCACTCCTCTCTTCAGGCTCTGCGTGCCATTGCTTCCTTGCCCATCTGGTATGCCATGTACACCGCTCCCACGGGCGACAGGAAGCCAGCGTCACTGACGCTCAATACGCGCAGATCGAGCGCTATCTTTGCGCGAATCGGATTCAACTGTGCGTCAAATGCCTCTTCCGTAATTTCAAAGCCCGTGATGCGCACCGGCGTCACACGGTTCGTGCCCCATGCCAGCAGCGTCAGCGGAGAAGACATGGGCAGAATCTCGATGGTTCCGATGAGCGAGAGGATTTCGTTCACGATCATCTCTGTGCTGCTCGGATAGAGCAGCGTCTCCAGCAACGCCATCTGCGGCTGCAGGCCAACGCTGGTGGCCGTGGCATCGCCCGCCTCAAGACTGTCGGTGGCATCCAGTTCCACCGTTAGACGGATGGTCTCAACCGGTGGCCCCTTCAATCGGAGCAGTTCACTACGATCTGGCTCCTCGCCCGGTGTTTGCGGCTTCAGCGAGCGTGTGATGGTTTCGGGGTTGTACTGCAGCGCGATCCGGCCCATGGGTATGCCCGTATTCGGCTCCAGCAATACCAGCGCGCCCTTGACCAAGCGAGGAGAGATATTAGGCACGCGTCACCTCCTCGCGTCTTTGATCAGTCGTCTTCAATGCCCGCAGCAGACCCGCAGCGACCTGCCGTGCCGCGTCTTCCACCGTTGCACCGGCCGAGAGCGCTGGGATGGCAAGACGGTTCAGGTGGAGGTTACCGCCATGCGTAAGCCCCTGCCCCTGCTGCATGCCCTGCGTCATGGCCTTCTGCAAAGCCAAGTGAAAGCGCTCGCCAGCATCCGCTCCAAAGCCGCGCAGCGACAATCGACCAATCTGCAGCCTTACCTGCGGTGCCGCGGCTCCGTGCCCTGCACCCGCTGCCGGCATCGACTTCCCCGGAATTGGTCTCATATCCACCCCCCGGTCTCGGATGGCGTAAGGATCTTGTCCATCTTGGTGTACTCCGTGCGAACGCCTGCAGCGATGTGGCTCATGCGAACCGGCAGTTCGTCGTTCGCTGCCATGTACGCAGCGTGCATGGCGATGTTGCGGATGACCGCGCCTGAGACATGCAAGTGCGCCAGTTGTTCTGGCTTCAGCCCCTCGGTGGGTGTCGCCGATGGGAAGACGCGCGACCACATCTGCCGGCGTGACGCCTCGTCTGGAAATGGAAACTGCACGATGAAGCGAATCCTTCGCAGGAAGGCTGGGTCCAACGCCCGCTGCATGTTTGTCGTCAAGATAGCGATGCCGCTGTACGACTCCATGCGCTGCAGAAGGTAGCTGACCTCAAGATTCGCGTATCGGTCATGGCTGTCTTTCACTTCGCTGCGCTTGCCAAAGAGCGCATCTGCCTCGTCGAACAACAGCAACGCGCCGCTTTGCTCCGCAGCATCAAAGACCCGCTTCAGGTTTTTCTCGGTTTCACCGATGTACTTGCTCACAATGGCAGCAAGATCAATCTGGTAAAGATCCAACCCAAGTTCGCCCGCAAGAATCTCCGCAGCCATCGTCTTGCCCGTGCCGCTGGGCCCGGCAAAGAGTGCGGTCAGGCCCGTGCCGCGCGCATAGCGTGAGGAGAATCCCCAATCCTGGTTCACTCGCCGACGATGACGCACGTGCATCATCAGCTCCCGGAGCGTCTCCTTCTGTGATTCAGGCAGCTCCATGTCTTCCCAACGAGCACGCGGGTCGATCCGCTGCGCCAACCCTTCAAGCGGTCGCCGTGCATGATCCCGGCAGCTTTGCAGGAGTGCATCGGCAAGCGTTCCGTCATCCTCCGCCGACTGTCTCGAGGACACATCCAAAGCAGCCAAGCGGATCGTTCCTTCGTCGAACCGGAAGGCATCGACCAGGCGATCCAGTTGACCGTTCAGCGATGCACCGGGCGCTCCCAGGCTCTCAAGCCACAGGTGCTTGCGGTCCTCCGGACCCGGCTGCGCCATGCGGACCGGCAGGCCCTCAACGTGCTCCATCGCACTACCTGCCTCCGCAAGCACTGCGAGTGGGACCTGCACGGAGCGGACCCATGCAACGGCTGCGGCAGTCACCTCTGCACTGTCGGCTGCAGAGGTTTCCAGCAGCAGCGCTGCACCGGTCAGTACCGCTTCGCGAGTCCAATGACGAGCGGCAATCTCGCGCTCTATCGTGGCCGTGGGCAGGTCCGCCGCGCGAAGCTGGAATGGCAGGAGGTCCGTTTCACCACAAGCCTCACCGAAGATCCGCCTTGCCGCGGAAGGATCACTTCCCAACAGCACCACCGGCTTCGCCGGACGTCGTGAGTCTCTCTGCCAGTGAGCGGCGATTCTCCGGGCGTCTTCCCCCAAGCCATTGAACTCTGCCGCAGCAAGCGGACGCACCAGCCATTCCAGCACTGCATCCAGCGACGGCACACCCAGCAAGTATTGGAGGATGCGCTCATCGAGTTTCAAGGGTGCCTGTAGCAAGCTTTGCGATGGTCCTTCTTCCACTAAACGCCAGTACCGCAGCGGATGCAGCCGGCTCAATGCGCTCCAGTGCGCACCATCGATCTGAGTCATGGCCATTGCAAACGTGGGCCATGATGCCCGATCGTCACCATTCGCGATCGCACACGCCTGCAGGAACCTTGTCTCGAGCGCAGCTCCTGTACAGAGCAGCAACAGGTCACGCTCAAAGTCACTCAGGCCAAATTGCGTGACCACGCGATCCAGCGGACGCCGGCTGACACTCGACGGAGTTCCCTCGGTGGCGACAGCTTCCGGCTGCTCGCCACCGACCATCGCGTAGACGCGATCCAGTTCGTCAGCAAGCGTCATCGTCTGTAGCGACTCACTCATGCCGTCACCTTCAACTGCGGGAAGAACTGTCCAAGCGTGGGACTACCCGGCGTTCCATCCACCACGAGCAGACTCTGTGCACCATCCACCTCGACGCGTAGTGGTGACTTGAAGGGTCCCCATGTCGCGGGGATGGGAAACACCAGTGCCGTTGCGGACTCCGGCGCTGTCGGGGGACGGGCCGGGATCTCGAGGGAGAGGCTCCCTGCAAACAATCGGACCCGTTGTCCGCGCCCCACGGCTGGCTGAACGTTCACGGTCAGGTTCGTTCCCTTTGCCACGGTGATTACAGACGCCGGCGTTATGGGCGACACGTCCGTGAGGGTTGGCGCGAGCATGAAGACGGCGCTGCCCGACTCAAACGCGCGATGCGGATCAGCCGCAGTGCCGAACTGTACCGAGCGCACGATGCGGACGGGGACGGCTCCAGCTCGCACCGAAGTTGGCAGAACAACCCGAACGGTCGTCGCCTGAACCGTGGAAGGACTGGTTGGAGTCGCGCCAGCGAAGGAGACCGCAGTATCGGCGGGCGTATCGCCCAGGAAGTTGCGGCCCGTGATCGTGAGTGTGTCGCCTGTGAAGGCAGTGGCGGGAGCGATGGCATCGATCGTCGGAATGTCCGCCGGCAGCACAGCAAGGTTGCGTTTCTGCACTGGCAGATTCGACCGCACGGGCTGCGTATCGCGAATGAGCACCACGGATACCTGGTAGGAAGTGGTTGGCCGGTAGTGCGTTGAGAACGCCATCCACAACCGCGAGATTTCTTCGTTCGAGAGCGCCTCTGGTGTGATCTTGAGTTGTTCGAACTGGCTTGCGAGAGAGGTCTTGCTGACGAGCTTGGCCTCTTCTGTTGCGGCGCCCAGCGCTGCCAACGCATCCGAAATCGTGTCCCGCGAGATCATCGGATTGTTGTGGAAGACCTCCATGGCCCAGCCCAACAGGATCTCCGGGTCATATTGCGTGGCGCCGTACGCCGAGACAAGATAGTGCAGGTTTAAAGCCAGCGGAGGGTTCGTCAGCAGCCCACCGGAAACATCGCGGCTGGGAAGCTCCGCGTTGCGGTAACCCGTGTTGAGGCTGGCGTAGTACATAAACAAATTGATCCTTGGCTGCTCGTCCGGTCCCGTCGGAATCAGATCTGGCGGGTTCGCACTGATGGAAGTGGGCGACGTAAGCAGCGTGCCCGGCCCACCATCGGTAAGTGCCGACAGCAACAACGAGCGAAGGACCGCACTCACTCCACTGATCGCCAAGTATCCGTTCATCTGCGTGCACTCCTGGCGAGGAAGTCACTCAGAGAGACCCGTGGACGGAAGGGCGGCGTGCGTGGACGATCCGGCGCACGAACCGCGGCCTGCACTTCGATGTGGTCGATCGAAATCTCAAGGATGGGCTGAGTTGGAATACGCGCAGGCTCCGCTGGAGAAACTTCACTCGGCGCGGCCGACGTCTGTTGCGATGTCTCGGTGCTCGTCGATCTCTTCGCGTCGGGCACGAACAGCACCGTATGCGCCACCGGAGAACCGTGCTGTGTCTCTTCGCGCGCGAACGGCTCCGTGTCGTGCTCTGGGTTCCCGCGCTGCTCAGCAGGTTTGTGTTTCAATTCGGTCTCGCGGAAGTCAGGATCCTCTGGATTGGGAACCGCTACTGCCCGATCCACGCTATGCAACGGCGCTGATTGCAGCTTGATCTCTTCTCGCAACACCTGCGATCTGGATGGCGCATCCGAGGTCGTCGTTTGCACCATTGTCGCCCGCGTCCTCGGCATCTCGACCGATGCAGGGGAAGGAACCGCCATGGCCCGCGATGTCTCTGCGTCCTGCATTACTTCGGCGGGAAGGTTCGTTGCTGCGGCCAGCCGCAGCGCGGCTCGCGAGGGTCGCAGTGGCTCAAGACCGCCACCTGGAACGGCCGCACGTTGCAAAACGCGATGCAGGAGACCACTCATGCCGTCGCCCCCGCGCCCACAATGTGTTTCAGGTAAGCCTCGCGGCGGACTTCGCTCATCCTGAGGATGGAACGTTCACCCCAGCCATAAGCGCGGGCAATCTCATGCACATCGCCCAGCAACACAGAAACGCGATGCCGTATCGCCAGCCAGACAAAATGTGCTGGATCAAAGTCCACGCGATTCAACTCGCCGCACTCTGCGCACTCCAGCGTGCATGACATCTCCGCGTCGGCATTGCGGGCGGCAACGGCGGTTTGAAGCGCCGCTAGAGCTGACTCGCTCACGCTGGACTCGTCGAAGGCGCCCCTTGGGTCGGATCC
The DNA here is from genome assembly GCF_900105625.1 of Terriglobus roseus. Taxonomy (NCBI): domain Bacteria; kingdom Pseudomonadati; phylum Acidobacteriota; class Terriglobia; order Terriglobales; family Acidobacteriaceae; genus Terriglobus; species Terriglobus roseus. Next base: position 232,000 of record NZ_FNSD01000001.1, read on the forward strand.
GCCGGCGATGCACGATAGCAAGAGGATTCGCTCTCTGTCAGCCACGGCCTCTGCCTGTAAGGCGTGCAATACCATCCGGGTGGTGATCTCGAGTACACGAACCGCATCCTTTTCTCCTACCGCTATCTCGTCCTCTTCGGCACGGTCCGGAAGCACGCTGAGCAGGCCTTCGACTTCGCTGCGGAACTCCATTGCGGCGCTGCAGCGCATGCAGGTTGAGAAACCCTGAAGTTCTGGTCCGAAGGTGGAGGCGTACAGCTGCAGTAGCAACCGGTTGCGTCGCACCAGGGAAACATCCTCCAGCGCCTCTGCACTGGTCCCAGGCATGGCATGTGATAGCAGCCAAAGCGGACGCCGTACCGGGTCAGACGCAGCGGCGTCCTCCCATGCCAGCAGCAGTCGTTCTCCTTCCAATGAACGCATCAAGGTTCCCCGCCCCGCGACGATGCGCGGGGCAAATCCTGCGTGACTCTCGTAATAAGGTGAGGCGGCAACAGCGCCGCATCACGACCGCTTCCTCATTCGGCTGCGCTAATCAGGCGCGCGTGGAAGCGAAGCTGGGCTCCGTAGGCTCAGTGACGGACGTGTCCCGTTCCCATCCTTCGTTCTCAAGCTTCAAGTGCTGGATCGCGACCGCGTTTGCATTCGCATCGAGGTCGGGCAGTGCCTGATACTCCGACACCCAGGCTCGATAGATCTTGTAGCTGATCGCGAGTTGGCCGGCTTCGTTATAGAGGTCGAGGATGACGTCTTTGCGGAAGTCCTTCAAAGACACTTCGGCACCAAGCCCCGCCTGCAACTGCCACACCTTTGCAGCCCACGCCTCAAAGTCAGGGTCATGCGTAACGCCGCGCTCTAGTGTGATCGCGTCATACTCGGTGCGTCCCGGCGACTTGCGACTGGTACTGGCATCGCCACCTTCACGATGCTTTACCACTTCCGTCGTGCGCTTCAAGGCTGAGACCTTGCTTAGACCTGCTACATAGCGACCATCCCACTTCAAGCGGAACTTGAAGTTCTTGTACGGATCGAACCGCTGCGCATTGACTACAAATTCCGCCATGGCCTTTTCCTTTCGTTACGACACCGACTGACTGCTGATCTGCTGGATCTGGATCACGACAAATTCGGCGGGCTTGAGGGGAGCAAAACCAACCAGTATGTTCACTACGCCCGAATCGATGTCGGTCTGCGTGGTGGTGGTGCTGTCGCACTTCACGAAGTACGCCTCCTGCGGTGTCTTACCCTGGAATGCGCCACGGCGAAACAAGGTATTCAGAAAGCCTTCGACATTCAAACGGATAGACGCCCACAGGGGCTCGTCATTCGGCTCGAAGACAACCCACTGTGTTCCGCGGAAGAGGCTCTCTTCCAGAAACAACGCAAGCCTTCGCACCGGTACATACTTCCATTCGTTCGCACGGGCATCTGCGCCCAATGTCGTCCGCGCACCCCACAGGACCGAGCCATATACCGGGAAATTACGGAAACAATTCAAACCCAGTGGATTGAGAGAGCCATTCTCCGCATCGCTCAGTTTGTATGCCATGCTCTGCACGCCGATCAGTTGTGCATCGATGCCGGCAGGCGCCTTCCACACACCACGCGAAGCATCGGTGCGAGCATAGACGCCCGACGCAACACCCGACGGCGCGAAGGTGCGCAGCTGAAAGTCATTCAGGGGATCGGGAAGTCGCAGACGTGGAAAGAATGCGGCCGCATTGCGATCCTGAACATTCAGTTGGGTCGAAACCCAGTCCACCGCTGCAGCGGGTGTGTTTACATTCGGTGGAGGGTCGATCAACAGGAACGCGCGCCGCTCATCACAAAGCGCAATGGCTGCACTGTAGATTGCATTGGTATCAATGTTCGAATCCAAGGACGCCGGGTCGCCTGGATTTGCGCGTGTCGCATCCGGAATACTCAGAAGATTGAACAGGTCTACCTTCTCCAGCGCGTAGATACCCGTGAAGTCTGACTGACTCCCGATGAGATCGCCCGTCTGCGGCAGACCCGTACCATCACCACCTGCGACCGACGCCGTCTGCGAACCAAAGACATGCGCCGTCCCGAGCGAGTACTGCGCCACGTTTGCAGTCGTGCCCAGGCCAAGCAGCGCAGACGCATCATTCAAGCCGCCGGTTGGCGTGCCCAGCGTAATCACCGCATCCGGATTTTGAGGCAACGTCACCACCACTCGAAGACCGCTACCGCTCCCTGACTTTGTAACGGTCACGCGCGCCGCACTACCGGGCAGCTTCGACTGCAACGTTGTATTTAGCGCGCGAGCCAGTGCCTGCGCTACTCCCGGCAGACTCTGCGGTATCGTGTTGCCATCCGCGAAGACCGTGATGTTCAGCGGCAACGGGGCGAGCGTCGCTGGACTGCTCACCCCCAGACTCAGGGCGTAGTTCCCGTTGGCAACTGGCTGAAGGATCTTACCGACTGCGGTCGGGTTGTCATTCCCAGTGAAAGGAGGCGCGAGCGTCACCGCACCGGTCGCGGAGTCCAGCTTGGATACGGCATAGACCCCGTTTGTAGCGTCTCCATCAAAGGAGAGGAACTGCCCCACACGCAGCGCCTGCAGGTTCAACGGATTTGAAGCCGTGGCCGTCGCACCGTCCTTCACAACCGCGAAGGTTCCAGTTACAGGTAGCTTCTTCGCGGCACTTCCCAGAATGCCAGCCGCGGTAATCGCACTGCCTGTGAGGCCGGTGCGCGCCGGGGCTACCGTCGGCGCGGGACTATGGACCGATACCTTCACCAACTGCGATCCGGAGTCAGGATCATTTACGACATTGGGCGCAAAATCCTTGCGGACCGGGTCAAGAGACAGGCCAGAAAATGTCTCCACGGTACCGTCAATCAGGTTCGTGATGGTCAGATTGAAGCCGGTTGGCACAGCGGTCTGATCGACACTGTCATAGTTCACATCTGCAATCAGGTTTCCGTTCGCCCAGGTTCCACTACTCAGCGCAGTAAGCGTGATTCCCTCAAATACCGCGGTCGCGTCCGTCGCGCCGTGTTTCGGCACGCGAACGACATACGCCTCGCTTCCACCGTTCTGAAAAAACTGCTGCACTGCATAACTGAGTTCGCTGTCCGAAGCGAAACCACCGAAGGTCCTCTCGAAATCCGCAAAGCTGTAGAGGTGCTCCGCGCGGTTGTCGATGCCGCTCTTCGTGTATCCCACAAATGCCGTTACAGACGTCGCTACCGACGCAATTGTATGTACCGGAGACTCTAACTCCTGGATATAAACACCGGGATACGTATACGCTCCCATGGGAATCGCCTTTCCGCAGCGAAGCTGCAGCACGTTATGCGGCGTGATGTAAGAACGATAGGGGTAACTACACTCGGCGATCGAAACAGGGGTGTTTCGAAGGTGATTCCTTTTACGCCCGCCGATCCTGCCGGTCAAGATTATTTTTGTGAATTATCGATTTAGGGAAAAGGCGCGACAGATAGCGCAAAACAAGTAAATCTTGCGTTTATGCGGGATGGGCTCTCCTACACGCACCTTTGATACCTGTCGCCTATCAACTACATCACTTTGCGATAACTGCGACTTTCACAGACCGTCCGCATGATCATGTCAGCTTAGTGTGGGGTCGATAACTCAGATTTGCTGGTAACTTCATGAACGATGCTGACTTTAGTCCGCAAGTGCCTAATATTTTGTTGTCAAACCCGATGCTTCGTGGAAAATGTTCACTCGCGTCATGTGAAACGGTGCGGCCCCGGACGATGAGCTGCTGGTAGATTTTCGCTTCCCACCACCAGCGGGCATCCGCGCCCTAAGAAATCAACTGAGCGGTTGACAAAATCCGCAGGCGCCGTAAACGATGCGGAATGACAACTGACCGCTCAACATTGCGCGTGTATTCGGACCTATGACCGGGAAGTCGCGACGAGAGGTGACGTTTGAACGTTTACGTTACACAATGGCCCGGACGGAAAAATGGCCTTGCAAAACGCGTCACGGGGTGGGTCCCGTCCTATGCAGCGAGCGGGATTGGCGCCTTCGAGCTTCCGCCTCTCGCACAGACACAATTTGGTCCAACCTCGTCTTCGCTTGGGTACGATCCGATCTGCGATTACAACGTGGGGCAGTTTCCTGGCGAACCGACACGCATCGGTACAGGTGCGGAGATCCAGGCTTGTTCGCGGGCCTGCCACAAGCGGGGATTGCGTCTGACGGCAGATTGGCCGATACATCAATACGGTGGACGTCCCCCGTACGTCGAGCGCGGCTCCAACGGCAAGCCAGATCGCAAGCTCTTCTTCAAGGCAGCCGGGCTATTCGGTGGACCTCGCGACCGTCTCTTTGATCCGGAGATTGTGCCGGACGACGGGACCCGGGTTAACTACCAGACGTCAAAGCCTGCTGGCTACATGCTGAAGCAAAAGCAGCTTTCTGGCAGGTGGCTGGATGCGCGACTGGGGCTCGATGGCTTCCGGGAAGACGAAGCCAAGAGCGAGTCCATTGCCACATCCAGGGCACTGAATGCGGCGCGTCCCGGCATGAATGTGGCGGAAGTCTACACGGGAGACATGAACGAACTGGACGCCTTCTGGAGGCAGGTCGGCATCCCCGTGATCGACTTCCCGTATCACTATGCCTGCCGTGACGTCTCCAATGGAGCCGGCTTCGGGCGACTGGTCGACAGCGCTTACGCCGACCGTAATCCGGAGGGCGCTTATCGCTATGTGGAGAGCCTCGACACGGACGGCCCGGGCGGCGTGGTGAACAACAAGCTATGGTTTTACCTGCATGGCATGACGACCCCCTGCAAAGGCTTTCGCATTTACGCCGGAGACTTCGAAGGCTACGGCCTCGGCAAGTGGATCTTGAACTATGCCTGGATTAGTTCCCTCGCTCTGGGACCGCTCCTCTACCAGCATGTCGAAGATGACATCCTGTGCTGGTCGCGGGATGGCAATGGTGGGCCGTTTGGACGAACGGCGGGGTTGATCTGCGGCATTTCAAAAGACCCGGTTAACACTCGTTGGATCTGGGTGAACACGCCCTTTGGACCGAACAAGCAATTACACAACTACGCCACAAGTGGTGGTCCAGATGTATGGACAAATGCCGATGGATGGGCCAACCTGCCTTTCGGACCGAACGTATTCGGCAGTGCCCAAAACGGTTTTGCGTATTCGCTCGCGGGGCATCAAGGACGAATCAGACTGCCTGCACTTCCTGATCACATCAACGGATCGCTGACCGATTTCAGCATGTAGGGAGCAGAGACATGAAGATCGCCTCATTATTATTATGCGCAACCATCAGCGCGTCGGCACAGAACGTTCTCACGAAGAGTTATGACGTTGCGCGCACAAGCGAGAACCGCAGCGAAACAATCCTCACTCCGGCGAAGGTCGCCCAGGGAATGACCATGCTGCCGCGCATCCCCTGTATCGGCGATGCGCGCGGCTGTGAAGCGCAACCACTGATCGACGGGAACGTGATGATCCTTGCCAGTGACGCCAATGTTATCCGCGGCGTCAACCCAATCGGTGGCGCGGCCATCTGGCAAACGCCGCAGCTCTGCGCGCCGGTGAGGTCAATTCCAGGTAACGACATGTGGCGAGTGCAAACAAACTTCGGAATGCTCTCCACCGGGGTGATCGATGCGGACACTCACAAGCTGTACCAGGACGCGACATGCTCTTCCGACGGGTCAGGTTCCCAGCAATCCATGCAGCAAAAGATGTTTGTCCTTGATGACCGGTCCGGCACGGTGCTGGCAAGCACGATCCTTGACGCCACCAGTAACGGCCAACGCTACTCTGCGGCCCCACGCAAACAACGCTCGGCGCTGGCCCTCTGGTCGCGAAACGGGACTAAGTTCATCATTATTGCTGCGGGCTCTTTCACGGAAAGCGGCCCGGACGCAACGGGATGGATACTCGCCTTCGATACGTTTGATCTGAAGGTAAAGGCTGCACTTGCGACACGGGCAGGTATCTGGATGTCGTCCCAGGGTCCGGCCATCGACTCGGATGGATTCATCTACGCCGGTGCCGGTAACGGATCGTTCAACGGCACTACGGACTTCGGCGAAGCCAGCATGAAGCTGCAATTCGTTCCATCGACAGCAACGACAGCCGCGTCGTTGTCCGTAGTGGGCGCATGGGCGCCATTCTCTGATTCCTCGCGTGAGTGCGGGAACGTGCAACTCACCAATGCGAAGGTCCAGGTATCAGCCGTCACCGGAGCAACCCCCGGTGCGCAGATGCCCATGAACAGCGGCTGCAATAGCCAATGGACAGACCAAGATGCGCACCTCTCCGGGACCTTGGTCGAGCGGTTCCACCAGTACATCACTGCCGGAAAAGACGGCATCGGATATGTCGTCCCCACGCGGTCCTTTCCGCAGACGGCTCCAGCCGACTTCAAGAACCCAAAGGCGAATTGCGCGAAGGTAGCTCTCTACGAATTTGGTTGGGACCTTGGGATCGATCCCTGTCCCGTCAAGCTATCAACGCTGAATCAATTCTTCGGCGGGAAGACGAGGCACCAACACGCTCCAATCGCTCACTACACTGCGCCCGACGGGACGTTTTACCTATTAATGATGGCCGAGAACTCCCCTCTGCAAATGTGGCGGGCAGACACAGGCGGGATCTACCACTTCGTCGGACGCAGTGCTGAGGTCGCGTCGCCCCAGTCCACCGGCAATGGCGGCATGCCCGGAGGCTTCTGTTCCGTCTCAGACAGCAACGGCGCCAACGCCATCGCTTGGTGCTCCGTGCCAAACGGAGACGCGAACCGGACAGTGACAACGGGATTTCTCTATGGCTACGATCTCACCAAGTTGATTGCGGGCCAGCCCCCGCTGATCTTCAAGTCGGAACAGTACACCTACTCGAAATTCTCTCAGCCGATCGTCCACAACGGGACGGTAATTCTGGCGGACTACGCAGGCTCTGTCATGGAGTGGAAGCTGTCGGGTCAATAATGATTCAATGCTCGACTGACCGCTGGGATCATCGCCTTCCCACGCAACGATCGAGACGCGTTGATGTGGGTTTGAGTCTACTTGGGCGAGTGGAGTATTTTGGGGATAGACCGAGTGCCATCAAAGGCATCCAGATGGTCTGGCGCAAGCCACCTGATACCCGCAACTCGCAGATCCATCCAAGAGGTTTCATTGCAACGTAGCTCCCCTCGCCAGATTGCACTTCCATGGTCGCGCCGCCAATTTCTCAGCAGCGTTCCTGCCTGGGTTTTCATGAGCCGTGCGATGAAGGCTCAACCTTCTGCAGGCAGGGTCCTTCTCTGCTCCACAGCCAAAGCGGGTGGTGTCATTCAGTCCGCGACGTGGAACTCTGCAACCGGAGAGATCGGCACGCTGCATGAGTCAGCGAAGATCGTAAGTCCTGCGTTCATGGCATTCGATCGCACGGGAGGCGAAGACCGTGTCTATGTCGTCAGCGAAGCAAACGGCTCCAAGGCCATCGTGAGCGCGTTCGCCGCCGACCCAACAACCGGTGCTCTTCAGCTCATCAACACACAGTCCAGTGGCGGCGATGGACCAACCCACGTTGCGACCTCTCCAGACGGACGCATGCTGGCCCTTGCGAACTATTCCGGTGGCAGCATCACGACCTATCGGATCGATAGCCGCGGTGCCCTATCCACGCCGGTATCGCATATTCAGTACATGGGGCACGGCCCGAATCCCGACCGGCAGGAGAGCGCGCACGCGCATTCTGCGCGTTTCACTTCCGATAGCCGTTTCCTGCTCGTCAACAACTTCGGCTTGGACCAGATCTTGATCTACCGTGTAGATCCCCTCACCGCTGTACTAACGCCTCACTCCACCCCGGTGTGGGCGGCGAAGCCCGGCAGCGGTCCGCGCCACATCGCATTCCATCCCAACGGCCGCTGGATCTATTGCCTCAATGAACTCGACTCTACCGTTGAGATCCTGCAGTGGGATAGCAAAGCAGGGACCGTGACGTCCGCCGGACGGGTCTCGAGTCTTCCCAAGAACTTTCCGCCGGGTAAGGCTTTCTCAGGCGAGATCCAGGTGTCACCTGATGGACGTAATCTTTATATCGGCAATCGAGTCGCTTCGGACACAATGGCAGTCTTCCGCATCGAGAAGGCAGGCGGCGGACTGACCTTGATCCAACTTGCGAACAACGGCGGCAGGAACACGCGCCATTTCGCAATTGACCCAACTGGACGATGGTTGATCCTGTGCGAGATCGCTTCCAACACCGTTGTGATCCTTGAACGATCGGCGTCGACGGGCAGGCTCTCCGAGCCAGTGCATACCTATCCGTTGGAGAGCCCTATGTTCGTCGGCTTCCTGCCCAACTGAAGCAGCCACCGACTAACGCCGGAACGTGAGTGTCCCCCAACGATCGGGTATGTGCATGTTCACCGCGCCCTGTGGTGACCATACCCAATTCTCTTCGCGTGGATGCCCTTGCAGCCACTCCACTCGGCTGAAGTTCACACGCCATTGCGTCCCGTCCGTGGGCACAGTCACTTGCTGCCGTGTTGCGAACGCGTCCAGCGGCAAGGCAATTTCAAGCGTCCATCCCTTGTCCTTGTCGTCACTCTTGTTGAGGGTCCCCTGCACGGCAACTGCGGTCTTGATGCCTGTTGCCTCCCACGCACTATCAGCCTTACCACCTTCGAGATATGGCCGATTCAGGTACAGGTCCCACGTCGTGTTGAGTGCGTTTATCTCGTATTCGAAGTAGTCTTTTGCGGCGGGTACCGGCTTCAGGAAGAGCTCGAAATCGTTATCGTGGAAGATCACGGAATCGTGCGCCGTCAAGGTCCCGTGGACATCGGGCTCTTGCAGTTCCGCAGCGATATAGAGACGGTGGTCGTCCCACAGCATCTTCATGCGCGTGCGATACAGGGGACGCAGCTCTGGGTCGCCCGTGATGTCAACAAAGTCCGTCGTCCACGGCGCTTGCCGCCATGCGGCATCGTCAAGCTTCCCATCGATTACGGGTGGCGCGGCCACGTGATGGCATACATAGCTCAGTGGTGTTGTCACCTGCGAAGCAAGCGGCAGAGCGGTAGTTGCGGCGCATGCCATGAAGAAGATCACTCGGGTCAAGTCGTACCTCCAGATGATTGTTTATCGCAACGCCATGAAGTTTGTGGTCCAGGCGACCTTTAGGCGCATCTTCACGCGGGGCGCTAGGACATATGGCCTAGCCGCATTGCGGAATTTTGGGTTTTACTGACACCACGTTAAACCACCACGAAATCTGGATTAATTGCGGCACAGGCAACTCTCTGTCCCTCTGGTTTGTTCCATTTGAAGATTCCCCTCAGGAGACCAAGTTGATGAAACGTTCTTTACTTTGTTTGTCCGCGGTGCTTGTGTGTACAGGCCCAAGTGCTCTGAGTCAGACCATTACAGGCAGTATCAACGGTACGGTGACAGATGCCTCGGGTGCAGTGCTGCCCGGCGCAAAGGTCATTGCCACCAACGTTCAAACGAACGTTAGCAGCACCACCGAATCCACCAGCTCGGGCGTCTACAACCTCCGCTTTCTGCAGGTGGGCCAATACAAGGTAACGATTCAGGCCAATGGCTTTGCTCCCCAGACGCTGGGGCCGTTCGCGCTCGAAGCCGGACAGGACGCGAAGTTCGATGCAAAGCTGGGCGCAGAAGGCGGAACGCAGACGGTCAACGTGACAGAAGCGTTGGTTCCACTGCTCAACACGGAGAGCGCTGAACTCGGTTCCACGCTTGACTCGCACGCCATCGACAATATCCCGCTCCAGGGCCGTAACTTCTCATCCCTCACCATCTTTACGCCTGGCGCAGTTGCGACCGATCCCACCAGCTTCACGGGCACCAACGCCATTGAGCGCAGCACCGGTGGTGGCGGGCAGGTTTCCGTCAACGGCAACCGCCAGCAGTCCAACAACTTCCTGCTTGACGGTATCGAAATCAACGAGACCATCAACAACAGCATCGGCTTCAATCCAAGCCCGGACGCACTGGATCAGGTTCGTACGGTCAGCGCCAATGCGCAGGCTGAGTACGGCAATGTGAACGGCGGCGACGTAATCGCTCTGACCAAGAGCGGCACGAACCAGTTCCACGGCAGCGGTTTCTATTACGTCAACGACGACAGCTTCAACGCGAATACGTGGTCCAATAACCACAACACCACGCCGACTCCGAAGTCGAGCGCGACCAGCAACATCTTTGGCGGCACCTTCGGCGGCCCGATTCTTAAAGACAAGCTGTTCTTCTTTGCAGACTATTCCGGTAACCGGTATCACACAGGCGGTACATCGGCCGTGAATGTTGCCACGGCCAAGATGCGTGCAGGTGACTTCTCAGAGTTGCTGGATCCGACGCTTGTGAACAAGACGATCCAGCTCTACAACACGCAGGTGGCTGGCTCTCCCGCCTACGTTAATAATCGCCTGCCGGTGACAGCGCTCAACCCTGTCGCGCGCTACCTCTTCGCACACCCTGAGCTGTATCCTCTGCCCAACCAGGCAGCGCAGCCGGGAACCTTGACGAACGGCAACTATCGCGGCGTGACGAAGCAGCGCATCTATAACGATCAGTTCGATGTGAAGGTCGACTATCGTTACCACGATAAGGACACATTCTTTGTTCGCTACAGCCAGAGCACGGCGGGCGACACGAATACGGCACCCATCGCGCTTGCGTTCCCGACCGCTTCGACTTACCCGACAAAGGGCGTCGCCATCAACTATGTGCACACCTTCACGCCGACCATCCAAAACGAGCTCCGTGTGGGCTTCTTCCGGACGGCCTGGCATCAGGGTCTGCCGCAGGACACGACAGGTGTCTTTGGTCTTAACGGCAACAGCCTCCTCGGTATCAGTGGCGGCAACCAGGTCCCGGGCTTCTCGGCACAGAACATCACCTCGACTGGATCAAACCTCGCCTCCAGCAGCGGTGGTTCCGCGTTCGGTAACGCTGGTATTTACTCTGACAACATCATGAACAACTTCACCTATGGGGATAACCTCACGGTGCAGAAGGGTAGCCATGTTATCAAGATGGGCGCCCAGTTCATTCGCTACCAGCAGAACAGCCTCTACACCGGCAACGACGGCGCACAGGGCCAGATGACCTACAACGGTAACTACACCGCAGCGAATGGCTCCGCCGGCTTCGGCGTTGCCGACTTCTATCTGGACCGTGCTGCAACGGCTGGCCGGGGAACGCTCGCCGGTCATACCGGTCAGCGCCAGTGGCGCGACGCTGTCTTCGCTCAGGACGACTGGAAGGTCTCTTCTACCTTCACGCTGAACCTGGGCGTGCGCTGGGAGTACGACCAGCCAATCTACGAAGTCAACAACAAGCAGGCGAATCTGAACCTCCAGACGGGCGCCATTCAGTTGGCTGGCGTGAACGGCAACAGCCGCGCACTGTACAACCCGGTGTGGACCAACTTCATGCCGCGCGTTGGCTTCTCCTGGAACCCCCAGCCCCGCCTGGTATTGCGTGGCGGTTTCGGATCCACAACCTACATGGAAGGCAGCGGCGCCAACCTGCGTCTGAACATCAACCCACCGTTCCAGAGCTCGGTGAGCTACACCGGTTCGGCTCCGTCGGGCACCAGCCTTGGCAGCTACACCACGGCTGAAAATGCCTTTGCGCAGAACACCGCAACCTGCGCCTATTCGACGAATCCAGCGTGCGGCCAGCTCTTCCGTGCCTGGGATCCGAACCTGAAGCCTTCCACAGTGAACGAGTACAGCCTCACCTCGGAGTACCAGCTGAGCAATACCAGTTCGGTCCAGATTGGCTACGTGGGTGAGTACGGTTACCACCTCATCCAGGCAGTCAACGCGAACCAGCCCTACCAGCCTTGCCTCTCCAACGGCGCGGTGCTCGCGGTCAATGACCCTGCCTGCTTTGCAGTCAACAAGACGCCCTACTACCAGGTTGTCGGTCAGTCCGGTCGCGTGGCGCTTACTGCGTCGCAATCCATGATGAACTACAACGCACTGCAGGCGAGCTTCCGCCAGCGCCTGAAGGGCGGCCTGCAATTCACGGCGAACTACGCCTACGGCAAGTCAATGACGAACAGCATCGGTTTTTTCGGTGTGTCGGGCGTTCAGACCAACAGCGCGTATGCGGAAGATCCGCGTAACAACACCATCGAGTACGGCCCGGCAGGAACGGACGTACGCCACAACATCAACTTCACCATGACCTACGACCTGCCGGTCGGCCGCGGTCGGATGCTGGGCGGAAACATGCCACGCATCGCGGATGAAGTCGTTGGCGGCTGGAAGCTTGCTGTCTCTGGCTTTGTCTACTCGGGCTTCCCGACGACGATCACCAGCAGCAACATTAACTCGGGCGTGAACTCATTCCAGCAGCGCATGGTCAAGTTGCGTCCGTTGCATATCGTTAACCGTTCTGTCGGTCACTGGTTTGGCACCGATCCTTCGGCAACGTCCTGCACTACACCCGGCGTTGACAATGGTGTTTGCGCCTACGGCCTGCCGGCCAACGGTGTCGTTAGCCAGCAGCGTCCGGGAACCGAACGCACGCCCGGCTACCAGCAGTACGACGCTTCCCTGTTCAAGGACTTCAACATCACCGAGCGCCAGCACATCAGCTTGCGCGCGGATGGTACGAACGTCTTTAACATCGCAAGCTATGGCAACCCGGACAGCACCGCTCAGGATGCCAGCTTCGGCAACATCACGAACACCCGCTCTGGACCGCGTCAGCTACAGATCTCGGCCAAGTACGTGTTTTAACAAGCAAGCGAGCGGCGGTGTGGGAGACTCTCCATGCCGCCGCAAGCTTTGATGAGCGCAGGAAGTCCCTGCGCTGATCAAAGCTCACAACACAGAAACGAGTCTATGCCGGACACTGTTCTTCGCACGGATCCACGCTTCCCGCTCGCCAGCCGAACGCGCAATGCACGCTTCCCCTCCTCGGATGCGCAGCTGGCCGGCCGCGTGGAGTACTGTCTCGACGCTGAAGATGTGGCTCACGCGCTGCAAGCCACGCTGGACGCAGGACTGCGCCCGACGGTTCGTTCTTCCGGCCACTGTTACGAAGACTTCGTCGTGAACAATCCGAACGGCGCGATTCTCGACGTCAGCTCACTGGATCGCGTTCAGACAGATGTGATGGGCAAGGGCTCCTACTCTCTCGGACCAGGCACCATGCTCGGTCGCGCCTATGAGCAGCTCTATAAGCGCGGAGGTGTCTGCATCCCGGGTGGCACCTGCTACACCGTCACCGCGGGCGGACACATCTCCGGCGGTGGTTATGGAACGCTGGTGCGGCAGTACGGACTGACGGTCGATTGGGTCACAGCGATTGACGTTGTTACCGTCGATCAACATGGTCGCGCAGTGCCACGCCGCGTCTCCAAGCAAAGCGAGCCGCATCTGTTCCGCGCACTCCGTGGAGGGCAGGGTTCGAACTTTGGTGTCATCACGAACTTCCATTTCGATCATCTTCCGCCGACGCCGCAGGAAGTCGTCCACGCGAGTGTTTCCTGGGACTGGAAGGACATGACCGAAGAGAAGTTTGTTTCGGTGTTACTGACCTACGGAAAGTGGATGGCTGAGAACAGTGCTAAGAAAGAGACTTGGGGGCTCTTTGCCGGCTTGTATCTCAGTAACAAGACGAGCGGTCGTATCACGATGCGGGCTGAGTTGATGAATCCGAACGGACCGGTGACCGATCTGTCGGTCCTTTACGATCTCTGCGACAAGCTTCAGCCGTGCAAACCTCTTATAGAAAAGCCGAGTACCATAACGCCCAACGTAGACGATCGTCGAGGCCCACCGCCTGGCGATTCCGTCTGTTACGGTGATCGCCCCGTGGACCGACAACCCTGGCTGGAATCCACACTCCAGAACCAGGGCGGCAGCACCATGGCCGTCAATCGGGGCCGCGCCAAGTACAAATCCAGCTACATGAAGGCCAACTTTACAGAAGAGGAAGCACGCAGCTTTTACCACGTGCTTTCCGACGAGTCGACGCGTGGCGTGCTTGTCGCGATCGACTCCTACGGTGGTGCGACAAACAACCCTGATCGTATTCATGACACTGCCGTCCCGCAACGCTCCTCGGTCATGAAGCTGCAATACATGAGCTTCTGGGGCAATGAAGCCGATGACGCGTTTCGCTTGAAGGGTATCCGCGATCTTTACAACAACGTGTACTCCACAGGCAGTGTCCCGGAGAAGTACAAAGGCACACCCTTTCCCGGTGAGCAGTATGACGGCTGCTACATCAATTATCCAGACGCAGATATGTTGCAGCATGACTTCTGGCCGCAGCTTTACTATGGCACTGGCGAGCTCTATCCGTTCCTGCAACAGGTGAAGCGGGAGTACGATCCTCACAACATCTTCCATCACGCTATGGCGATCCAAGCCTGAGGTGAACCGCATGCAACAGAGTTGGACGAGACGACACTTTCTCGGCGCAGCCAGTCTGACCATGGCAGCACATGGCATTCGCTTCGCAAAAGCACTACCTCCCCATGAAGGGGCGACGCACGCCTACGTTACAGTGCAGGACCGCGACGGACACGACGGTATCCAGGTACTGCGATCCGCCGACGGGGTGTGGCAGAAAACTCACTTCATCGAAACCTTTGCCCCATCAGCCATTCTCCTCAGTGCAGGTGAGGATCTGCTCTTCGTCGCAAATGCGCGCAACCGTTTTGAAGGATTACCCACTGCATCGATCGAAAGCTATCGTATCGATCCACACAGCCGTATCCTCACACGCATCGCCACACGGAAGCTCGGCCTTGCATCCGTGATGCCGCATGCGATGGCTCTCTCTCCTGACGGGTCCCTGCTCGTCGTCGCCGCTGCTGCGGGCGTCTACAACATCCTGCCTGTCTCCCTTGAGGGAATCCCAGGCGAGGTCACAGCGGTACGGAAAGAACTACGCCTCAATTCAGAGTCACCTACGCGCATGAACTTCGTGAGTAAGAACAAGCTCAAGGTTCAAGATCAACACGGCACCCGTCTCTACCATTGCGATCGAGATGGCATGAGTCAGCTTCAGGCATTGCCGTCAAGCACGCAGCAACAGAAACCTGGGCCTCCACTCCTTGTGCCGGGTCAGCGCTCTGTGGTCTTTGCACGCTTTGCGTGATCACTTCTGCGAAAAGTCCTTGTGCTGCACCGCAACGCGTTGCGCCGTAAAGAGGACTTCTGGCGCTGAAGACATTGGTGTACTTGCAACCGACCGCAGTCTGCCGGCGTGGAACGCGGTGGACATAAACCCGCCGTCGCCGCAGCATACAGTCTGGCAACGTATTGAATTTAGAGTCAGCCTCCACTTCGGCACCGCCGCCTGTCTCGATCGCGAGTGGGCGACGGACCGGCGGATCCCAAGGTCTTACGCGCGGGCGTGGCGCGCATTCGCTAGTTCCAAATCTTTCGCTTGGACGATCCTTCGATAGCCGCGAAGTGATTCAAGACACAAGAGAAAGGTGAAGCCTAGGCTCCACCCTTCTCATGTGTCTGATTGATCGTCACGCCTTGCGTGCCTGCCAGGAGGCAACGCCGTATTCGCCAAGCTCAACCGAACCGCTGGCGGTGTTGCCTGCGACCGTGCCCTTGAAGTTCCAATCGATCTGATGACCTGAGACAGGCATCGTGCTGCGCAGCTTCAGGTCGTCGCCGTGGATGGTTCCCTTCAGCACCGCGTTGAAGAGTTCGCCCCTCTGCGTTCCGGACAATTCGCTGCCCTGCTGTGTCAGGTCAAACTCCTGCTCGCCCTTCCCGCGCAGATACTGAATCGCGACATGCCACTTGCCGTCTACCTTGCTTGCGCCAGGTGCAATCACAGGATCGGAGTAGTGGTCAGGATGCGAAAGCGCCACGAAGATAGCGTCCGCGACGATCTTCTCTTCGCCCGGTGACATCATGTAAGGCATCACGGTGAGCGTGCTTGCCATGGTCTCAGGGCGCACGCCGGTGCCCCCGTCGAGCATGATGCGGGGATTGCCTGCATCCAGCTTTGCTGTCAATTCAGTACCGGTGATGTTCAGCACCTTTGCATCCCAGTGCACGCGCAGACGAGGCGAACGGTTCGAAAGATCCTCCGGTTCCAGGTACTCAAATGTCGTCGACTGCAGCGGCTTCAAACGTGCTTCGATGGTCTTCAGCCAGCCCATCCACATCTTCTGCTCGGCCTCGTGATCACGCTTGCCCCACTGCTGCACAGCAGCGCGGATGCCCATGATCTCTTCCTTGCCAACCTTGTAGGCGCGCCCATAATTGTGGTGCGGCGAGGCCTGGAACCATGCAGCCTTGGTCAGTTCCTTGTCGCCCAGCAACAGACCCGCAGCCTGTGGTCCGCGCATGCACTTACCACCTGAATAACCCACCAGCGATGCTCCAGCCTGCAGGTGCTTGTTCGGTGTCAACGGCTCTTCCGCCGCAGCATCGACAAAGACCGGCACGTTCTTCGCACGCGCGATCTGACAGATGTTCGCTATGGAGAGGGGCCCTCTCTCGGCAAGCGGCGAAGACAGCAAATAGACCATCGCAACCTTGTCCGTCAGCTTCGCCTGCAACTCTTCCGCGCTATCGACTTCCACGATCTCCGCACCGGTCATGCGAACACCGAAGTCATACGGATTACGCGAATGCTTCGGGATGATCACCTGCGACTTCATGCGCTTGTACGGGAAGGCTTGCGACCATTCCACGTTCGTGCCGCACGAACAGGCGACCGTCGCAAGCGCAATTGCCGCTTCGCAGCCAGTAGTGACGGTGCAGCCGGGCGCGCCTAGCATCTGCGCAATCTCAGACCCGACCTTATCCATCAGTTCATCGAGGTGCACGAAGTAGAACGAGGCTTCGTACATCGCCTGTTTCACCTCAGGCAAAGAACGCGAGCCCGTGATGATGGTGAAGGTGCCATGCGCGTTCACGATGGGACGAACACCGATCTTCGTGAAGAGGTTGTCCTGCGGTGTGCCGTGCGATGTCGACATCACCGCGGGCGACGACTGACCGTCCGCCAGCAATGCGGCGTGTGCGGACAGTGGAGCAGCAACGGCTGCCGCAGAAAGTACACCAGACTGTTTAAGAACATCGCGTCGCGTGGGACGCGCCTTGCTGAACAGAGACATGATCTTCCTTTGGTGTTTCGATTCCACAGCAGCCATTTGGAACTAGACGTAAGCGATACAGTCCATCTCGACGAGCGAGTTGCCCGGTACACCACCTGCGGGAGCAACAGTCGTGCGGACCGGCGGGATTCCGGTGAAACGGCCCATGTAGGTCTCGTTCATCGCCTGGTAGTCCTTCAGGTCATTCAGGTAAACGTTGACTTTCAGGACCTTGTCCATCGAAGAACCGCACTCGATCAACTGCTTCTCGAGCTCATCAAGCACATGCTTTGTGTGCTCCTGGATCGTCCCCTGGAAGTGTGCTCCGACGCCCGCGAGATACAGCGTTCCGTTGTGCAGCACAGCGCTGGAGAAGAGACGCTTCTCGCCATCCTTCGGCTTGGGCCATCCCTGCTTCTGCTCCTTGGGCGCTGCCGCGGCTGCCATCGACGGTGCCAGCGCAGCTGCGCCAGTGACAGCAGCGGCAGCTCCTGCAGCGTTCTTCAAGAGGTTACGGCGAGTTGTCTTATTTGCGAGGTTCGGCATGTTTCTCCTTTTCAGCCCAGGGCTGGTTTACGAAGCGTTGGGTTGCGTAAGCAGCTTGCGTAGCGCGGCAGCGACCACTTCGGCCTCGCCGGGTTGCAGCATCCACGTCGCAAGCACAATCGTATTCTCGTCGGCAGTATGAATGCGGCCACTGTTGCCGGTCGCAGGATTCAACTCGATGGGAGGTCTCTGAGCGCGCAATTTGTCAGCGACCTGTAGCGGCGTAATGCCCACAACCTTCGGGTCGTAGCGAAGGAAGAGATGAGGAACATGGTTCGCGATCTTTGGCATGAAGATTTCGGTCTTCATGGTCGGCACATCTTTCAACGCGGCCTGGATGACATGCGTGCGATCGAGAAATTCTCGTTGCATGGTGGCGTCATCCTGCGAAAGGATCCAGTCGACCGCCGCGACCATTCCGGCAATCTGTTCCTTCGCGACCTTCATGCCTCGGCCTACGGCATCGCTATTAGGACTGTCGTTGTCGGTTGCCAGATCGATCAACTTCTTCTTGCCCAGCAGCAGGCCAGCGTTCTGAGGCCCGCGGATACCCTTACCGCCTGAGAAGCAGACGAAATCAAAGCCCATGCCCGTGTACTTCCACAGATTTTCAATTGGCGGCATGTCGGCTGCTGCGTCGAGGTGGCAAGGCACGTTCTTTTCGTGCGCAATGTGGAGCCAAGTCTCACGATCAATCAGTGCGGAAGGATTGTTCTCTGGTGCCGCGTCGTTGAAGTAGTTCGTCATCACGGTGCGGTCGTTGAACGCCTTGCGATAGTCGTCCACCGTGGTAACTTCACGCACCTTCACACCACACAGAATCATGGCGTGGTCGTATTCGTATCGATGCGATTTCTGCACGATCACTTCGTAGCCGCGATCCAGTGCGGCCTGCGGGATCTCTTCGGGCTTGATGCCGCCCTTCGCGGCAATCGACGCAGCCGTTGCAAGTGTTAGTGCGGCAGATGCACCAGAGGTGACCAGCGCTCCCTCGCATCGCAGACGCTTCGCGATGTACTCACCCGCTGCTTTGTGTAAATCCTTCAACCGAACAGGATGATGTGCCGCAACAGCGACCGCACGCTGCACAGAAGGTGGCATAACCGCAGCTGTCAGATAGGTATAGGTTCCGGCCGCGTTAATTACGGTGGAGACACCCAGCTTGGCGTAGTAGTCGTCAGCAGCCGGATCGGCCACCGCTTGGGCCATGGATACACCGGGCAGCACAGCCGACGCTGCAACGGCTGTACTCAACTCAAAGAAGCTTCTGCGAGAAAGCAATTGCTGTTCCGTCCGCTGTGTCACGAAAACACCTTTCCCTGGAGAGCGTGCCATTCAACGTAATGAGTCCGAATACCGCTAGCCTACCTGTGCTGCCCAACTGAATGATGGGGCAGATGTCCTAGACTGTTCGTCAAATCCGGCCGAACTGCTTCACTGCCGCGACGATGGAGTGCAGGCGCTCAATATACGGATACATCGCATGCTCCGTCTCGTCCAGCTTCTGCGCAGCGACCAGGACTTCAGCTGCCCGTGCACGAGGGATTACCACCACACCATCCTGATCGGCAGAGATGATATCTCCCGCGTTGACCGTAACGCCATCGCAGTCCACCGGAAGGTTCATGCCGCCGAAGCGATAGTGGCCCACAGAAGTGGACGGCACAGGGCCAGTCGCATATACAGGAAAACCGATCCGCTTTAACTGTGGAAGATCTCGCACCCCCCCATCGACAACCGCTCCGGTAAAGCCACGCGACCACATGGCCGTGCCCATCAGGCCTCCCATACCGGCAATGTCTGCACCGTCTTCGATCTTCATCACATACACCGATCCCGCACCACCGGTATCAATGGCCTTCAGCATGCCGCCCAGCGCGTCCGGATCGTGGTTCTCTTCTTTCTTCAGTAGCACCGTCAAAGCCGTTCCGACGAACTTCGTCGGGAAGATCGCCTGCATCTTGTGACTCATGTAGTGCTTCTCGTGCAAAGTCTGTTCGATCGCATCCGAGACCGACGCAGCCTCGACATGCCGGTATGCCTCAAGCATGCCCGGAAGATCCTTCTCGTAGTCCGCTGCAGTCTTTGGCGTTTGCGCCATTACCACGGTGCGTGTGCAGACCGCAGCACAGGCTGTAAGACTCAACACAACTGTTCCAACGATAATCCGCCGATGCAATGCCATTCGTTCGTACCTCTGTCGTAAATCTAAACTCTCCACTGGAAAGATTAGCCGCCGGATTGCTCCGGCGGCTAGAGACCAGTGAAGTTTGAAGCGGGTTAGAAGTTGATCTTGCCTGCCAGCTGCAGGGTACGCGGCTGGTATCCAGAGGCCATCTGCGAAATGGTTCCAAAGTTCGATCCGCTGAAGTTGAATGCGCCGGCCGTGGTGGCCGAAGGCAGCGTGGAGTTCGGGTTGCCGAGGTTGGCGTGATTGAACAGGTTGAATGCCTCACCGCGAAGCTGAAGCTTCAGACGCTCAAAGATCGCGAAGTCTTTGGACATGGAGAAGTTCACGTTGGCAAAGCCCGGTCCCTTGATGTCATTGCGGTGCAAGGTGCCGAAGGTTCCCAGCGCTGGCAGCGCGTAAGCCGTGGTGTCGATGCAGGCTGTCTTCGAAATGACAGTCGAACGGCCGCAGCTCGCGGAGTTACCGAGGTGGACGAAGTTCGGACGCTGCGTGCCGATGCCCAGCACATGAGCGCGATCGTCCGTGATGCCAACGTTGAATGGAATGCCGCCCTGCAGGGTGACGATACCGTTCGCGTGCCATCCGCCCAGCAGCGAGTTGCCGATGAGGCCAAGCTTCCGGAACTCAGGCATCGCGTAGGTCACCGTGCCGACGAAGCGGTTACGGATGTCCCAGTTAGAGTTCGCGTAGTCCGCGCGCAGATTGTTCTGGATCATTGCCGTACCGCCGCCGTTCGCGTCGCTCGACGTATCCATGTTGTGCGCCCACGTGTAGCCCAACATCACGTCCAGTCCCTTATAAGCATGCTGGCGATAGATAGCACTCAAGCCGTTGTATGTCGAGAAGCTATCGTTGTTGATCTGGCGGATCTGTCCAAAGAGCTGGTAAGGACGGTTAGCATTCGTCGTGGCGGCAACCGATGGTAGCGGCTGGTTCGGGTAATAGGAACGATCCAGATACACGCTCTTCGAACCGAGGTATTGCAGCTCAAGAGCGCCTCCCTTCCACATCTCTACTCCGGTATCCAGATTCCACTGGTACATGCGCGGGGTAGGTAAATAGTGGTTATCCGTGAAGGCGCTGACGTATGTTCCGGGAGTTCCGGCAACCGGAGCAGCAGCGCCCCCCTGTCCACCCGTCGGGTTTGTGTAGGTCAACGGCGCCGTCGCAGCATTGGCGACAGTGTAAACAACCGACGCTGCAAGGGGGTAGTTCGTGGATGCAAGCGTGAATGCATTCAGGTGGTTCGGGTTGTAGTAGATGCCGCCACCACCACGGATGACAACCTTCTCATTCGCGCGGTATGCGAGGCCGAGACGCGGAGAGACCAGGTTCGTGTTGGAACCAACAAACTTGAATCCGGGTGTCGGAACGAACGAAGCTCCAGTGGTAGCGGTGCTATTAGGAATCAGAGCCGTGTAGTCCGAGTTGAGAATGCGAGCAAAGCCATTCAACGAGTACGGCGCCAGCGGCAGTTCATAACGAACGCCGTACTGTACCGTCAGCTTCTGCGATGCCTGCCAGTTGTCCTGCGCGAAGAAGCCATTACGCCACGATGCTACCGAACCCTTTACCTGGTAGACCGGTGTCGTGGTCTGGTAGATATCGCCAGCGATGAAATCGGCTGCTGCGTTGCCGGTATATGAGCCGTTGAAATTGAACTGACCACGCGGAGTATTGCCAGCGGCACGACCGATGCTCATCTTGCGGATGTCAGCACCTACCATGATGTTGTGCTTGCCGAAGTTGTAGCTGATCTGGTCATAGCCATGAATCGTACGGTCATCCTGGAACCAGTTTGTACCTTCTGCACCCAGGCCGGTGTAGTTGGTAATCAGGACCGTGGGGATACCCGGGTTGGCGTTAGCGGTATCAGCGTTGAAGCCGGGTATACCAAGGGCCGTTCCCGCATTGTTCAGTCCAGCCGTGTAGAAGTAGTTAAGCGCATTGGACGAAAGCTTGTTGAAACCAATGCGGAAGTCGTTGATCAGGCGTGGCGTGATGATATGCGTGTACGCAATCAGGCCGTTGGTGTTCTTGGTCGGCGACGAACTTGCCGATGTAGGAACGATGTTGCCCGAGGCCGTTTGGATCGTCTGGTAATCAAAACGTGCAAACAGGCGAACCTTCTCACCGATGTTGTAATCCACGCGATCCAGTGTCTGGTCCTGCATGAAGCTGTTCGGTACGCTTTGATTCGCATTGTTAGTCAGGCCTGCGACGTTTGGCGTGGCATAGTACTGCAGCAACTTTGCAGCAACGGCTGACACCGGTACTTGGTTGTTCGTGTAGAAACCGCCGGCTGGATTACGCAATGGCGTTGTAATCGCAGAAAAGTCGCCCCGCTGCATCGCAGAGGTCAGCAGCGTCGCAACCGTCGTCGTCTCCTGCTTCTGGCGGACGCCTTCGTACGATCCCATGAAGAACAGCTTGTCGCGACCGTTGTACAGGAATGGCAGCACGACAGGACCATCAAGGACAAAGCCGAACTGGTTGAAGTGCTGCACGGGCGTCTTCGCAGTCGATGATGCGAGGAAGCTCTTAGCGTTGAAAGCGGTGTTCTGCACGTAGTCGAACGCAGTTCCGTGGAAGCTGTTGGTGCCTGCTTTGGTGTCCACGTTGATGTGAACGCCCATGTATGCACCGTACTGCGCGGTGTAGTTACCGGTCTGCGTCTGCACGGCACCGACGGCGTCTGCATTCGGCGTCACCGGTGAATTCGAGATAAGCGAATTCATGATGGTGATACCGTCCAACGTCAGCGAGTTCGTGACCTCGCGTGTACCGGCACCGATGTAGTTCGCGCCCGGAGGCGTACCGCTGTAGCTCGTCTTCGGTCCAACAATGATGCTTGGGTTAGTTGATGCCAGTTCCATGACGCGGCGGCTGGCCATCGGCAGATTCTCGACCTGCTTGCTCGTCAGTGTCTCGCCGACCAGCGCGTCATCCGTCGAAAGCGCAGGAGTTTCAGCTGTAACCGTGATTTCCGTACTAGAAGAGCCGACTTTCAGCGTTACATCGGTACGCGCCGCCATGTTCAACAGCACTTCAGTACCACGGCTCGTCACATGCGAATAGCCACTTTGCTCAACGCTGACGTCATAGCTGCCCGGTTGCACAAACTGAATCTGATAGAAGCCCTGTTCATTGGTCGTGCCGGCGTACTTAACTTTTGTCGCTGTATTCACAGCCGTGACATGTGCACCAGCTACAACTGCACCAGTGGTATCTGTGATAGTTCCTACAAGGGACGTATTGTTCGCGACCTGCGCAGACATCACGGCAGGAAGAACGATCGGGGCAAGGTAAAGAAGAGGCTTCTTCAATGGGGCTCCTGGTCGAACTGGATATGCATACAGGCGATGAAGGCGCGGCGATGCCGCACTCACTCGCGAAACTGGTTGTGCTGATAAACGCATTTCATATGACAGCAGCCTTTGGCGCATCGGCCAAATTGCGCAACGATGCCTAAGTCAAATGACCTAGGAGCGGCTGTTGGTTTCCATGGATGGAAGTTCTAAGCCCCGTCCAGATGGACGAGTCCGCGCTGAAGCGCAAAGATGGTTGCCTGTGTGCGGTCACGGGCGCCGACCTTGTCGAGCACCGCGCTCACATGGATCCGAACCGTCTTCTCCGCAATGTGCAACTCTTCCGCAATCTCGCGGTTGGAGCGGCCTCGCGTAATGCAGGTCAGCACTTCGGCTTCGCGCGGGGTGAGATCGGTTGCAGGGATGCGTTCCGCCAGACGGTTGAGAACTGCCGACGGAATGTAACGAAGATCGCGCCCCACAGCCTCAATCGCATTCAGGACTTCATCGCCACTTGCGTCTTTGGTCAGGTAACCAAGCGCCCCGCCCCGCAGTGCGCGGTAGATATCCTCACTCCCCTGGTAGGACGACAGCACGATGCACCGTGCCTGCGGAAACTCTTTGCGGATTGTGGTGAGGACCTCAAAGCCGCTCATCCTGGGCAGTCGCAGATCCAGCAAGACGATGTCTGGCAGAAGCTCACGGTACATCGCAACGCCCTGCTCGCCATCGACGGCTTGCCCCACAATCTGGAGACCGGGCTGCATCGACAAGACGCTGTTGAGCGCCATGCGAGCCAGGAAGTGATCCTCTACCAGCAGGATTCGTGTGAGCTTCGTCATCAGGATCAAAGTATCAGAAAGCGGGTCACCACATGGCTGCCGAGAGTGCGTTCCGTTGCGGCACCGCTCTCGCGTCAGCCGTGGAAAACGGAACCCGCACAACGATCTCGGTGCCTCCACGCGGCGTGGATCGCACAGCGAAATCCCCGCCCAGTTTGCGTGCCCGCTCTTCCATCACCATCATGCCGAAGTGTCCGCTCTTGCCGGTGATGCGCCCCGGCTGGAAGCCGCATCCATCGTCCTTTACTTCCAAGCGGACCTCCCCTTTGCTGAACACCAGTTGCACGTCGATCCGCTGCGGCGAAGCGTGCCGAAGCGCATTCGAGATGGCTTCCTGCCCGATGCAGACCAGGTGGTGCACCGAGCCCGGTGGCAACATGAGCTCCGTTCCGTCTACATGAAGCTCCACATGAATACTGTGTTCGCGGTAGTGCGCATCAATGGCGCGGGACAGCGCGTGCGACAGAACGCCCGAGACTTCCTGCGAGTCGCGCAAATCCCAGATGATGCGACGTGCCTCGGCCTGGCAGTGCAACACCATGCTGTGCGCCAGTTCACACGACTGAACCGCCGCAGCTGGGTCGGTGCCGTCCACCAGCCGTTTGGCTGTAGCCTCCACCTGCCATGCCACTGCCGCGAAGCCAGCCATCAGGGTGTCATGGCACTCGCGAGCGATACGATTGCGCTCTTCCACAACGACTGCCAGCGATGCGCGAACGCGGCTGATGCGCCGCCGATACCAGACCACGGCAGCCATACCGCATAAGAGCAATGCGGCGACCATGAAATACCACGTGGCATACAAATGAGGCATCTGCCGCACGCTTAGGGACGACGACGATGAGATCCAGTCGGTGCCACTCTTGCGCGCCTGCACTTCAAAGCGGTACCGCCCTGAAGGCAGATGCTGGTAGTGCGCCACGCGCGAATGGGTTGTGGTCCATTCGCTGTCATAACCAGCCAGCCGGTAACGGAATTCGATTTGCCCCGGGTTCGAAAGCTCGCGTGCGTCGTAGAAGATACGCAGATCTGTCTGTCCTGGCTTGAGCACCAGCGAGTCGTCACTCTGCAGCGGCTCCATCTCACCACTGGCTACGGGACTCCATCCTTCGATCGACGCCGCGGCAACACGTGGGCCTGCATCTTCCGCAACTGCTGTTGTGTGAACGAATCCGCGTGTCGTCGCAAACCACAAGGTCCCATCAGCCATACGCGTTGCCGCAGGCTGCGAGGGCCCGCTGCAATCGCTGGATCGCATACCGTCGGCCTTGCCAAAGAGGACGACGTCCGGAACCGTTCCGTGGTGATGTATGGCGCGCACCATCTGGGCACGCGACACGCGAAGAATTCCGCGCGACGTGCCGAACCACAGGTGCCCATCGAAGTCCTCCAGGCCACTGTAGATCGGGAGGCTACCCAGGTCCCCGCCTACGTGCAGCGCCTCCACACGGTTTTCCCGAAGTTGCCCAATGCCGCCTCGTCGCGAGCCTACCCAGACATTCCCCGCCAAATCGTGCGAGAGGGAGAGCACATAGGGGTGTGGCAGACCCTCGATAGCCGTTACCGTTTCACCGCGCACGCGGAACAGACCTTCGCTGGTGCCAACGAGGACGCTCCCATCCTGATCCCGTAACAAGCAGGTGATGAGCTTGTTTTCCAGCAGGCGCGTGCTCTGCCCTTTGCCTGGCTCTCCAGAGGCGAAGCGAAAGATGCCCGTATAGGTACCGATCCATAGCTCACCTTCCTGTGAGTAAAGCAGCGCACTCACAGCGTTCACGGGTGATTCGATCCCTAACCGATAGTGCTGCTTTCCTCTGTCTGTCACACGGTAAATCCCGTCAAACCAGGTGCCCACCCATATCTCCCCTGGCTTTCCTTCGGTCAGTGCGCGGATCGGCGTAGAGGGCTGCATCTCAGGCAGCGGCATCGGCACGATGACTTCGCCATGCTTCCGGAACAGACCCTGTCCCCATGACCCGAGCCAGACGTCTCCGCGGCTGTCACCGAAAGCCACCGCTGCGTACCCTACGGCCAATCCTTCCTGTCGTCCGTACGGCGCAAAAGGCGCCTTGCGCCAACGGCTGAGTCCCCCCGTCAGCATGCCGATCCAAAGATTGTCCTCATCGTCGATAAAGAGCGAACGAACCGTCTCGTCCTCAAAGCCTTCATGAGATCCCCAGTGTGCAACCTCGGCTCCAAGCTTTCCGGTGGGGGGGCTATAACGCCAAAGGCCATCATGACGCGTACCCACCCACACATTGCGTCCAGCATCGGTAACCAACTGTGTGACGGGGCTCTTCGTGGCCATCACCTCACGCACCAACGGGTCATTCCCCGACTCGTCCAGAACCTGCAGGAGCGCGTGGTCCGTGCCAATCCATAGAGCCCCTTCGCGATCTCGAAAGAGGGCTGTCGGAGATCCAAACTGCTTCGGTAGTGCCAGCGCCTGCAGCGTTTCATTGTTCCAGCGAAACAGACCACTCGAAGTGATGAAGAGTATTGGCCCCGGCCTGCCGTTCCTCCCAGGCGAGTCCGCGAAGACAACTGTGATGTCACCTGCGATGGTCCCGGTCCCGGGGATGCGTTCCATTCGACCATCGCGAAAACGCTCAATGCCGTTCTGCGTCGCCACCCACAGCATCCCGGTGTGGTCGATCACCATGGTACGAATGCGTTCATGAAGAAAACCGGCCTGCTCGCTTACGTTCACCACGCCGGTCTTGGTCTGGTGCAGAACACCACTGCCGTCTGTGCCTACCCAGAGATCACCGTCCTGACCGGGTAGCATCGCGTTTACCGCTGCGCCATTCACAACAGTCGGGTTCTGAACACTGCTCACCGGTGCAAAACGTTGGCCGTCAAAGGTCAGTACGCCCGAAAACGTCGCCAACAGCAGCTTCCTGTCTGGCCCCTGCGCGATCTGCCGCACATTGCTCTCGGAAAGGCCATCTTCGACCTGCCAGTTCTGTTTCTGGTATTCCGACAGACGCAGTCGCGTCGGAGAATCGTGCGAACGTGTCTGCGAAGGAGGCAAGGGTAAAGAACGTAGCTGTCCAGATGCAAAGCCAATGGACAGGAGCGCCAAGCAGATCGCAGATAAAATCTGCGACTGCAGAGGCCTTGCGCGCTTTAGGATGCTTCTTTTCACGAGTTCCTTCATCTACCAGACCACAAGAGATCAAGCCTCCGCAAGCGTTTGCAGGGCTCGGGGCCTGCTCTCACCTAAGACTATTGCCTTAGACTTGACATGGTCGATGGGCCGATGACAGATACGTAAGCAGGATTGATGATTTGTTTTTCTGCAAGCTAGCCGTAAGGAGTACCCATGCGTTTCCCGTTCCGGTCCCGCTCTATGGCGTTTGGACTCATCCTGCTGTCTGCCGCCACGCTACACGCTCAGCGCTACGATCTGTTGCTACAACACGGCCATGTCATCGACCCCCGCAACAACATCGATGCGGTCATGGACGTCGCGATCGGCGGCGGCAAAATTGCGAAGGTCGCCACAACGATTCCGGCAGCCGATGCCGTTAAGACGGTCAATGCGACAGGCCTGTATGTGACGCCGGGCCTCATCGACATTCACGCGCACGTCTACACCGGGACTGGCGAAAAGAATTCTTATGCTGGTGACAACGGTATCTATCCGGATGGCTACACCTTCCGCGTTGGCGTAACAACAGTTGTCGATGCAGGCAGTTCCGGCTGGCGCAACTTCGAAGATTTCAAGCAGCGCGTCATCGATCGCCAGCAGACGCGCATCCTAGCAGAACTGAACATCGTGGGTGCAGGTATGCGCGGCGCCCACTACGAACAGAACCTGGACGACATGGACGGCACTGCAACGGCCGAGATGGCTAAGAAGTATCCAGGGCTCATCGTCGGCATCAAGAGCGCTCACTTCGAGGGTCCGGAGTGGAAGCCCTATGAGCAGGCCGTGAAGGCCGGCACCATCGCCAACATCCCCGTCATGATCGACTACGGCAACGACCGCAAGGAACGTCCGCTGTATGAGCTTCTGACCAGGGTTTTGCGCCCCGGCGACATTTACACCCACGTGTACAGCGGTCTGCGTGAAGAGCAGGATCCGGTCACACTGGGACCCCAAAAAGGGCTGATCAAAGGCCGACAGCGCGGAATCTATTTTGACGTTGGACACGGCGGTGGATCGTTCAACTGGAACGTGGCCTACCCGATTGTGACCAAATTTAAGTTTCTACCTGACTCCATCTCGACAGATATCCACATCACCAGCATGAACGCTGGCATGAAGGACATGCTGAATGTGATGGATAAATTCCTCGCAATGGGTGAACCGCTGCCGCTGGTCATCAAGCAGTCGACGTCGAACCCGGCGCACGAGATGAAGCAGGACCAACTCGGAAACCTGTCGGAAGGTGCAATCGCCGATCTGGCCGTATTGCGCCTTGAGAATGGTAAGTTTGGTTTTGTCGACATGAATAACGTGCGCGTCGACGGAAAGCAGAAACTCACCTGTGAACTCACCATCAAGGACGGCAAGGTGGTCTACGACCTGAACGGTATCTCGGCGGACGCCTACGGCGCACCCGCATCCAGCGCGCAGAAGCAGTCCAAGCGCTGGACGACGATGCACACCGTCTACGGCAAGGATCAGGAAGCGCACTAAAAGTCTCACTTCCCTACTATCCCGAACGGCGTCCCTTCCGCGGACGCCGTTCTCACTTCACGAAAAGGCATGCAGCTAGGACGCCGCGAAGATTTCCGGATTCTTGTGCGTCCTAGCCGCAAACGGAGACAATTCAGGCATGGTTCCGAAGGCATCATCCGTACGTGTGCGTTATCTGCTTGGATTTCTCCTCTTTCTGTTGAGCGGCATCGCCTTCCTTGACCGCACGAATATCTCCATCGCCGGCCCGCAGATAAGCCGGGAGTTTGCGCTGGGGCACGAGCGGCTTGGATGGATTTTTAGCGCCTTCCTGATCGGTTACGCACTCATGCAGGTTCCCGCCGGCTGGATGGCCGCCCGATTCGGACCGCGATCCGTGCTGACCGTTGGAACACTCTGGTGGGGTGTCGCGACAATCCTGGCGACGCTGCTGCCGGTAGGTACACCAACTGCCGTCTTCTGGTTGATCGCGCTCCGCTTCCTGCTCGGTGCAGGTGAGTCCGTCGTCTACCCCGCCGCCAATCAATTCGTCTCGAACTGGATCCCTGCCGGAGAACGCGGCATCATCAACGGCCTGATCTTCGCGGGCGTCGGCGCGGGCAGTGGCCTTACACCGCCGCTGCTGAACTGGATCATCACCCAGCATGGCTGGCGTGCTGCCTTTTGGTTCAGCGCACTGCTGGGTGCGTTGATCGGCTGCATATGGTGGTTCGCATCCCGCAACATGCCAGAACAGCACCCGTCCGTTTCAAGTGAGGAACTCCAAGAGATTCGAGCCGGGATCACGACAGACTCACCCGCTGAAATCGCCGCAGCTCCCAAGGTTCAGTGGAAGGCCATGTTCACGCGGAAAGATCTGCCCCTGCTGATGAGCGCGTACTTCTGCTTCGGCTACATCTCGTGGATTTACTTCAGTTGGTTCTTCACGTACATGTCGGAGGTGCGCGGCTTCAATCCGAAGTCCAGCGCACTCTTCACGATGTTGCCCTTCATTTCCATGACCTTCTTCTGCCTGCTGGGTGGCGCACTCAGTGATCGCATCACGCGGCGCTTTGGCCTGCGCGCAGGTCGCTGCTGGCTTGCTTCCGGTGCGCTGTGCCTGACCGCCTGCTTTCTTGTCTTTGGTTCGCAAGCAAAGAACCCGGTCACCGCCGCCATCATCCTCTCCTTTGGAGCGGGAGCGCTCTACCTTTCGCAGAGTTCCTTCTGGTCTGTCTCGATCGACATTGCCGGGAAGCAGTCGGGCGTTTTCTCCAGCCTTGTGAACACGGGCGGTCAGGTAGGAGGAGCCGTCACAGCCTCGCTGACGCCCTGGATCGCACACGGCTTTGGCTGGACCTCGTCCTTCGGAACCGCCGCCTGCATGGCCCTTCTCGGAGCAACATGCTGGGCTCTGGTGAACCCTGCACCGGTGCCAGCACGGAATGCGTAGCACGCTAGATTGCCCTCATCTCTACTGGACGTAGCCTGAAGGCGGGAGATCGACCCGCGTCTCCCGCCTGCTGCACTACCGCAGAAGGCCTGCCACGGCGCCATCGCCTAACGTCAGCGCTGCAACCGACCCAAACCGCTCCGAACTCTCAGAGACGCCATTCGCGATGATATGAAGATCACAGCGGCGAGGGTCCGTCCACAAACGCTCATTGCCGGCTAGTTTTTCGTGTCGGCGCTTGCAGGTCGCGCGGACACCTCTTGCAGATGTTTGATGGCCGCCCGACCGAGCGGACGTTCGTGCAGGAGCAGTTCGGCAGCGCGGACCCTCGGATTAGCGTGGAACCACGTCTGGAAGATGTTGTTCCGCAGCAGGTTGGTTGCGGCCAGCAGGCACATGCCTTGGTGGTGAGCCATCCAGCTTCGAACAAGTTCCGGTGACTTCTCCCCAGCGGTGTAGTCGCACGCCTCGTAGAAACCGTAGTCGCCCACCCAGCCGAGATCTGCCATTTTACGGAGATTCTTCAACGCGATCTGACGTGCGAACGGCAGGGTCAGAAAGGTTGAGTAAGGAGAGATCACCGGACCATCTTCCGCGCCGTACTTCAACGCGAGTTCCGGGATACCCCAAGCCTGATAGCCATAACGGCCAAGCGGATCACGCTTCGCCATGCCACTCTCAGAGATGCCCCACGGAATGCGCTTCGTATGGGTGCGTTGGATGGAGACTGCAGATTCCATTGCACGAGAGACAAGCGTGTCGTGGTACTGCTTCATCCACAGGGCTGGCATCAGGTACTCGAACATGGTGCCAGTCCAAGAAAGCAGGCTCACCCGTCCCTTCACGAGAACGTGAGTACGATCGAGCCGAAACCATGCGCGTTGCGGGATGTCGCCCTTTGCGACTGCGAGGAACGTAGCAATGCGGGCTTCCGAAGCCAGCAGATCGTAACAGGCGGAGTGGAGTTCTTCCTGCTTGCCGTCATAACCGATGGAAAGCAGCTGGCGCGCCTCGACCAGCAGAAAGTCGAAGCGCATCACGCTGGCGGCCTCTTCGCTGCGGTCAACGATCTGGCTTAGCTGAGTGGCAAGATTGGCGACGTTCTCCTCCGCGGCCGACAACAGGGTACGCAGCTCAAGCGCAAGCTCTTCGTCTCCGCCTGTCGCGGCGTGAGCCAGTTCACCCAGCCGTTGATTCAGGTTGCGAACGTGCTCGACAGCGCCGATAACGTACGGGATCACGTCGTTCTCAGGATGCTGGAACTGACTGATTTCAAATAACGGTGCAAAGCGCGGCATGAGCCAAGGCAGGTACTTTTCGATGTACTCCCGGACCTGCAGCCTCCGTCGCTCAGCTTCTTCGAGCATCCATTCCCCCTTGCCCGCAACGGGATCAAGGTCGAAGAGCCACTTCACCTGCTGGCGGATAGTTTCGGTGGAGCGTACCGCTTGCTTCTGGTCCAACATGTGGCGGATGGCCGAGAAAAGTTCGGGCTCGATCAACGGCTTCTTCAGTGAATCCATTGCACCGCCGTGCAGCGCATACAGACTGGCGGCGAGGTTGCCGCTATCGACCGTTGAGATGGTGAAGGGCTGCACGGCTTGCAGCGTGGGGATGTTGATCCAGTTGTAAATATGCCCGTTTACCTTCTCAAGCCGCGAATATGTGTCGAGTGTGCCGAGCGTTGCGCGGGTAAATTCCGGCAGCGTAATGAAGCCGAGCGCCAGTGCCGCCTGGCGCGCGTTGAACAGCATGCCAAGGTTTGTTGGTGTCAGTGTCAATACCTCGTGGCGGTTCTTCTCCTCCACATTGTCAGGGATCAGCCAGTGGTTGTCTTCGCCACCGAAGTCCGAATAGTAGCGCCAGGTGAGCAGCGCCTGCCGTTCAAGGAAATGCTGGTCGTCCGCGCTCAAGGGACCTTCGAGCTTCCGAGGTGGCGAGTTGAGCCATCCAGTGATCAGCGGAGCGCAAGCCCACAGGATCAGGATGGGACCGGTTACGAACAGGTCGAAGTGGTGGCGTAGAGCACTGAGTCCTGCGATGACCAGTGCGACAACTGGCGAGGCCTGTAGATAAAGATCGAGCGAACTGCGTGATTGCTTCGCCTCGGCCTGCGCCGCTGTCTCCCATTCGAGAAGCGAACGACCGGTGAGGAAGCTACGCACCAGCGAACGCACGATAGCGTCGATCGCGAGCAGTGTCTGATGCGGCAGGAAGGCGAGGTTTAGGATCTGGAAACCAAGTGAGCTCCAGAATGCGCGGAACGCGTCGAGGCACCCTTCCCAGCTTGCATTCAGCAGCGCGCGGCCGAACGTGAAGACAAGCTGAACGAATACAGGCAACAGCATGAGCGTAAGTACTACAAACGTCCAGTAGCGCGCGCCACCGGGCAGGATCAGCCAGCCACAGATCAGCAGGATGAATGTCACCGGCTCGACAAGGCTTCTGCGAAGGTTATCGACGATCTTCCATTGCGACAGCAACGAGATCGGATTGCGAACTTTCTTGCCGGATTCTTCCGGAACGCGGTCGAGCAACCACTGCGTGATTTGCCAGTCGCCACGCACCCAGCGATGCTTGCGGCGTGTGTACGCTGAATAGTGCGAGGGATAGTCGTCGATGATCTCGATATCGGTGACTAGCCCTGCACGCGCGTACGCCCCTTCAATGAGATCGTGCGACAGTAGCGTGTCCCGTGGAAAGCGCCGGTCGAGCACTTCATGCAGCACGCTTGCTTCATAGATACCTTTGCCCGTGAAAATGCCTTCCCTGAAGAGATCCTGATACACGTCGCTTACGGCCCGTGTGTAGATATCAAATCCCGTTTCGCCGGAGTAGAGCGTCGCAAGACGTGACCGCGATGCCGAAGCAACGCTGACGCCCACGCGCGGCTGCAGAATGCCATAGCCCTTTGTCACGATGCGAAGCTGCGGATCGATGATGGCCTGGTTGAGCGGATGCGCCATGGTGGCGATCATGCGCGCGGCGGTCTTGCGTGGCAACTGCGTGTCTGAGTCAAGCGTGATGACGTAGCGAATGCGGCTGAGGAGGTGTGTTGGACCAGCCTTTACCGGGAAGCTGTCAAACTCGCCTCGCAGCAGCTTGTTCAGGTCGAGCAGCTTGCCGCGCTTGCGCTCCCAACCCATCCACACGCCCTGCTTTTGGTTGAAGACACGATGACGGTGCAGCAGCAGGAAGGACCCGCCACCGTCATTGCCGTACTTTGCGTTCAGGTCATCGGTGAGACGAACCGCGAGGTTTACGAGTTCGTTGCGATCTTCTGTCTGCGGACGCGTAGCCGAGTCCGGCAAATCCGTAAGCAGGCCAAAGTGGAGGTTCGGATCTGTGTTCGAAAGCCAGCGGGCCTCGATCTCTTCGAACAGTTCGAACACCTGTGCTTCATTCAGCAGCAAAGTCGGCACTACGACGAACGTGGATGATTCGTCCGGAATGCTCTTCATGTAATCAAGTTTGGGCAGTGCCCGAGGTTTGATGAAGGCAGTCACGGCATTATTGACGATGTCGCTTGCGCCCTGTGTTGAAGGCAGAAGAGCGAGCAGCAGGGCCGCAATCGTCCAGATGAATTCGTGGTGCGGCACCAGCGGCCGAATGAGTGCTGCGACGCAGGTGATGGAAAGGACAATGATGCCGATGATGTAGACATCTTCCGCGTACTTCATCAGCCATGTGTGGAGTCGCTCGCGGAACGGTGGATGATAGCCGATTCTATGCGACAGCTCAGGTACACCTTCTTCAAAAAGAAAGTACCCAACGTGCCCCCTGCGGCGATCCAGACGCGTGTTGGACGTCGAGTTTCCTGCTGCGGCCTGCGCCAGCTCGATCGCCGTCTGCGCAACCTGAACTTCGTTATAGTTTGAGCGTTTCGCGAGCTCTGCCACGCGCTCCATGTAGCTGGTGCGCGTCTCTTCATCCATGCACAGGAAAACGGTATGCGGATCTTGCGCAAGCACGGAGTAAAAGGCCACTAGAGGCTCAAGCAATTCCGGCCACTCGTACTGATTCAATCGACGCAGCGAATGGAGCGGACCGGAGAATGGTGACTGCTCGATAGGCGGAATGACACTGGCAAATGTTTCATCTGCACGATCGAGAACAAACTCAAGCTGGGCGAGCTTGAGGAAGGTTGGCAGCATCTGAATCTCACGCAGGTTCAGAGATTCCTCTTGCTGTATAGCATTGATGAAAGTTGAGAGAGACTCACCGGACCAGATGCCGTGCGCCGTGTCGAGGTACTCTTCCGTGACCCGCATCACGCGGGGAATCTTGTCTCCTTCCGGACTTTCGACCAGCAGAAGCTGCAGGATCTGTTTTTCTGAACTCTCTGCTTCTTTCAGCACGTTCTGCAACATGCGCGTGCTTTCCAGTAGCTCGAGCTGCGGAGTCAGCTCTGAGAGCCTGGAGATTTTTTCGCAGGCGGCCAGGCGTTCCTCAAGCCGCTTCTCCAGCTTTGCAAGCTTGGTTTGCAAAGCTAGGGTGACCTTGCCCTGCAGACCTGCCGGGTGAAGCTCCCGTGCCAGTTCATGCGCTCGGTGCTGTAGGACCTCGTCGCTTACATCTGGTCTCTCGATCAGACCAGATGTCTCAAAAACCGGAGCGATGAGGGGAACCTGCCCCACGTTGGCTTGTGACTGCGACTCTGTCAGATTCTTAATCTCGTTCACTTGATCCATTACCGATAACTCGCGGCTTGCAGTTCGAACATTTCGGCGTAGAGACCGCCCTGCTCCATAAGCTTCTGGTGATTGCCTTCTTCAAGCAGACGTCCTCCGCTGAGGACGACGATGCGGTCGGCCATTCGTACGGTTGAGAAGCGATGCGAGATGAGCAGTGCCATCTTGCCCTGCGTCAACTCCGCAAACCGGTCAAACACTTCCAGTTCGCTTCGGGCATCTAACGCGGCCGTCGGCTCATCGAGAATGAGCAACTGCGCGTCTCGTAAATACGCCCTTGCCAATGCGACGCGCTGCCACTCGCCGCCTGAGAGCTCAACGCCGCCCTCAAAGCGACGGCCCAGAATCTGGTCGTAGCCATGCTCCAGTTTGGCCACGACGGAATCCGCCAGGCTCTTATGAGCCGCGTACTCAATATCACTGTCGCCATCTTCGCTGGGACGATCGATACGACCGACGGCAATGTTCTCACGCGCCGTCATTTCATAGCGCATGAAGTCCTGAAAGATGACACCGATCTCGCGGTGCAGATCTTCGAGTTTGTACTCGCGCAGATCCTTGCCATCCAGCAGAATCTCACCTTCGGTCGGATCGTAGAGCCGCGTTATCAGCTTCACAATCGTCGTCTTGCCCTGACCGTTTTCCCCGATCAAAGCCACCCGCTCACCTGGTCGCAGCGTAAACGTAAAGTTCTTGAGCACGGTGCGATTGGTTCCGGGGTAGGTAAACGAAACGTTGCGGAACTCGAAGCCTTGGCGAATCGGTACCGGCGCGGCTAAGCCATCGGGTTTGGAGTAAACCGTAGGCTCCATCTTGAAGAACTCGATGAGGTCCGTGAGGAATAACGCCTGATCCGCAATGCCGGAAGCTGTTGAGAACAACTGCTGCAAATTGGAATTCGCCTGCTGAATTGACGCGGTGAGAAACGTGAAGTAGCCGATGCTATACGCGCCGTGGATGGTGCGCATGATTACGAACAGGTATGCGCCGTAGTAACCCAGGGTGCTGATGACTCCAAGTAGACCGCCGAGCCAAAGCTTTTTGCGTGAGAGCTCAACATCCTCGCGATAAATCTGGCGCGCAAGCACTTCGAAGCGTTCCGTGAAGTATTTGCTGAGCCCGAAGAGCTTAATTTCCTTGGCGCCGTCGCGACTGCCCGCAACCGTTCGCAGGTAGTCCATCTGGCGCTTGGCGGGAGTTTGACGGAAGTTCTTCGCGTAGCCCAGGAAGGCGAAGTGTGTCTCTCCAAGGAATGATGGCAGCACTCCCACCAGCATCAGCAGCACAAGCCATGGCGAGGCAAGCACCAGCGCAATCGAAAACACCAGCGTGGTGATGCTTTGCTGCAACAGTCTGCCGATCTGCTGGATCATGACGAGGCGGTCCGTCGCCTGCACTCGCGCACGTTCGAGGCGGTCATAAAAGACCGGATTCTCGTAGGTGGTCAGATCAAGCCGCGACGCCTGCTCCATAACTTTTACGGAGGCGTAATGAGTGTAGCTGTTGGCCAGGAGCGCATCGCTGTAGTCGGTGCCTCGCATCAACAGGCCGATCGCTACGTTGATGCCGACCTCTGCGCCGACAAAGTACCAAAAGTGCGGGTCGACTGGCTTGCCCCGCAGCTTGTCAGCGATGTCGTTGATGATGTACTGGACGACCTTCGCCGCGGCGAAGGGTAGCACTGCCACCATGAGACGCAGGAGAACGCCCCAGACAACTGCCTGGTGACTCGATTCCCAAAGAATTCGCAGAACCAGCGGAACGTTACGGAGAGCAACGATGCGTTCGCGCCACGGGTTCGTATTGCCGGAGGTTTCAGTCATCTCACCGAACCAGATTTTTGCCAGAAGTCGACAGTTAAATCCTTAGGATGCACAAATGCACAGATCAGTCGACGCGGAATGCCATTGATGTTCATTTGCAGGCGAATTGACGCTCGTCTGCCTTGCCAGTCGGTGCACGCGAGACGCGAAACGCTTCACCTCATGGAGAGTTCCTGTATCCCCAGACTTCACCTTTGCACGCACGGCGGGGACTAGTCAGAGCGGGTCTAGCATACGGTGGCATGGTTTTCGTGGAGAATCGGAGTTCGACGGTCATCGAAGACATAGAGACGCAGATTTCCCTTTGCTGTGTCACAGTGGCAGTGAGTGGCTTGAAAGTCGTTTGCTCCTACGAGCGTCGTCATCGAGAAGGCGATGCTCGTTGTTTAAAGGGAAGACCGATTGACTGCGTCGAGATCGTTGCCCTTCATCGAGATCGCTTCCAAACGAAGGGTGCTCTTCCTGGAATGCAATGGACACGAACGGGGGCCACCGGCACATCCGGGCCCATTGACTTCATCAGAGCAGTTTGGGAACGCGAAGCTCAGAAGATCCGGGCGACGTGGTCCCGAAGCGTATAGAGCTGGGCTAAATAGGGCATCGGGGAGCTTTAGTCCAAAGCACGCGAAGGATCTACGGCGTCTGCGGCGTCTGGATGCATTCGCACAGGAGAAATGTGCTGACCGCGATGCCCACGCCATCCCGAGCCAAATCTTCTGAGCGTGTCTACCGTCCGGATATCGACGGCTTGCGTGCTGTTGCCGTTCTCATGGTTCTCGGTGCGCACTTTCGCACGCGCTTCCGCGGCGGATACGTAGGTGTTGATATCTTCTTCGTGATTTCCGGCTACCTCATCAGTGGCCATGTGATCTCGCAGCTCGAAGTCGATTCCTTCTCCATTGTCGGCTTCTACGAACGCCGCATCCGACGAATCTTTCCAGCACTGGTCGTGGTCTTGATCTTCACAACTGTGCTCGCCTGGCACTACCTCTTCCCTGCGGAATTTAGCGACTATGCGAAGTCGCTGCTTGCGGCGATTTTCTCTTACTCCAACCTGCTGTTCTGGAAGCAATCTGGCTACTTTGATGCACCAAGCCAGACCAAGCCGTTGCTTCACACCTGGTCCCTTGGAGTTGAAGAGCAGTTCTACATCTTCCTCCCGATTTTTCTGATTGCAATCCGCCGTTTCGCCCGCCAGCACATGAGGACAGCGATCTACCTGGTCTCAGCGCTTACCTTTTCACTCTCCATCTACTGGGTGCGTCGCGATGCAACCGCGGCTTTCTTCTGGGCACCACTGCGCGCGTGGGAGCTGCTGATTGGCACCATCATTTCGCAGCATTACTTGCCGGTGATCAAAGATTCATTTGCTCGCAATGTCGCGTCTGCCACTGGTCTCATCACGCTGCTGGTGGTAGCGCTCCGTTACACGGATGCGACGTCTTTCCCAGGGGTCGCGGCACTTGCACCGTGTGTCGGAACGGCGCTCATCATCTCTGCCGGCGAAACCGGATCGTCAATCGTCAGCGGGATCCTGAGCTTGAGGCCGGTTGTCTTCCTCGGCACGATCTCCTACTCGCTTTATCTCTGGCATTGGCCTCTGCTTGCCTTCAACAGCATTGGAGACCTTGTCATCGATGGCCCACCTTGGTCACGCTCGTTGAAGAGCGCTCTCTTCGCGCTGTCAACCGCAGCTGCAGTCCTGTCCTGGCGCTTTGTGGAGCGGCCATTTCGCGAAGGATGTTTTCTCTCTACGAGGAAACCTTTGTTCCTTTGCACCGGAATCGCTGTCGCTTGCTTCACGATGGCTGCAATGGCTGCGATCAATTCCGAGGGAGCACCATCGCGCTTCTCTCGACCTGCTCTCGATGCGGCTAGCTATCTCTCCACGGACGTAGAGAAGTCTTTCGGAGACGAGTGTTTCCTGGGAGGTTCGGATTCCCTCATAAAGTTGAATCAGCCCATCTGTCTGCACGCGAGCTCATCCGGTACGTCTTATCTCCTTTACGGTGACAGTCACGCTGCGCAACTCTGGCACGGGCTGACCCAGATCTTTCCCGATCGCAACATATCGCAAGCGACAGCCGCTTTCTGCACACCATACGTACATCAACCCTCTGGAGTTCGCCTTACTTGCGTGCAGCTCAGTGATCTTATCTATCGCGACTACCTTCCCAGACATCCCGGACAGACCGTCATCTTGAGTGGCCGATGGGAGCGTCAGGACCAAGTTGCGATTGGCGATATGATCGATGCCATTCACGCAGCAGGTTCCGAAGTGATCCTGCTGGGCCCCATGATTTACTACACGTTGCCTTTACCAAGACTCATCGCCGAGTCGATTCAGCGAAGACAACCTGGTTATGTGGAATCACACCGCGACCTTGAGGCGCAGGTCCTGGATCAAGAGTTACAGCACCTCGCCCAGACGATTTGGAAGGTACACTACATATCTTTCTACCAAGACCTC
This sequence comes from Terriglobus roseus, assembly GCF_900105625.1. Classification (NCBI taxonomy): domain Bacteria; kingdom Pseudomonadati; phylum Acidobacteriota; class Terriglobia; order Terriglobales; family Acidobacteriaceae; genus Terriglobus; species Terriglobus roseus. Next base: position 271,051 of record NZ_FNSD01000001.1, read on the forward strand.
TGCACGCCCGTTTGCCCCGCGTATGCAACTCACGACGTTCCTATGCTCTTCGATGCTCACCACTTCACGCCGCAAGGATCCATCGCATTCGCACTCGCGATGAAGGCACGCAACCAGCTTCTTTGACCTTGGAATGTATGTCGGCTTCCTAATCTCTTCGAACATCGCAACCTTGTTCTGGTTAGCACCGGATGCCGCGATTTTCCGTGCGGCTCAATCCGTCGAAGTACGGATGCTGATCTCCAAAGGCGTCTGAAAGCTTCCGGTTAGCAAATCCGTATCCGAAGCGGGCGCAACACCTTCGCGTGCGAGAAGGATTGATAAGACAATCTGATCTCGATTCGTCAGCGCTAGATCAGCGTTCGCGACACGCAGTCTACTTCGCTTCTCAGCAGCAAATCTGGAAATGCAGGGTGGTCGTTCATTTCACGTTTTTTCCCGTTCATACATGCTGACTTCTACATGCAAGGGATTATCTTCGGGTTTCTTAAAACTCAGGGAGGCGGTCTTAATACTTACGTTTCCCTCGACACATTTACTCGTGCATTTATGACCCTTAGGATCGTTACATTGGGCGAGCGCGCTCAAAACAGCATTGAAGACGTACGCCCCCCGGTATGAAACCAGACCCACCAGTTCAGGTTGGGTTGGTTACGAAACCACACTCACGTCCGGCTTCGCCGGCTTAATCAATCACCTCGGCGAAAGGATGCGCTTGCATCTGCGCGCCCTATGCAAGTCTGTGCGTTCCTGCGTTGCGGTTCATGGAAACTCATTGAGAAAATTCCCCGTTGTTGTGCTGTTGTTCCTCTTGACTGTGGTCTTTCATCGTACTGCGAGTGCTACGGCGACCGTAGATATTGCGGTGGGATCCGCTACCACGATTCCTCTCAACACCCACAGCAGTCTCTCCGGCATGTGCGATGACGCCAATGGTGCCACGTATGACCTGGGCTGTGTCGTCAGCGGAGGATACGCCACGTACAACCTAAGCGTGCAGCAAGCAGGCACTTACAACATGACGCTGAATTATGCCAGCCCCGTCGGAGGTACATCTGCGGCGATTCTGGTAAACGGTGTGAAGGCAGCAAGCGTCGCGTTTGCAAATACAAACGGATGGGGGAACTATGTGAATGCGGCACCAGTCGCCGTTATTCTGCCAGCCGGCCAGGTCAGCTTCACAGTGTTGGCACAGAACTCCGGCTTCAACCTGGATGGCGTCATGCTTACGCCAGCGATCCCCACGATCACAGCCAGCGGTTCCACACCAATTCCGTTGCAGGGATACACTGCAATCTCTGGAATGTGCCCTGACGCTAACGGAGCGACTTTCGACTTGGGTTGCGTGCAAGCGAACGGTTATGCGACCTACGCGCTAAACGTTACGCAGGCAGGCAATTACACCGTCACTGCGACGTACGCCAGCCCGACTAATGATTCAGCCGCTTATCTACTGGTAAACGGTAGCGTCGCGGCAAGTGTGTCCTTTCCAAACACCGGCACGTGGTCAAACTACATCAACGCGTCACCTGTGACAGTCACATTACCGGCGGGGCCCGTGACCTTCAAGGTACAAGCGCAAAGCGCCGGTTTCAATCTTGCTGGGTTGGCGTTTGCGTCGGCCACCTCCGCTGCTCCCATTACGCCATCTCCAACGACAACTACCTTGCCCGAACCGACGCCGATCGCCTGGTGGAAATTTGACCAGAACAGCGGAACATCCGCAGCCGATTCAATCGGAGGCTCCACGGGCGCTCTGCTGAACGGTGCGTCGTGGACGTCGGGTGCAAGCGGTAACGCGATCGCAGTGGGGAGTCCTTACTACGGTGGTGGCGGCGCGGTCTCATTACCGGTCAGCCTTCCACCGACCTTCACCCTTTCATTCTGGGCCAAGGCAAATGGCTATAGCAATGCCACGAACATCGAAAACAATGTTGTGTTGGGCGGTGGCACGTACCAGACCAATGGCTTCCGAGCAGGCTTCAACAGCGAAGGCGTCTTTACCTTTTGGACGACGGAGTCGGGCGGCACGCTGCAGCTATCGGACATCCAGGCAGCGCCCGTGGGCACATGGAATCAGTTCGTCATTTCCTACCAGAACGGCACAGCCGCCCTTTACCGCAACGGTACGCTGGTTTCCACCGCGAACGGAACCTATGTTCCCGGTGCAACGTCCATCGGTATCGACACGGGTGTAGGCGGCGTCAATACGTTCTGGGGTGCCGTGGATGATCTCCGCGTATTCAATGTGGCGCTGCCCGGAACCCTGACAAATAACTTCGGGACGTTTGGATCGTCGCAGAACCAGGTGATCGCTACCTACACGCCGAAGTTCGACGACGGCACAGTTCCGGCAAGCTACTTCGGAATGACAGTTCACAGTCTGGGCCAGCCCAATATTGCCGGCGCCACTAACACGACGCCGTTTCCACCGTTCTCGATAGCCACATTAAGATTGTGGGACGTGGCCTACTGGCAACAGATCGAACCATCGTCCGGCCAGTTCAACTGGACCAACATGGACAAGACCATTCTTTCGGGTACACAGAACGGAACGACGGATTTCATTTTTACCCTTGGTCATGTACCGGCCTGGGCATCCAGCAAGCCCACGGACTACACCTGCAGCGAAGGTCCAGGGTCCTGCGATTATCCAACCATGGCCGCCTTCGATGACTTCCTGACGCACGTTGTGCAACGTTACTGCGGGACGGTGAAGTACTACGAAGCATGGAATGAACCGGATAACTACACGTTCTGGAATGGCACGAACCAGCAACTGCTTGAGATCGCGAGCCATGTCTACAGCATCGTGAAGAGCCCCGCCAATTGCGCGATCGGCGGTGTCAACCCCAACCAAGTGCTCTTGCCGCCCGTGTCTTCAACGGGGCTGCAGTCCCTGTCGTGGCTGGATAGCTTTCTCGCAGTAGCAGGCTCAAAGTATCCCTACGCCGATATCACGGCCTTTCACGGATATGGCTATGACAATTCTCCTGAGGGCATCACGCAGGGAGTGGCTGCCTTCAAGCAGGTGGTGCAGCGGTATGGACTGGGAAATCTGCCGATATGGAACACTGAGGCAAATTGGGGAACACGCAACGCGTATGTGTCGCAGGACCAGGATGCCGCATGGCTTATGCGGTACTACCTGGCGCAGGCGGGTACAGGCGTTTCGCGCTTTGTGTGGTACGCCTATGACAACTGCGCATGGGGCCCGCTGTGGGGATCGTCGTGCGACGCCTCAAACAAGCCTTTGGACAGTTGGAGCGGCATACGTCAGGCAGGCCTGTCATTTGGCGTGCTGGAGCAATGGATTGTCGGCAAGACTGTGAGCGAATGCGATCGCTATCAGAACGGCCTCTGGTCGTGCAGGGTGCAAGGCGCGTCCGGCTATAACGGCTGGATCGTGTGGAGCACATCTGGCAGCCTCCCTGTGACTGTGCCTTCCGGCATGACAGACTACCGTGACTACCTGAACAATACGCACTCCGTCCCGGCGGCACTGACAGTGAGTAGCCTGCCTCTACTGCTGGAGAATTAGCTTCATGGAATAACGACCATGCCCGTTCACAGGACCTGTGAACGGGCATGGTCTTTTTAGTACAAACTCGTTGTCTAGAGGATCGAACCCGGGACACCCCAGAACGAATCCTGTTGTCGCAGCCACTCCACCGTGCTGCGTACGCCTTGCTCCATGCTGATGGGCGGCATGCCCAGCACCTCGAAAGTGGGACCCATCGGTGTGAGATAGTCCTGCGTCATACTGTGAAAGCGAGAGCTATAGAGCGGCGGCTTTGCGCCACAAATTACCAATGCATCGCCCGCCAGAGCCAGGGCACGCATCACTGCGCGCGGAACGGTGCGCACCGACTTCCCTGTCAGTGCCCGTGAGAACGCATTGGTCCACTCGATAATTTCGATTGGCTCATCGCCAACGTAAAAGACTTTGCGATCTACCTTGTCGCGTTCTGCTTCGAGGATTGACATCACCTGGTGTACGACATTGCCAACGTATCCATAGCATCTACGCACCTTATAGCCGCCCGGATGGACATAGCGCCCCTGTCGCAGCACACGCCAAAACTCCTGTGGGTATCGCGGATGCTTTGGGCCCCAAATATTCGTTGGACGGATGATCGTCCATGTTGCGGTAAGAGGTGCGCGCCAGACCGCCTGCTCGCTCAAGACCTTACTTCGACCGTACGGTGTGTGCGGCCTGTAATCGAAGGCATCGCGCGGAGGCGCGCCAGGCCCCACGACAAACTGGCTTGAGGTGAAGACGACTCGTTCAAGATCGTGGCATTCCTGCAACGCTACCAGCAGATTCGCCGTGCCCACGTGGTTTCCAGGATAGTCGTCGGCGGTGGAACCATACATGTCTGTGCGGCCTGCAAGGTGAACGACATGGGTCGGTTCAAAATCCTGAACGGCGCGAATCAAGCTCACTTTGTCGAGCAGATCCGCCCGCTGGAACATGTACCAGTGCTCGCGCTCCGGTGGGGGAACAAGGTCAAGATTCAAGACACTGTCCTCTCCGCGCCGTATAACCTCATCGATGAAGTTCGAGCCGATGAAGCCGCTGCCTCCCGTCACCAATATGCGTCGCGCCATAAGTGCTTCACTCCCTATGAAGATTGTGCAAGCGGATTCCGGCGGGTCGGCGCAAATATGTCTCGCAATCCGCTGAGTGACGGCAACAGTCCGAAGAAGGACGTTTGAGGCCTTTGCAGGTTGTTCTTCGGCCCCTGGTGCGCGAAGCTGGAAACTCTGATCGAGTGCAAATTTCATTCCGTCAGAGAGGAAGGCCGGTTGAAGATTCTTTCCGTTAACAATACTTCGGACCTTTACGGTGCAAGCCGTTGTATGGAACGGCTCTTCCGACAGTTCGTTCTGGCCGGACACGAAGTACATGCTGTCCTGCCCGGCACCGGTCCGCTCGTGGCACTGCTGCGATCGAGCGGTGTTCAAGTCCATATTCAGCCCGGAATTTCCATCGTTGATCGCGCACGCATGCGCACCGCCTGGGGCGTAGTCAGCTTTGCAGTGTCAACGCCTTTGTCCGTGCTCCGGCTTGCGTGGCTCATCGGACGTTTGCGTATCGACGTAGTTCACACCAACACGGTGGTGATGCCCACACCCGCGTTTGCCGCGTACCTCATGGGTGTGCCGCATGTCTGGCACGTTCGCGAAATCCTTTCGGAGTTTGAAGCCTTTTGGAGACCCTTTCAGCACGTGGTCACCGGCTTATCGAACTCCGTGATCGCTGTCTCACAGAGTGTGCGACAACAGTTTCTACCGGGGCTGCAGCATCAAGTCACAGTCATCTACGATGGGCTTGGCGATGAAGCAGCAACGGTAAACGAGGCGTATAGGACCGCACTCCGCGAGCGCTTCTGTGCGGATGCGCTCCTTGTTGGCGTGGTGGGTCGTATCAAATTCCATCGCAAAGGCCAAGAGATTCTGGTGCAGGCCGTTAGCCTGCTGAAAGGCAAGTACCCGGAGGCGCGCTTCCTTGTGGTGGGATCGCCACCACCGAGGTCCCCGGACGAACTCGGCAGGCTGTCAGCGCTGATGGAAGAGTGCGGCGTGCGTGAGCGCTTCACGCTGCTGGGCGAGATCGACGATCCGGCCTCGCTGTTTGCCGCATTGGACATCACCGTGGTTCCCTCGGTACACCCGGAACCGTTCGGTTGCGTCGTGATTGAAGCAATGGCAGTGGGGACGCCAGTCATCGGCAGCGACTGCGGCGGCATCGCGGAGCAGATCGTAGACGGGCAGACAGGCCTGCTTTTTAAACCGGGTGACGCGGCCGCGCTTGCAATCGCACTTGACAGGATGCTCTCGGACGCGGACTTACGCTATCGCATGTCACAGCAGGCATCGATTCGAATGAAAACCTGCTTCCGCACCGAAGATACCTTCCTTGCGACTAACGTCATGTTCCAGTACGCCATGGGGACAACGAGCATCCGTAACACCGGCTCGTAGCAGTCATCTGTATGACTTAGCACACGCGGCAGCAAATCCAAGTCGGAACCGCCGAGATACCTCGACGCAAAGGGCATTTCATCGTAGCATTCGGCGGACGCTGCACTGTCGACTTCAGCCGGAACGCTCACAAGCCACGGTCCCCTACACTGTTCGTGCGTGCCTCTCTTCACCCAAGTTAATCGTCGTTCCGTCTGTGGACGCGCGGTCGGAATCTCTAACACGCTTCTGATTGAATCGGCTCCAGGGTGACCGTTTCTCTGGGTAGGCTGCGAGGAAGTGAGCTATGCGTCATGTTGAATCATGGCAGTGGTCATTTGCGATTCTCCTGCAATGGGGAATGTCTGGCTACCTTGCTGCAGGCATGATAGCGAACGCGCAGACCGATGCGACACGGTCTAAATGCCCACCAGAAAAGAGCGGCCTTTGCCTTCGCGAGGACTATCACATTCAATTGAGTGATGTCATCGAAATCCATCTGCCTTTCTCGCCGGAATACGATGAGACAGCAACGGTGCAGCCAGATGGTTTCATTCGCATGCACGAGGCTTCTCCTGTGCACGCGGCCGGCATGAAGGTGACGGATCTCGAATCTGCAATCGCGCAGGTGTATCGCCCCATCCTGCGCGATCCTGTCGTGTCCATCGTTCTGAAGGACTTCCAAAAGCCATCCTTCTTTGCTGGAGGCGAGGTCGGCCATCCTGGCCGCTATGAGCTCAGGAGCAACATCACGCTGATGCAGGCAATCACTGAGGCCGGTGGGCTGATCAGTGAACGTTCCAGCAGGAAGCAGATCATTCTCATGCGGCCGGAAGGCAACAGCATGTATCGGACAAAGGTCGTGGATGTCAGCGCGTTGATGAAACCGTCCGGTATGCACGAGGACCTTGTGATGCAGCCGGGCGATGTGATCTATGTCCCACAAAAGAAGATGGCGAAGATTGCCCGCTTTTTACCCACTCCGAGCCTCGGAGCTTACTTGGGGCCGGGTGTCTTTTAGGACGCCAACTTTGTTGCTATAGGAGCATGCGATGCTGTTGCTCGAATCAGACTCGTCCCTTCTGCCTACGGCACGGGATATGGCGGCTCGCATTTTTCGCCAGCGATATGTCGCCAGCATCGTCATATTGCTCGTAGTGCTGTTTTTTTTGCTCAGTGGTCAGTTCCGCCCGAAGTATATGGCGGAGATGAAAGTGTTGGTCCGCAAGCAGCGCGTCGACCCTGTCGTGACCACAGGCAACAACAGCATGCCGCAACTTCTTCAACTCAATGTCTCGGAAGAAGAGATCAACTCCGAGATGTCGTTATTAAAGGGTGAAGGCTTGCTAAAGCAGGTAGCGCTTCAGTCGGGCCTGGTGGAGGGATCGACGTCCGACCCGGTGAACATTGCTAAGGTCCTGCGCAAACTTAGCAAAAACCTCGAAGTCTCCGTGATTCCAAAGACCAACCTTATCTCAGCGAAGTACGAGGGCCGCACGCCAGAGAAAGCACAGACTGTCCTCAAGAACCTTGGATCACTTTTCTTGTTACAGGCACGCGAGACGCCGGGACGCGCTTATGAGGTGAAGTTCTTCGAGAACCAGGTGAAACAACACCGCGAGGCACTCCGGGAGGCAGAAGCCAGGCTCAACGAGTTCACGCAGCGCACCGGCGTCGTCTCCGGCGACCTCGAGCGGGAACTGTCGGTACGCAACCTTAGCGAAGTACGGCAGCAGCAGAAGCAGACTGCAACCGCACTGTCGGAGGTGCACGCCCGGGAGAAGGACCTGGTCTACGAGATGGTTGGCCAGCCAGAGCGCATTCCCACAGAAAACATCTCACGGGACAACCCGCAACTATTGCAGCAATTGAATACGACGCTGCTGCAGCTTCGGCTGAAGCGCCAGGAGTTAGCCAACAAGTACGACGACAGCTACCGACTCGTACGTGACGCGGACCGCGACATCGCCGTAACGGAGCAGACCATTGCAGCCCAGGCGCAGGCGCCAGTTCGCGACCTGAGCTCTAACGTCAATCCAATACACCAGTCGATCGAACGTGATCTGCAGCAAACACGTACAGAGCTTATGGCATTGAACGCGCGTGCAGGTCAGCTTGCGGAGACTGCAGCATCACTCAAGCAATCTGCAGAGAACCTTGTAGGCCAGGACACCGAGCAGAACGAACTGATGCGCACTGTAAAGCTCGAAGGGAATCAGTTCCAGCTCTACCACGACAAGCTCGAAGAGGCGCAGATTACGGCGGCCCTCGACAGCAATGGAATTCTGAATGTAGCGATCGTTGAGCCACCCGAAGAGCCTGCGCTACCGCAGCGCTCGATTGGAGCGGTGCTCGGCATCATGGCTTTCACATCAATTGTGCTCAGCATGGGGACCGCGTTTCTATACGACGTTCTGGATCCAACCGTTCGCACCCGCGGCGAATTAATCACCACGCTGGATCTGCCTGCGCTTGGCGGTTTCCACCGCGAGCTCTATCTCGAGGGGACCGATCGATGATGACAAAACTTGCAGTGCACACGGTGACGCGAGAAGAGACGGAGCAGACTGCCATCGATGGCGTAAGTCCGGTGCTCCTGCGTCCCTTGAATAAGGCCTCACGCGCGGAGATTGAGCGGCTGGCGCGGGTGCTGTTTCGGGGTGCAGAGGGCAGCGCGCGGGCCATCCTGCTAGCGAGTCTTGAAGACGACGGGGGCTCGTCCGAATGGGTCGCGCTACACATAGGCCACGCACTCGCTTCGAACGGCAGCCCCACGCACGTGCTTTGTCTTCAACAGCGCTCCGAGGCTGAACCTGCCGACAGATATGAGGTTAGTGTGGTGCTATCGGAGCGCTGTAAGGCCGTGTGGGTCGATGAACGCGGGACTCACGAAGACACGTCACGGCAGGTTGGGCTGCACCTTATCGAGGCACGCAAGTGTGGCGCGCAGGCGATTGTCCATGTGTCCAACCTTCTGCACAGACCTGGGGTTCTTACCTGCTCCCGCCTACTCGATGGAGCCGCACTCCTTGTACGCTCTGGCTATACGCGTAAGTTGTCGCTGGCTGCTGCGAGGCAGCAGATTGCAGCGGCGGATCTCGCAGTGCTCGGCGGTATTCTGACCGACCAGACCCATCCCATACCAGAAAAGATCTACCGGATGCTCTGATTTTGCGACGCTGCATCTCGGGTGTCGGCTTCAACTCAGCTCGCATTCACGAATCATGATGGCAGAGCGTGGACCGCATCGCTTACATGCTGCGCCAGAAGAGCAGGTCTCCCGGCAGATGCAAGCACCCATCCACGGTGCTTTAACGCATCGTAAGCCAGTGACACTATCACCGCATCCGCGAAGAACGAGTAGAAAGTGAAGATGGGACCGATCGCTGACAAGATCACGATCATGCAGTGCAGCACCCCGACACGCACAATCCACACACGCGAGCCATGCAGGCTGATGAAAGCCACACGGACGTATCCAAACGTAAAGAACAAGCCACCGAGCACGCCTCCGTCGAGCACGATTTCCAGCAGTCCATTGTGCGCCTGCCCAGACCAATAAACAGCCTTCAACAATTCTTCGCGTGCACCTTCGAAACCGTAGCCAACGAGGACGCCATCGGAAGCGAGTTCCAGTGTCTTTTTCCAGACGAGATCGCGGCCGTCGAGTGTTGAGACTTCGTGGCTGACCTTGTCACCGTAAATCTGCGATGCCGCGACCGTGACATAACGTGCTGGGATCAGGTCGACCACATCGCTGGCTGCGAGCACCGCGCCCACCACGATCCAGGACAGTCCAATAGCAGCCAGAGTGACGCTCTTTACACTCCACCGCCGCTCCATCAAGTAGCCTGCGACGGCAAGGAAGAGCAGCGCCGCAGTTGCAGTTTTTTCCCCTGCGAGGATATTGATGGTCAAGAGGAATGCCTGCGATATCCAGCGATAGCGACCGCCCAGCAGGCGCCCCAGCAGAAACATCAGCGCACTCGTCTCGGCAACGGAATTAGGGTGCATGTCAAAAAGGGTGAGGCGGTTGCGGTGAGTCCATTCCTCAGACAGGATGAGCGGGTATCGTGACGGAAACGCAAGCGCCACCGCCAGCCCGAGCAGCGAGAGGGAGATGTAGCCCGCGTAGATACCCCTCAGAAAGCTCCACGTCAAATTGATCTGGGCCATCCACGATGCCATGGCCAGCACGGCGAAAAAAAGCGCTGTCTTCGTGACGCTAAGCGATGGGCTGAAGGATCGAAAGGCGGAGGCAAGCGTTAACACGCCGAATGCAGCGAGGTAAGCCATAGCAGGCTGAGGCGGAACGCGTCTGTGCCCGCGCCAAGACATAATCAGCGCAACCGCAAAGGCCAACGCCACAGATCCCGTCTCAAGCACCGCCTCCAGCCCGAGCGATCCACTCAGTGGGTCACGTTTGATGAACTTCCAGATAGAGACGCTATAGATGAACCCGGCCAGCACGCCGAGCCGAGCGTCCCATCGCGCGGACATCCCCCTTGTCATCCGGACAGGCCCGGTAACCCGATGACTCTCGGCGCGATTGACTACGGTGGACATGGCAGCACTCCGCACGAAATCTTTCATCCTGCCTGCTCCTCTGCTCCAGGCACGAATGTCTGCTTTACGCTCCACGAATATCTAAGCGCATACAGTGCAAGCGCCACGCCGCAGACGGCGCGTGTCACATTCACCAGCAGCAGACCGACCGCTGCAGCAGCAAGCCCCTGCCGGTACACCATCGGAAGCGCAATAAGCCCGGCAGCCATGAATCCAGAGGACTGCACCCAAAACAAGCCTCTCGCACGTTCCATCCCACCCAGTACCGATGTGCTGATGAGTGCAACCACCTCGAAGCTCCAAGCCATTGCCAGGGTCCGCAGCTCCGATCCGAAGGCTACATAGCGCCCGTGCGAGCCGTACAACAGCGAAAGGACCTGGGGGCCGGCAGTCCCCACCAGTAGCAGGTAGGCCCCGGTGAACACCGCCGTAAGGAGAATGTAGCGATAGCCTTCGCGCGGGGAGTCACCCCGAGTTCGCGCGAAGCTTGCGGTTATGAGACTGCCCATGCTCAGCAGGACCGGGTTCGCCAAGGCGATGATCTGAAATAGCGCCTGATAGGTCGCCACTTGGCTTGTCCCATGGCGGAGCGCAATCGCCCATGGAAAGGCCTGGAGGGTAAAGAATCCCATGATCCGGGCAGGTACCGCCCACCTTCCCAGGCTCCAACAGTCACGGAACATTGTGGTCATCGACGCAACGGAAGGTCGCTGGAGCCGAAGCTGCCACAGTTGCACCAACAGACCCAGCAAGGAGGTACCACCGACGACGCTCCATGCCAGTGGTACGGAAACATGATGTGCGCGGCAGAGCATCCCGATCACAGCAGCCTGGCCAAGATAGCTGATCGAGTCGCCCGGCACCGCTTCACGCTGCCGCAGCTGCGATTGGAAGGCTCCGCGGAGCGTGTCCTGAAGCTGCCACAGCAGAACCGCCAGAGCCAGCGGCACCGCCAGCGCCGGTCGTTCCATTCCAACACAGACACCAAACAGTATTAACGAGTTCAACAGCGAAAGAGCACCGGTCGCGCCCATGGCGCTGGCGACCAGATCACGGAAGTGGCGTGTGTTCGACTGGGCGCCTCTCACGCAAAGCGGGTAGCCGATCACCGACTGCTGCATCGTATTCAGAAAAATCGCGGCGTTCAGTATCAGCGCGTACACGCCGAATTCATCGGGCGGCAGCGTACGGATCAGCAGGAGCGTGGTGCAGAAGTTACCAAGGCTCACAATGGCCTGATCAACCAGGCCCCATGCACTATTACGAAGAGCCTCGGCCCGGCGCAGGCGAGGCCGAGATTGAACTGGCCCTAAGCCTTCCTCTACTGCCTTCATGGGCTTAAACGGCGTAGCTTGCAGCGGACGAGGATGCCCGCCCAAGAGAGGCTTTTGGTGCAGGCAACGGAGCGGGCACCGCGCTTGAACAGGTAGGCGGTCGAATCGCTGCCTTGCGCGTGCGCGACGGCGTAGCAGCGACGCTGCTGGTGGAACGAGCAGTGTTGGCTGCAGATTGACGCGAGGGCGCGGGAGATGGCCTTCGTGATGCGTTCGTCGCGTAGGCCATCAACTCCGTGCGGCTCGAGACTCCGAGTTTATCGAACACATGGAACATGTAGTTCTTCACAGTGTGTTCACTCAACTCAAGCGTGGTCGCAATATCTCGATTCGAAAGCCCGTCCATCACCAGCAGCACAACTTCTTCTTCCCTGCCTGTCAGTAGCTTCAATCCCGCAGCGTCAACGATATTCAGCTTGGCACTTCGCTGCGGCGTGGTTTCAAACGCGGTCATCACCCAACCGATCTCTTCGTTGCTGGCCCAGATCTGTCCCCGCTCAACGCAGTCGACGCAACGACACAGCAGTTCGAATTCCACGTGTGGCAGCGATATCACACCGCGCGCGCCCTGGCGGAATGCGTCCACAACGACATCCCTATCGCGAAGCTCGAGCAAGGCGACCAGCTTCGCATGAGGTAGTTCGCGAAGCAGGCGGCGGAAGAGGTTCGGCTTCGGAGTAGCGACGGCCAAAGCGGGACTAACCAAGGCGATATCAATGCACTCCCGGTCTATGATGCCGGAGATCTCTTCGGCAGAATTAATATGAGCTACAACACGGAAGCGCGGACTGGCGCTCAGCGCAACTTTGAGTAAGTCCAGCATCAACCCTTTCGGAGATGCAATCAGGATATTGATCACGTTCTTCACGTTAAATGTCCTCGCAGAAGGGCTTAATCAATCGGTAGATACCCCCACCGCTCGCACAAGATGACCATCGAGTTCGCCGTCAGCTCAGAGGGGCCGCGTCCGCAAAGAGTCTGAAACCCCGCGAATTCAGCCTTACTGCCTCTGTCTCCGCTCGCACAGAAGCGCCAATCAGCAGGTCCGGCAGTCAGCTTTGCATGTCAGGGGACTTGGGACCATGCAGTTCAGAAGCTCTTTATTGGTGAATGATGGGATGAGTCTCCCATTGCCTGTGCTTGCTGTCAATGAAATGACTCTATCTGTAGGCCACGACCTACTAAATTCGTGGAATGCACTAACCACGCAGAAGAATCGGTGAGATTCCGATGGATACACTCGCGCCAGCGACCGGCCGTGTCGTTCCCTGCAGATCGGTTACAGTGCGAACGTGCCACTCCGCAGGTATGTTGAAGAACATCAAAGAGTTAACATTCCAAACTATCCATGAGCGCCCTTCGGGGCGGTTCAGGGCGCATGTCCATGTGCCGCCCAGTTGCGCCTTACATGGCTTCATGCTTGCGCCAAGCATCCAAAACCGCGTTGTGGCATATGCCCTCGCCGCGGAGGTCGGAGCCTGCGTCTCTGCGGTCACCATCTCCAGCGTGACCCACTGGTGATTATCCCAGGCATACCAGTAGAGACGTTGCACACCCATGGGCCAGTTGACAATCAACGTGCGCGACACGAAGGCAGCCTTTTCCTCCTGCGACTGAAAGACCTTTGGCTTGGCCCATCCGGTCTCTGTGTCCCACAGGGGTTTGTTGCCGATGCCGTGCATCTTCATGGCATGCCGCACGGCCTCCCCCAGCGGCAACATTTCTTCGGGTGGCAACGGATTGACATACAGGTGGTACCCCACTGCATCGACATAGCGCCCCGCGCCCAGGGCAAGATATTGATTGAACCAATCGATGCCATTGCTTGCCGTGGCCGACGCAGATACCACCAGTGCACCAGGATCCACCTTCTTGATGATTCCGTAAGCTTCGCGTGTCATCATCACAAGCTGCGGTACGGTGCCGCTGAAAGCATCTTTGCGATTTGGTTCATTCCAGATCTCATAGGCTTCGATGCGACCCTTGTAGCGCGTTGCAACAGCGCGCACATAGTCCCTCCACCACTGCATATTGCTTGGCTCAGCGGCGTTGCCGGGTTGGTAATCCGATTTCTCTTTCGGGCGCGCAGTCGCCCACGCGGGCGTCAATCCCAAGGTCAGCAGTATGTGAACATGGTGTTGCTGCGCCAGGGTTACATACTGGTCGAGCCGTTCGAAATGCCACTCGCTATACCTGGGCTCGAGGTCGGGCCACGCGACACCCGCATCCCATAACATCCACGAGCGAAATGGCGTGTCGGGCCAAGGCGTACCCGTGGCAGCGTTGTGGATGTGCATGCCAAAGTACTCTTCGGGTAGAGGTTTCTGTCCGCCAGCCGAAGGGGCAAGCAGACACAACAGAAGCGAGAAGAGATGCAGGCACACATGAAGCCTGTGGTGTATGGAAGATTGGATCTCTAGCGCGCTCAGGATGTTAACTCCTCGCTCTCCGTCAGGCTGACCGCGGCGCTCTCAAAGGCAGAGGTTTTCGATGTCCGTGCGATGGCCTCGACCACCGTCGCAGCGACACGCGGAGGCGCAATCTGCGCGATCATCTTCTTCGCGTTGTTCGACATCGCAACCAGGGTCTCCGGCGTCGCACCCAGGGAACGGTCGAGCGCACGAGACATATCTCGCACGTCCCACGGCGAAAACAGCCAACCGGTTTCGCCCTCGACTACCAGTTCGTCCGTGGCGCCGCTGCAAATGCTTCCCAGAACTGGGAGACCCGCAATCATCGCTTCGTTGACTACGACACCCCATTCATCGCCGAGGCTTGGAAAGACATAGATGTCAGCCTGCTCGTAGTGCTGGCTAAGGCCTTCCTGTGCTGTCCCCTCCAGCAGTTCCAGATCAAGATTCTCCGGTGTTCGGACGGCCTGAAGCGCTGCGTGCTCGGTGCCGTCACCGACGATGCGAAAGATCACTCGCTTGTCGGGGTGCTCAGCGCACCAGTGACTCAGCACCATGCAGAACGGCAGTAGGCCTTTGCGTTCGATCAACTGGCCCGTAAACAAAAGGCGTCGGACATCCGACGAAGGACTATAGCTCTCCCGCGTGAACAACCCAGAATCGATTGTGTATGGGACCGTAAAGATCTGTCCCTCGAATCCCAGGCTTCGGATATAGCTGTCACCGCTTCTACCGTTCACGAACACGGCGTCTGTGTGCTTCAGTATCCAGCGACGCACAGCGTGTCGGAGCTTCCCGCGCGCGACCTCGGTGTGCTCTGTTACATGCGCCCACACAATCAGGGTCACATCGGGATGTGCCATACGGTAAAGCGTGCTCAGCACGCTGCGCGCGCCACACTCTGTGGAGATGATCACATCCGGGGCAAACTCTCCTAGCTGTTGCCACGTGTCATAAGGAAGATTGATATAAGACACATCCCGGTAGCCATGCCGATTGCGAAAGCGGTGAGCCCAGTTGATCGACTTTTGAATAACGACGTCAACTTCACCTTTGGCCAGCGAGAATTTGTGGGGCTCGTCATAGGGTGAGGAGACAAAGACCCGTAGCTTAGTGAACTGGCGCGCAACGTTCTGGATTAGTGGCAGGCGATGGGGGGTAAGCACATGAGTCAGAACCGCAACCTTAAGGGCCACTTTGTTGTAGTCAAGGACCGCTTCATTGCTGCTCATAGTCACTCCTATGCAAATTAGCTTCGGGACATTGCCAGAGAAGCATTGGTTCAGCTCACCCAGGCCATCACAGGCTCGGCCAGGCTCCCGCCTGTAGCCTGCCGCAAGAACGAAAGTTCGGGACGGGGGGCGGTGCCGCCCTGTCGCCGCGCTGTCTGCACGTCACTCACGATTGAAGTCATCTCACGGCACCGGCTGTACTGTGTGTGTTCCGCCAGGATGCGGGCCCGCGACACACCGGCGATAGCGTGCCGCGCTTCCAGCGAAAGTTGCAGCAACTCATCACAGAGCCCGACGGTTTCTTTGACGTTGTGAGCGAGCCACCAGTCACGGCCCGGCTCCAGCAGCCGCTCCACGCCCGGCACGTGATAGTCCACCAACGGGACGCCGGATGCCGCTGCAATGAAAGGGCGGTCCGACGCATAGAAGTCGTAGTAGGCATTGGGCGTTCCACCCAGCACCACTGCTGACCGCTGATAGATCTGCTGCTGCTGTAAAAAGGGCGCGTATCCCTGCCACGAAGCGTTGCCCTCCCACCCTTTGCCGAAAAGACCGAAGCGCGGTCCGTAGCAGTTGGTCAGCGCTTCGACAAAGGCGACTCGCTTCTTCGCCACCCAATAGAAATGGCTTAACGGATCGCGAGACTGCATGCGGTTGCCCACAAACAGTACATCGAACTCAGGCTGCTTCGCTGGCTCCGGAGGCGGCGCGGCGAATCGCACCTGGCAGCAGCCGTGTGGCATTAGCACCAGGTTCTGACTACCGTTCGAAATAAGCTGCTGGGCGAGGTAGCCCATGCCAGTCAGAAACGTGAGATCACAAAGCGCACTTGCAGACTGGAAAGCCCGCGGAACACGCCGCGTCCAGCGACCATACGGATCGCCCAAACTGCAGAACACGATTGGTCGACCCGGTAGCTGCTTCAGTCGCCGAATTCCCCCGCTTGGGTCGGGCATGGACACGTGGAAAAAATGCAGAAAGATAGCGTCTGCCTTCATCTCCTTTGCGGCAGCGCACGCCTTATCCCATACCGCCTGCCAGCCCTCGCGTCTTGCGATGCCTACGTAGCCGAGTCCACGATGCATCGCAAGTTTTCCTTCATATACGAGACGCTCGAAGCCGTCATAATACCCGGGATGATCTGTGGCGGGATCATCCGCCTGGTAAAGGACCAACAATCTCATGTGGCCTCATTTCGAGGACGCTTCCGCGTCAGCATTGACATGCATTTGTCGGCTCATAGGTTTTGCACGGTCTCCCACCCTGCCGGGTAGAGATCAGGAAAATAACTATCCGGCGTGTTTCCCCAAAAGCGTGGTGCGAAGACACGCTTGTCAGACTTTTCGTTCAGCCAAGCTCCCCACCAAGAGAAACTGCTGTTGGCAATAATGTGGTGACGGTATAGCGACATCAGCATCATCTCTTCCTGCGCGGTGTCCGGGCCATTGCCTTCGACGAATATGCAATTAGCAATGCCGCCCAGTAATTCGCGTGCTTTCGGAGGATCGTCAGAGAAAACCACTAACGTGAAGCTGCTGTCGCAAGCCGCTTCCAGCGCAACGATCGCACGCTTGTAGTACTCCCACGAGAGCACCTGGCTCACTGTCTTTTCATTCCCGGTCGCGTGCCGAATCAGTGTGTAATCGCCCATGCGCACGTGCACCGAAACCGGACACAGCAGCCTGCGGATTTTATCGGCGAATCTGAGGTTGTGCTCCTTGAGTGGCTGTTTCAGCGCGAACTGCTCACGCACTTGCGGCGCGACTGCCTCAACATAAGCAGCGGCCTGCCAGTACCCAACGAGATACGCACTCCGCTGCAAGGACGTACCAATGCGAGCCGGCTGCCAAGTGTAGGCTTGTGGCTCCTCGAGTGCCTCCGCGCCAAGCAATGACCGGAGCATACCGCGCAAGCGCCTCGTCTTTGCGCTTCGCGACACCAATAGGCGGTCGAGGATTCCGGCCTCGCGCACGGGCGCAGTTATACAGAATTCGCTCAACTGGAACGGCCGCCTGTATCCGTTCCACTGCTGGTGCGCAGCGATTGGTTTGAGCACCTCCAAGGTGCGAGAAAACTCCCGCGCGAAGTATAGGCCGGCAGCATATTCAAACATCTGATTACCCAGGCCGCCATCGCAGTTCACAATCAACCGCCCTCGATTCCAAGCACCTTCTTTCGGAAGCGATGGCGCAGCCTCTACCTCAGTCGCCGTCTCCCTCTCGTCCGCCAAATCAAGTACAGAGGGCTTCGTCATGCGACACCCACTTCCTCTTGAATCTGCACCACCGCTGTTCTGCCGCGAACCCCTCCAAAGACGCTCGCCCACGGCTGGAACATGCTGTCGTAGAAAAACATCCGATACAGCAACGTTCCAACTGCCAGGCCCGCGAAGATCAGCAGCAGCAGACGAAACAGCAGCGGCGTATCCGGGCGGAAGCGGCTGATGCTGGTCTGCAGTGTATAGACCACTCCACCGACTATCGCGCCGCAGAGCGCACCAGGTACCCAGGAGTTCAGCAGTTTGAAGAGGCTCGTTCCGAGCGAACGCGCACTGAGCCAGTGCAGCCAAAGCGTGCGCAAGAACTGCAGTACAACGAAGACGTACGCGACCATCACGATCCCGCGCGGAGCGGCAACCACCGCAGAAGCTGCAAGGACCATTCCGTAGAGCACCTGAACGATCAACTTCGCCCGAAACCGACTCAGCACTTCGAGTTGAATCGTCGGCAGGTGAAAGCTCGCATCCAACGCCGCATCGATACAAAGCGCCTGGTAAACCGGTATGCTGCCTGCCCACTGCCTGCCGAAGATGGCAGGGATCAGCGTAGGGGCGGCCACCGCAGCTCCGATGCACACTGGCAGGATTACCCCCATTAACTGCTGCTCGCTACTCTGCAACATACTGCGGCACTCGGCCAGCGTACGCTCCGCGGCGCGCGCAATCGATGGATGAAACACACGCGAGAGTCCCGTCGAAAGCGCGTAGATAGGTTGCATACTCAGCGTAAGGCTGCGGTTATAAAGTCCCAGCACTTGCGGGCTCACCAAGCGGCCAAGAACCAGTGTGTCGGCGGAGCCACTCAGTGCCTCAACCATCGTAGTGACAGAAACCTTTGCGCCGAACCCGGTGATATCCCGGAAGTTTTCGCGGACGAACGTTAGCCGCACCGAGTGACGCCGCGCAATGTAATAGCCAATGGCTGCGAACAGCGTCTGCGAAACATTACTCGCCACCAGCGCCCACACGCCATAGCCTTTCATCGCCAGCGGTAAGCCTAGACCAAACGTTGAAAGTAGATAGGCCGCGATGTCACAGATGGCGAGCTTGCGGATCTGCAGTTCACGCCGCAGCAGACCACCGGCAATCATCGCAAACGATTGGAACAGCAGGTTCAAGCCGAAGGCAATGATGATGCCCGGAAGTCTCGGCTCGCGGAAGTAGAGTGCCAACCCGTGCGATGCCGCGGCGAGACCAGTGAAGCCGACCAGCCCTGTAGCCAGGCTTGCTGTGAGTGCGGCTTGGATGTTCCCTTCCGTAAGGTCCGGCCGCTGTATGATGGCACGATCCATGCCGAGTTGGGTGAAGTACGACGCCAGATTCGAGCAGACCATCGCCATCGCTGCCAGGCCATAGTCACTCGGCTTGAGGAAGCGCGTGATCACGGTTGCAGCAATCAATTGCAGTGAGGCCGTGGAGAGCGTCGAGATGTAACTCCATCGAAGGAGGGATTCCCTGCTGTTACTGCCCATGTATTCCTCTTCCTGCTGACTCGTCCGCTGCTGACCGCGCGGCGCGATCCACTTCTCGAGTTGGTAATACTGGATTGGATCTTGAAAGATCTTCCGCGCAGTTCGTGCGTTGTGAGGAACGCGCACATTGCTCAGGTGTGTCCGTTGGCAACTCGCAACTGCGATGTCGTCATGACCCGCACGAGCAGCCGGACCATTGAAATTTTTAGGACCGGAGTGTCGATTCTGCGTCGATCGTCCATGCATCCATTGATGCCTGCCTTACTTCTCTTGCGCGGGACAGATCAGCGGGTTACCCCTCGCATCGATTCGATCGAGCATGTTGATTGCGCCGCACGCCCGACGCAGGCAGATTCACCGATGGGTAACCAGACTCGATACAAGTGTTCTTGCATAGGGTGACAGCGCGTAGTGCATCCAACGCCAGCCGTAGTGGCGACGTGTGAAGAGCAACCATTCCGTGAAAGGCACGCCCTTTGGCGACATCAGATTTTTCCAGCGCTTGCGCATAGGAGCACTCGCGTCCTTCCATGTGCCTTCGGGATTGCCGACAGTGCACTGCCCTACGTATCCCGGAGCTACCATCAGATCGAATCCCATCCGCTTTGCGCGCAAGCCGTAATCCACGTCTCCAAACTGGTGCCGGAAGCCCGGTTCAATGTTCCCCACGGACTTCGCCACTTCGCGCGGAATCAGCGTGAAGTTGCCGTTGACAGTGTCACAGCGCATCACTTCGTAGGTGTGTGGCTTGATCTTCTCAAACTCCAAGACCAAGCCGTGGGCATGCAATTGGAATCCTCCGTAACTGTGCTCGCCTGTGGCCGGGCTAACGGTGCTACCCGCCACGATGGCCGGCTTGCCATGAGCGCTGGCTTCGCGTGCGCATGCAACCACACGAGACATCGCGTCGCGGTAAAGAATGGTGTCATCGTTGAACCACAGGTAAGCGTCAAAGTCCCCTTTCAGCGCTTCGGCAAACGCCGTCCGCATACCACCATTCCAGAAAAGATTGCCGCAACCCTGCAGAATGCAAACCTCAGGAAACAGCTTCCGTACTGCGTCTGCCGTGCCGTCGGTGCTGCCGTCGTCCACCAGGAAGACTTTCATCTCGACGTCATCGATGCCCTGCTGCTGATGCAGCGAACGGAGCGCCATCAATGTAAGTTCGCAGCGGTTGTGGCAGGTCACCAGGACAGCGATCCGGTAAGGTGCGATTGCCCTGGACCACGGCATGGTGTGTTCTTCGGTGTAGGTCATCATCGTATGGGTCTCCCTGCAGGTTACTTTTGCTGGTAGGGCCTATGGCAAAACGGCCGCGGGTGGAAGAATCTCGATCGCTCGATCCCGGTGTCTCCGTGTAACGGCAGTCGTCATTGCCAAATACTCGGCCTTCCGCGCGGAAAACACGGCCATCAGCATCGTGCTCCAGGTAAGCGAAAGGTCGAGGAAGCTCGCCTCTGCAAAGTTGCGAACCAGCAGCATCAGCACGACCATCAGGAGCCAGACACCAGCTCTGCTCCGATACTCGGACCGCAGGCGCCTGGCACGGCGGAGCGACTCTGCAATGAGAAACAGAACAAGCAGCAGTCCAGACACCCCCAGGTTCAGGCAGATGTCCAAGTAGCCGTTATGCGACTGTCCAGGCTTCCAGACTGAAAACTGGTTAATGGAATCTGCCTGCGTTGCCCAGAAGGCGCCGTAGCCATAACCCAGCACCGGTCTCTCGAGAATCTTGGCTGCGACCATCGACCAAATCTCCGTGCGTCCTGTGAAGGTGAGGTCTTTACCCGTGGTGCTCGTAAAGAAGTCGCCAAGGCTGCTGACGGTGAAAGCAAAGATCATAGCGGCGCCGGCGAGTGAAACAAGCAAGACCATGCGGATTTGGCCACTGGATCGCGCATAGAACACACCAATCAGTGCGATTGCCGCAGTCACGACTGCCGTGAACGATTGCGAAAGCACCAGCAGCGCGACGCATACCGCGAGGGCGCCGATGCGAGACAGCGTCCACTTGCGCCCTGCAGCAGCCAGCGCTGCGACTCCGATCGCCATGGCTGCTCCCAGGTCATTCTTTTGTGGGAATACGCCTGTCCATCCCGGAGCAAAATCGCCGTTAGCTGGGAGTGTGAACTGCGCTGGGATGCTCAGTAGACCAAGCACCACCATGCTCGTCGCAGTACATCGCACCAGTTCGGCCGGTCTTAATTCTGCCGCGATGTATGCAGCAGCGACAAGGTAGATCATCAGGTAAGCGCAGGCGCGCACCGTCTCGATAGCGCCGGCGGTCCATAGTATGGACATGGCTGCAAACAGGTACAGCGCCGGTATAGCGGCCATGCTGAACAAGACTGTGCGAATCCGGCGAAGCTTGAGGAATCCCCCAAGGATCGCCGCGCTCGTGAGAAGCACCGTAAACATCAGCAGTAGCGGATCCGAGTTGCCGCCCGAGATTGCAGTCGAGTTACTCCCACCCGCCTGCAGAGCCCCGTGCCCCCCAAGGACGCGCCGCACCGCTCCTGAGGTCATTGCCAGGAAGAAGAACAGGAACACTTTGTCGAATGTCTGCTTCATCTCACTCTTTCATCCGAGGAACGAAAGTGTCGCTAGACTTCCGTAGCAAGCTGCTCTGTGGCCGTGGGTAGTTTCGAGTCCTGCATCATGCTGCGGTACAAGGCTTCATACTTGGACACCGTGCTTTCCAGGCGGTAGGTTGAAGCGGCATGCTCGTATCCGGCATCGCCCACTCGCCGCCGCTGCTCCGGACTGCGGCCGAGTTGAATCATCGCTGCCGCAAGCTCAATGGGATCGCGCATGTTCACCAGGACGCCTGCCTCGCCGTAATTCAAAACCTCTCGAACACCAGGCGTGAAAACACCTGCAAGGACCGGTTTACGCAACGCCATCGCTTCTAAAGCGGCCATCGAAAAAGATTCATCCAGCGACGGATGGACCAATACATCGACGTGGTCGCTCACGCGCGTCAGCAATTCTTCGTAAGGGACGGGACCGACGAACGTTACGCCAACGTTCAGTTTCTGCTTGATCGCCCAGCGGTGCGCCGGACCTCCGGGTTGGTAGTCATAGCCGAACATCAACATCCGAGATTCTGGCGCCGCACGCCGGACACGATCGAAGGCGTATAAGGCTACGGATGCGTTCTTGCGTCTCGACCATCCCTGCAGCACAGTGGCGAAGGTACAGCCCTTACTCTGCGCCATAGGTTTAATCTCAGCTGCGAACCTTTCCGACGACAGCCCATTGTGGATGACGGCGATCTCCGCACCTGTTTTGAAGTAACGGCAAAAGTGTGTCGCTGCATCCTGCGAAACTGCCGTGAAGCGCACACCGCGGGCCGCCACCTCGTATGCCATGAGCAACCGCATCACACGATGCGGATCGCGATAGTAACGGAGGACATTCCATGGCAGATCATGAATGGTAGTGACAGTCCTGACACCAGACCGCAGAGCTCCCAGCGCGAACTCATAGGTCCAATGCGCATGCACGAACGGTGGCGCTGTGCGCTCAATCCTCTCTCGCAGCCAGTCGATCTCTTGGCGATAGTAGTTCCTCGCCAAATGACGTGTGCGGCACGGTCCAACGTGCACCGTCAGCTCTCCCCATCGATACGTCTCTGCGTTCTCGAGGTTTTCGCTTAGCGTGTAAACCGTGACGCTATGCCCGCGTTGCAGCAGCCCGATGATGAGCGGAGTGGTTGCAGTACTGCCAAGACCGGGCGCGACTCCCGCGGTGTCCTGTCCGCAAAATCTTGCCAGAGCATGAATGTCAGTTGGAGCGCAAAGGGCGATCATAGTGGGATCCAACTTTCTTGCTGCACTGGCAGCACGTGAGTGTCGCGTTCGTAGAGCTCGCGCACGATGGTTTGGACACCGCTGCGCGCAGAAAAGCGCTGTCGCACACGGCCACTATCCTCCCTGGCCCTGCCCGCTCGCACGGTTGCGGGCGTAGCCATCAACATACGCAGACCCTCGGCGATGGTCTCCTCGTCCGTTCCGGTCACGACAGTCCAGTGTGTCTCCGCTGCAACATCGCTGAGGCCTTCTACGTTCGAGCACAACAGAGGCACACCAGCAGCAACTGCCTCAATGGCCGAAAGCCCCAACCCCTCCACCAGCGAAGGCATCAGGAATGCATCCGAAGCCCACAGGTACGGCAGCGGGTCGAGCTGCGATCCGGCAAACTTGACTACGTGGGCAAGTCCCAGTTCCGCGGCGGTCGCGCGTTCCGGGAAGTTTGCCTCTTCGCGTCCTACATGCAGGTGGATCAACTGCCTCTCAGACCCCAACCGCGCGAGCGCACGAAGCATCGCCGTATGATTCTTTGCAGAATTGCAATTGCCCACCGATGACGTGACAAATGCATCTTCCGGGAGGTCAAACGACCTGCGCGCAGCCGCGCGTTCTTCGGGCGTCGCCGGGCGAAAATGCGTAACGTCAATCCAGTTCCACGTCCTCACTCCCGGATTGCGGAATCTGTCCCACTCACACGTTCTGACGCCGTCACTCACCATGCCATAGCGCCCCCCGAGGCTACGCACAAAGCCACGTTCGTATCGCTTTCGTGCCTTCAGGAATCCGTCAAACTTGAAGGCATTGTGAGGCGTTACAGCAATGCGCGGTACTCCGGCAAGCTTCGCCAGCGGCGCCACAACCAAAGGAGCAGATTCGGAATGAATGTGCACCACGTCATAACCCGACCTGCACAAGGAATAAACTTCGCGCACGAAGCTCATCCGCGGCAAGAAACGATGGCCACTGCGGAACGGGATGTGAAACACCGCGTAGCCACATGCCCTTATCAGTTCCGCGGCCGGTCCTTCACTTCGCGCTGTTGCCAGTACGTCGCACTCGTACCCCAGCCGCCGCCACTCTGCGTAACTGCTCAGCAACATAGTCTCCATGCCCGAGCGCTCGAGACTATCCATTACATGCAGAACTCGTTTCATACCGTTTGCTCCGTCCGTGTGGACTTAGGGTGCGCGATAGATCGAGGCCGAAGTCGCTGCGCTCAGAACACTGGAGCCATTGCTAACGGCGACCTTCCAGCCGCTCAACGGCACATAGAGCACATCGTTACGCTGGAGTAGCACCTGCTCTGCGTTGCCCTTCTGCATCTTGTTCAGTGGCACGCGGATTTGGGTGTAGCTGTCGCCCTTCGGTCGCACCACCGTCGCCCAGCGCGTCCCCGCTTGCAACGTCGTGCCGCCAGCCAACGAGACCGCCTGAGTCACATTTAGCGATCCGCCATCGACCATCAGGTAGCCACCCGGCCGATTCACCGCGCCCAACACGTACACAATGCCGGACTTGTGCACGATGACCGTGTCACCTGGCTCGATCACCGTAGTCTGCAGTACGTTGCTCTCCTTGCCGCGGACGTAATCCACGTGGCGTGTGGTGGTTCCGCCTTCCTCGGCAGGATGCTGGATCTCGATATCGTTACCGGCAACGTCTGTCTCTCCCGCGGCCAGGGCCAGCACGTCTGCTAAAGGCTTAGGACCAAGCAGCTGGACCCGCCCCGGACTACGTACCTCGCCTAGTACCGAGATGTTCTTGCCTGTGAATTCGATAACGTTCAGCGTCACCTGGGGTCCGATCAGGATCTTTTGCTGCACAAGCTCTTTCGACAACATCGATTCGGCTTCGGCCAGGGTCTTGTCGGCGAGATGAATGCTGCCGAGCAGTGGGACGGTTACATTGCCCTGCGCGTCGATGCGCATCTCGCGAGACATCTCTGGCGTGTCATATATCTCCATCTGCAAGAGGTAACCGGGTGCAAGCTTCAGCTTCTCAAAGTCCTCCGGAGACACCGTCATGCCGCTGCGGCCAACCGAGGAGTTCTTCGTTCCTGGGCTTGAGCTTTCGATGATTCCCGCGTTCACCATTCCGTTCTGCATGTTCTGGGACTGCAGTGGAAATGAGAACGAAACCGCAGCGACCACCGCAGTCGCGCACGCGAGCTTACGCCTGGAACTGGGGAGTTTCGCCATAGTAGTTGCTTCCCTTCTTGTCGTTGCGATACATGGGATATCCGACAACACGTGTATTCATTCCGTTCAGCACAACACCGAGCGGTCGCGCGCGCGAGTTTTCCAAGACGGACAGAGAACTTCGAAGTGCAGACTTCGTCGTCTTTCCCGCGCGCAGCACGAGCAAGTAGCCGTCCGCATAAAGTGACAGCATCTGACCGTCGGCAACTAACAACAGGGGCGGTGAGTCGAGAAAGACATAGTCGTATTGCTTTCTCAATTGATCGAGCATCTGGCGGAAGCGAAGGGAGCCGATTAATTCGGCCGGGTTCTTCGGGATCGCTCCGGCCGGCAGGATCGATAGGCTATCCACATCCGCGGAACGATGGATCGCCTCGGTCAGCGGCACCGATCCGCTCAGGTAATCGCTCAGCCCTTTCCGCTCGGGCCAGTCCACAATGCGTCCCTCAAACGGCCGCCGCATGTCCGCATCAACATACAGCACGCGGTTACCCTGAATTGCAAAGGCCGACGCCGTATTGAAGCACGTCGACGATTTCCCTTCCTGAGGCGCGCCACTTAATACTGCGACCACCGTCGCTGTTGTGTCCCGCTTGCTCACCAACAGCGCTGTGCGCAAGCCACGGTATGCTTCGGAGATGTGCGACTGCGGGGCATGCACCAGCCAGGCATTGGGGCTAGTGGCAGCACCGATCGACATCCGAGCACCATTCGTCGGCAGCGGTTTTCGCTTCGACGGAAAGTCCGGGATGACGCCCAACATGCGGATGGAAGTGACCTCTGCGATCTGTGCAGGGGTAGAGATCGACTCGTCACTATAGTCCCATAGGCATGCGGAGAGCAGACCACAGATCAGGCCAAGTGCACCGCCCATCTCAAGCCGTGTCAGTTCGCGCAGCGAAGACGGTTGCACCGGAACGCGCCCCGGGTCTACCGGCGTAACCTTCGAAGCGTTGATGCCCGCAGCTACCGTCGCCTCTTGCAGTTTCGTATAAAGATCCTGGTAGAGGTTACGGTTCGAATTAGCTTCCTGCTGTAGCAACAGCAATTGGTCAGACTTGGCGCTGATGTTTTGGACCTGCTGCTCCTGCGCTGCGATGCGTCCACGGATTGCGCTGGTCGCAAGCGATGCCATGGTGAAGTCGTTCTTCGCCTGCGCGCGGATGCGCCCCATCTCCGTCTGGATTTGTTCGGCTTGCGCGGTCTCCTGATCGTGAAGCCTTATCAGAATCGGGTTGCGCTCACCATATTTCGACGCGGCGGCAACGATCTGCACCTGCAACTGCCCCTGTTGTTGACGAAGCTGCTGCAGCAGCGCGACATCCGGATTGCCAGGTGACAGCACAGTATCCGCGCCCAGGCTCTGTGCTAGTGTGCTCGACTTACTGCCGAGCACTGCATCGGGATCCTGCGTCTGTGTGGTGCGATAGACAGCTTCCTTTGCAATGCGCGAGACCTCTGCGCTGGTGAGGTCGTGATTCAGCTCAATCAGCCTCTCCACCGGAATGGAATTCGCCGAGGTCATGAGGCCCGCATCCCCCGGATGACCGGTCATGCTCATACCCACCAGCCCAGACTCCTGCTGATACTTCTCCACCTTCGTCTGGCTCTCAGCTACCTTGTTCTTTAGATCCGCAAGCTGCGTCGCCAGCCATGAGGAAGCCTTGGTGCTTGCCTGAAAACGCGACTGAGTGTAATCCGTCATGTAGGAATCCACGATGGCGTTCGCGACCTGACTGCTGCGTACAGGGTCAGGATCCCTGTACGTGATCTCAATCAAGCGAGTTCCTTTAACAAGGCTCACGTTCAACCGCGACTTGAACATGCGCAGAAGTTTGTCGTCTCGGAGGGGGGCCTGCCCCAGCTTCGCATCATCACCATTCATCAAGCTCAGGTAAGGCGGATACTTGTACAGACGAAGCTTTTCGATCACGCGCATCGCGATGTTGTCACTCATAATCACCGCCTGTTGCGTCAGCAGATCGTTGTTCAGATCGTCGATCGTGGCGGAGGCAGAGGAGTTTCCGGAAAGATCGCGCAGGCCAAGCGCGTTTTCCTGCTGCTTGTTCACTTCGACCGTCGCCGTGGAACTGAACTCTCGCGCCGCAAAAAGGCCGGAAGCGCCCCCAAGCACGATGCCAAGAACAAACAGCAACAGAACGATGAACTTTCGCCGCTGAAGGATCTGCAGCACATCGCGAAGTTCCATGTCGCGGCGCGAGTGCGAGCAAAAGTCTTCAGGCTCAGAGAAAGCCAACCCGGCCTTGGATGAAATGGACAAATCAGATGGCATAGAGATCTTTCTTTTCGGGCAGAGATTCCTGCCGTTGTACGGGTGCCTGCAGTGCTATCGAAGAACTGGGGCAAAACGGATAAGATACCGACCGCTGGAGTTCCTCCGCCATCGCGGCAGCCCGAATCAGCCGTTCCGTCGGACGCCGCGATCTCATCCATTGCAAGAGGAAAAACACCATGAAGCGTGGGTTGTGCTTGAGATAGCGATGCGCCAACCGACGCGGTTCTGAGGCTAGTCGGAAGACCCATTCCAGACCACTGCGCATCATCCATCGCGGTGCTTGAGGCTTGGTTCCCGCAAGAAAATCGAAAGCTGCACCCACCGCCAGCAGCACCATCTGGAACTTCCCTCGGTGATCGAAGATCCACTGTTCCTGCTTGGGGCATCCAAGACCGATGAAGAGCATCCGCGCACCCGACTCTGCGAGTTTGCGGACCACTTCCGTATCTTCTTCAGGGCTCAGCGCCCGAAACGGGGGTGAGATCGCGCAGCGCACATCAATCCCCTGAAAGCGCTCCTCCACGACCTTCACCAAGGTCTGCAGCGTATCCTCCCGGCCGCCATAAAAGGCAATCGGTACATGCTCGTCCCGTGCTGCTTCCAGCAAAACTACCGTTGCATCCGGGCCGTAAACTCGCGCTGCCTTGCGGTGCCCAAGCGCGCGCAAGCCCCATACGATGGGCATGCCGTCTGGATTGACAAGATCGGCGGAATTCATACTCGTGCGGAAACCGGGGTTGTCCCACGCCTCCATCACCATATGAACGTTGGCGAATACTACCTCGCGGGGTTCACCCTTCTGGGCCCACGCGATACAACGCGCAGCCGTATCCGCACAACTGCTCACAGCGACATTCACGCCGAGTATCTGGTTCACCATTTCTGCTCCTCACATGCGCGCGATCAAGCAACAACAAAAGAACTTCAGTTCTCGTGATAAGCGAAGACGGGATAACCATGCCCTTTGACCAGAGCATCGCGTTGAGCGTGCTTCAGGTCTTCGGCGACCATCTCTTCCACCAACGCGCGGAAGCTCGTGGTTGGAACCCATCCAAGATCCCGCTTGGCCTTTGCGGGATCACCGAGCAGCGTCTCTACCTCGGTTGGGCGGTAGTAACGCGGGTCGATTGCAACCGCGAGGTTCCCAGCCTGGTCATAGCCGCGCTCATCTTCGCCGCTACCTTCCCAACGAATCGCCAGATCCAGGAAGTGCGCCGCCATCTCCACGAACTCGCGGACGGAGTGTTGCTCGCCGGTAGCGATTACATAATCGCTTGGGGTCTCCTGCTGCAACATGCGCCACTGCATCTCCACGTAATCGCGGGCATGCCCCCAATCGCGCAGAGCATCGATGTTGCCCAGGTAAAGAGTGTCCTGCAGACCCATCTTGATGCGGGCCAGGGCCCGTGTGATCTTGCGAGTGACAAAGGTCTCCCCACGCATCGGCGACTCGTGATTGAAGAGAATGCCATTGCACGCATACATGCCGTAGGCCTCTCGATAGTTCACCGTGATCCAGTAGGCATAAAGCTTTGCCACCGCGTACGGCGAGCGCGGATAGAAAGGCGTGGTCTCTGTCTGAGGGATCTCCTGCACCAGGCCGTAGAGTTCGGAGGTTGACGCCTGGTAGAAACGCGTCACCTTCTCCAGACCACAGATGCGAATGGCTTCCAATAAGCGCAGCGTGCCCAAACCATCCGTATCCGCCGTATACTCTGGCGAATCGAATGACACCTTCACGTGGCTCTGCGCCCCGAGGTTATAAATCTCATCCGGCTGAACTTTTTGGACCAGTCGAATCAGGTTGCTCGAATCCGTCAGATCACCATGGTGAAGGATGAAGCGACGATCCTCGACGTGCGGATCTTCGTAGAGGTGGTCGATGCGTTGCGTGTTGAAGACAGAGGCGCGACGTATGATGCCGTGTACCTCATAGCCTTTTTCAAGCAGAAGCTCCGCTAGATATGACCCGTCCTGTCCCGTGACGCCAGTGATCAGTGCTTTCATTTTGAATAAGCCCTCCAGGTTGGTAGAAGCTCTTCGGACACCACCACAGCAGATCGCCGCGCTAGGGTCGGACCTCTAGACGCCGCGCATGGCAAACATCACCGTGTGCAGCAAAAGGGCCACGTCCATAAAGAAATTGCGGTGACGTATGTAGTACGCGTCGTACTGAGGGTTTTCGTGGATCAGAAACGCTCGGTCTGCACTAAGCTGCCACAGCCCGGTAAGACCCGGAGTGACCTGCAGCCGCTGACGTTGCAGATCGCTGTAGCTCTCCACAATGAATGGCATCTCGGGTCGCGGTCCCACGAGAGACATCTCTCCGCGAAAAATATTCAACAACTGGGGCAGCTCGTCCAGACTGGTGCGTCGCAGCCAACGACCAACACGCGTCACACGCGGATCATGCGAGCTCTGGGGATGGAAACCATATTTCGGCGCGTCTATTCGCATGGAACGGAACTTGTAAAGGCAGAACGGAAAGCCATTCTTGCCGATGCGGTCCTGAGTAAAGAAGACGGGCCCAGCCGAATCAAGCCGAATCGCGAGGGCTATCGCAGCCCATAAGGGCAACAGGAGAACAAGCATTACCGCTGACAACGAAAGGTCAAAGACGCGCTTGCCGAGGTCGTAGCTGCGCCTCGCCGATGGCGCAGCAAGTGACGATATCAGTAGCCCATCGACATCCACGTAACCGGCGGACATCTCAGCCCCGCAGTTCAGAGCGGGCACAAGCGAAACGTTGCATCCCTCTGCAAAAGCCTCGGCGGCCGCTTGGTCGCGTTGCCTGCAATCAATCGAAGGAATACCGATCAGTAGAAGAGTTGCATTGAAACTGCGAATGAGATCGCGAGTCACTGGCCCCCGCGTGATTCGTAGACTATGCTGCCGGCGATATCCCGAGTCATATACCGGCACATCGGCTAACCGCTCATCATCGTCAATGATCGCTACGGGCTGCAGGCCAAGCTTGGGAGAATGTACCAGCGCAGAGAAGATTCTGCGTCCAGTCGCTCCGCCGCCATAGATGATGACATTTTGTATGCCGTATCCGCGGGCGTGCATCGTCCGCACCAGATGCACTTTCAATTGCTTCACGCAGGCAAGTGCAAGTGGTACCATCACGACCGCTCCGGCAAGAACTGCGCGGGATAGCTGGTGTGCCCACAAGAAGTTGAGGAAGAACACCGTGCTGAACGCCATCACCGAAACGCGAAGCACTCGCTCTGTCTCGCGAATGCCCAGCAAACTGCTCGCCGGCGCATACGCCCCATCCCGATCCAGAAGCACAACGTACATTACCGCGAACGCCACCGTCGCGATGATCAATTCCTCGAGTCTGTATTGAACAGTCTTACCGATGTGCAGCTTCTGGTAGAGCCAGTACGAGAAGAGGACAGCGAAAGCGATCGTGGTGAGGTCCACCAGCACCTCAACCAACGTCATCGCGCTCACAAAGCGCTGACGACTCCAGAGCACCGTGTCGGCCAGCTTTGGATTCACTGATGCCGTTAAGGAGAATGCGGGAACTCGAGCTCTTATGCTTTCCATCGAGACCTCACGAATGAGTCAGTATGCGACGGGTCCACCGCGCCCCCGTGTGGGTAACGCGAAGTGATTGCAAGCTCCTGCTGCTTGAAAGAGAAGACTGGGAAGAAAGGGCGCCTACTTCACTGGCGTGGACAGAGCTTCAAGATCAGCCTCATCCACTTCCACCGAGATGCTTTGTTGAATGAGTTCCACCGAGATCACTACGCGGAGCTCATTCTTTTTACGGATCAGAAGGCCTTCATAACCGAAAAGCGGTCCACGCTTTATCCGAACGTTTTCGCCGATCGCAAGGTACGGCTGCGGCTCTACCGACCGCATTTCGAGACCGGCACGCAGGAGATCGATCTCGGTGTCTGGAATCGAAAGCGACTGCCGACGGTTACCGACAATTGACAGCACTCCGGGGATGCCCAGAATCGAACCCCGTTGAGATTGCCGAATACGCGCAAACACATACGTTGGAAACAACGGGAGTTCCAGGACTACCGGCACTCTCTTCTTCCATTCCCGTTCTTGTTGATAGACCGGGAGAAAAGACTCAATCCGACGCAGGCCGATAAGTTCGGCAACGCGCTTTTCGTGACGAGGCAACGTACATACTGCAAACCACCGGAGAACATCGGATTCGCCTCTATCATCGAGAGTCATTGACAGAACCCTCCGTGGGTAGATACGAGCTATTGAGATACAGTCAGGGCTTGCAGTCGAACTCCCGCATCTTCGGGCAAGGCTTCGCCAGGCTTGCTCGGCAGTGCATCTACCGTTCGCTATCGTGAGCCGCATCGGAGATCCATAGCCGCAGACCTCGCGGTGCTGCACCTGGGGCCAAGCGCCTGTACCTGTCGATCTGCACCAGTTTTGAGTGAAGCAAAAACGAGGAAGTATTCCCGGATCATCAAAAGTTCAGCTCTATGTCGCGGAGAGAGCGTTTCAACCCTGCGCTGAGGCTAAGTTTCTTGGTGTCCTGCTACAAGAGGAGAAATGTCTTTGAGAATATCTTCTCTAGTTCGGCACCCACCGGTGGTGGCACCGGGCGTGCAGCTCACAGGATCGATCCCGCTGTACATGAACGATGTCTTTGATCAGTGGAGACACGCGCAGCGCGCCGCCTACCCAGACGTTAATACACCGAGGAGACGAGCGATCATGATCGCCGGGTCGTGCTAGATATCGCGTAAGAGTTCCGAGAGAGGCATTTTAAAGCCGACCGCGAATATCTCCAACGTTGTGAGACTTAGGGATTTATGGCCGCGTTCCAGCTCGCTAACATAGGAGCGGTCAATCCCGAAGCGATCCGCTAATTGTCGTTGAGTCAAATTGTGCTTCTTGCGAAGATCGCGTAGACGCATTCCCAAGCGAACCGTGACGGGAGTATGCATCTGCTTCGGCACAATAGCTAAGCGGGGGGCGGGCCGCGTCGCAACGCTCTGGGCAGAGGAACTGATCATGAGAGGGACCCGTAAGAGAAATGACGTTCCAGGTACAGGCACAGCAATTTTCAGTCGAGGCGGCCGTATCATGCTCTGCTGAAGACGCCTACTACCCAAAGATATAAAACAGCTCCTTCGCGATTATGCAAGAGGTTCTCGAAAATGTGGATTGTAGCCTGCAGTTGCTAAGACCGAAAGCAGCCATAAGCATCACGAATTTGCATCAATGTGCCGAATTATCGCAAATAAGTCGCAGGCATCGAGGGATCACATCCAAGGACGCCAAGGATCTCATTGAGATCAGGTAAGGGTCGAGATATTCATAAGATTCCGGTCCGAACTCCTAGAGAGATTACTGTCCGCATGATCTCCCTATAGGGGATCCAGCGGGTCCGCACCGGCTCCTCCGGGTATTTTTTTGCCGGACGCCTCATTTTCTGCTGGACGCCGCTTATTGTTGCGAGAGTGGCCAGTCCTATCGGTAATATGGGGCATTCAATGGTGGAAATTCGATGTAAGAACACTTCTTGGGCGATCCCATGAAGGAACAGTGAATGGCGCGAAGGTTGAGATCTTTTGAGGAGAACAAGATGTCTGGATACATGCCGGTTGACGCACCGATTT
This sequence comes from Terriglobus roseus, assembly GCF_900105625.1. Taxonomy (NCBI): domain Bacteria; kingdom Pseudomonadati; phylum Acidobacteriota; class Terriglobia; order Terriglobales; family Acidobacteriaceae; genus Terriglobus; species Terriglobus roseus. Next base: position 304,226 of record NZ_FNSD01000001.1, read on the forward strand.
TCATTGCGGGCCATCGCGGCCTGGTAGGTTCTGCGATTGGGCGTGAACTGCGAAGGCTGGGTTACACGAATCTGTTGACGCGGTCTCGTGCAGAGTTGGACCTGTTGCATGCTGACTCTGTTGCCGACTTCTTTTTGAAGGAGCGACCGAAGTTCGTCGTGCTGGCTGCGGCGAAGGTTGGCGGCATTCTGGCGAACAACAGCTATCCGGCAGATTTCATAAGGCAGAACCTGGCGATTCAGAGCAACATCATCGAAGCGAGCTACGCGAATGGCGTCGACCGCCTGTTGTTCCTTGGGTCGAGCTGTATCTATCCGAAGATGGCGCCACAGCCGATGCCGGAGAGCTGCCTGCTGACCGGGCCGCTGGAGCCCACCAACCGACCCTACGCGCTGGCAAAGATCGCCGGCATCGAGATGTGCTGGTCGTTCAATCGGCAGTACGGCACCCGTTACCTGGCGGCGATGCCGACCAACCTCTACGGGCCGAACGACAACTTCGACCTCAACACATCGCACGTCCTGCCCGCGCTGATGCGCAAGACGGCGAAGGCCATTGCAGAGGGTGCGCCAGAGGTCGAGGTGTGGGGCAGCGGAACGCCGAAGCGCGAACTGCTGTACTCCGACGACCTGGCCGAGGCATGCGTCTACCTGCTGAATCTGTCCCAGGAGAAGTACAGCACGCTGCTGCGTGACGACGTTCCGCCGCTGATCAATATCGGCACCGGCGAAGATGTAACGATTCGTGAACTGGCCGAAACTGTTGCTCGTGTCCTCGGGTTCAAAGGAGTGCTACGCTTCGATCCCTCAAAGCCAGACGGTACACCGCGAAAGCTGATGGACGTAAGCCTCATCCACGCGCTTGGCTGGCAACACAGCGTCGCACTGGAAGAAGGGATCAAGCGTACGTGGGAGGCCGTCCAAGGTGAAATCGGAAACTGATACAACGGCAAAGGAAACAGTGGATGGGGCCGCCTTGCTATATCGGTTTCCGCGATGCAGTAGTCATAGACTACAGTCGACAGCCTTAAGGATTCAGAAGATTTGAAGGCAAGACATGGATGCTACCTTTCGTTATCTGATGCATATCCATTTCGTAAGATCAGCGACGAGTCAATCTGCTTCGCATGGTCGCCCGAAACCGCCCCGTACATCGATCAGTGGGCGGTTGAATCGGTCTGATAACCATCAGTCAGCGTCTTCAAAAATGAAACGATCGCAGCTTCTTCCTGTGGACTCAGACCGAGGTCTCCCAACTGCTTCTTATTCACGTTTACAGAGCTCTCCGGCGGTGGCCAGCATGAGAGTTTTTCGCCCGGATGTTCGGGCGTGCAGATGGGCAGGACATCGCGGGTGTTATAGAAATGAACTACTTCCTGCAAACTCTTGAAGTATCCGTTATGCATGTAGGCCTTCACGAATTCCGGCGAAGGGCGCATGTCGACGTTGCGTAAGGTCGGGACCTGGAATTTGCTCTCAAACTGAGTGGCTAGCGGGGTCCAGGATGAATCCGGGTTGGACTGTCCGCTCAGGCTCCTTGACTTTCGTAGAAATCCCCCGACACCTGGATCGACGTACCGCTGTCCGTCTGGGTTGGGCTTATAGCCCAAAGCGTCTGTTCCGCCTTCGAAGTAAATCTGCAAGTCGGGATTTCGGGGTACGCCGAGATTCGAAGCGGTGAAATCCGTGAACAAAGGTTCTTCTCCTGGGCCACCGTCACGGTGGCAGGCGTTGCACTGCGCCTTCCCGCGGAAGAGCGAGTAGCCAAGAGCTTCCTGCGCGGTGAACTTCGCTCTCCCGGTCTGGACGAAGTCATACTTCGATGTAAATGGGCTCACTTCTGGAGAGATTTCATAAGCGGAGATCGCGAGGGCAAAGCCATCGTAGGCTCGATCGGCCCGGGCACGATCCGAGTTGTTAAGGTGCACGGGGTAAGGGTCGCTCCCGGGCGCGGGCGCGGGCGTTGAACACACGCGTTCGACATTCGCGGGCCAACGGATCGAGAAGGAGTCCTGGCCCCACACGGTCTCAAAGAGTCGCCTGTAGCTGGCCTGCGAGAGACGATAGACCAGGCATGCCGAGTCGGGTAAGCCCATCTCGACGGGGTTAGTCGGCGGTGCCTGGGCCTGCTCCGCATTGGGGCTTTGCAGGCGATACCCGCTCGCCCTCATATCCCAGAAGTTGCCACCGACAAGGTCGCCTTGCAGGGCATCGTAGTGCAGAACGGGCGCATATGCAGCGTACATATAGCTTTGCGGCTTGCGGTTGCTGAATCGGGCTCTTACCGAACCTGGATAGGCGATTGCGCTCTGATTCAAGGATTCGATGGGCCCCGTAAAGCCGGTATTTGGCGTATGACAGAAGCTGCAAGCTTCGTTCTTGTGAACGGACAGGTTCTTGTCGAAGATAAGCAGTTTTCCGAGGGTGCGTATCTGCCCTTGTCGATCGAGCGTGGTGATCGCTTTCTGATCGAAGGCTTTCTTTTCGATGTCGTCGATCTCAGCGACGACGCGAGCCACCTCCCTGTCGAAATTGGCGGGCATCTTTCCGCAACAAGGAGTCCCTTGCAGGCCTGTCGTTGACTGAGCGGTCCGCCGCGCTTTCTCTTGGTTCTTGGCGGCGACTGGAAACAACGCCACCGCGATCGCGGAGCAAAGCATCACCTTCCTGAATCTGAGTGTCACGATGTTCCTCTCTTATGGCGAACGCCATGACATCCTGCGTCGATCATGGAAGGGAGCTTAGCCCCTTCGCGGACCTTCTGCCTCCCCCTTTCGAGGAGTTCCGAGGCACCCATAACTTGCAATGACTTCGTTCTTACTTCACCCGATACTGAAAGCGGCGAGCCAGTCACCGCGGCGCCAAGAATGCTGGCCTGGTGATTCCGAATCAATACGGAACGACGGTTGTTTTATAGATAGGCGCAGATTCGCGCGAGGAGATTTGCAATGAACATGCAGCTACAAGGAAAGACAGCCATCATCACCGGAGGCACAGGTGGTATCGGTTTTGCAATTGCTGCATCGCTCGCTGCCGAGGGCGCTGAGGTCACCATCACCGGGCGTACGCAGGAGTCGATCGACAAGGCTTTGGGCGAGTTAAGTGCTTCTGTCGGATCGGATGCCAAAGTGAAGGGACTTGCGGCGGATCTCGGAACGGCGGGCGGAGCCAGGACGCTTCTCTCAGCCCTTCCGGCGACCGACATTCTGGTGAATAACCTCGGCATCTATGAGGCCAAGGCGTTTGGCGACATCACAGACGAAGACTGGCTGCACCTGTTCGAAGTCAACGTGATGAGTGGCGTGCGAGCTTCGCGCGGCTATCTACCGGGCATGATCGGGAAGAATTGGGGACGCATCATCTTCATCGCCAGTGAGTCCGCGATCATGGTGCCGCAGGAGATGATTCACTACGGCATGACGAAGACGGCTCAACTCACCATCTCGCGCGGCCTGGCGGAGACCACCAAGGGCACCGGCGTTACTGTCAACGCAGTGCTTCCCGGCCCTACCCGGTCCGCGAACATCATGGAGTTTTTGCGTTCGGTCTCGGAGCATCCTGACGCTGGTGAAGCCGCTGTTGAGGCAGAGTTTTTCGATAAGTACCGTCCAACGTCGCTCCTGCATCGGCTGATTGAGTCGGAAGAGATCGCGCACCTTGTGACCTATCTTGCAAGTCCGCTCTCTTCGGCCACCAACGGTGCCGCACTTCGTGCCGAAGGCGGCCTTGTTCGCAGCATCGTCTAGCGTCTTGAGGTGAGTAGTGGAACTTCCCTATCCTCACCCCTCGGCCTGCTGGATCGCGCGATTCACATCGCTTCCATTCATCTCTGCATTCAGGAATGCCACGGACGTTGGCAGCTCGACGTGCAGACGATGAATGGGAGAGATTCTTATCGTTACGTCCTGCGCAATAAAATCGAGCATATGGCCGCCGACCGTCTTGTCTTCGCTCAGAAAATGAAGGTGGAAGCCAGCGACTTGAAATCCCTGCGCGTAATCGGGTGAGAGAAACCCAACCAGAGTACCCTTTGTCAGGCGGACGATGTTCTCCGCGTCGTCTCCAGCTGCTTCCGTCAGGGGTGGGTATGGTCTGGTCTGCTTTGCGACCGTTCGCGTTCGTACCTCTTGGAACAGTCCTTCGATTTGCACCGCGGTGAAGAGATTCTTCTGGGCTGCCCATGCAATGATCGGCAGCAAGTCATTCCTGCTGACTGTGGCCGTGACACGCAATTCCTGCTGTGGAACGAAGTGCGTGACAGCGGCAAAGGGCGTCTTCTGGTCTGGACGCACGGGCGTTGCGGTGCCGTCTGAGTGCAACTGATAGAACTCACCCTCGGCGGCGACCATCTCGCCATCCAGACCGTTGAACGTTCCAAGACCAAAGTCACCGTGACGCATAACTTCGACGAACTCCATCTCGCCGTCGTACACGCCTTGCAGTAGTGCTGTGATGAGTGACGTTTGATAAAGCTCACCGGACGCCGTATCCCCAGCGATCCTGCGCCATGCAACCTTGCTCGCGTCCATGCCAATAGTCCTTAGTCCCACGCGTTGGGCAGCACGTGTTGTCCGATCTCGAGATTGTGGCTGTAGTCAACGGGCATATCCACAACGACGACGCCGGGAGTGTTCAACGCCTTCTCAATGACCGTACGCAGACTGGAAGGTGTTTCGACCCGCATGCCGATCGCTCCCATACTCTCCGCGTAGCGGACAAGATCAGGATTGCCAAACTGTACGCCAGAGGTGCGGCCAAAGCGAAGCTGCTGCTGGAAGGCCACCATGTTGTAGCCTCCATCGCGAAAGACGAACACTGTGAGATTGAGCTTGTGCCGGACCGCTGTCTCCAGTTCCATGGAGGAGTAGAGGAAGCCTCCATCGCCGACCGTCGCGACAGCCTTCCTGCCGGGATAGAGGAAGCTTGCCGCCATGGCCCACGGAATGCCTACCCCCAGGGTCTGCTGACCATTGCTGAAGAGCAACCGGCGAGGCTCGTACTCGAAAAAGTGACGGGCCATCCAGATGTGATGGGATCCCATGTCACTCGCAATCACCGTACTATCGTCCACGAGTTCGCGCAAAGTGAGCACAAAGTGCAAAGGATGCACAAGCGGGCCAGTCTCCCTGGCCGGCGGGGTCTGCAGCAAGCGTAACTCCTGCTGAATGGCCTGCAATTCCGGCGTAGAAACACCCGTGCGCGTCCCAAGCTCCTCCGCAAGTGCGGCCATGGTGGCGGAGACATCGCCGATCAGTTGCACTTGAGGCTGATAGTGGTTATCGATCACTGCTGCAGTGTCGTCCAGATGAAGGATGGTCGCGCGTCCCGCAGCGTTCCACGCATCCGGACCATACTCGACGGGGTCGTAGCCGATGGTGAGCACGACGTCAGAGAGTGCAAGGACCTTATCGCCTGGTTGGTTGCGAAAGAGACCAATGCGTCCATGGAAGTTGGCCGTGAGATCCCGCGAAACAGTGCCCGCTCCCTGGTAGGTGCCGACAGTGGCCATGGGGTACGAAGTCAGAAAGGCGCGGATGGCACTCACTGCCGCAGGTTCACTTGCCCCCATGCCTAAGAGAAGCACCGGCAGCTTTGCCTTGCGCAGCGTCAACGCTGCATCGTGGATACACTCGGACGGCGCTGCACCGAGACGTGGTGCCTCACTCCAAGGCATTGCAGGAATATCGGTTGCAACGGACTGCACATCCTGCGGGAAAGCGAGGAATGCAGCACCGGCCCGTGGGGATACGGCTGCGGCGAAGGCATTGGCAACGACCTCGCCCGCTGCTTCCGGCGTTGGGATGGCGGCGCTGTACTTCGTCACCGGCTTCATGATGGTGACGGAGTCCATGGTTTGATGGACTTGCTTAAGAGTGTCCGTGAGCGGCACGACACCCCCGATGGCGACCATGGGATCGCCCTCGGACGTAGCCGTCGCGGCAGCCGTCACGAGGTTGGACGTGCCGGGGCCCGATGTGACAAGACATACACCGGGCCGGCCAGTAAGACGACCGACCGCCGCCGACATGAATCCTGCGTTCTGTTCATGTCGGCAGACAATAAGCTTCGGCACATCTGGAATATCCAACATCGCGTCGAAGACAGGCATGATCTTCCCGCCGGGGATCCCGAAGATGTGCGAGACACGCTGCTCGGTCAGGCCTTGGACAAGAAGGTGTGCCGATCTCCTGGTCCATGCCGACGTCTTCCCCGTGTTGCCCTCCGATTCACTTTGCAATGGTTGCCTCGCGATCCTGCGGTGCGGAGCGAATCGTGGACACATCGAGCTTCAGGTGCGCCTGCGCCATCTTGTCCGGCATGCTTGCGATCCACTGGTTGAGCGAGATGTCCGCATAGGTGTGGCTCTTGAACGCCTCGAGAAAGACGATGTCTTCCGTGCCGGTGTTCTCAATGCAGTGACCTGCCATGCTGGGGACGAAGCCCACATCATTCGCATTGAAGTCCATGGTGCGAGCGGTACCACCGGTCGTCACGACGGTCATGCGGCCCTTGCCCTGCAACCAGTACTGCCACTCCCCTGTGTTCGGGTGCCAGTGCATTTCACGCATGGCTCCGGGCTTGATGATTACGATAGCCGCGGAGATCGTCGTTGACACCGGGAAATTCTTCGAGTCGATGATGTAGACACTGCCCGTGGACGTAAGCTGTGCCGGTTCCATCTCAGACTTCTTGAACGTGTACCGATTCACGGTCTCCAGTCGATCTCCAAGAAATTCCTTATCGGACTCAAGGGAATCTGGAAGCGCGGCCGGGAAGATGTAGAGCTGCTTATCAGGAAGCTGCTTCCACTGCTCTTCTGTCCATCCGGTATTCTTCTGGACGAGTTCCGGCGATGTATGCGCAAGAAACTCCGACAGCAGAAACGTGTCGTCCTCCGAGAAGTCTCCCTGATCGAAGACGAGCAGGAACTCGCAACCCTCACCGCCCAGGCCCTGGATCGAATGGGGCATGCCCGCAGGGAAATACCAGAGATCACCCGCCGCAAGATCATCGATGAACATTTTGCCGTTTGGCTGGAAGACGGTAACGCGTGCCTTCCCGGTAAGCATCAGTGCCCACTCATTCGCGTGGTGCCAATGCAGTTCACGAAATGAACCATCCGTCAGCCGCATGTTTACGCCGGCGATGTCCGTGGAGGAAGGCAGTTCTCTTTGCGTGACCTGGTGCGTCCAGCCGCCAGGCTGCACTCGCTTCGGGGCGAGGTCAAAGGAATACCATAAGGGGCCCGGATTGCCATGGTCCGTTGCGGGAGGCGTGTTGGAGTCCGGGTTTTCGATAAGAAGCACTTCGTTCTCAGGGCCGGGATCGTTCTGTGCGATGGCGTTTCGCTTCGCATCGGGGACAGTGTTGGAATTCATTCATTTCTCCTGTCGAGCAGTTTGTGCTTGAGTAACGGGCAGGTTGGAGATGCGTGCGATGTTGGCCGGATGACTGGCAAGCGTTGCCAGGATCAAGGGGAGGCAAAGAAACAGTGGCGCGTATGTTGTCGACGCGCGTTGGGCTGCAACCGCAGAGAGTGCTCCTGTGACGAAGCCCACGAGGACAGAGCAGGAGATGATGGCTGCGATCCCGGCCCCTGCTTGGTCAGTCCCCCTGCGACCACGGGTCAGGGTGATGACCGCCTTCGTGAGTCTTGTCACGGTGCCGGTCATATAACTGACATGCACAACAACACCGTCGGCGACGCCTGTGTAGCCGTTCTGTACTCCGAGGCAGAGGGCGAGCACGACCAAGAGCGCCCATGTAAACCAATGCGAAAGGCGGACCCCGTCAAGCACTATCGTGCAGAGAAGCAGGCATTGGAATAGAAGCACGATCCAGTGGACCAGTCGCACACGGCTCTTCTGCGCGATGATGCCAATTACAGTGGCCAACAGGAACGCTGCAAGGGCGACAAGCGGCTTGAGCATCGCGAGCGTATGTCCCGAAGCAGCGGAGGTGATGAGCAGGACCAGATTGCCCGTAATGTGTCCCGTGAAGCTGCCCGCGACCATGAAGCCTGTTGCGTCCGCATAGCCTCCAGCGAAGCTGTAGCAGAAGGTCGAAACCATATCTCCATAAGCAGGCTGTGAGGCTAGAGCAGGCGGAGGCATAAAGGCATTCACCTTCGCCTCCGGGCTTCTCGCGTGATTCACCTGCGGGCTAAATAAATGCTTCACACGCATGACCGATGCATTTGCGAAGCCAAACGTGACACCTGCAAACGACCCGTTAAAATGGGGCGTCTAGGGCGGCCTTTGGACGAAGCGTGTCGACGCGCCGACACTGATGTCGATGGGTCGACACTCTTCAGGTAAACACGGAACATCCTGCATTCAGCCAGCGCCCAGTCACGAGACACCGCTGATAGAGTGACGTTGACCTCCGAGGAATCACCTTGAAGCTGCATCAGCAACGCGCATGCTATCGCTTACTTATCGCCGTCCAGTGGCTGGGCATGCTCTTCCTTCTTGCAACGCCAGAGTTGGCCGTGACGCAAGGGACTGCTCCACGCTTGACGCAATATGCGCACGAGGCGTGGAGGGTCCGTGATGGCCTGCTGGCGGACGCACCAATTGCTTTGGCGCAAACGACGGATGGTTATCTTTGGATCGGCACAAGTGCCGGTCTGGTTCGTTTCGACGGCGTGCACTTTGTGCCATGGAAGACGACGGACGCGAAGGACGACAAGTCCGTCGGTGTGCTCTCGCTGCAAGCGGCGAGGGATGGCAGTTTATGGTTTGGAACAGGAACTTCTCTTGCGCAACTGAAGAACGGCCAAGTGAGAGTTCTGCCCGGACTCAAGGCGCGCGTCAACGATCTGTCAGAAGATGCAGAGGGGAATCTCTGGCTCTCGCTTACCCGCATGCGCCGTCCACTGGACGGTCCCTTGTGCAGGACCAATGGGAAAGACCTGAAGTGCTTCGGATCACACGATGGACTCCCCTGCACTTTTGGCAATGTCTTAGCGCACGGTAGCAATGGAGCAGTGTGGATGGGCTCGTATCCGGGCGCATGCTCATGGTCAAAGGGCACAGGCACTGCATACCTACCAAAGGGAATGAAGCAGGGCGACGTCACGACTGCCGTGAACGGCATCCTTGATCAGGGTAAAGAAGGCGTCCTCCTGGGGTTCGAAGCTGCTGGAGGTGGCCTTGGTCTGCAGCGCGTTGTCGATGGGCGCTGGCGTTCGTTCGACCTGCCCGGGGTGACCGGTTCGCAACTCAAAGTCACAGCGCTCTTCTCCAGTAAGAATGGGGATATATGGGTCGGTACCGAAGACGATGGGGTCTACCACATCGCCAATGGAAGGGCCGATCACTTTGGCCTGGCCGATGGGCTTACGGATAATGAGGTGCGGCGCTTCTACCAGGACCACGAAGACAACATCTGGATTGGGACGGCGGGCGGACTGGACAAATTTCATCCGCTGCCAGTTACGACCATGTCTGTTCGTGAAGGCCTTAACTCGAATAACGTGCAGACAGCTTTGGCCTTGCCACGCAACACCATGGCCTTCAGCACACGCGCCGGGCTCAGCCTTTTGCACGATGGGAGCTTCACTTCCTTCGCGCCACAAACCAATGCAGCCGGCATCTCCGGGGCTTCTACCTTTGTAGATCACGCGGGCACACTCTGGGTCGGCATGGGAACCCGGTTGACCATCTTCGTCAACGGAAGTTTCCGAAGGATCGACCTGCCCGATGGTTCTGCGCCCGGCCAGGTCACGGGGATCTGTGAGGATTCACTCCATACGATATGGATCGTTACATCGGCGAAAACCCACAGGGTCTTCCGCGTTGTCGACGGAGTTCGTTTGAAAGAGATAGATATAGGTCAACCCTCCCCCGGTGCAGGCATCGTGGCTGATCCCGTGCATGGGGTGTGGATTGACTACTCGAGGAGCGGACTCCTCCACATGGACGCCGGCGGCCAGCTCGAAGACATCAAAAGCAGCGACGCTACTACCATTGAGCGCTTCGCATTCGACCCCGACGGCTCGATCTGGGCGTGGAGTTTGAGCGGCTTATTCCACTTGAAGGACCACCGATGGACAAAGCTTGATGCGACCAAGGGACTTCCCTGCAGCCAGGTGATGTCTATGCTGAAGGATGGGCGCGGATCGACCTGGGTCTACCTGTCGTGCGGGCTGGTTGTACTCAGTGATGCGGAGTTGCAACGATGGTCGCGCCAACCCGCATCGAGCGTTTCGCTGACTCATGTCTTCGATGGCACAGACGGCGCGCACATGACGCACTCGCCCTTTTCGCCACATGCCGCCGTCGGCTCCGATGGACGCCTTTGGTTTGCAGGTGACGGCCTGCTGCAGACTGTCGACGCTACGCAACTGGCACTGAACACTGTCGCTCCACCCGTTCATATCGAAACCGTGATCGCAGATCGAGTGACCTATGCGGCGACTGATGTAATTCACCTACCCAAACTGACTCACGATCTCGCCATCGACTATTCGGCACTCAGTCTTGTGACACCGCAGAAGGTACGCTTCCGATATCGACTCTCCGGCGTCGACAAGGATTGGCAGGATGTCGCGCAGAGACGACAGGCCTTTTACATGAACCTGCGGCCGGGCCGCTATGTCTTCCAGGTTATCGCCTGCAACAACGACGGTCTTTGGAACATGACAGGAGCGCACCTGGTCCTGGTGATCCCTCCCGCTTTCTACCAGACTTTCTGGTTCTATGCCCTAGTTGCTCTCGTCGTGATATGTCTGCTCTCGCTTACCCTTCGCATTCGCATCCACTCAGCGACACGCCATGCAGAGGCGCGACAGTACGAACGACTTGCGGAGCGGGACCGCATTGCGCGCGAACTCCACGACACGCTTATCCAGGGTTTGCAAGGCATTATCCTCAATGTTCATGGGGTGATTCTTGAAGTTACTGGTAACGAACGACCCAAAGAAAAGATGGAGAAGGTGCTCGATCAAGCGGAACGCCTCCTGGTGGAGGGACGCAACCGCGTGCGTGATTTGAGGTCGCAGACAGTGGGCGGCGTCGATCTTGCCGAACCGTTGAAACAGGTGATCGAAGATTTACGACCAGTGAGTGGACCTGAGATCACACTCGAAGTGGTGGGAGATACCCGTCCCGTTCAAGTCCTGGTTCGAGATGAGATCGTGGCGTTTGCCAGAGAAGCACTTCTGAATGCAGTGAGGCACTCCCGTGGCGTAAGTATCGATTGTGTCCTCGTCTATGAACGATCTCTTCTGTCATTCCAGTGCAGTGATGACGGCATTGGTTTCGATGAAGATCTGCTTGCGTCGAGGCGAAGCGAGGGGCACGCCGGGCTTACCGGCATGCAGGAAAGGGCAGCTCAGATCGGTGCCACCATGAGCCTTTCAAATGAAGGCAAAGGTGTCTCTGTGAGACTGAGCGTGCCGGGTCGTGTTGCGTTCTCGCAGTGGCGAAACGCGTCACGCAGTGCGGGCAGAATTCGACGCACATGGAAACGTGCCGTCGACTTAGCAGGATTGTGACCTCACTCAGCGGGAGGCGCTGTCAGTGAGGGTCGTAAGAACCTCGCCAGCCTTTCCTTGAAAGAGCGATTCGATGCGCGCCGGCTGGGGATCTCCAAGTCCAATACAGTTCCGCCGTGGAGGGGTTGGAGGTAGGTCAGCGTACCTCGCAGCCGCTGTGCGCGTTCCCGCATGCCATGGATGCCCCAGTGTCCTGGCACTTCCCCACCGTTGAGGACCTTCGGCGGGAGCCCGATGCCGTCGTCCGTCACTGCGAGGCGGAAACCATTCTCGTTGCATGTAAGAACGACTTCGACCCTTGACGCGTTTGCATGCTGTAGCGCATTACGGATTGCCTCTCTCCCGATCTGAAAGATCTCGTGCACGTCGTAGTCAGTCTCTGATTCGAAGGTCGCCACAGTTTGCACCTGCAGTTCCGTACGCGACAATTGAACGTCACGCGCGAGTTCGCGGAAGGCTCCCGGCAGTTCCACCAGCCTCATGGGGGCTGTGCGCATCTGCTGAATCGAGTCGCGACCGCTGATTAAGGACAGTTGGGCGCGGTCCATCGCGGAGTCCAGTTGAGGACGAAGGCGATCATCTTCCGGCATCTGTGCGGTGACGCTCGCCAAGCGCAGGATGAGCCCTTGAAAGTCCTGCAACAATGTGTCGTGCAACTCCCTGGCGAGGGCGGTTCTCTCACGAACACGCCCCTCAGTACGGGCGTTGAAGATGGCTGAGAGTCGTCTGATTCGGGCGCGATAGGCAAGCCTCGCGATCAGGAGCGTAAACGAGATGTAAAGGGTGTACATCCACCAGGTCGCCCACCATGGTTTCGCGATCACAACAACCAGCGTGATGCCCGGATCTTGAGGGTTTCCTTCGGAGGAGACAGCCTGCAGATGCAATGTGTACGTCTTTCCTGCAAGATGCGCAAAGCTAAGGCTGTGCTGCCCTGCGGGAACCATGACCCAATTTTCATCAAGGCCATCGAGCCTGTAGCGGAATCGTGCGGTCGCAGGACTGCGGAATTCCAGCGCAGAGAACTCAAGGGAGAAATCATCTTGCGAGTAGGCAAGGTCCAGCCGAGCGGTCTGTGTGATGGAGCGCTTCAGTGGCGAACGCGGTCCGATGGAAATAACGCGATCTTCGATCAACAGGTCGGTCAGCAATACGTGCGGAATAACTGGATTCTTCGTAATGTCTTCCGGGATGAAGCTCGCAACTCCCGCGAATCCGCCGAAGAGGTATCTGGATTTCCCACTCTTGGCACAGGCTCCCCAGCCGGAGAGATCCAGCGACGAGACGCCGAAAGCACTGTTATAGAGCGCGAACTTGCGAGCGTCCGGGTCGAACCGGAGCAGTCCCTGGTTGCTACCCATCCAGAGCTTCCCCGAGCGGTCCTCCAGGATGCAACTGATGATCTGGCCACCCAGTTCATTCGGTTGCGCGAATCGCAAGAACCTCTGCGCCTGCGGATCAAAGAGATTCAGGCCACTCTGCGTTCCCACCCAGAGACGCCCATGAGTATCGAAGCGCAGACTATTGATGCGTGAATCACCAGGACCTGCCTCACTCCCATTCAGGTATGGGTAGGAATGGGCGACGCCCGTGCGCGGGTCGATCCGCCGAATGCCCGAGGAACTGCCTATCCAAAGGGTGCCATCGGGCGATTGCGACACGGCTTGAAAGTCTTCGCCGCCAGCTGCGGTCGCCAGCGTAGTGAAGTCGTTGCTGGCATTACTGAAGTGCATCAACTTGTCCCGCAACAGGACCCAAAGGCCACCGCCAGGATCTTCAAGGAAGCGGTGGACGTCCTCCCCCTGCAGCAATCGTTCCGCAACTTGTGCTCCGGGGCGCAATCGGTAGATGCCCTGATCGCTGGCAAGCCAGGTTCTGCCTTCGTGATCGCGATAGATATCGAAGACATCACGCTTTACCAGGTAGTGAAAAGGCTCGCTGTATCGCCCCGTCCTCTCATCCAGAACCTGGGTCGCACCACTTGTGGCAATCAGCAACTTCCCCGCTGTGAGTTCACCGATTGCGGTCACGAGTGAAGACCGTAATCCGTTGCTTCTGCCCGGCTGGAAGGACAGCGTCTCAGCGGTGGTGCTATTGCGTTGAATGACGATGGGCGCAACATCATGAAACCCAACCCAGATGTCACCAGATGAATCCTGTGCCAGCATCGTCACGCGGTCTGAAGGCAGCGAATTCGACGAACCGACCCGGGGCGAATAGCGCTCGGCAGCACCGGATCCATGCGGCAGATGAATGACACCCATATCAGTCCCAAACCACATGTCCCCGTTTTCGTCTTCCATCATCGCGTTGACTGGTCCGGGACTTTCCAGGTTCAAACCCGGAATCTTGCGGATCTCGCGGACCAATCCACTGTCCAAGTCGACTCGATACAGACGGAAACTTGCGATCAGCCAAAGGTTTCCCCAGCGGTCCTGGTGAAACGATCCCGACGATACGCTTCGGCCGAGAGAGACGCGACGCTCTGCGACTCCCGTCGTCCGATCGAATTGCACCAGAGCGTTTGGGGTTAAAGCCCACAGATGATGTGCGCGATCTTCTTCTATCCAGGAGATCGCCTCGGTATCAGGCTCTCCGCTGACCGCGTCACGCAGCGGAAGAAGCAAAGAGCTACCGGTCTGCGGGTTGAAATGGATGCCGCCGCCCAGGGTCGCGAGCCACAGGGTACCGTCTCGATCTTCTGAGATTGACGAGACGACGGGCGTGGAGCGGGTCCCGTGGTCCAACAGTTGGAAGTGATGGAAGCTCTCTATGTCCGGGTCATAGCGATCCAATGATCCATCGCAACTAATCCAAAGACGGCCACCACGATCTTTGAAGAGATGCCGGATGTAGAAACATCCCACGGAGGAAGGGACTTTCGGATCGTGGAAGAACTGTTTCACACGGAAACCGTCATATCGGTTCAAACCAAACTGCGTGCCCACCCAGATAAAACCGCTGGCGTCCTGAACGATGTCGCCGGCACGCGTCTGGGAGAATGAGATGCCGGCGGGCAGGGGTGTCATGTGGGATTGCACCAGATCGCCGCTCTGCCCGTGAAGGGGGAACGATGCTGCCAGGCAGAAATATGCAATGAGCAGCAATGCACGCTGCCGGGACTTTATTCCGAAGGTCATCCGCCCCCTTTCGGAACGGTGTATCGCCGAGTAGGGTCTTCTGCTTGCGCGAGATCCACTGCAAGAATCGTTGAGAACGCGTTCCGGGTGGACCTACCCGAATTAGGGGGAGAGATTCTCCTCGTTCGGGCGATACGAAGACATGATGTGTTTGAGCATGCTTAGAATATGCCCTTCTTCGGTGTTGATCGAGCCTGCCTACGAACCTGTTGTACTTTTTTCATCATCTGGCTGCTCTCCGGCTCGGTTTCCGCAGCAGCCGTTGGCCCGGCAGCAACCCCTGAGACGCCCTTGCAAGGGCTGCAGCATTCGCAGTGGACCAGCCGCGATGGCGCTCCTGCGAGCATCATGGCAATGGAGCAGACCTCCGACGGTGTGCTGTGGTTGGGATCACGACAGGGGCTCTACCTGTTTGATGGACTGCACTTCACGCGCGTGACGGTTGTAGACGAGAGCTCCTGGTCGCCCGCAGACATTTACGCGTTGAAGTCCATGCCGAACGGCGACATGTGGATCGGCCAGTTCTCAGGCGGAGCCATGTTGCTCCGCAACGGTAAGGTCACTCGGTTTCGCGAGGGATTGCCGAAGGCGGGGGTCACACAATTCTTCCTCGATCGCCACGGAAACTTCTGGGCGTCCACCACGCAGGGGCTCGCACGCTTCGATGGCAAGATGTTTCATCCGGCCGGATCAGACTTGGGCCTGCCTATCGGCACATCCGTCACGGCCGCACTCGATGGCGCGGGAGACCTTGTCGTTCGAACCAATAACTTCGGTCTGTTCGCATGGAGTTCACGCAGCAAGCGCTTTGAGCCAGTCGCAGACGGACGACTCGGCTACATGCCACTTGCACTGGATGCGGGTGGCCGCCTCTGGGAGAGCACGAAGGATGGCCTGTTGCTGCTGGGCCCGGGAAACGTGCCGTCCGGCCCCCTTGTGCCATGGTCGTACTCCTTCTTCTCGCCGGACATTCGCTTCGATCACACGGGTGCGCTCTGGGTGACAGAACGCGGCTTTGGTGTACGCCGCGTGCTGCCGATGCTGAGAGGAGCACCTCTGAATGCTGCAGCCCGCATGCAGACCTTCCACGAGAAGGATGGCCTGACATCCGAGCAGACGATGTCGAACTTCGTAGACAAGGACGGCGACATCTGGGTCGGCACCGAACGTGGACTGGACCGCTTTCATGCAGGCACTGTAGATCGAATTGATGGACCGATTGGTTCCGCCTACCTGGGCGTGCAGCCGGCCGGCGGCGGCTCCGCGTGGCTCGCTTCCTTCACAGGCGGTGCCTGGTTACGAGACGCCGCCGGCAAAATCACGCGCAGTTCTTCGCTACCAGCTGCTGTAACCCGAATCACTTCGCTCACTGCGGACGGCAAAGAGGGCCTGTGGATCGCATCCGACGCTGGCATCGGTCTGCTGACTGCCAGCAAATGGACGGTGTTCCAGCTAGACCCGGTGATGGTCAAGCAGACCATTACCGCCATGGTTCCGGATGGAAGCGGTGGGTTTTGGGCCGCAGTCAACACAGTGGGGGCGATGCACTGGGACGGCCACGGCTGGTCCAGGCCTGAGGGCTTGTCTCACATGGCGATTACATCACTTGCTCACACCGGTCACAATCTCTACGTGGGCACACGGGACGGTGTCCTGCTGACCTATCAGGACGAGACACGAACCCAGGACAGGCAATCGCTCACTCTTGGTCCCGTGACGGTGATCACGCCCTCAGCCGAAGGTGTGTGGGTCGGTGGAGAAAAGGGCATCGGCTTGTGGAATGGCCAAGAGCTGCAGGTCGTCGCGACGCAGAGTGTGCCGCCGATCTATCGCATTTCGGGACTTCTCCTAGACGCGAATCGTGATCTTTGGCTGAATACTGCAGTGGGCGTCGCCCATCTGAGTCGCGGTGCCGTGCAGGCTGTACTCGACGGAACTGCCATGACCGTTTCGGCGGAAGTCTACGACGCTTCCGATGGGGTCGAGGGATTGCCGTTGCGATCTTTTCTGACACCGACCGCAGCCGCACTCTCGTCGGGCGTCATGATCTTCACGACGCAACTAGGTGCATACGCCGTCGATCCCGCATCGCTAAGCATTCGCGCACCAGCACCGGCGCCCTACCTGACCAGCCTGCGTGCCGATGGTGAGGCGTTGGAGTTGCAGACGGAGTTGCGGCCGAAGATCCACACGTTAGAAGTCGATTACGGCGCCGCGGCCCTGCGGGACGTGCAACGCCTGCGTTTCCGCTACCGTCTTCGCGGCTTCGATAAAACGTGGCAGGATGCCGGTAACCGGCGCGAGGCCGTCTTTACAGATCTTCCGCCGGGATCGTACACCTTCGAAAGTGAAGCGTCCTACGACCAGAAGACCTGGAGCCCACCGTCTGCACCGCTGCCGGTGGTGATCCCACCCTCTGCGATGCAGCGGCGGTCGGTGCGTGCGGCGATTTTCGTTACTGCGCTTCTGCTCACATGGCTGCTGTTCCGCTGGCGAATCGCGCAGATCTACAAGGTGGCTCAGCTTCGCTTGCAGGAGCGTGTGCAGGAGCGCGAAAGAATCGCGCGGGATCTGCATGACACACTCCTGCAGGGTGTGCAGGGACTTATCCTGCGCTTCGGCGCCATCTCTCAAGGGCCGCAACTCGATGCCACGCTACGGCAGAAGATGCAGCAGGCCCTAACCCTCGCGGAGTCTGTTGCAACCGAAGGACGAGATCGCGTCCGAGATCTTCGCAGCACCAGCGCGGATCCGAACGAGTTGGAAGAGATTCTGGCGGAAGCAGGCACTTTGCTCGCGCTCTCTGGAACCGCCACCTTCGCGTGGAGCACTCGAGGACACAAGCTTCCGCTGCACCCGCTGATCCTGGATGAGGCTTTCTGCGTTGGGAGAGAGGCACTGCAGAACGCGTATCAGCATGCGGGAGCGACGAGGATCTCCATCCTGCTGGAGTATTCCCCTGAACAACTGAAGTTGACCGTGAGTGATAACGGCAAAGGTCTGGGAGTTGCGGCTGAAGAGGCAAGCCGGCCCGGTCATTGGGGTATTGCCGGCATGCGCGAGAGAGCCACCCGTATCGGCGGTCAGCTTTCCATTCGCTCCGACCTCGGACGAGGCACGGACGTCAGCCTCTGCGTCCCGGGATCGATTGCTTATCCGAAGTCCACACCATCACGCTGGTGGGATATGTTCAGCACACTGAAGACCCAGGAGCTCCGTTGATCGTGAGGCAAATTGCAACACAGAACAGCGCAGCCATGGCTGCGCTGTTCTGTGTTGCAATTTTCGATTGCTTAGCTCTGTATGAACGCCAGCAGATCCTTGTTGATGGTCTCCGCCTCGCTGACCGGCATGCCATGAGGAAATCCCTTGTAGACCTTTAACTGAGCGCCCTTCACGAGCTTTGCAGTCAACTCACCCGAAGCTGCGAAGGGAACAATCTGGTCATCATCGCCCTGCATCACGAGCGTGGGGATATCCATCTTTGCCAGATCGGCGTGGAAGTCCGTCTCAGAGAACTGCTTGACGGTGTCGTACTGGCTCTTGACGCTGCCCATCATGCCCTGCATCCAGAAGCTCTGGCGAATGCCGATCGAATCCTTCGCACCGGGGCGGTTGTAACCGAAAAAGGGTCCTGTAAGGTCGAGATAGAACTGGGAGCGATTGCCGGCAACGCCGCTGCGGATCCCGTCCAGCGCTTCGATCGGTGTGCCGTACGGATTGGATTCTGACTTCAGCATGATGGGAGGTACCGCGCTGACGAGCACAGCCTTCGCGACACGCTTTGAACCGTGGCGGCCGATGTAACGCGCAACCTCGCCGCCGCCGGTGGAGTGGCCAACCATGATCATGTCCCTTAGGTCCAGGTGCTCGATGAGTTCTGCAAGATCGTCGGCATACACGTCCATAGTGTTGCCATCCCACGTCTGCTCAGAACGGCCATTTCCACGACGGTCATGCGCGATGACGCGGTAGCCGCGTTCGCCGAAGTACAACATCTGCGCGTCCCACGCGTCGGCCGACAGAGGCCAGCCGTGTGAAAAAACGATGGGCTGCCCTTCGCCCCAATCCTTGAAATACAACGAAACGCCGCTCTTCGTGACAAACGTGCTCATATCCGCTCCTTTGATCTGGTGTTTTACAACCACCATGATCATGAGCCGTCGGAGAAGATGACCCCAGCCTCTTCAGGTGAGTCGGATACACCCTCATTCGAGTGAGGCGGGACTTCTCTGCCCCATGCCTCTCGACTAATGGAGATCTAGAAAGCCCCGGCGCATCGCAATGGTCACTGCATGTGTGCGATCGTTCGCGCCAAGTTTGGCCAGGATGCTCTTCATATGCGCCTTCACAGTGTCTTCGGTGATGGCGAGCTTGTCGGCCACAGCTTTGTTGGCATTGCCGGCGGCGACGTGCAATAGAACTTCAATCTCGCGAGCGGTCAGTGCATCGTCTGCGGCATGCTCCGCCATCTCCGCCGCGACCTCGGCCGGTACCCGCCGGTGCCCAGCGTGGACCGCACGGATGGTATCGAGCATGTACATCCGCAGCATGCTTTTCAGGAGGTATCCCGACGCCCCGGCCTTCATCGCCCGCAGCGCCTGCACATCACCCTTGTAAGTCGTCAGGACAATCATGCGTGCATTCGGCGAACGGTCACGAATGATCGCCATTGCTTCCAGTCCATTAATGTCCGGCAGACGAAGATCCATAAGAGTCACATCGGGCTTGTGAATCTGAAAGAGCTCGACCGCCTCACGTCCCGTGGACGCTTCCGCAACCAGAATCATGTCGGGCTGCGTGGACAACATGGCGCGAACCCCCTGACGGAAGACTGGATGGTCATCCACTGCCATAACCCGGATTGGTTTCTTTTCCGTCATCTTCATTCCTCATCACGTTTCTCGACACTTGAATCGTCAGGATAACGCTCGCTTTCGTCCGTTCAACCTTCGATCGTCTTCGACCACTCCAGGGCAAGGTCACGACACATGTAGTCCCAACCGCGGTTCGGTGCTTAGAGAAAGGCGGACCTGTTGCAGCAATCGGGCAGGGTGAAGCGGCTTACGCAAAAGTGTGCAGCGCGAATCGCGCTTCTGGAGCATCTGCCACTCCCGGTCGCACTCCTGAAGATCCGAAGAGAACAGGATCACGCTGCAGTCGATGCGACTATGAGCCTCCATCGCCAGGTCGATGCCGGACATACGGCCCATGCGGAAATCTGTAAGGAGCAGGCGTGGCGACTTTCCGATGCTGGCCAGAGCGTGCTCTGCGGAGAAGAAAGTCTCCGCACTGTAGCCATGGTTACGCAGGATAATCGCGAGTGTTTCTGCAATGATGCGTTCGTCATCGACGACAAAGATATCCATGCCAGCTCCAGTGGGAAGGTCTGCTCCCATCATGGCGGCTGGGTATTCCTTGCGCAGCCCCCGTAAGAGCGCAACCAACCCTGCTCTTTCGAGGTACGTCGAGACCACCGTATAGCGCAAACCGATACAGGCCAGCGCGACCTTGCACTTACTCGCTTGCTGCAAAGCTTCGTCCAAGGCGTTGTCCATACGCGGCGATCGCAGTGCCAACAGGGTGGCGCTGCAGGTTGTAAAGGTTCAACGCCTCTTCGACAGTCTCGCTTTGTTCCAGCGCATCGCGCAGAGCCATTGCGTCGCCCGCAGCTTTGGATACTCCCATGGCGGTGTGAGGTCGAACAACGAAGGCCGCATCCCCTAGAAGAGCGACCCGTCCGCGATTCATTTGCGGAGCTCCGTAATCGAAGATCGCCTGTAGAAAGGGACGTGGCTCGCTGCGTACTAGTTCAGCAAGAACAGGCGGCAGCAACGATTGGGCTGCGTCTGCGAGCTCCCGCACGGTGGCATTCGATAACCCGCCGGGTGGCGCGGAGTACAGCCGGTCGTCCCCTGCCTCGGTTTGCAGCGCCGCCTGCAATTGTTCGCTGTCTAGAGCACGATACCAAACCCAGTTGTACCGCCTGCGTCCGGGCGCGATACTGCCATCCGGGCCTGCGACAAGATAGCCCAGATATTGCGACCGAAAGGCATTGAGGAAGGCGAAACGTTCTGAGAGCAGGTCGGCCGCAGCCTTCGAGAGTCGTGTCTCGGGCGACAACCCACGGAACGCTGCATAACCGGCATAACGAAGTTCCGTTCCTGGAGCAACCATCTGCCGGACAACGGAGCCAATACCATCAGCGCCAATCACAACATCTGCAGTCCTTTGTGCACCGTCCTCGAAACGAACGGTAGCCTCGGAGGCGCTCGATGCAACGTGCACAATGACTTTCCCCGAGTGATACTCTGCGTCGGCTACGAGACTTCGGAAGGCCGAGAACAACAGGTCCCAGGACATCTGCGATTGGGGCGACGGGATTGTCTCGCTGATCGCCCCAGATCGATCAAGAAAGATACGCTCGTGCGCGATGACTCCGGAACTCAGGACATCGCGCCGACCTACCTCTTCAAGGATCGCCGCAACTTCGCTCTGCGGCACAAGCCCTGCACCCTTGCCGGCCAAGCCGGAAACTGACCGCTCATAGAGGACAACATCCCACCCGGCCCGCTGAAGCAGCACGCCCGCAAACAGCCCGCCCACCGAGCCGCCCGCGAGGATCGCCTTACCGGGCTTCAACGCGACACCAGCTCAGACGGCAGCTTCAATATTCGTTCCGCGTTGCCGGACGCGATCTTTCGCAGGTCATCGGGAGTGATCTCCAGATGCTCAAGAAAATGAGCGCCTGCGACGTTTGATCGATACGGATAGTCGACGGAATACAGCAACCGATCTGCGCCGACCAGTTCCCTCGCACAACGAAAAGGAGCTTGAGTGAAGTAGCCACTTGTCGTCACCGAAAAGTGATCGAGGAAGTACTCGGAGACACTGCGTCGCAGATGAGTCACCGACGTCGGAAGTCCATCCTGCGCCCGCATCAGCGAATAAGGTAGATGCTCGCCCATGTGGCCGATGATGATCTTCAACCTCGGAAAACGGTCGAAGGTACCAGCGAGGATCAGCCGCAGACAATGCATGCCGAGTTCCGCATGCCACCCCCAAGCCGCAGTCGAGAGGAAGTAAGCGCTCGCCTCCGGCAGGCCACGGAAGTACAAGTCCTGGATCGCCAAGGAGGGCGCGGTCGGGTGAATATAGAGTGGCACATCAAGCGCTTCGGCCGCTTCGAAGAGCGGCGCAAATCGTGGTGCGTCCAGAAAGTCACCGCCCTCTGTGCCGTTGAGAAAGCCGCCAACGCAGCCCAGCCGCTCCACGCCGCGTTCGAGTTCTTTTGCTGCCGCGGCAGGATCTTTCAGCGACAGGCTGGCGAACATGCGCAGACGCTTCGGGTGCCTCTGGGTCGCTGCATAAGCTTCGTTATTCGCATCGTGAACGAGGCTGGTGGCGTCCGCCGACGTAAGCTGCTCCTGGCCTGTTGCAGCAAGTGAAAGTACCTGAAGATCCACGCCGCCTTCGTCCATCGCAGCGAGGCGTCGCTCATCAAGATCAAGCAGCTTCTCCTCCAGCGCAGCGGAGGTTCCCAGAGCCGGTGTGAACGGAGCTGTCGCTCGCAGAAAGTCAGGTGTCGTAAAGTGCTCTTCGAGAGTGATTACCCGGTACAAGGTCGGATCCCCGATGCCGGACACTGGCTGCTGCTGAATCGCCATGGTTCTCCTTACCGCGTCTGTGGTCCGCTGCTGGCGAGACGCAGCGTGCGGACCACGCTGTGCTTCCCAAGGTCAATCTTGAAATTGTTTTGGCTGAGCGGCACGGCGCCTTGAAGCGCGAGCTCCGCTGCTTCGTGGAAGGCCTCATCGTTCGCGGGCTTGCCCAGAAGGCTCAACTCCGCCTCACGCACTCGCCACGGCATGGGTGCGACACCGCCAAGAGCAAGCGCAGCGCGACGGATGGTTCCGTCTTCGCCCCGCTCGAGGCCAGCCGCTACGGAGACAAGCGCGAAGGCGTAGCTGTGACGATCCCGCACCTTCAAGTACCAGGAGTTGTTGCGCAACCGGGATGGTGGCAACTCGATGCCAAGGATGAGTTCATGCGGGTGCAGCGCGTTATCGAACTGCGGCGTATCGCCCGGAAGGCGAAAGAACTCCTGCAGCGGAATGTACCGCTTCCCATCGGGACCCTGCACATGTACCACGGCATCCAGGATGGCGAGGGCGACGGCCATATCGGACGGATGGATCGCAACACACTGCTCGCTCGCTCCGAAGAGTGCATGTTCGCGATTGAAGCCATCTTTCGCGGCGCAACCGCTGCCAGGTATGCGCTTGTTGCAGGCTTGGAAGCCGGTCTCCATGAAGTACGGGCAGCGAGTGCGCTGCAACAGGTTGCCACCCGCAGTGGCCATGTTGCGCAGCTGCGTTGTGGCACCACTCAGGATGGCCTGGGAGACGACTGGGTATTGCGAACGAATGAGATGGTGGTTGGCGATTGCGCTGTTGCTGATGCCGGCCTCTACGAACACACCGCCCTGCGGCGTGGCTACAATCTTCGAAAGGCCGAGCCGGCGAAGGTCGACCAACGCTGGCGGTTGCTCGACCGTTCCCTTCATCAGATCGACAAGATTGGTGCCGCCAGCAAGATACTTCCCACCGGTTGCGACAACCTTCCGGATCGCGTCTTCAACAGATGTCGCATGGTGAAACTGAAAGGTGTTCATCGTCTTGCTCCCCGCTCGACCGCTTGAATCGCGGCGACGATGTTGGCATAGGCACCACATCGGCAAATATTTCCCGCCATGCGTTCACGCGCTTCCTGATCGCTCAACCCCATGCGCCCGGTGGTCACTTGGTCGCGCGTGCCCTCGAACGACACCATGCTCAGGTCACCGCGCGCATGCTCGTGCAACATGGCGTGCGCGGAAGAAATTTGTCCCGGCGTGCAATAACCGCACTGAAAACCATCGTGGTCCAGAAACGCCTGCTGCAGGTCACCTAAGGTTCCATCGTGCGCGAGACCTTCCACGGTGAGCACTTCACAGCCATCGATGGAGGCTGCAAGCGTCAGGCAACTGACAACGCGTTCCCCATCGACAGAGAGTGTGCAGGCTCCGCACAATCCGTGATCGCATCCCTTCTTGGTTCCAGTAAGGCGCAGACGCTCGCGCAGAAGATCGAGCAGCGTGGTCCTGGGGTCGATCGTGAGGGTGACGAGTTCCCCGTTGATACGAAGGCGCGTCTCAATCTCACGCAGACGAGTGCTTCCGCGCAGTTCAGTGTTGTTCATGGCTTCACTCCTGCCGGTCCGTAGGGAGCCATGAGCTGCTCCAGTGTGATGGGAAGGTTACGCAGGCGCTTGCCAGTTGCGTGGAAGATTGCGTTCGCGATCGCCGCAGGCACGCCGCAGGTGCCGATCTCACCAATGCCTCGCACCCCGATGGGATCGAGCGCGTAATCCGGCGATTCGATGAAGTGAATATCGAACTCGGGACGGTCCGCATGCGTTGGCAGGTAGTACTCGCCGATGAGCTGTGCTGTCATCGTGTCGTATGGGACCTGCTCCAACAGCGCCATGCCAAGGCCGAAGGTGATGCCGCCCATGATCTGGCTGCGTGCAAGCTTGGGATTCAACACACGCCCACAGTCGAAGACTCCCACCCAGCGAGTGACGGTCGCGCGACCTATCTCCTCGTCCACTTCCACCTCGCAGAACTGTGCACCGAAAGACTGGAAGGCAAACTCGTCCTGGTCACCCGCAGTCGCCTGCACATCGAAGCTGAGCTTCTCCGTCACCGCATTGCCGGGCAGCAACTGCAAGAGCTCCCGAACAGTGAGTGCAGTCGCGTCTATTGTTGAACTCACGAGACCGTTGTCCAGCTTCAGAGCGGCTGGATCATGCTGGTAGAAAGGAGACGCCGGGATCGCCGTCAACAGTTGAAGGAGATGCATCTGCCACCTTTGCGCTGCGAGGTGCACGGCAGAGCCAACCGTCGCGGTGGTCTGCGATGCACCGCTATACGGCGCACCGGGGAAGCCGGAGTCTCCAGACAAGAATTTAACCTGCTCCAGGGGCAGCCCCGCCGCATCTGCCGCAACCTGCGTCATCACAGTGCGGACGCCGTTCCCCACTTCGTGTGTGGCAGAAGCGAAAGTGACATTGCCCAATGAATCTGTGGTGACACGGCACCCTGCAGCCATGCGCCGACCGGGATAGGTTGCCGTTGCAACACCCCAGCCGACTTTGACACCGTCACGTTCCATCGAACGCGGCTCAACCGATCGGCGCTCCCAACCAAACTGAGCAGCTCCCTGTGTGTAGCATTCCAGCAGATGCTTGGTGGACCACGGCTTTCCGCTGGCCTGGTCCATGGGGGCGTGGTTGCGGACGCGTAACTCAATCGGATCCAGGTTGGCAGCGTATGCAAGCTCATCCATCGCGACCTCCAGCGCAAAAAGCCCTGGTGCCTCGCCGGGTCCACGCATGAAGCAGGGCGTGGGGCCATTGATGCGCGCGGTGCGATGCGACACCACCAGGCGCGGCGACTGATATAGGAAGCGCGTCGAGAGTCCTGCCGGTTCGCAGAAGTGCGCGACCGTTGAGGTTTCGGTCAATGTGTGATGCTCGGTGCTTGCGATCCTCCCTTCCGTATCTGCGTGGATGTCAAGCGTTTGCGCCGTGCGCGGGCGATGGCCCGTAGAAGAAAACATCTGATCGCGCGTAAGCACCAACTTGACGGGGCGACTGACTTCGCGGGAGGCCAGCGCAGTCAAGACAACATGCATCCACAGGAAGCTCTTCGAGCCAAAGGCACCGCCCACAAGCGGCGAAAGAACACGAATCTTCTCCTCCGGCATCTTCAGGTACGCAGCAAGAGCGGCGCGTTCGCCGATGATCCAGCGTGTGCTGTCGTGCACAGTCAAAGAGTCCCCGTCCCAATGCGCGATGCAAGCAGATAGCTCAATGGGATAGTGGGCATTGATCGGCGTGGTGTACCGCGAATGCACGTGCACCGGCGCGCTCGAAGCTTCGGCGGGCCCACGTGCGTCCTGGAGCTTCTCCTCCACCAGCTTCACGAAGTGATCCGGCAGATAGCTGCCGTGCCGTACTGCCCCGTCGTGTTCATCCGGCGCAACCGGCGCCTCGAGCACTGCCTTTGCAGACAGCAACGCAGGCGAGGTCTCGTAGTCCACATCGAATTGCGCTGCGGCGAAGGTGGCGTTCTCAAAACTATCAGCCACAACCAGCGCCAGATGTTGACCGACATGCTGCACCGTCAGGTCAGAGAGAGGTGGTCTGCGTTCCAGCGGCAGGTCGAACGTTAGTTCGCGAGGCAGCACCTGCAGCGCGGGGCAGTTCAAGGGCGTAAGAACGAACGACACCCCAGGCGCGGCAAGAGTGCGCTGGGTCGCCGTCTCCAGAGAAGCCGCCGTCACTCGTCCGCTCGGTATCTCCGATTGGACCAATACCGCGTGAAGCAGATCCGCAAGATGGTAGTCGGCAGTATAGAGTGCCGTCCCACTCACCTTCCCGTGCCCCTCGACCCGGTTCAAGTCGGTTCCAACTAGTTTCGTTGCCATAGCATCTTCGCCTATCCTTGGTTGCAAAGCTATCCGTGCTGGCAATCAGTGACCACCCCCGGAAGAGCATCACCCTTGTTACTCATTTGAGGGGATAGCCTACAGCGACTTGCAAGCTTGCGCATTCCCCGAAAGAGGGGGGCGGTACCAGCGGTCGCATGGCACACTGACGGTACATCCCGCGGGCACCGCGACATCGATTGAGAGAGCTGCAATGATCAGAGATCCGCTTCATCCCATCCGGATCATGACCGTGGATGATCATCCCGTCTTTCGTGGTGGCGTGGGCGCCATGCTGGATACCCAGGGTGATATGCAATTGGTGGCCGAAGCCTCTACCGGACGCGAGGCAGTAGATCTGTTCAAGGTTCACCGGCCACAGATCACCCTGATGGACCTGCGTCTGCCGGACATCAGCGGGTTACATGCCCTGGAGCTGATTCGGCAGGATTTTCCCGATGCACGCGTTATCGTGCTGACGACTTACAAAGGAGACGCCCAGGCACTTGGCGCGCTGAAGGCAGGCGCATGCGGCTACCTGCTGAAAAGCATGCTCTGCACACACATGCTCGACACCATCCGCGCAGTCCATGCCGGTCAGAGGCGCATCCCTCCAGAGATCGCATCGGAGATCGCCGAGCACGCCGGGTACGACGCACTTACGCTGCGCGAAATCGAGGTGCTGCGATGCGTTGCTGCCGGAAATGCGAACAAGATGATCGCGGATCAGCTCTCCATCAAGGAAGAGACAGTAAAAGGACACGTCAAGAATGTTCTGTCGAAGCTGGGCGCCAACGACCGGACGCATGCCGTAACGATCGCCATACGACGTGGCTTCCTGGAGCTGCACTGACCTACCCGAATGAGGGGAACGAAGTATCTCCAAGTGGGGCTGCGGCAGTCCGAATGCGGAGCGCATGATGGCAGTGCTGGTCCCAATCTCTGCTTAAACCCACGAGGAAGTCTATGAGCCACCCCTCCCATCTGTTCGCACCCTTCGCCATGCGCAGCGTAGTGCTGCCTAACCGAATTGCGCTCTCGCCCATGTGCCAGTACTCTGCCGTGGACGGCATGGTGAATGACTGGCATTTGGTTCACCTTGGAAGCAGAGCAGTAGGCGGCGCGGGACTGATCCTCACGGAGGCGACTGCCGTCTCACCGGAAGGCAGGCTCTCGCCGGGTGACCTTGGACTCTGGTCTGACGATCACATCTCCGGGCTGGAACGATGTGTGAACTTCATCCACCAGCAGGGAGCCGCTGCCGGCATCCAGCTTGGTCATGCCGGCCGCAAGAGCAGTATTGCACCTCCGTGGGAACAGACGCGCGTTGTGCCCGCGGCTGAGGGCGGTTGGGAAGAGATTCTCGCTCCTTCCGCATTCGCCTTCAGTGAACGCCATGCTGTGCCGCGGAGCCTTTCGGTCAGCGAGATTGGCCGCATCCAAGATGACTTCCGCACCGCTACAGAACGAGCCTACCGGTCCGGCTTTGACGTGATTGAGTTGCACGCTGCACACGGCTATCTCTTTCACCAGTTCCTCTCTCCTCTCAGCAATACACGTGGCGACGAGTATGGTGGAACGTTCGACAACCGTGTACGGATGCTCCTTGAAACCGTTCGACTCATTCGGGCCGTATGGCCCGAGCACCTGCCGTTAATCGTCCGCATCTCCGCAACCGACTGGCTGGAATATGACGGTCACGCGCACCCCGAAGGCCTTGGCTGGATGATGCAGGACAGCCTGCGCCTGGTGCCGCTGCTGCGTGATGCGGGCGTCGATCTTGTGGATGTGAGTTCGGGTGGCAACGTAGCGCAGCCTGCAATTCCGGTGGGCGCTGGCTATCAGACGGCCTTCTCTGCGCAGATTCGCGAGCAGACAGGTGTGGCGACGGGGACCGTCGGGATGATCACCTCCCCACAACAGGCAGATCATGCCATCCGGACCGGACAGGCTGACCTGGTGCTGCTTGCACGCGAGCTACTCAGGAATCCTTATTGGCCGATCGAGGCTGCTCGACAGCTCAAAGTAGAGGTTCCCTGGCCGGTGCAGTACGTCCGCGCGGCCGATGGACGCAAGCCTGCAAGGCTCCCCTGGGCGCTAGGCCCGCGATAGAAGCAAGCCTGCGCGACACGCACTCCGCCACCGCCAACTCTGCGGAGGCAAACACCCACGACTTACAAAGCTGCAAAAAAGGAGAAAAATATGTCGAGCGTCGTTCAACGGAAAGAAGAGAGAATGGCTCCCCTCAAACTTGCATCGGACATCGCACCAGATGCCGTGAAGGATATCAGCGGTGGACTGAATGCCCTGCTGGCAGATACCTTCGTGTTGTATCTGAAGACGAAGAACTTCCATTGGCACATGAGCGGTCCGCACTTCCGTGACTATCATCTGCTGCTGGACGACCACGGCGACCAGCTCTTCGCCATGACCGACGATATCGCTGAGCGCGTGCGAAAGATCGGCGGCACCACACTGCGGTCCATCGGACACATCGCCCGGCTCCAGCGCATTCACGACAATGATGCCGATTACGTAACGGCCACCGATATGCTGAGCGAGCTGCATGAAAACGAAAAAGCCCTCACGCTGAGCATGCGCGCCGTTCACACGTTGTGCGATGACGCAGCCGACGTTGCCACTGCGAGCCTTATCGAGAACTGGATCGATCAGTCGCAACGTCGCAGCTGGTTTCTCTTCGAGGCAACACGCCCTTAGTCCGGTCTATCCCTGCATCCACCTCGCTGGCTGGCGTGCCTCGCACCAGCCAGCGCTATTTTTTACTTTGAAGACCACGCCTCTTATCGTAGCGACGAAATGGTGTCCGCGACGCGTGTCTACTGCGTCGATCGGTGGGCTGGTACTTCCACAGTGTCGCCATCCGTACGATACGCCCCGAGCTTCACGGCGTAGCCAACACTCACGACCGTTCGACCGTAGGGTTCGCCGCTGGCGAAGATATTCGCAAGAAAGTGATGGCCATTGGATTCCGTGAAGACAAGACGGGACTTCGCCACTGGAACGTCCGCCTTTACATTCCGGATTTCCATCAATGCCATGTACAAACCGTCTTCACTGCGGGCCTCCATGGTGCTTGTGCCGGCGACTTCCGTGACTTGAAAGCCATACTTGCCAGCGGGAAACGTGACCATGCCTGCGTGGAAAGGAAAGGGAATGTCCGCTTCGATCTGGTCTACAGACTGTGCGTGGGCGCTTAGTACTCCTCCGCAAGAGACCAGAACCGCAACAGCGAGTGACGCAAGATAGGCCTTCATAAAACCTCCGGGTGAAACGGTTTCGAAAATTCTTCTCGACCGGCTAAAAACGAGTCCGCGGCCTGGCTACGTCCCTCGACGTGTAAGAAGTGCAGCTATTCGTCATCGCTCTCCTTGTTATGCACCAGGTAGTCGGCGTGGCTGCGAGTTGCGGCCGATGCATCACGCTTCTGCACCTTGAAGCGATACGTGAACGATAGGTAGACGATGGTCAGCGGAGTTCCCTTGCCTGCCTCAGACAAGACGCCGCCCGGAAACAAGTGCCCCACACCAACGTTCGTAACGAAGTCGTGCTTAAAGTATTTAGCGGAGAGATCCAACTCCGTTCCCAAATGACTTATGTGAAAACCATCCGATGGTGCTAGCAGTAGCGCTGCGCCGCCCGCCCCGTACGCAGCGTCACTCACGCTGGCAAGATGCAGGTCCTCCGCCTGGAAGCTCACCGTGAGGCCCTTCGCCGGTATCAAAGTTGTGCCAAGTCGAAATTGCTGAATGTTTTGCCATCCAAATAGATCCACCAGCCCGAAGACATTGTGATCGCTGGGATAGAGCTGATCGAAGGTCAACCGTCGATCCGGTCGGCGCGGGTCTCCACCCGTCGCGAAGTCATACTCCACGCTCGCCTCCGGAGCTAAGGGCAATTTCCGGGCGGTGTAGCCTACCCGCGCAATGACACCGCCAGAATGGATGGACTGTCCCGCATAACTTCCACGCTGTAGCGCCGCGGTACCGGAATAGAAGAAGCCGTTTGGCAAATCGCCCGCCGCGAACGCACCAAACGTGAACTGTGTTTCGTGGCCCCGGGTCTGCAAAGGGCTACTGACGTTTGCGACTGTCTGGACAAAGAGGAACGGCTCAATGGACGTCCGCGGCACTACCGAGTCGAGTGCCAGCACAGCCCCATGCAAATGCAGTCCACCGTTCGCGCGGTCCGGCCTACCTGGGTACACGTTCACTACGGAAGAACTAAAGACCGAAATGCGATTCTTGCCTTCCGTTTCAAATAGAACAGCATCGAAGGTGCGACTCACATTCGTCCAGTCACTGATCCCAATCAGCCGCTCATCCCCAAAGCGCAATGGCTGCCGCCCAACGACGATCTGACTTGACCTCTTCCGAAAGGAGATGACAGCTTGACGCAGATCGAAAGTGTCGCGCATGGTGGGCGAAGCGTCCTGAGAAGAAAGCCCCAACGCATGAGAATCCTGTGCCTGCACATATGCGTTGAACCAGGGAGTCGGCTGGAAGCGCAGTCCGACCCGAGCCCGTGTCAGTGCGTAGACAGGCCCCTTGCCGCGATCCAGATTGACGGCCGACTGCGACTCCACACGCGCCCGGAGCGAAGTATCGAACGTCAACCATTCTGGTATTTCTTTGAGGCGGAGTGCCTGCACATCGCCGGAGATTTTCGGATAGCGTGCATACTGCGCTACGCCGTATGTGGACGACAACAGAAGCATCACCATCAAGCGGTATGTAGATCGAAACGTGTTCATTGCGTATCCATGAGAGCTCTTGAAATCAAAAAAATGCGGGGCACGATTTCATGTGCCCCGCGTTGAGAGAGATCGATCGAGGGGTTAGAACTTGTGCTTCCGGCCAATCACACTATGCTCTTTCACGCTCTTGGACCTCGCATAAGATTTTTCAGCCTTGGTGGGCTCAAACTGCATCCCGAAGCGCTGCCCCTCAATCCACACTTTGCTGAGATAGTCACGATCGCCATAACGCTGGAAGACGACGTCTGACTGACGGTGCTCCGTGCTCGCATGCATCGGAACATACTCCGCTAGAGCACTGTGCGTCGGTGACTTATCGCCTTCGATCAAGAGGATCGGATCGCTATCCGTCTCCTTGCGAATGGTGTAAGCGCCGGCGGGCATCAGCGCATTGCCGGCATAGAAGGCGAAGTCTGTCGTGAAATCGATTGTGCCCATCATCTGTGCGTGCGCACTACGACCCGTCGCCACAGTACCAAGCAAGATCACGAACAACATGCATAGATTTTTCATTATCTTTCTCCTGTTTCGGTTTTCGTCTTTTACGGTCTTCCACACAAGTGCAAGGAAGAAGGTCTTTGCGGAACGGTCTACTTCAGGACTTCCTGTTTCTCGGCCGGAATCTTCGAAAGCGTCTTGGCATCTAGATTCAGGTGAGCACTGGCAATGGACGCCGGCAGACGACGGATCCAGTTGTTGAGCGTCACGTCCATGAATTGGTCCGTCGCAAACATCTCAAGGAAGATCAAGTCGGTATCGCCGGTGTTTTCGATGTAGTGACCAGCCACCGCTGGTACGAAGCCAACATCATTCGCGTTGTAGTCCATGGTGCGAGCATTGCCCACCGGCATGAACACGGTCATACGGGCTTTCCCCTGCAGATAGAACTGCCACTCAGTGGCATTGGGATGCCAGTGCATCTCGCGCATGGCTCCCGGCTTCACAATGACCAAGGCAGCCGCAATGTGTTTGGACACTGGGAAGTTTCGCGAATCAACAATGCGAACCTCACCGCCCGCTGTCTTTACTGTCGGCTCCATAGAGCGCATACGGAAGGTGTACTGCGGTATCGATGCGACCTTTGCACCACCGATCTCCGCCTTATCCTGCGCGACCGAATTCTTTGGCACTTCGCCGGGAAAGATGTAGAGCGAGCTAATGGGCAGCTTTTCCAGTTGCCCTTCCTGTAGACCGAAGTTCTTGGTCAGCACCTCCGTCGGCGTATGTGCGACCCACTCCGATATGAGGAATGTGTTGTCTTCCGAAAAGAGTCCCTGGTTGAACACAAGCAGAAATTCACAACCGTCCGGCCCAAGGCCTTGGATCGAATGTGGATAGCCCGCGGGAAAGACCCACAGATCGCCTTCGCTCACATCGCCCACAAACATGGTTCCATCAGGATTCAGAACCGTGACGCGGGCGTTGCCATAAAGCATGTAGGCCCACTCATCCGCGGTATGCCAGTGCAGTTCGCGATAAGCTCCAGCCGTCAGGCGCATGTTCACACCGGCAATGTCAGTCGAGCTCGGGAACTCGCGAGCCGTCACCTGGTGCGTCCAGCCACCTTCCTGGATGCGCTTGTGCACAAGATCGAAGGAGTACCAGATAGGACCGACATCGCCGCTATCGCTGGGAGGTGGATTGTTGGAATTTGGATTCTCTCCAAGCAGGATCTTGTTCTCCTGCGCAGGGTTATTCGCAGAGTGATCGTGCTCTGCATTCCTCGTTCCCTGCCTCGTCTGTGCTCCAGACGGTAGAGCGACAAGTGCTGCTGCTGCCAGCGCCGCAGAACTTGATCCCAGAAATTTCCTGCGAGATGGATTGATGCTGCTGCTCTTCTCGTCTTCGATACCGCTCATGCGCTTTCTCCTCGTGGACTCCGTAGTGTCTTTTGGCGGTGAAGCCATACGGGTAAGTGCAGACGAAGTGCCAAAAGCCAATACCCTCTCGCATTTCCAATTGCTCCGCAAAAACCACTGTCACTATTGGTGTTTCCGTGTTCTGCGAATATTCGCTGTCTGAGAATTGCAAGCTCACGGAGTCGTCCTATCGACACATAAGCGTCAGCTTCGACACTCCTTCGCGGACATCCGCCAAACTAGGAAGGGAGCGCCTCAGCGCTCCCATGTGGTGTGAAGTCTTCGACTAGGTCAGGGCAACGGGATCTCTTCCCAACCGCCACCAAGCTCTTTGATCAAAGCAACGGAGGCGACCATCGCGTGACCGGAAAGAACGCAGATGTTCTGTTCGGACAATTCCAGCGCTGCCTGGGCAGTCGTGACATCTAAATAGCTCACAAGCCCGGCGGTATAACTCTGTTGAGCGAGCCTCAAGACGTCCCTGTCCGCCTCTGCCACTTCACGCTGATACCGCAGCTGTTGCTTCAAGGACTCCAGTGCGGCCAACTGATCTTCGACACCCCCATAGGCTTGCAGGACAGTCTTCTTGTATTGCTCTAGAGATTCTCGATAGGCGGCCCTCGCCTGATCTTCCGCCGCGTGCCGGCGCCCACCCGTAAAGATTGGAGCGACGGCCGATATTGCGAGTGATTCGACCGTGCTCTGCCAGTCGACGAGAGACGCAGCGTTGGTGCTCTGATATCCGGCAAGCCCTGTCAATGTAAGCGTCGGAAGGAAATTTGCCTTTGCAAGACCGATACCCGCACTCGCCGATGACATCTGACGTTCTGCTTCTGCGATATCCGGCCTTCGAAGCAGAAGTTGTGCGGGCACGCCTGCGGGTATCAGTGGCGAGATGAGCGGCCGCGTGCGCACCGCGATCGTGAAGCGCTCCGGGGGCTGCCCAGTCAGGATCGCGATTGCCGTCACAAACTGTGTGCGGCGCAGGCTGACCACCTGCCGATCCGCTTGTAGTTGATCGGCCAGAGCGACTGTCCGTTGAAGATCCTGTGCAGTGCTCAGGCCGCGATGAAGACGTGTACCAACGAGCCTCGCAGCATGGGAAGCATTCGCGATCTGCTCGTCAAGGATTGTGAGTTCCTCATCCGCTTCCCGTACGTCACAAAGGTCTGCAGCGATCTCCGCTTGCACGGTTAATCGAACGAAGCTCACTTCTGCGCTTGCCGCCTGACGCAGCGCGGAGGACTTCTGGATAGAGCGCCGAACGCGTCCCCACGCATCCAGCTCATAGCTCGCAGTAAGTTCCGTGGCGAAGTCGTTGTAGGTGATCGCACGCCCGGTCGTAGCATTATTCGGTCTGAACTTCGGCTCGCGGTTGCGCTCCGCCCCAACAACCGCGCCGACCTGGGGCAAACGACCGGCACGCATGGTGCGCGTCGTGGCGGCTGCTTTGTCATAGCGAGCCACCGCGATTGCAATGTCTTCATTCGCGATTGCCGCTACAGACTCAAGATGATCGAGTTCGTCATCCTGAAAGATGTGCCACCACGCCACCTGCCCAATGTCCTGACCGCCCTCTGCAACAGGCGCGGTATATGCCGGTGGCGTTTGCACTGCAGGCCGAATATACTTCGGCCCGACCATGCAACCTGTCAACAGGTACACGCTTGTCTGGGCAGCCGCAGTTACCAGACCGAGGAAACCCCTACGTGAAAGCTGTAACTTCATGTTGGCTCCTAGTGCGCTTTCGCGACGACTGCCACCGGCGTTCCATTCAGGACATAATCCGGAGGAGAAGAAACCACCGCGTCGCCGCTTCCGACACCGTCAAGAACTTCAATCGTCTCTCCAAAGTCAGTGCCAAGGCGCACCTTGCGAAGCGCAATTCGGCCATTAGTCACCACAGCAACCTGTGGTCCCGCAGCCTGATATAGGACAGCCTCTGAAGGCACAATCAATACGGGCCGAACGTCGCCGACGTGAAGAGTGACGTTCGCAAAGGTGCCAGGCAGCATGCGTCCTGCGGGATTCGGCACGTCCACTTCCACCCGCAGCGTATGAGACGCCGGATCGATCGCGCGGCTGCTCCGCACGACTCGACCCGTAAATTTCTCTCCAGGCAGCGTGAGAGGCTCCACGACAGCCTCCATGCCAGTCGAGACATTCGCACTGTTCGTCTCCGGAACATTCAGGAAGACGCGCACTACGCTCACCTGCGCCAAATGAAACAGCTCCGTTCCAGTCGCACCACGCCCGGCGTTCACCAGATCACCAATGTCAATACCTCTTCGCGTGATGACACCGTCGAAGGGCGCCACAACCTGTTCGAACCCCTGCAGCTTCTTCAGCCGCACAGATTCCGCAGCGGCAACCTGAACGAATGCCTGTTGCGCCCGCAGACCCTGCCGGGTTTGATCCACGTCCTGCTGCGAGACCGCTTCCGATCCCTCGAGCCCTTCATAGCGAGCAGCCGTCGTGTGCGCGAGATGAAGATTCGCACTCGCCTGCTCCAGGGAAGCAGCTGCCCCGCGGACCTGTTGATCGAGTTCCGGCGTGTCCACTACTGCGAGCGTCTCGCCCTTGCGCACGCGAGAGCCAATGTCCGCGGACCAGCTTCGCATGTAACCATTGCTGCGAGCGAAGACAGAGGCCTCTGTGTAAGCTTCAATCGCCGCAGGCAGAACCAGCAGTTCTGTGGAGTTGCCGTGACTCGGAAAGACCACAGACACAGGCTGTATCGCCAGCTTGCGCGAATCGTTAGCCAGTGACTGGGAATCATGATGACGAATGACGGCAACCGCAACGCCCGCAATGCACAGCAGCAGCGGAACAAGAAGGAATCGCGACACCCTGGCGCTGGTGCCTGCAGGTAAGTCTGCTGGAAGAGCATTGTTCATCAAAATCCTCCGTTCTGCGTGAGGCCGGTTGGGGGCGCGCCGGGGACTGGGCGCGGCCGCTGTATTGCAGAAAACACGGTGGGAACGAAAAATAGCGTGCCGGCCGTTGCAAACAACAGACCACCAATGACGGCCCGTCCCAGCGGTGCGTTCTGTTCGCCTCCATCGCCCAAGCCAAGCGCCATGGGGATCATGCCCATGACCATTGCAAGTGCCGTCATGATCACCGGACGTAGACGCGTCTGCCCCGCTTCAATCGCCGCGGACACGCTGTCGCCCGTGGCGACGAAGCGCTCATTCGCGAACGTGATGACAAGGACACTGTTGGATGTTGCGACACCCACGCTCATGATCGTGCCCATTAAAGCCGGCACGCTCAGAGAGGTGCGCGACAACAGCAGCATCCAGCAGATGCCCGCAAGCGCTGCCGGCAGCGCCGCGATGATGATCAACCCCTGGGCCCAGGATTGGAAGTTCACGACCAGCAGGCAGTAGACCAACACTACAGAGAATGCGAGGCCAAGAAACAGGTCATGCAGCGAGCTCTGCATCGTGACCACTTGGCCTCGGGTTACCAGCTTGCTGCCGCGCGGCAGGCTTCCGGAGATCTGCTTCGTGATGCGGGCAATATCTGTGGCCACAGCGCCAAGATCGCGTCCCTGCGTGCTCGCAAACACTTCCATAACCGGTTGCACATCGTAATGACTGACGACAGCCGCCTCACTAAAGCGAGACATTGTCGACAGGTTGCTGAGCAATTGCGACGTCGACGTCCCCACCGCAGCCACGGGGATGGAATGAAGTGAATCAAGCGAGTGGACTGTGTACTGCGGCGCTTGCACCGCAATGCTGTACGCGACACCATTCTTCGGACTCAGCCAGAAGTTGGGTGCCGTCTGAAAGCTCGAGCTCAATGCCACAAGAACATCCCCGGCTACGTCCCGCTCAGTGAGCCCCATGCGTTGCAGACGATTGCGGTCGAGGGTCAACTGGAGTCTCGGCTGATCGACCGCCTGCTGCACGCGAACATCCACGGCACCAGGCACATTACGCACCTGCGCTGCAATACGCGAGGCAACGGCGAAATTGCTCAGCTGGTCCGGGCCCACGATCTGAATATCGATCGGGGCAGGAACGCCAAAGTTGAGTGTCTGCGCAACAATGTCCGCCGGTTCAAAGGAGAAGTCCGTGCCCGGGAACCTCAATGGCAGGCGTTCCCGTAACACCTTCACATAATGTCGTGTGGGATGGTGCTTGGCGGTCAGCGAAATCAAGAGTTCTGCGTCTGCATTCCCGATGAAACCGTTATTGCTGTAAGCCAGATTGATGCCGCTCGTTGGAAGGCCAATGTTATCCAATGTTCCGCTTAGCTCAGTCGGAGGAATCACGGAGCTGATCTCCCGTTCCACCTGGTCGACGAGGCGAGCTGTCTCCTCGAGGCGCGTGCCTGTCTTCGCCCGAAGGTGCAGTCGAATCTGTCCCGCATCGGCAGCTGGAAAGAAGTCCTCACCCAGGAACGGAACGATGGACAGGCTCGCCAGAAAGAAAAAGAGTGCGCCAGCCAGGAAGATCGTTCGTCGGGCGATGCAGGCACCGAGGAGGCGGGCGTAGTTACTCTTGAGCCCTTCGAAACCACGGTCAATAGCGCGATGTGTCTTTGCAAACCAACCCGGCCCCTGCCCTCCCTGCTTCTGCTTGACCTCGGCAGGCAAAAGAAAGCTGACCAGTGTCGGAATGATCGTCCGCGAGTAGAAGTAGGAAGCGCAAAGTGCGAAGACCACAGCCTCAGCAAGAGGGAGGAACAAGTAACCCGCCACGCCAGACAGAAAGAACATGGGAACGAAGACAATGCTGATGCACAGCGTGGAGACGAACGCGGGCATCGCAATCTCCTGCGCACCGTCCAGAATTGCCTGACGAAGCGGCTTCGACAACGCGAGGTTGCGCTGCGTGTTCTCAATCTCCACCGTCGCATCGTCAACAAGCACGCCCACCGCAAGCGCCAATCCGCCGAGCGTCATCACGTTGATGGTCTGGCCAAGCGCGCTAAGCAACAAAAGAGACGTGACGATCGCCAATGGTATCGAGACAGCGATGATCAGCGTGCTTCGCCAGCTTCCAATAAAGAGCAGAATCATCACCGACGTGAGCACGCCTGCGATCACTCCCTCACGAACCACGCCCATCAGCGATGCCTTCACAAACATCGATTGGTCAGACATCGGCTTGATCACCAGCGACTTCGGCAGCGTTGCTGCGATGGACGGAAGCGCCGCTTTAACACCCGCAACTACGGCGAGGGTCGACGTTCTGCCCGATCGCTCGATGGTGAGCAGTGCCCCTCGTTGACCATCCTGCTTCACAATGTTCTGTTGCACCGCAAAGCCGTCGCGGACGTGTGCGACATCATTGATGAAGATGGTGCCGCCATCTGGTGCGGTGCGAATCGGAAATCTTCCGATAGCGTCCACCGTATCCGGTGATCCATTCAACCCAACGTTGTATTCCGTCGTACCAATCTTCGCCGTGCCTGAGGGCAGGATCACGTTCTGAGCCTGGATCGCGTTAACCACATCGACCGCAGAGAGTCCTTTCGACTGAAGTCTGTGCAGGTCAATGTCGACCATCACCTGCCGCACCTTACCGCCGAAAGGATTGGGGACCGCCGCCCCCGGCACCGTTGCAAGTTGAGGACGAATAAAGTTATTGCCGAAGTCATTCAACTGCTGCTCCGAGAAGCCGTTGCCCGCCAGACCCAGCTGCAAAATTGGCACCGTCGATGCACTGTAACGCAGGATGAACGGAGGCGTAACACCGGGCGGCAATTGCTTCAGTACCGTCTGTCCACTTGCAGTGAGCTGTGCAATGGCGGCATCGACGCTGCCACCGGGTTGAAGAAATACTTTGATGACCGACACGCCATTGAGAGACTGCGACTCCACGTGCTCAATGTCGCCAACCGTCGTTGTAAGCACTCGCTCGTAAACGGATGTGATGCGATCCGCCATCTCCTGCGGTGGCAGTCCGGTGTAAGTCCAGATGACACTTACAACGGGGATGTCAATGGAAGGAAAGATGTCCACGGGCGTCTGCAACATCGCGACGGGTGTAATGAGAAAAAGAAGCAAGGCAAGCACAACGAAGGTGTAGGGACGATTCAGCGCGAGACGTACAAGCCACATGGAGTCATCCCTCCTTCGTGGGAAATGGCTCTGGGTAGAGGGTTAGCCGTGCCACTCTCTTCGAGCGCGACTAACCCGGATTCGACGGGCAGATTTAGGAGGGTGGGAATTTCCGGAACATCTTCGCCAGATTCTGGGTCAGGTGCTTCTCGTTATGCGAAGCATTGTTAGACAAGTCGTTGCTCTCTCTACCGCGCCAGACCAACTTATGCGACTTGCTGTCGAAGACATCCACGACGAGTGTGCCGACCTTTGTGTCCTCGGTCGTCGTGGTCGCCGTGCCAAAGCCGCCCGCACCGCCGCCAAAGCCGCCCCAGCCCCAGCCGCCAAAACCGCCTCCACCGAAGCTGTTATAGAAAGTCTGCGTGGTGGGTTGGTCCTTTGTCGTTTCGAATGCGATCAGGGTCGTGTCGCCGTCGGTATCCACGCGCTCCCACCCCTTCGCAGCCAGCTGTGCATCAATGCCCCGTCTGATGCGATCGGTCCAAAGGCCATCGCGTCCCTTCACCTTGCCCCAGGCATAGGTCTTGTACTGCGAAAAACTGCGCGGAGTGGTCATAGTCGACTGAAACCTGCGCAAACGCCGGCGCGACGCTGAGGAGCGTGGCAAGCATCGTGAACGAGACAAACTGTTTTTTCATTGGAATTTCCTCCTGTATTTCTGGGCTACGAGTGCTGACAACTTCGTGCTGGCTTCGCGGGTTACGCGAAGCTTGAATTGAGTCGCGCTCCGCCGGACAACGCCATGCGACCGATGTCGATATCTCCCGAGCGTTCAATCCCCAGCCGCTGCATCTTTGAGATCAGCGTCGTTCGTGGCAGACCCAGCCGTGCCGCTGCGCCGCGCGGGCCTCCGATAATCCAGGAAGTCTTGTCCAGAATCTGCAGAATGTGATCGCGCTCCACGCCAAGCAGCGTATGCCTGGTGCCAGCGCCGCTGGTTTCCACAAGCTTCCGCATCTCAGCCGCACGGGGAGTCAAGACAGAACCGCTACTAACGATCACAGCGCGCTCAATAAAGTTCTGCAGTTCGCGAATGTTGCCGGGCCAGTGATAACGCTCCAAGGCGTCCAACAACTCCTTGGGAATGACCAGATGCTGCTTTCCGGCCTTGGCTACGACACGCTTCAGGAAGTGATTGCAAAGTGCTTCAATGTCCTCCGCGCGATCGCGCAGCGCGGGCAGTTGGATCGGAAATAC
Source organism: Terriglobus roseus (assembly GCF_900105625.1). Classification (NCBI taxonomy): domain Bacteria; kingdom Pseudomonadati; phylum Acidobacteriota; class Terriglobia; order Terriglobales; family Acidobacteriaceae; genus Terriglobus; species Terriglobus roseus. Next base: position 344,308 of record NZ_FNSD01000001.1, read on the forward strand.
GCTCAGCCTGTAGAAGAGATCGGCGCGGAAGCGTCCGTCCTCGACCATCTGCGCCAAGTCTTGGTTCGTTGCCGCAACGATGCGCACATCCGCATGGATAGATCTTGTACTGCCCAGGCGTTCGAACGTCTGCTCCTGCAGCACGCGTAACAGCTTCGGCTGCAGTTCCAGAGGCATGTCGCCCAACTCGTCCAGAAAAAGAGTGCCACCGTTCGCCGACAGGAAGCGGCCCACGGTCTGCGTGACGGCACCAGTAAATGCGCCGCGCTCATGACCGAATAGTTCGCTTTCAAGCAAGGCAGCGGGTAATGCGGCGCAGTTCAACGCAACAAACGGCCCATTCCGACGCGGGCTGAAGTCGTGCACACACCGGGCGATGACTTCCTTACCGGTGCCGGTCTCCCCTTGGATCAGTACCGCGCACTGCGCATCCGCAACGGCATAGACGTCCTGGAGCACTTCCTGAAAGCGTGAACTATTCCCCACAGGTGTATTCATCTTGGCTGTCCTTTTCTCGCTTGCTGTCCACAAGATCTGCCGCACCACACGGAACGCAACGCTTGCTCCGTCAGGTCATCCGTCCGATTGCCTGAAGCATAGGGACCACCAAGCATCACCAACACCCTTGAATGGAGAGCGAAGGTTCACCTCGTTCCGGTAGCGGCCTCCCTACCCATAAGGGGGTCGACTCAGACACACTCGCGAGGCTTCTAACGGTCGCTGTTTGCAGATACCTTTGCAGATGCCTCACGACGCAAGTCGATGGTTGTGACCAAAGGCGTGCAAAAGGAGGCTCATGAAGACTATTTGGACTGCCTTCCTGATCACTTCTGAGCGCGCTGCAGCCGGCCCCGCACAGATCCGCACTTTTATTCCTTGCCCTGGTAGGAACGGCCTCTCCAGAGGTCTACCGAGAGCCGGCTCGCCGCATCGCCATCAACAACACGATCTTGATGCTGACTATGGAGGTGATCGGAGCCATCCTGAGCTTCTTCGGGATATCTCTTCCCATCGTCAAGGTCTCTGGCAGCCTGATCATCGCGTTCATGGGTCGGTCTGCATTAACCGATGCCTCATCCGAAAGCCTGCATGTATGCGGAGGAGTCCGAGGTCAGTACGACGACACCGTCGCAACCCGGCGTCATGGAAAAGACCTTCTGTCCGCTCACCTTCCCCGTCACCTCTGGACCGGGGACACTCGTTTCGCTATTGATCCTTACGGCATACCTCGCAAGCCGGAACCTCACGGAGAACATCCTCGACACACGGGAATCTTCCTCGCGGTGGTCGTGTCCAACGTCATCGTCTACGTCTGCTCCGCGCTGCGGCTCACATCCATCGTTTCTGAGTCGACGGCTACCGGCATCCCCGGGTCATCAGCTTTATCCTGCTCTGCATCGGCATTCAGTCGCCTCGAATGGCTTCTCCATACTCTCGAAGGCGACCTTCCCAAGGCACACAACGGCATAACGAAAGAGGACTCTCAGTGAAAGGCATCAAGCCATCCGCACTCCCAAGTGGAACTGGTTGCGTCGAATGCGAAGCCACCGGGGCATGGTGGCTCCATCTTCGTCGGTGCGCCGAGTGTGGACATATCGGCTGTTGCGACAGCTCTCCGGGTCAGCACGCCACAAAGCACTTTCACGCCACACAGCATCCGATCATTCGGAGCTTTGAACCAGAGGAAGACTGGTTCTGGAACTTCGTAACAGAGTCTGAAGTGGCCGGTCCTCCACTCGCTCCGCCTCAGCACCATCCGCTGGCCCAACCCACACCAGGGCCGGAAGGACGCGTGCCGAGCAATTGGCAGGACCTGCTGCGTTCCTGATTGCCTGTGGGGGACTTCCAGGACGGTACGATTGATTTGCCCGCGGGCCTTCCTGCAAAAAACGTCGAAATCTACTCTTTCGGGTGGTCCGTTCTTCGCTCGTGAACAGGTGTGAAAGCCCAACGGCACAGCCGTGCGTCTACCTGCATACCACCTGGTCATGTTGCAGGAACCCGAGAAGATTGCCGAGTGGTGGAGGACGCTGCGCTTCGCGCGCTGGCGAAGTAGTCGAGGTCAGGCAGGGTCGCGACGCTCTGCCGTCCTCTACGAAGCCGTGCATATACGTGATCCTGCTGGGCTTTGTAGTGTTCGATGGAGTCGCGGGAGCAACAGCGGTTCTACTTCTCCCGGGCTGGGTCCATCCGAAACGGTCCGCGAATCACGATGAACTGGATCTTTTCAACCGCCACTAGAGCGCCTGAAGCCCCGCGGTTCGACTCTTGCCGGGACTGCTGAGGTATGGATGAGCCGAAGAAGACCTGGCTGTTCACGCAGTGCGATCCCTGCCCTGCGGCTTAGTCTTTCATGGGGAATGCTGGTCCAAAGGCTGGATCTGGCAATCCAGCGCCGCCGGTCTCGATAAGACCTACATATACTGAGGCTTACCGTCGGATCCTGCGACAGAAATAAGGTATGGCGGAGAGTGAGGGATTCGAACCCCCGATAGACTTACGCCTATGTCTGATTTCGAGTCAGGTGCATTCAACCGGGCTCTGCCAACTCTCCTACCTGGATGAGTATAGAGGTTTGCCTCGGTCCCGGCAAACGTTACCAGTAGTTCAAGCACGAAGGTCCCGGGCTGGGCCGCTCTCGGCGTCATTCACTATCGAAGCATTTTCTCGAGCTTCGGGACCACATTTCCACGGGAACTCTTCGTACAGTTGGAGTTGCGGGTGCGCGGCCATTAGAGCACCACAAGAGCGGTCGAAGTTTTGCACCGATGCCCCACATCTTGTGCTTGCGTGCACACCCGGCCCGAGCTACAGTACATCTACTTCAGATGCAGTGCTCCGGACCGCTCCCCGGCGGACGCCACGCAAGCGAAGTAAAAGCGAAACAAGCAACAGTCAGACGATGGTTGAACGCAAGGCGGTCTTGCCGGAAAACACATCGCCCGAAACGAAGTCATCCACACCCATTTCGGCCGCGCCGTCCTACGGCGCATGCAAGGAGCATCATGGCGAGCACGACCGTCCAGACCAGCCTTTCCGACATTCTTCCCGGCTTCCCCGCCCGCGAAGAGACACCTGTCATGCACGTCAAGAAGCGCAACGGCGCCCTTGAACCCGTGGACGTGAACAAGATCGTCCGCGCCGTGCAGCGCTCTGGCTACGGTCTGCAGCACGTGGACGCGATCCGGATCGCATCGAAGACCATCGGCGGCCTGTATGACGGCGCCACCACCCGCGAACTGGACGCCATCTCCATCGATACTGCGGCGTCGCTCATCGCGGAAGAACCGCAGTACTCCAAGCTGGCGGCTCGCCTGCTGCTGGCGACGATCCTCAAGGAAGTCGCTGGTCAGAACCTGCACTCCTTCTCGCAGTCGGTCGAGTACGGCGCGCAGGTTGGCATCGTCTCGCCCGCCGTGGCAGAGTTCGTGCGCATCCATATGCGCAAGCTGAACCAGGCCATCAAGGAAGATAACGACGATCGCTTCGAGTACTTCGGCCTGCGCACCGTCTATGACCGTTACCTGCTGCGCGATCCCCTCTCGCGGAAGGTCATCGAGACGCCTCAGCACTTCTTCCTGCGCGTCGCCTGCGGCCTCGCGGGTACCGCGCATGAAGCGATTGAGTTCTACAACCTGATCTCGTCGCACGACTACATGCCGTCATCGCCGACGCTCTTCAACAGCGGCACGAAGCATCCGCAGATGTCGAGCTGCTACCTGCATGACAGCCCGCAGGACTCGCTCGAGAGCATCTACGACTCCTATAAGGACGTTGCGCTGCTCAGCAAGTTCTCCGGCGGCATCGGCCTTGCGTTTCACCGTGTGCGTAGCGAGGGATCGCTGATCCGCGCGACGAATGGTCTGTCGAACGGCATCATCCCGTGGCTGCGCACGCTGGATTCCTCCGTCGCCGCTGTCAACCAGGGCGGCAAGCGTAAGGGCGCATGCTGCGTCTACCTGGAGCCGTGGCACGCGGACATCGAAAGCTTCCTCGAACTGCGTGAGAACACCGGCGACGTCTCCCGCCGCACTTACAACCTCAACACCGCCAACTGGATTCCGGACCTGTTCATGAAGCGCGTGGATGAGGACGGCATGTGGTCGCTCTTCGACCCCAAGCTTGTGCCCCAGTTCCCCGACCTGTTCGGCGAGGAGTTCGAGAAGGCCTACATCCAGGCTGAGGAAGACAAGATCTATTATCGCCAGATCAAGGCGCGTGATCTGTACGCCCGCATGATGCGTTCGCTGGCCGAGACCGGCAACGGCTGGATGACGTTCAAGGACGCCTGCAACACCAAGAACAATCAGACCGGCAAGCCGGGCAATGTCATCCACCTCTCGAACCTGTGCACGGAGATCACCGAGGTCACCAGCAAGGACGAGACAGCTGTCTGCAACCTGGGCTCCGTGAACCTTGGCCGCCACATGAAGGTGGATGAGAACGGCAAGACCGTATTCGACTTCGAGAAGCTGGCGAACACCGTTCGCGTTGCCGTACCCATGCTCGATCGCGTCATCGATATCAACTTCTACCCGGTGCAGCAGGCGCTGAAGGCGAACAATCGCTGGCGGCCGGTGGGCCTTGGCGTCATGGGCCTGCAGGACGTCTTTTTCCAAATGCGTCTGCCCTTCGACTCGCCGGAAGCACAGGCACTCTCGACGAAGATCCAGGAAGAGATCTACTACTACGCCATGCTCGCGACGACGGAGCTTGCGGAGAAGAACGGACCGCATCCCTCCTTCGACGAGACGCGCCTGGCCCAGGGGCAGTTCCAGTTCGACCTCTGGAAGATCACGCCGAGCGAGCCGGAGCGCTGGGATGCGCTGCGTGCGCGCATCAAGAAGTCCGGCGTACGTAACTCGCTGCTGATTGCGATTGCCCCCACAGCAACCATTGCCTCCATCGTCGGCTGCTATGAGTGCATTGAGCCGCAGATCTCTAACCTGTTCAAGCGCGAGACGCTCTCCGGCGAGTTCCTGCAGGTGAACCGCTACCTCATCAACGAGCTGAAGGCGCTTGGCATGTGGAATGAAGAGATGCGTATGAAGCTGAAGATGAGCGAAGGTTCCGTGCAGAACATCGAGGACCTCACCGACGAGCTGAAGGCGATCTACCGCACGGTGTGGGAGGTTCCCATGCGCAGCCTGATCGACATGGGCGCGGCTCGTAACGCGTACATCGACCAGGCGCAGTCGTTGAACCTGTTCAGCGAGTCGCCCAACATCGGCCGCCTGTCGTCCATGTATATGTACGCATGGAAGCAGGGCCTGAAGACGACCTATTACCTGCGCTCGCGTCCTGCGACGAAGATCGCAAAGGCCACCGTGCAAAAGGCCGCCATGTCGTCCAGCCTGCCGCAAACCGCACAGGCGCAACTGCAGAACGTCTCCGTACCAGAGCCGGAGCAGAAGCCCATTGACGCCTCAGCAGCCATTGCGTGCTCCCTTGAGAACCCTGAGAGCTGCGAGGCCTGCCAGTAGCTTTGAGAACCGGCGGCCGCTGATGGCCGCCGGCCTCTCAACCAGGTTCCAAATCAATAGAGCACGTAACGTCTCGTGGCGAAGGGATCTGCTCTGTTGTCGTCCGGGCGGGACGTGATATCGACCTCCCCGCGCAAAGAAATCGTTGTCCGCCGACGAACCACATTCGATAACAGTTCAGGAGAAATCCAACATGTCCACGATTGCAACACCCGTCACTACGGCTAACTCCGTCGCAGCACCCACATCCATTCTCGATCCCGGTATGTGCCTCACGCTCCGGCCCATGAAGTACCCGGTCTACTACGACATGTTCCGCGACGGCATCAAGAACACGTGGACCGTAGAGGAAGTCGACTTCTCCACCGATCTTGTCGATCTGCGCGCGAAGATGAGTCCGGCTGAGATTCATACCATCAAGCGCCTCGTGGCCTTCTTCGCCACGGGTGACTCGATCGTGTCGAACAACCTTGTACTCAACCTGTACAAGCACATCAACTCTCCAGAAGCACGCCTCTACCTCTCGCGCCAGCTCTATGAAGAGGCCGTGCACGTGCAGTTCTACCTGACGCTGCTCGACAACTACGTGCCGGACCAGAAAGAGCGCGAGGAGGCCTTCGCCGCCGTGGAGAACATTCCCTCCATCCAGAAAAAGGCCGAGTTCTGCATGAAGTGGATGGACAGCATCCAGGCGCTTGACACGCTGGTGACGCGCGATCATCGCCGCCAGTTCCTTCTGAACCTCATCTGCTTCGCGTCGTCTATTGAAGGCCTCTTCTTTTTTGCGGCGTTTGCCTACGTTTACTTTTTCCGTTCGAAGGGCCTGCTGCACGGCCTGGCGTCGGGTACCAACTGGGTCTTCCGTGATGAGAGCTGCCACCTTGAGTTTGCCTTCGAGGTCGTGAACACCGTCCGTCAGCAGGAGCCCGACCTTTGGGACGCCGACCTGGAGCGCCAGATCATCGAGATGCTGGAGGAAGCCGTCGATTGCGAGGCTCAGTTCGCGGACGATCTGCTCTCCGGTGGCGTTGCCGGCCTGTCCGTGCGTGACATGCGCGCGTACCTTGGCTATGTCGCCGATAGCCGACTGCAGCGCCTCGGCATCGCGCCGCACTTCAAGACCAAGAATCCCTTCAGCTTCATGGAACTGCAGGATGTTCAGGAATTGACCAACTTCTTCGAGCGCCGCGTATCGGCTTACCAGACTGCGGTCGAGGGTGAAGTTGGCTTTGGCGAGGATTTCTAAACTTCGACCCTTTCCTGTTCACCAAATCAAGAAGCTGCCCAGACATCCCGGGCAGCTTCTTTGGGTTGTTCATCATCTCAAAATGCATGCGAGTGGAAGAAGAAGTCCGCATCCCCGACGCGGTGGATGTGGTGGAACCCGATCAGGTCGAATCCACGATCGAAGCAAAGCAGATTGGCGATCGCATCCGGCGTCTCCGGATGAAGCGCTCCATGGGCCTGGTCGAGCTCGGAAAGAAGACGGGCCTTTCGGCCAGCTTTCTCTCCCAGCTCGAAACGGGGCGCGTGGTCCCTACCGTGCGCAACCTGGCGCGCATCGCCATTACGTTCGGCAAAGACCTCTCCTATTTCTTCCGGGATGAGCAGCCCATCACCTTCCGCATTCTTCGTCAGTCAGAGCGCGTGCGCCTGCAAAAGAACGCCGGGGCAGTGCCGACCTTCCTGTCCGAGAATCTCAGCGGCCTGATCGCCGACAGCAGCATGGTGCCCTGCATCGCGGAGTTTCGCGGTACGGAAGAGGAAGTCTGCTTCCGCCCGCGCATCTTTGAAGGCATTGAGTTCACCATGGTCGTCGAAGGCAGTCTGACGCTCGTTTCCGAGATGGAGACACGCACACTCGAGTCCGGTGACGTCGCCTGGCTGGACGCCATGCGCAAGCGGCAGTACACCTGCGAGCCTGGTGAGCGAGCCCGCGCCATCATCATCACCCGCCCTAACCGCAATTAGTCTTACCGACCGTCCCCAAACGGGTGCCCACGTCTCGCGATGAGATGTGGGCTTTTCGTTGTTGTGACCGTAGTCGACGGAGACGCGAGACACTAGAACAATGCTGCCCGTTCCAACAGACCAGCCACAGCGGTGGACGCCTCTCCCAACCTCTTGGCGCGACACAGCCCTGAAGCATCAAGGCACGGTCCTGCTCGAGTCTTCTCTGCCGAGCCCCTCGCAACGCCATTCCTATCTCTTCACCGATGCACAGCGCATACTCACCGCAGACGCACCCGGCGATCTGGCACCGCTCTTCAACGAAATTGAGCAGGCACTCGCAGGCGGCCATTGGGTCGCTGGCTACCTGACCTATGAAGCCGGTTCTCACTTTGTTGATCTTCCTTCGCAAGCCACGCAAGAGCCGCTCGCAGTCTTCGGCATCTACGACGCACCACGCATCTTCAACCACGTCCGTGAAGCGTCGGCCGAGCCGACAGTTCCACCTTCTGCGCCCCTCCCCATCGCCCCCATGCTGCGCATCCGGCGGGACGACTATACCTCTGCGATTGCCCGCATCCAGGGGTGGATCGCCGCGGGTGCAACCTACCAGCTCAACTTCACGACCCACGCCGCCAGCCCCTACGAAGGCGGAGCTGAGACGATCTACGATGCGCTGAAGGCGCAACAGCCGTGCAGCTACGGTGGCATCCTACAGCTCTTGCCGGGTCGAACGATCCTGAGCTTTTCGCCGGAACTCTTCTTCCGCGCAGCACCCGACGGCACACTGACCACAAAGCCGATGAAGGGCACAGCCGTGCGCGGAGTGGGCGCCGAAGAGGACGATCTTCTTGCCGACGCGCTGCGCGCCGATGAAAAGAACCGCGCAGAGCACGTGATGATCGTCGACCTGCTACGCAACGACCTGGGCCGCGTCTGCGAAGCAGGCAGCGTGGATGTCGATCGACTCTTCGACGTAGAGCGTTACCCCACACTGCTGCAAATGACATCGACGATCACCGGCCGCATGCCACCGCACAAGCCCTGGTACCAGGTTTTCCAAGCGCTCTTTCCGTCGGGCTCCATCACGGGCGCACCCAAGCGACACACGATGGAATTGATCACACAGGTTGAAGCGGGCCCACGCGGCGTCTACACCGGAGCGATCGGCTACTTCGCACCGGACCGCAGCGCCTGCTTCAACGTCGCAATCCGCACGGTCGTGCTCGATGGCCACACGATGGAATTAGGCGTTGGCGGCGGTATCGTTGCGGACTCCACCGCGGAAGGCGAATACGACGAATGCCTGCTGAAGACGTCCTTTCTGCACCGCGCAGCGCAGCCCATAGACCTGATTGAGACCATGCGCTGGAGCAGCACCGATCCGGATGCCCCACGGACAGCCACTGCTCTGGATGTTCCACCCACCGCCACGGAACCGGGTGACCCATTCTTACGGAGCAAGGATGGGCTATTCGCTCAAAACGCGAACCAGCATAAACCACCGGCCCCTGGTGCCGACTCACAAAGGATTTCTCAGAACATCCCACTACTTCTATCCCACCTGCAGCGCCTGGAAAGCTCCGCGGCATCACTTGGCTTCCGCTTCAATACCCAATCCATACTCGAAGCCATCACCAAAGCCGCCGCCACATGGAACGGCCAGCCAAAGCGCATCCGGCTGCTACTCCACTGTGACGGGACCACCGAGATACAACACGCCGAAGCCCCATGCTGGCCGAGTCAAATGAACGTGACACTCTCATCACGAAGCGTCTTGGGTGAAGCTCCGCATCTGCGTCATAAGACCACCTTCCGTCCCGAGTATGAACCGGCATTCCGCGAAGCCGTTGCAGCGGGTTACGACGAAGCACTGTTCCAAAATGATCAGGGAGAGATCACCGAGGGGTGCATCTCGTCGCTGCTCGTCTGCAAGCATGGCCGCTGGTACACGCCCCCACTCCGGAGCGGTTGTCTTCCCGGTATCTACCGAGCAGAACTCCTCAGAGCAGGCCTGCTGCAGGAGCGAGTCATCACTCTGGACGATCTTCGAGAAGCCGAGCACGTATGTCTCTGCAACGCCGTCCGCGGAGCTGGCTGCGTCGCCTCCCTGCAACTCCCCCGTGGTGAGCGCATCCGTTACAAGATCGCCACCAAACCACCGCAACTACCGGCGTGGTAGAACCGGAAGGTAGACATCCAGAGTCTTGGCGGCCGGAGCGCCTTCACGGTATTGGCGATCAGGACAGCTTCAATCTCGGATTGGCATGGCTTCAGCCCTGCCAATCGGCAAACCAAACGGGATCGGCTTCAGCCGCTGAGGGAAACCTTGGCGATCCAACGCACAGCAGGAACGAGGAAGAGTTTTGGAAGCAAGCATTGCCGTAGCGGCAATCCAGGTGGTGGCCATGGCGGCAGCGCTTTGGCTGAGCGCGCGGCATCGCCTGTTAGAGCGCGGCATGGGATACCTGGTGAGCCTGGCAGTCGGTGTTCTGCTGGCGACGGCGCTCCTCCACATCCTGCCGGAGGCGATTGTCGCCGTCGGCAACCGTCCGGCGCTCTGGTTCACCTTTCTCGCCACCATCTTCGCTCTCTTCTGTTTTGAGCGGATCTTCGCCACGCTGACCGGTCACCCAGTCGAGACACCCGCCCAAGGCGAGCCTGACTGCGGCCCGCACCATCATCACCATCATGAGCACGGTTCGCGGCCTGTTTCGTTGATCTTCGGCGGCATGCTGCATAGCTTTGTCGATGGTGTCTCGGTCGCGGCCGCCTTCGCAGCCGGGAGGCGCATCGGCTGGCTCACTGCCGTCGCCATCACCCTGCACGAAGTTCCGCATCGCATGGGCGACTATGCCCTGCTGCGCCACCTGGAGGTCTCGCCCGCGCGAGCGCAACGCTTCCTGCTGTTGATCGCTGCCGCCGCCATGGCCGGCGTTGCGGTCGTCGGCTTTGCGGGGCATACCTTCGCCGCGACGAACTGGCTCCTGCCGGTCAGTGCCGCAAGCTTCGTCTACATCGCGCTGGTAAACCTGATGCCGGAACTGCCGGGAGAAAGCACCATCCGGAGTGTCTGTCTCCAACTCGCCTGCATGATCGCCGGAGCCGTTCTGGTCGCCATGATCCTGCGAGTGCCCGGCAGCTAGAAGCCAGACAGCGGACGGCGCGACGGAGCGGGCCTCGTTTTCTATCAAATTTCGCATCGAACCCGAAGCCCGTTCGATACAATAAAGACCAGCGTAAGGCTTCGATGGAAGAGCAACTCCAGCGGAATGATGGCTTTGCATCGGTTGCAGCCGACCGCGCGAGTTCTGCGAGACGTTCGCGGCCCCGTTCGCTAACCGGAGCGGGATAGCATAACGCGAACCAGTTGTGATTCCCCCTCGGTAGGAGTCGAAACACAAGAAAAGCTTGGAAGATTCTGCGAAAATCGTGACATAATCGTAGGGTTGGTCTGAAACATCAGGCCCGGCATCAGGAGATTTGGTATGGCGAAGGTATGTCCCATCACCGGCAAACGGCCGATGGCTGGTAACAAGGTGTCGCACGCGAACAATAAAACGCGTCGCCGCTGGGAGCCGAACCTGCAGTGGAAGCGCATCTGGGTTCCTAGCGAAAAGAAGTTTGTGCGTATGCGCGTGTCCACACGCGGCCTTCGCACCATTAACAAGATGGGCGTCGAAGCCGCTCTGCTCCAGGCGAAGGGATAACGGACATGCGCACAATCATTAAGCTCGTCTCCAGCGCCGGAACCGGCCACTTTTACACCACGACCAAGAACCCCAAGACCACCAGCGCAAAGCTGGAGTTCAAGAAGTACGATCCGGTCGTGCGTAAGCATGTCTCGTATCGCGAAGCGAAGATCTAACTCTTCCTTCAATACATCTCTCGCAACGCCGCGATCTTCGGATCGCGGCGTTTGTGTTTCTGATAGACGTGAATTCCTGAGGCCGACAGGCGACTTAGGCGAGTCGGTTGCATCTACCAAAATGACGCATGCCTTCCCTGTTGTCCGGAAACAGTTTGGCGGCCAAGTCTCACATAGGAGATTACCAATATGTATCACTCCGTCCGTTCGCTCGCGCTTTGCGCAACACTTTCCGTCGCCATGCTCGCAGGCTGCCATAGCAACAACTCTGCCACCGCCGGTTCCACCACCGTTCGCATGCCGGATGGCAGCACGCAGGTTATCGCTGCAGGCCAGCCACTCCCGGTGGGTTCAACCGTAATCGCTGTGGGCAATGGATCGAACGCGATCTCGCCCGCCACCGGCACACCGGTCGCCGTTGCGCCGGGCGGCACGGTCACCCCCGCTCCGGCAGCACCGCCGGCAGCCGCACCGGGCTATGCGCCGACAACGGCCGCTGCACCGGCGCCCGCCGCAGCCCCGATCGCACCGGCTCCCGCGCCCGCACCGTCGCTGGTTGTCCCCGCCGGAACTCGCGTAACCATCCGCACCACGGAATCACTCTCGGCCGAGCATAGCGGTGGTCCCGGCACCGGCTTCACCGGTGTCCTGAATAACGCCATCGTGGTGCATGGGGTTACCGCCTTCCAGCGCGGCACCTCCGTCCGCGGTGAGATCGTCAGCGCCAATGGCCGTGGCCACTTCACGGGTGCCGGCGCCATCGGCATCGAGCTTACGAACATCGGCGGCTACCGCGTGCAGACCAGTGAGTACGTCGCTCGCACCAAGGGCCGTGGCAAACGGACTGCGGGGTTCATCGGCGGAGGCGCAGGACTTGGCGCGCTGATTGGTGGCCTCGCAGGCGGAGGCAAGGGAGCACTGATTGGCGGCATGTCCGGCGCCGGAGCAGGCACAGTTGCAGGTGCCTACACTGGCAGCCGCGACACTATCATCCCGTCCGAGAGCGCGATCACCTTCCGGCTACGCAACGCCATCGAACTCAAGTAACAGGCAGCACCCGTACCGACAGCAAAGGGGCCACGAAACGGCCCCTTTTCTAGTTCACCAGTCGTCAAAACTGTGGACCATTACGGCTCGATGAGAAAGACGCCGTCGCGCATGATCTGCGACTCACCCTCAGCATCACCAAGCCAGATGTTGAAACCCAGACCGACGACGTCGATGTGTGTCGACGACTTCCATGGAGCACCCGTGTGCGCTCCATATGGATCGCCGAAAGCGATGTGGATACCCGGAAACTTCTCGTCCTGCAGGATGTTGCCGATGACTTCATGGACACCGATGTTGGTGCCGATCGCGAACTCGCCGACGCGGTCGCTGTTCTCATCGGTGTGTGTGTAAGCCCAGAAGTCGCGTTCGAGTTCCTTGTTCTCGCAGGAGATCCGCACAATGCGGTTGTTCTCGATCGCGATCGACAATGGCGTGTCCCGCAGGATGCCGTAGCGCGCGCAGAGGAAGTCACCGACAACCCCATCGACCACGAAGACACCATTGACCTCACCGGGAGCGGTGAAGCACTCGCCCCCGGGCAGGTTTCCCCACTTTTCGGTGGAGATGATGCCCGAAGTCTTAAACCACTTGTAGCTGGGATTCAGCTGCGCGTGAATGTCGGTCCCGGCGGGCGTCGTTGCGCGCACGTAGGTGGCTTCGCGGACACGATCCAACACGGCCTGCGACAACGCGTCGACTGCGTTGAAGTCGGCGCGCATTCCCTGAACCATGATCTCTGGCGTGACGTTCACCATGTGCGCATGACGCATCCGCCGCCGGTTCACGACGTCCGTCATCTCCATGCGGCTGCGGAGTTCGTTTGGCTGAACTTCCACGGCGAAGATGCTGACCTGGCTTGACTCCATATCTTCAAGTACCGCCGCAGGCATGCCTACGAGCGGCCGCGGAGCAAGTTCTTCCAGCACGAAGCCGTTCCAATGGCAGCCGATCCGGTCGAGTTCAACGGCGATGGACGCGGCGATATGCATCGTCTTCTCGTCCGTGATCACCGTGACCTTTTCGCCGGGCTGAATGCGCAGGCAGGTCGTGACTGCGTTGCGAGCGCCCTGGCCAAACGACGGCGGAAAAGGCACTGAGGAAAGACGCGTCGAGGTGTAGGCAGCTGGCATCGTTCTCCTTCAGATGCTCTAAGGGTACTCCGCGGGCGCGTCAATCGCTGAAAATGGAAAACCCCGGCGTAAATCGCCGGGGTTCTCCATTTCGCCTGTGAAGGCAGGGTTAGCTGCGGTACAGCTCGTGCGGGATGTCGTTGATGTCCAGGTGAGCAGCCACCGGAGCGGTAGGCGTGTTCATGACCTTGGTGAAGGCCGTCTGGAACTTCTTCATCTCGTCCGGCGTACCCACGGTGACGCGGACCATGGTCGGGTAGATCGGCCAGACACGGCCGATAGCAACCTTCTCACCCAGCATCGCGCGCTGCACTTCAGCACCAGGACGCTTCACATCGACCATGAACATGTTGGCCTGGGCGCCCGGGATGAAGGCATAGTTGTTCTTCTGGAGGTACTCAAGCGTGGCGTCGAGCGTGTCCTTGTTGATCTTGCGACGCAGCGGAACCAGCTGCGGGTCGTTCAGGCTGGCGGCTGCGGCTGCGGCCGAGGTCAGCGAGATCGAACCGATCTGACGGTTGTTCGAGGTAACGGTCTCGAACTTTGCCAGCAGGTCAGGGCGTCCGAAGGCGAAGCCGGCGCGAACGCCTGCCATGCCGTAGATCTTCGAGAACGTGCGCAGAACGATGACGTCCTTATCGGCAGCGACCATGTCGATGACGGAATCTTCGGTCGAGAAGTGGTGGTAAGCCTCATCGACGATGACAACCGAACCAGCCGGCTTGTTCTTCACGAGCCACTCGATATCCGACTTCGGCGTGATGGTGCCGGTCGGGTTGTTCGGGTTCACGATGTAGTACGCACCGGGATTCGGATGAGCAGCGAGCATGGCCTTCACGTCATACGCGTAGGTCTTCTTGTCCAGCGGCACCTGGATGTACTTCGCCTTACAGGTCTGTGCAGCGCGGAAACCCTGCTCGTAGGACGGATCGCCCAGGATGAGCGCCTTGTCCGGTCCAATGTTTGAGTACAGGGCGAGATCCAACGGTCCGCCCGAACCCGGGTAGATGCGGACGTAGCCCGGCTTCAGCTGGAACTGGTCGCTGATGGCCTTCGTCATCGCAGTCGAGTACTCGCGGTCGTAACGTCCGCCCTTCTTGGCGGCGGAATTGATCGCCTCAAGAGCGACCGGAGCCGGTCCAAGCGGGTTCTCGTTCGAAGAGATGATGACCGTATTGGGATCGCGCGGTGCGCGTCCGCCGCCCATGTCATCGCCCATACCGCCACCACGGCGGCCGGTCTGCGGCGCTGCCGGTGCAGCCTGCATCGCGAATGCGGGCATGGATGCCACTGCTGCCGAAGCAATGCCAGCGGTGCGCATAAAGGAACGGCGTGAGAAATACTGTTGGGCGGAAGCGAAGTTCTTCAAATCCATACGACTCTCCTCAGTGAGACTGCGGTGAACGAATCGAGGTACACGTCGGCGACACGACGCGACTTTGCGTTTGCAAGAAAACGTGGAACTGAAGCTTGGAATCGCCATGCAGGACGGCAATTTTGCATGGGGATTTCCTTCACAATAGCGTGAATTCTTCGCGAATGCGCAACCGCAGACAACTTTTTTTCGCAGCCGTCTGGAAACGTTAGGTTTCCTACAGTCCCGCGCGAGTCTCGGACGCCATGTAGTCCACCACTGCGCGCAGATCGTTCGTCTCGCGCCAGACTTTCAACTGCCTGTCCGCGCCGCTGCCGTTCTGCAGCATCGAGCGAATGTAGTTGATTTCGTTGCGTGATCCGAGCTCGTCGACCACATCGTCGATGAAGTGCAGGTACTCCTCGATCAGCTCGCGCTCGGGAACTTCCGTTTCTTTTCCAAAGTCGATTAGTTTACCGTCCAAACCATATCGAACTGCCCGAAACTTGTTTTCCATCAGCAGCGCTCGCGAATACTGGCGGAAATCGACATTATTCGCGTGCAGGCAGTGCAGCTTCATCGCGGTCGCCTGGATCAGAGCGGCGATCGCCACGGACTCCTCCGCGCGCATGGGAATGTCGCAGATGCGCACCTCCACCGTGTTGAAGAACGGATGCGGCCGAACATCCCACCAAAGCTTCTTGGCGTTGTCGATGCTGTTGGTCTTAATCAGCAGGTTTACGTAGTTCTCAAACTCCGAGTAGGAGGCAAAGCTGTCCGGGAGATTCGTCCGCGGGAAATTCTCGAATACCTTCGCGCGATAGCTCTTGTAACCTGTGTCCATCCCCAGCCAGAACGGCGAATTGGTTGAAAGCGCAAGGATGTGCGGCAGGAAGTACCGCAGAGAGTTCATGATGCGGATCGCCGCCTCGCGGTCCTCGATGCCCACATGCACATGGAGGCCAAAGATCAGGTTTGCGCGCGCGACCAACTGCAGATCCTCAACAACCTTGTCGTATCGCGGATCCGGATAGATCTCCTGGTTGCGCCAGTCGGCAAAAGGATGAGTCGCGCCGGCCACCAGCACCAGGCCGTTCTCTTCGGCCAGGCGGATCATGTTGCGACGCAGGTCGTAAAGATCCTCGCGAGCCTCGTGAATGTTCTGGCAGACGCGCGTTCCGACCTCGATGACGGACTGATGCATCTCGGCCTTCACACGCTCTTCCAGCCGCAGCTTGCCGTTTTCCAGCATCTCCGTCGCCACGTGTGAGCGCAGGTCGCGAGTCACCGGGTCAATGGTCTGGTACTCCTCTTCAATGCCCAGCGTGAACGAGGGTCGCATAGCAAACTCCGATGCCGCGGACGGTACCTTGAGTGGCTTTGGGGCTTGCCAGTCAAACGGGTCGCGGGTGAAAACGAGAGTAGCATCGCAAACCGCGCCGACGCCCCGCGCCTTAGTTCCCGGAGTTGCGGTTCAGGTTCTCGTACCAGCGCGTGGGCCGGACAAACACGATCAGTTCGCCGGGCTGTGGGCGGACGGCGACCGTGCCGCAACCGTTCTCTGCTGCAAGGCCCGACTTTGCAATCTCGGCCATGTTGTAGCCCTGCGGTGGGGCATAGCGCGCCGGCCTACGGCAGTCGTTGTAGTCAAGCGTGGTGACAATCACTCGCAGCGGGTCGCCGACAGGCGCCGGCATCAGCCCGACTCCCCGCGCCCCCGTAGCCAGCTCGTAGCCTGCGCCCGATGGCTCGTCATACCAGAGCTTCACGTGACCGTTCGCAATGGGCTGCCCGTTCCGTCCGTCCATCAGTCGAACGCGAAAAACGCGAGTGTCCGGGGCCACGTCCACCGACGGTGAAGTCACGGCGGGCTCGGGGGGCGGCGGCACCGCGATCCCCGCTGGAGCTCCGGTCTGTTGCTGCGCAGAAGCGATCCCACCCAGCAGCAGTAACGACAGCAACCTCCACCGCGGCCGGGTGCCCCATTCTTTGCGAAGCAAAGGCTGGGGTATCACGCGATACCCCGTTCTTTCGCGATGAAGCCACGAAAAAATGGGGCACCCGGTCTTGTTCGTATCCTTAGACATCACTTGATCGGTTTCTTCTGCCGGACAGCCTTTGTCGCGGCGGCCTTCGGCTCAGCTTTCTCTGAAGGTGTTGATGCTGTTGACGGAGACTGGTAGCCGAGGAACGACGACCAGCGCAATTCCGGCGGAGCTCCTTCGTTCGCCAGCGCCCGCTCAACAGCAAGCTCTGCGACCTTCTCTACAATCCAGTTGAAGTTCTCTTCGCCAACTGAGACTCGATCCGCATCCGGAGCGGGATTCATGAAGTCGATGGCATAGGGAATGCCGTCTTCTACTGCAAACTCGACCGTGTTCAGGTCATACCCGAGCGCCTTGCACAGAGTCAGTGCATCCTTCTCGACGCGTGCAAGCAGCGCAGGATCGTAGGTCGGCGGGTTCATCACGTACCGCTCCGCATGCGGACGCGATGGGTCGTAAGGCATGATGCGCACATCTTTCTGTCCGACGACGTAGCAGCGGAAGTACTCGCGGAACTTGACCGCGGCCTGCAGGGTCATACAGAGAGTGCGCGTCTGGTCATAGGCTTCAAAGAACTCGCGCTCATCATGAACGTGGAAGACATCTTTCCAACCGCCACCGTCATGCGGCTTCAGGAAGGCCGGGAAGCCAACGTACTCGAAGACGCTCTTCCAGTCGTACGGGTACGGCAGGTTCCGAAAGGAGATGTCGTTCGTGTCGGGCGGCATCTGCTTGCTGGGCAGGATCACCGTCTTGGGCACAGCCACGCCCAGTTTCGCGGCGAGCGCGTAGTTGAAGAACTTGTCGTCGGCAGACCACCAGAAGGGATTGTTGATAACGTGCGTGCCCGTCAGCACAGCGTTCTTCAGGTAGGCGCGATAGAACGGAACATCATGCGAGATGCGATCCACAATCACGGAGTAGCCGCAGGAGACGGCTTCCTTCACCGGTCCAATCGCAACGAACTCTGCCGTGATCCCGTTCACGTTCATGGAGTTCACCTTGTCCACGAATGCCTGGGGGAAGGTATTCTCCATGCCAAACAGGATGCCGATCTTCTTCATGCTGATCTCCTACGTTGTGGATGCAGAAATGGTGTCACGCGGTCACAGATAGGTTTGCAGCATGCGTCGCCAATACGGCCAGTCGTGCCCGGTGTTGTCGCCCCACACGTCCAGCCGAACGGGAATGCCTTTACTTCGCAGGATCGCGGCAAGGCGCTCATTGTCGTTCCAGCACTGATCGTGCTGCCCGGTAGCCAGGACGTAGGTGTTGTGCCGGAACTTATCCAGATACCAGTGATCATTGAGGTTTGGCAGGAAGTCCATGGGCAGCGTGTAATACACGTCATCGTCATAGTGCCCGTTCAGAAAGCGGGCCAGGTCGAAGGCACCGCCCATCGACAGCATGGCGTTGATCTTATCCGGGTGGCGCAGCGCCATACTGGCCGCGTGAAAGCCACCGAAGGAACATCCCGCCATGGCGATCATCTGGTTCCAGTTCTTGTAACGAATGTGCGGCAGCAGTTCATGCATGATGTACTGCTCATATTGCAGATGCCGTGCAATCTGCCACCGTCCGCTTACGTTCGTGTTGTACCAACTCTCCGCGTCCACGGAATCCACGCACCACAACTGGATATGGCCGCGATTGATCTCACCCTCAATGGCCGCGACCATGCCCTGGTCTTCAAACTCGTAGAAGCGCCCGCAGGACGTGGGAAAGACAATCACAGGTAAACCGTCATGGCCAAAGACGAGCCGCTCCATGGGACGGCCAAGCGCAGCAGACTGGTCGACGTGGTATTCACGGTGCATGGTGGGGTGGCCTCCGGTAAAACCGTGCTCGCGCTCTGCTACTCTTCGAAGGAATCTTAGTTCATGGAATTCGTTGCCTCCCAGCCCGACACTGACACACATCTGACCGTGCCAGGACCCATGTTGGCGGACGCTGAGGCGCAGGGCCGCTACGTCCGCATCCGTGACTGGGAATCGAAATTCCTTCCGAACTCACGCGACATCTTTCTCTACCTGCCCGAGGCGTACCTGCAAGAGCCGCAGCGAAGCTTTCCCCTGCTGGTCATGCACGACGGACAAAACCTGTTCGACGGCGACCTGTCCTATGTGAAAGGTAGTACCTGGCGAGCCGGCAGCACGGCAGACGAAGAGATCGCAGCGGGCCGGGTCGAACCGTTGATCCTGGTAGGCGTGGCGAATACCGGCGCGGACCGCATGGCGGAGTACACGCCAACGGCGGACGCCAGGCTCGGCGGCGGTCGCGGCCCTTTCTACGCACGCATGCTGACCGAGGAACTGCTGCCGATGCTGCGCGAAGAGTATCGCGTGCTCGCCGGGCCGGAACATACAGGCATCGCAGGTTCGTCACTGGGCGGACTGATCTCGCTTGCCATCGGTCTGCGCTTCCCGGAAGTCTTCGGCCGCATTGGTGTTCTGTCGCCTTCCATCTGGTGGGATAACCGTACGATCCTGCGCGATGTTCGTTCCCTGAGGACCACGCTGCCGCTGAACATCTGGCTGGACATGGGCACGGCTGAGGGCCTGCGACACGTTCGCGACGCTGACCTGCTGTCGCAACTGCTGCAGACCAGGGGCTGGCAGCAGGGTCGTGACCTTCGATACCAGAAATTTCCCGGTGCTCTCCATAACGAGACGGCCTGGGCCGACCGCTTCGGCGAAGTCCTGCGCTTCCTGTTCCCCGCGCTTTAGAACCGCACAACCCATCACGCCGGGTAACCCATCAGGCCGGGTGCCCCATTCTTGCGGAAAAGGGTGGGGGTATCGCGCATCAGCGGGACAGCTTCCACGCTGCCAGACGTTCTCCTCCAACTCAGCTGACCCGGCCTGAGCTAAGAACCGCCACAGATATTGCGCTCGGCGCGATGCCCCACCCTTTTCCGCAATGGAGCCGGACAGAGTGGGCGGCCGGCACCCTTCCTGCGGCAGCGATCGTAGGTCGAATTACAGCCTGACCCTCCGCAGGTACATCAGCAGCCTTGTGTTCCGGCCGGAAATGGCCCACAATAGATAGGTTGGAAAGAGCTGCGCGCCGTTGCTTCACCCGGCCGGCAGAATCTCTGCCGCGGCAGTTGGCCCCGTTGGACGGGGTAACCGAGACATCTTTTAAGAGTGAGGAAGTAAACCAGTGGTCATGATTCGTCTGGCGCGCGTAGGCGCCACCAAGCAGCCGTACTATCGCATCGTTGTCATCGAGAAGGATCGCGCCCGCAACGGCCGTTCCATCGAAGTGGTTGGTACCTACAATCCCCGCACGGAGCCTGCAACGGTCGACCTGAAGCATGATCGCATCGCTTACTGGACCAGCGTCGGAGCACAGATGTCGGACATCGTTGCCAAGCTGGTGAAGAACGCACCTGCGGCAGCTGAGCCCGTCGCAGCGTAACTCTCCTTTCCCGTTTAAAGCCACGTTTCGATCGCATGGCGCGATTGCAGCGTGGCTTTTTGCTATCTGGATACTTCGTCGTGGAAGAGATCGTTTATGCTCTAGAAACGATTTTTCTCCAAAGGTACGTTCTTCCTGAAGAGCAGTTCTAAGTTCACCCCAAGGTACGTATGACGGACACTCCCCCACCCAGCTCTGTGCAGCAAATGTGTGACTTGATCTCCGGGATGGCCACCGCACTGGTGGACCAGCCCGAAAAGGTCCGAGTGGAAGCCGAAAGCTTCGATTCTGAGACCGTTATCCGCCTGTACGTGGCAGAAGACGATTTGGGCAAGCTGATCGGAAAGCAGGGCCGCACCGCTCGATCGTTGCGAACTATCCTTGGCGCTGCCGGTAGCAAGCTGCAGCACCGCTTCAGCCTCGACGTGAAATCGGAATAGATGACACAGAACTCCAAAGAGTGGGTGACGCTGGCACGCGTGGTCCGGCCCCAGGGCCGCCGAGGCGAAGTGTTGTGTGATCTGTTCACGGACTTTCCGGATCAATTCAAAGATCGCCCAGAGGTCTCGCTGCTTACCCCCGGGGGCCTCCGGACGGACGGTTTCGTCGAAGACCACTGGATGCCGGTCGGTCGCAGTGCCGGTCGAATTGTTCTCAAACTCCGCGGATCTGAATCGATTCAAGAGGCAGAGGATCTGGGCAAGTCAGAAGTTCAAATCGCGGCTGATGAACGAGTTGCGCTTGACGATCAAACCTATTACGTGAACGATCTGATTGGCTGCGTTTTAACCGATGGCGAAACGGAAATCGGCACGGTCGACGACATGCACTTTCCCCAGGATCCGCAGGGTAAGCGAATCGAAACGGCCGCGGCCATCTTCGTCGTAACGCGGGCCAACGGCGATGAAGTGATGATCCCCTTCGCGAACGACTTCGTGGCGAAGATCGACATCACCGCGAAGCGCATCGAGATGCAGCTCCCCCACGGGCTCGTCGACATGAACGGCTAAGGTTGGGGCAATGCCAGCGATGAAACAATAGCCATATGCCGTCCGTGCCCGATATCACGATCGAACCCGAACCGAAGCAGCCTTTGCGCTTCGATATCGTGACCATCTTTCCTGACTTCTTCGAGAGCACGCTCCGCAACGGCGTCGTGGCGCGCGCCTTGATCACGGGCATCGCGCAAATCGGAACGGTCGATCTGCGCAGCTTCACCCATGATCGTCACCGCACGGTGGATGACCGTCCGTTCGGTGGCGGCGAAGGCATGGTCCTCAAGCCTGAGCCCCTCTCCGAAGCGATCGAGTCCCTCGGAATCTCTCCCAAACCCGTTCGCGACACTACTCGCGAGACCGTGATCCTCCTCTCCGCACAGGGCTCACGCTTCACGCAGGCGGTGGCCCATGAACTGAAGTCGATGCAACGGATCGTCCTGATCTGCGGACGGTACGAGGGTGTGGACGAGCGCGTGAATGAAATGCATTGTGACCGCGAACTTTCGATTGGAGACTATGTGCTCTCAGGCGGAGAGCTCGGGGCCGCCATTATCGTCGATGCGGTGACACGCCTTCTTCCCGGTGTTCTGGGCAATCCTGACTCGGCGCACTACGAGAGCTTCGGCCACGCGCATGACTCTGCCCGCGATGAGAATGCCCCGCCCCAGGCTGTAGCAGCTTCTGCTGGTCTGCTTGATTACCCACACTACACTCGGCCCGCGGAGTTTCGCGGCGTCGGTATTCCAGAGGTCCTTTCGGGCGGTGACCATCTTGCCATTCGCCGCTGGCGAAGGCAGCAGGCGCTTCAGAAGACGCTGCAGAATCGACCAGACCTGCTTGCAGAAGCACCTCTAACCAAGGAAGAACGCCGCTACCTGGAAAGCCTTCGAAAAGCAGCTAAGTTGAACCAAGACTGATTCCCTCAAACGGAAATGCGATTTCGCCCGTCCAATATGGTTTTTTGGCGTCAGTTGGGATAAACTGAACAACGACTCTAAGTAAGGAAACAGCATCATGTCGATTCACCCCATCATGCAGAAGCTCGCGGCTAAGCTCGAGCGCACCGACCTTCCGGAATTTGCTCCCGGCGACACCGTCCGCGTGCAGGTAAAGATCAAGGAAGGCGACAAAGAGCGTCTTCAGGCATTTGAGGGCATGTGCATCGCCCGCAAGAACGGACCCCAGGGTTCCTTTACGGTTCGCAAGATGAGCTTCGGCCAGGGCGTGGAGCGTATCTTCCCGTTCAACTCGAAGGTTGTCGACAAGGTCGAGAAGGTTCGCTCGTACGAAGTACGCCGCGCCAAGCTGTTCTACCTCCGCGGTCTGCGCGGCAAGGCTGCTCGTCTGCGCGAAGTGGGCCGTACCGCCTAAGCTTCTTTTCCGCCTCAAACTGGAACGAGCGCCTTCGGGCGCTCGTTTCCCTTTGTGCCGGAGATTCATCAAGAGCCATTTGGGCCGGTACATTTCAAGATCGCCCTGCGCTTTGTACACTGGCATAATAAGCATGCAAATTCCCCTCCCCATGCGCCGCAAGCGCCCGATGATCCCGGAAGGGCAGACCAAGCAGCAGATGTTGCGCGACCTTGTTTGCTCCGACGCACCCGAGCAGGCACTGCGTTACCACGGCTTTTGCTGCATCGCCGGTGTGGACGAAGTTGGACGAGGAGCTCTTTTCGGTTCCGTGGTCGCCGCGGCGGTTGTGTTGCCGGAGCGCACCACAAGGCTGCAACGCCTGGGTTTACGCGACAGCAAGCAGTTGACTCGCGAAGAACGTGAGCAGCTTGATCACGAAATCCGTAAGTGCGCGATTGCGTTTGCAGTCGGCGAGGTCGACGCTGAGACCATCGATCGGATCAACATCTATCAGGCATCGCGGCTGGCGATGCGCCTGGCGGTGGAGCAGCTCGGCTGCGTCCCGGATCACCTTCTGATTGACGCGATGCGCATCGATCATTCCTGCGCGCAGACGAAGCTGATCTACGGTGATTCCCTCTCGGTCTCCATTGCCGCTGCGTCCGTGCTGGCAAAGGTGCACCGGGATGCGCAAATGCGTGAATGGGATCTGACGCACCCACAGTATGGTCTTGCGTCACACAAGGGCTATGCCACGCCGGAACATCGCCGCGCACTAGAAGAGCACGGACCTACGCCGTTGCATCGTAAGTCTTTCGCGCCCGTTGCCAGGTTCTTCGGTGATGAAGCGCTGGAGCAGGCCGTGGCTATGACGGAACTGCTCTTCGACGAAGCAGAGTTACAGGAGGAGTTCGAACCTTGCCAAAGCGCCTGATGTGCGTCGTAGCCCACCCGGATGATGAGTGTTTTGCCTTTGGCGGGGCCCTGGCTCTGGCAACGAAAGCTGGTTACGAGACCTACGTGGTTTGCCTCACCGACGGACAGGCTGCGACCAATCGCGGCGATTCCGCAGATGGGCAGGATCTGGGCCGCATGCGTCGTGACGAGTTCGCACGGAGTTGCGAGGTACTCGGCGTAACCAAGCACGAGACACTGGACTACCAGGACGGCCGGCTCGAATTCGAAGAGTTGAATGGCGTAGCGAAAAAGCTCGTCGAGCGCATGCGCACGTGGAAGCCGCAGATCGTACTGACCTTCGGTCTGGACGGATCGCTGAATGTGCACGCCGACCACACCATGGTCAGCTGCTTCACAAGCGCTGCGTTCCACTGGTCGGCACGCACCAAGCGCTTCCCTGATCTTGGACTGCCACCGCACGCGCCCCAGCGCCTCTTCCACCAGAGCACTGAGTTCACCTTGGCAGACCGCGAGCCGCAGCTCCCGGCGCCGTGGACAGTGGAACTGGATGTATCAACGGTGAAAGAGGTCAAGTTTGCTGCCTTCCGTGAGCACACCTCGCAACTGGCCGTCATGGAAAAGGTCCGCCCCTATTGGGAGAAATTCGGCGACCGGGAGCACTACACGCTTGCTGGAACCTTGACTCCCCAGGCCGCTGTGCTCGCACAGAGCATGTTCGACGGTATCGTCGAAGATTAGGCAGCGACACGCACTGCAGGCTTCTTCTTCATCCAGGTATAGGCGGGCCGCGCCAGCAGGAGTACCAGAAGAACAGCCGTGTCCTTCCATGGCGCCAGTACGCCTTTCTTGACCAGCCACCAGTAGTGAATCGCGCCGAAAATCGCGGCGATATAGACCATGCGATGAAGCGTCTGCCACGGCCTGCCACCCATGCTGCGCATCACTCGCTGCGGCGACGTCAGTGCGAGTGCCAGCAGAATGACGTACGACAGAAGACCCACCTGAATGAAGCGGCGCTTCTCCACGTCCTCGACCATCGTTGGCCAGACAGCAACCCAATCCTCACGCAGCACATGGAACTGTCCTTGGCGCGCAGCATCCAGCGCACCCGTCAGATCGAAGCCGCTGAAAAGCAGAACATAGGTCAGCAGGTGCAGCGTTGCGTAAAAGAACGCGAACAGGCCCAGCATCCGGCGGAAGCGAATAAGCCACGCAAGCTTCGGCGACAGACGGCGGATCGGCGTGACTGCCAGAGAAATCAGCAGCATCCAGATGGTCCAGTCACCGGTCCAGTGGGTAATGCTCTGCACAGGATCGGCACCGAGTTGGTCGGTATGGAAGCTCCACAGAATGCCGAAGAAAGGTGCCAGGGCAAGCAGAAAGACAAAGGGCTTCAGGATCTTGATCGTGCGATTGGACATGGGCTCGCTATGGAAAGGATTCTCGGACAGGGCCGCCGAATTTGAGTGAATCGGGCGAGAGAGTTCGACTTAGATCGTATGGGCCGCCACACAGACTCTGAAGCGAGCCCATGGCGGCCCACGCGCCGTGTTAATAGTTCTTGTTCAGATCCATGCCCTTGTACAGCGAGGCCACTTCGTTGCCGTAACCATTGAACGGCAGTGTAGCGACCGTGCGCGGGAAGACACTGGCATCGATGCGGCGCTCGTGTGCCTGGCTCCAACGCGGATGATCGTGGCTGGGATTTACGTTCGAGTAAAAGCCGTACTCCGACGAGGAGATGTCATTCCAGGTCGTCACCGGCTGCTTGTCCGTAAAGCGGATACGGACGATTGACTTGGCGGACTTGAAGCCATACTTCCAAGGAACAATCACGCGGACTGGTGCGCCCTGCTGGTTCTCGAGCGTCTGCCCATAGGCACCGAAGGTCAGCAGCGTCAGTGGATGCATCGCCTCGTCCATGCGAAGGCCCTCGGTGTAGGGCCAGTTGAAGCCACCGGGCAAATCCATCTGGCTGCGATCAGCCAACGAGAAGAATTCGACATACTTCGCCTCAGGTTTCGGCTGCGCAAAGTTGATGAGGTCCGCCAGCGGGTAACCTACCCATGGGATGATCATGCTCCAGGCCTCAACGCAGCGGAAGCGATAGGTACGGTCCTGCAGCGGCTTGTATTTCAGCAGCGTGTCGATGTCGACCGTCTTAGGGTTGTTGCAGAGACCTTCGATCTTGACGGTCCAAGGCCGCTGCTTCAGCTTGCCCGCATTTGCCTTGGGGTCCGCTTTGTCCGTGCCGAACTCATAAAAATTGTTGTAGCTGGTTGCCTTTCCCTGTGGCGTGATGGCGTCGCTTATGGCGGGCGCCTGACCGGGGACCGTCGGAAGCTTGGAGGCGGCGTGGACTGTGGGGGTAAACAGAGGTGGCATCTTCTGGTGCCACTCGTATGCGAGGCCCGCTGCTGCCAGTCCACCGAAGATCAGGTTTCGCCGATTCAAAAAGCTTTCGCGCGGCGTAATCTCAGACGACTTGAACTCCGGTGCTTTGCCAATCAGCATGTGCCCTACCTCTTCCTTCTCACGCAGCTTTCGCTGACATCCCCAGTTCGCAACAGAACATTGCGCCGTCTTAGTATGACGTGCGGGCGCGACCACCGGTTTGCGTCCAGCCTCACATTGCGAAAGACTTGTGCGTGGGTATTCGCACCACGAAAGGTAGATTCATGACGATTCCGGCAGCACGCGAGGCAGTTTTACGGCAGACCGCGGACATACTTCTCACAGCGCGGCGCACCGCCTCACCGATCCCGGACCTCCCCGCAGATCTGCACCCCGCCAACGAAGCCGAGGCGTTTGCCGTACAGGACGCCATCGTGGAAGCCTACCGCCCCATTGGCGGATACAAGGTTGGAGCACGCGGCCCAGAACACCAGCCCTTCTTCGCTCCTATGCCTGCAGCATGGATGGGCGAGAACGGCGCACTCTTCCGTGGCGATAACCATCGGCTGCGCGGCGTTGAGGCGGAAATCTGCTTCCGCATCGGCACTGCCTTACCGCCCCGCGATGTCCCCTACACGCGTGACGAAGTTTTCGGAGCGATCGAGAGTTGCCATCCAGCGCTTGAGATCCTGGAGTCGGCTTTCACTGATCCCACCGTTGTCTCGCGCGAGTGCATGCTGGCCGACCTGCAGATGCACGGTGGCTTCGTCGCCGGCCCTGCGGTACGGGACTGGCAGACGATCGACTGGTCCCAGGAGCAGGTCACGCTTTCTGCAGACGGCGCGATCCGCGTGGAGAATACCGGCTCCAACCCTGGCGGCCACGACCTCATCCGCTTACTGGTTTACATGGCGAATGAAGGATCGAAGCGCACCGGCGGCCTCAAGCGCGGCGACTGGATCACCACTGGCAGTTGGACCGGCGTCACCTGGACGTCGCATGGCACAGAAGTTGTCGCGAACTTCAGCCATGCTGGGCGCGTCAGTCTGCAATTCGCGACGGAGAAGTTGTAAGCCATGCCGAACATTGCGTTTAAAACACCGCTCACCGCAGCGGACGAGCAGATCCTTACGCCAGAGGCAATTGCCTTCCTCGGCGAACTCCATCACAACTTCAACGAGCGACGCCTTGCACTACTGCAAGCGCGCATCGAGCGCCAGGCACGGCTGGATGCGGGCGAGCGACCGAACTTCCTGCCGGAGACGGCCCGAATTCGAGAGGCTGCATGGCGCTGCGCCCCGATCCCAGCCGACCTGCAGGATCGTCGCGTCGAAATCACCGGGCCCGTTGAGCGCAAGATGGTTATCAACGCCCTGAACAGCGGTGCGAAAGTCTTCATGGCGGACTTTGAAGATTCCACGACGCCAACGTGGACGAACCTGCTGGAGGGCCAGGCGAACCTGCGTGACGCCGTCCGCCGCAACATTACCTTCGAAGACCCGAAAAGCGGTAAGAGCTACAAGCTGAACGAGAAAACCGCAGTCCTGTTCGTACGGCCACGCGGCTGGCACCTGCCAGAGCAGCACATGACTGTCGACGGCCAGCCGATGAGCGGTTCCCTCTTCGACTTCGGTCTGTATCTCTTCCACAACGCGGCAGAGTTGCTGGCACGCGGCTCCGGGCCGTACTTCTACCTGCCCAAGATGGAGTCGCACCTGGAAGCGCGGCTCTGGAATGACGTGATCGTCTTCGCGCAGAATCACCTCGGCATCCCGCAAAGTTCGGTACGTGCGACCGTGTTGATCGAGACAATCCTTGCAACCTTCGAGATGGACGAGATCCTCTACGAACTTCGAGATCATTCTGCGGGCTTGAATTGCGGCCGCTGGGACTACATCTTCTCGTTCATCAAGAAGCTCGCGGCAGACAAGAGCATTTTGCTGCCTGACCGCGGACAAGTAACGATGGCGACGCACTTCATGCGTTCGTACTCGAAGCTTGCCATCAAAACCTGCCACCACCGCGAGATCAGCGCTATGGGCGGCATGAGCGCGTTCATCCCGATCAAGAGCGATCCTGAGGCGAATGAGCGTGCGCTGGCGCAAGTTCGCGCGGACAAGGAGCGCGAAGCCGGCGACGGTCACGACGGCACATGGGTTGCTCACCCGGGGCTCGTCCCAATCGCCATGGAGGTCTTCGACCGCCTGATGCCGGGACCGAACCAGATTGAGAAGAAGCTTGAGGACTACACGGTCACCGCAGATGACCTGCTGCAGATCCCGAGCGGCCAGATTACGGAAGCCGGTCTGCGGCAGAACGTCGCCGTGGGTCTAGGCTACGTGGAGGCATGGCTGCGCGGCATCGGCTGTGTGCCGCTCTTTAACCTGATGGAGGATGCGGCCACTGCGGAGATCAGCCGTGCGCAGCTTTGGCAGTGGGTTCATCACAATGCGACGCTCGCCGATGGCCGGGCCGTTACGGCTGACCTTGTCGACACCATCATTGACGAGGAGCTGGGCAAGACCAAGCCGACCGTGGATGCGAAGCGGTTTGCAGCCTACGAGCGCGCGGCGACGATGATGCGCGACCTCGTCCGCAGCGACCGCTTCGCGGACTTCCTGACGCTGCCCGCCTACGCTTCGGTCCTCAAAGAAGGCCTGGCATAGGGGAAGAGATGGCTGCCCTGCGTCTCGATTCTGAGACGTGGGTTCCACACAACGCCGTGAAGAACCTAACCCACAGGGCGCCAGCCTTTGTTGACCAGTCGGGTATTCACCAGTCAGTAACGGCATTGACATCGCTGTGCCTGCGATACATCCTGCCATTGCCCCGTAAGAATCACACAACGGTACACAGGGAGCAGGTAATCGCAATGGCTCGTCCATATTGGTCAGGCACCATCCAGATTTCGCTCGTCTCATTCGCGGTGAAGTTCTTCGTCGCCACCGAAGCAAAGAGCCAGATACGCTTCCACCAGATCAGCCGCTCCACCGGCGAGCGCGTTCGGCACCAGAAGGTGCTGGCGTCTTCGCTTGAGGAGAACGATGGTGGCAGCGGTGAGGACGAGTCCCAGGCATCGTCGACCGTCGGTAAAGACGATATCGTCAAGGGCTACGAATACGCCAAGGGCCAGTACGTGATGATCGAGCCCAGCGAAATTGCCAATCTCCGCGTGCCGTCGAAGCATGCCATCTCCATTGAGCAGTTTGTCGACGAGAGCGAGATCGATCCCGCGTACTTTGAGAAGCCCTACTTCGTCGCTCCCGATGGGGATGCGCAGGCGGAGGCCTTCGCCGTGGTCCGGGAAGCAATGGGCAAGGCCGGCAAGGTTGGCATCGGCAAGATTGCCTTTGCCGGACGCGAGCACGTCGTTGCCATCATGGCCAGCAAAGACGACGAGGGCCGCGGCCTGATGGCGTACACCATGCGCTACCAGGAAGAGTTACGCAATCCCAACGTGTACTTCGCCAGCATTCCCAAGGTGGAGATCGAAGAGGATCAGCTGGAACTCGCGCAGCAGCTCATCAAAAAGAAGACTGCGAAGTTCGATCCGAAGCGTTACAAGGATGGCTACGAGGTTGCACTCAAGGAACTCGTCGATGCAAAGGTCCACAACGAACCGATCCCTGTGGAAGAGCCAGCACCGAAGCGCGCGAAGGTCGTCAACCTGATGGATGCGCTGCGTAGTAGCCTCGCTGGCAAAGCCGATGCGGATGACGAGACTGACGCGCCGCCTCCCGGAACCAAGAAGACGGCTGCAAAGACCGAGACGAAGAAGTCTTCAAAGAAGAGCACGGTCACCGAGATGCCGCGTCGCGATCAGGTGACTCCGGAACGCAAGAAAGCATCGGCAAGCGTCAAGCCTGCGAAGGCTTCGCCCCGGCATAAGTCGGCCTAGGATACCGGCAACGACACACACAGGGTGCGGCTTCGGTCGCACCCTCTCTCTTTGGCAAACTCAAGCATCATAAACACCCATGGCAAAGGCGAAGAAAGCCACGAACTCTGCAGTGTCCAGCGCGGGCGATGCTGTTGACGAACAGCTTGCTCGTTACCGCTCCATGCGCGACTTCAAGGTCACGGCGGAGCCCAGCGGCGCAGCGAAGTGGAAGACGGTTGAGGCGCTGCCCTTTGTCATTCAGAAGCACGCTGCTACGCGGCTCCACTATGACTTTCGGCTGGGCTGGAATGGTGTCCTGAAGAGCTGGGCCGTCGCCAAGGGGCCCAGCTACAACGTGCACGACCGGCGGCTGGCCGTGCAGGTGGAAGATCACCCGATGGAGTACGGCGGCTTCGAAGGCATCATTCCTCGGGGCCAGTATGGCGGCGGTACTGTGATGGTGTGGGACCAGGGGACGTGGGAGCCTCACGTCGATGTTGAGGAGGGCCTGCGCAAAGGCTCGCTGAAGTTCGGCATCAACGGCACCAAGATGCACGGCAACTGGACGCTGGTCCGCATGGGTGGCAAGGCCGCGCAGGGGGGCAAGCCAAACTGGCTCCTCATCAAGGAGCATGATGAATTCGAGCGCGGCCCGGACGACCCGTGCATCACGGAAGAGATGCCGAATTCGGCAGTGACGGATCGATCGCTCGAAGAGATTGCCACCGCCAGCACCCATGTGTGGAACAGCAAGGAGACCGCCGGCGAAAGCCAGGCCTGGTATCGGGACCGTGCACGTGACGCCGACACCGCATCCACGGGTGTAAAAGCTGCCGTGAGATCAGCGAGCAAGCCGGCCGCGAAAGGCCCGGGTAAGCTCGCGGCTGCCTCTGCGATTGACTTCAGCCTGATCGAGAAGCTGCCCAGGGAGCGGCTGCCGGAGTTCCTGAAACCGCAGCTTGCGGGTGAGACAACGGCACCACCGGCTGGCGATGAATGGATGCATGAACTGAAGCTTGACGGCTACCGCGTGCAGGCGCGGAAGCATGGCAACAGCGTGGAACTATATACACGCAGCGGGCTCGACTGGACGCACCGCATGAAACCCATCGCAGAGGCCGTGAAGAAGCTTCCGGTGGAGGATGCCCTCCTTGACGGCGAGGTGTGCGTGCTGGATGACAAGGGCCTTTCGAGCTTCGCGCGTCTTCAGGCTTCGTTTGAGAAGAACGAAAAACATCCGCTCACCTTCTTTGTCTTCGACTTACTGCATATCAATGGGCATAACCCGCGAAACCTGCCGCTGCGCGAACGTAAGGCGCTGTTGCAAAGTTTCGTCACCGGTGATGCCGACGTTCGAATGAGCGAAGATCTTGTCGGCGACGGCACAAAGATCTTTCATGCCGCTTGCGAACTGCACGCGGAGGGCATCATCTCGAAGCGAGCGGACGGAGTCTACTCCCCGGGCCGCAGTGCGCAATGGGTGAAATCGAAGTGCGTCCACGAACAGGAGTTCGTCGTGGGCGGATGGGTCGATCTGTCGAACGGCACACGAGGCATCGGCTCGCTGCTGCTGGGCTATTACGACGACGCGGGAAAGCTGATCTATGCGGGCCGTACCGGCACCGGCTTTACGCAGAAGATCCACAAGATGCTACGCGATAAGCTCGATGCGCTGGAGCAGAAGACGATGCCGTTTGCGGCAATCAGTGCAGAAGGTCGACGCGGCGCGCACTGGGTCAAGCCGAAGTTGGTCGTACAGGTCCGTTTCGCGACGTGGACCGCGGATCAACAGGTCCGGCAAGCCTCGTATCAAGGTCTGCGCGAAGACAAAGCTGCTGACGAAGTGCGGCGCGAGATGGGGCCACCGTCAGCGAAACACAAGATAGCTGCATCGCCGGTGAAGGCTGATCTTGCAGAGTTGAAGGCACCGAAGAAGCCTCTCCCGAAAGCTGCGAAGGTCAGCGTACGGGACCAGAAGATCGCACTGGTGAAAGGCTCACTGCCCCCGTCAAACGAAGGCTCGCCGATGCCGGCCATTCGGCTCACGCATCCCGACAAAATCGTCGATCCCGAGAGCGGCGTGACCAAGCAGAAACTTGCCGAATATCTATGGGCCGTCGCGCCGCAGATGTTGCCGCCCATCGCGGACCGACCTCTGAGCCTGGTGCGATGCCCAGAAGGTTCGTCGAAGCAGTGCTTCTATCAAAAGCATGTCAACCACCTGCTGCCGAAGGGCGTCGGCTCAGTAATGGTAGCGGACAAAAAAGGTGGCGCACCGGAACCGTACATCACGCTGAACGATGCGGAGGCTCTCGCAGGCCTGGCGCAGATGTCCGTGCTGGAGATTCATCCGTGGGGCTCGCGAAATGAGCACCTGGAGGAGCCCGATCGCATCATCATTGACTTGGATCCGGATGAGAGCCTGGCGTGGTCCACGGTGTGCGAGGCAGCGCTGGAAGTTCGCAGCCTGCTGGATGCGATGAAGCTGAAGAGCTTTGTGAAGACAACTGGCGGCAAGGGACTGCACGTCTGCTTCCCCATCGCTCCAGAGCACGACTTCGCGGTGATGAAGGCGTGGGCGCATGGTCTGGTTCAGGCCATGGAGAAGGCGCGTCCGGAGCTCTACCTGTCGAAGATGTCGAAGGCTGCTCGGACCGGCAAGATCTACCTGGACTACCTGCGGAATGAGCGAGGCGCTACGGCCGTGGCGCCTTACAGCATGCGCGCCCGGGCTGGGCTGCCGGTTAGCGTTCCGCTGGAATGGGAGGAACTGACGGGCAAAGAACGGCCGCGTTTCACGGTTGAGGACTTCGCAGAGTGGCGGCACCGGCTAGCGAGCGATCCCTGGAATGCCATGCTCTTGGTAAGACAGAAGATCAGAAAGG
Organism: Terriglobus roseus; assembly: GCF_900105625.1. Lineage (NCBI taxonomy): Bacteria > Pseudomonadati > Acidobacteriota > Terriglobia > Terriglobales > Acidobacteriaceae > Terriglobus > Terriglobus roseus. The sequence continues at coordinate 377,036 of NZ_FNSD01000001.1, forward strand.
ACGCGCTGGAGCGCTTCGCCGGGAAGACGAAGCGCTCCTGAGCGCCGATTACTTCGTGACGCCGAAGGTGAAGACCGTCATTGACTGGAAGGTTTGACCCGGCTTCAGCAATGTGGTCGGGAACGCCGGATGATTGGGCGAGTCTGGGAAGTGCTGCGTCTCGAGACAGAAGCCGCCGCGACGGACATACTTCATTCCGCCAGTGCCGGTATTCACGCCGTCTTTCATGGAGTTGCCGGTGTAGAACTGAACGCCTGGCTCCGTCGTCGAAACGGTGAGAGTACGGCCTGATCCCGGATCGCTGACCACTGCGGCCGTATGCAGCACACCGGCTTTGCCGTTGAGGACCCAGTTGTGGTCGTAGCCACCGCCCAGCTTCAACTGATCGTTCTTCAGATCGATGCGCTCCCCGATGACGTGCGGCGTGCGGAAGTCAAAGGGCGTGCCAGCAACCGGCGGCAGATCGCCGGTGGGGATCAGCACAGAATCGACCGGCGTATAGCGGTCCGCGTCAATCTGGATCTTGTGATTGACGATGGTTCCATTCCCTTCACCGCCCAGGTTGAAGTAGGAATGGTTCGTCAGGTTCAGCACCGTGGACTTCGTCGTGGTGGCGCTGTAAGCAATCTTCAAAGCATGGCCCTGCAGCGTGTAGCGAACATGCGCGGTGAGCTCGCCGGGGTAGCCCTGGTCCCCATCGGGCGAAACCAGCGTCATCTCGACGCCCTCAGGAATAATCTTCGCCGTCCATACGCGCGCGGAGAAGCCATCCGTGCCGCCGTGCAGCGACTGACCATTGTTGTTGATGGGGACGTGATAGGTTTTGCCATCGATCGTGAACTGGCCCTTCGCGATGCGATTGCCGTAACGTCCGACGACCGCGCCAAAGTAGGTGCCACCATCATTGACATAGCCGTCAAGATTTGCGGAACCGAGCACAACGTCTGCCGTCTTGCCGTGGCTATCCGGTGCGAGGATACTCTGGATCCGCGCGCCGTACGTGATGATCTTTACTTCCAGGCTGGCGTCTTTCAGCGTGTAAATGTCGACCGCCTTGCCATCCTTCGTGGATCCGAAGGAAGCCTTGGATACCTGTGCCTCTAAGCTCATACCCATCAATCCCAGCGCCAGCAGCGCAATCGCATGTTTCATCGTCCGGTTCCTGCCTTCCACCGCTGTAATCGCGGCACCGGCGAAGTATAACCGCCAACGCTCCGTCCCGCGAGACGCCGTGTGTATTCAGTGGTATGTCCCACTGTGACGATCTATACTGATATCAGTTCTTTGACAGCGCTGCATTTGCAACGCTCGAAGCTGCTCCACCAAGTGGGGGCGTCATGGTTTCGACGGGGTTGCTTGTGGCAGAGAGGCATGCCGGGGTGTGGACACCCGTAATCGCTCACAAAACTATAAGTGCCGAACCTCAGTTCGCTCTTGCTGCTTAATTAGTTAATCAGCCGATCGCTCAAGCTTCGCCTACGGGCCTGTACCGATCGTCGCACAGTAGGCTGGTCAAAGCTGTTCCGTCTGTACGGCAATGACGAGATCGATCAGACTGGTCGCCGGCGCATCTTCGTCCGTTCTAAGTTCCGGTGACGAGACAAAAATGAACAAGGAAAAAGCATGAAAGCTCTCTGTCGTTGGTTTCTTCGGACGGGAGTTCGATTCTCCCCGCCTCCACCACTTCCTTACAATCTGCGCTTCACACCTCCCCGATTCAAGTCGGGGGCGATCGGCCCGTTGTTGTTTGATGAATGGCGCTGCAGCTCCGCATGCGCGTTGACGTGGCAGGTCGACAACGTACTCCTGCTGGTCCGCGCGTCGATCTCCATCGAGGATGATGTTCTGCAAAATGTGCTCTCTTTTGACAAGAAACGTCTCCGCTGGCTCCTCGATCCTTGAGTAGAGGCCAGGCCGTTCCGGCTCCGGAGGCGTTCCAAAACGATGAAACGGTCAGCAATGAAGATTATGGCGATCGTCGTCTTCGCCTTGATGATGGGCAATGCGAAGGCAGTCGTCGTAGCGATGAATGCAGATTCCGCGACAGCCGTTCTTACTGCCTTAGAGAATCCCGCGTTATCCCGCGAGGAATGCCTCAGAATCGCGGCGATGCCTGGCAATCAGGGCGTGATACGTAAGTCGCGAGAGTTCGGCTTCGACACAAACACGCAGAATTTTGCCGATGCTCTCTACGCCTCGGCGCGTGGCATAGCGCCAAAGGATTCGCTTGCCAGGTCATACTACTTCGACATAGTGAAGCAGAAGACGCCGCAGATCCGCGCGTTGATTCGGCAGATTAACGCGAACCCAGATAACTTCCAAGGCGCAATCCAGAAGCGCCTTGCTCCGTTCACGCCGCAAGGAACTGACTTGCCGCTGCAGGGGTACATCGTAGCTGCGGGTGACGGAGGAGGCTATGCATTCGGGGGGACCGACTTCTATCTGAATCTCGGAAACATGAACGACTTCTTAAGCGCGAGAGTGACCACGGCACATGAGCTCTACCATGCGATTCAAGGTGTCTTTGCAACGTCTCGTGGGAGCTTCGGCGATCTTCCTCTTCTCGAGGGACTGAGCAAGACGACGCAAGCATGCCTGAAGACAAAGCAGCTCTTTTCGAATCTCTACGAAGAAGGTTCTGCGGTCTACGTGCAGGGTTCTGGACCGTCCGAACTGGATAACGGGACTTCGGAGATCGCAAACAGACAGAAGGCCGATCTCGAAGACGGTATCAGATATGCCCGGGCCAATGCTTCTCTGCTGGAGATGTCTGTCATCTCGCTCAACGCCCCCGAGGCTATGCCGTACGACGATGTATATCGCGTCGATTTCTTCGGACATGGGTTCCTGTACAGCACCGCCTATCTCATGGCCAAAGCCATCGTGGATCAGGACGGACCTGGTGGTCTCAGTGCTCTGCTTGAACTTCCGCCCGAGCAATTCATTCTTCGTTACACGCAGCTCAGGGCATACGGGAAAGGCAATGACCATCCGAAGCTCGGATCGAATACGATCCAGGCCGCGAGGTCTTTGCCGAAGGTCTGTCCTCGCTAAAGCGCGAGCGAAGCAACCGTTAATTTTCCTTCTCGCGTTGTTGAGCATCCGCCCGACATTTTGCAAAGCCTGACTTGCGATTTCCCTTCGCATTGCTTTATCTGCAAATTGCAGGCAGGAGGGCGCGACATATTGGCCCTGCGTTAGTGCTTCCGTCGCATACTCACTGACTTTCCGCTTCTCCCGCCGCCTGCAGACCATCTAATTCCTGTCAAGCAATCGGTTCACGAAGAGGAGTTTCATGTCTCAGAAGACAGCACTGGTAGTCGGCTCGACCGGCATCGTTGGTCTTAATCTCGCCACGCATTTGGCCGAACAGGATTGGGCCGTCTACGGGTTGGCACGCAAGCCGGCGTCTGCTCCAGGCATCCACGCCGTCGCGGCAGACCTTCTTGATCCGGCTACGCTCGCTAACGCTTTAAAGGAAGTCAAGCCGACGCATGTCTATATCACCACGTGGATGCGTCAGCCGACCGAGGCGGAGAACATCCGTGTGAACAGCGCGATGGTCCGCAACCTTTTGGCAGCAGTCGCTGTATCGAATTCGGTTGAACACGTTGGTTTGGTGACAGGCCTGAAGCACTATCTGGGACCGTTCGAGGCATATGGCAAGGGCAAGCTCCCCGCGACCCCCTTCCGCGAAGAGCAGGGTCGGCTTGATATCGAAAACTTCTACTATGCGCAGGAAGACGAAGTCTTCGCGGCAGCCAAGCGCCAGGGCTTTGGCTGGAGCGTCCACCGTCCGCATACCATCATCGGCTATGCCGTCGGCAACGCCATGAACATGGGCGTCACGCTTGCCGCCTACGCCTCCATCTGTCGCGAAACGGGTCGGCCCTTCGTGTTCCCCGGTTCGGCTGCACAGTGGAATGGCCTGACCGACATGACCGATGCACGGCTGCTCGCGCGTCACCTCTTGTGGGCTGGAACGACTCCCGCGGCACGGGACCAGGCATTCAACGTCGTGAATGGCGACGTCTTCCGCTGGAGCTGGATGTGGGAACGCATCGCCGACTGGTTTGGCATCGACCCTGCACCGTTCCCCGACACGATTTCGCCCCTGGAAATACAACTCGCCGACGCCGCCTCGATCTGGGCCGATATGGCGCAGAAGTACAAACTGGCTGAACCGAAACTGGAAACGCTCATCTCTCCTTGGCACACAGACGCCGATCTGGGCCGGCCAATAGAAGTGATGACCGACATGAGCAAGAGCCGCAAGCTGGGCTTCCTCGACTACCAGGCCACGGATGACAGCTTCTTCGACCTCTTCACACGCCTACGGGAGAGCGCTCTGATCCCGTAAGGGCTCTTGTTGCAAGCCATTGCGTTCCCTGGTTATCAGCGAACCGAATCGGACCTGATCGAGAAGTTCGATCAGGTCCGACCTTTGCGCGAAATACAGATAAACTTGAAGGACGCCCGGATGGTGAAATGGCAGACACAGCGGACTTAAAATCCGCAGACCTTAACGGTCGTGCCGGTTCGAGTCCGGCTCCGGGCACCAAACAAGACATCTAGAATGAACCACATGGCCTTCCCGTAACCGGGCGGGCTATACTGCTTGCGACAGACGGAAAGCGTCTGTGTGTCGGTTTATGTGTCGGTTTGCACCGCACGGAGGGTCTATGGGCCGTAAGGCGTCAGCAGCACTTAAGGTTCGAGGTGTGTTTCAGCGGAAGGAAGACCCCGGAGTCTGGTGGATTCGGTATCACGCACATGGGCAGATGAAGCGTGAACGAGTCGGGCTGAGCAAACAGGAAGCTATCGATAAGTACCGGCAGCGCAAGACCGAGATCAAAGCCGGAAAACAGCTGCCGCGCAATCTGAAAGATGCAAAGATCACATTCCAAACTCTGATCGATGACGTGCTGGTCTACAGCGAACGTCACCACAAAGACACCCGCAACGTGACCTCCCGATGCGCCATCATCGGCAAGGAATTTGGAACTTGGGCTGTCGAAGACATCCGTTCTAAGCACATCGAGTCTTGGCTTCACGAACGCAGAACGCCAACCGGTGCGAAGCCATCCGGCGCAACCTTCAACATCTACCGCTCTCTGTTCTCCCTCATATTCAGACAGGCGATCAGAGACGGAAAGGCCACTGAGAACCCGGCCAAAGGGATCAGAAAGAAACCGCTGCGGAATACCCGAGAGAAACAACTAAGCCCTGATGAGTTCACCAGGATTAAAGAGATCGTCCAGAGACGATGGCCTGACCGTTGGCATGAGTTCGTCATCTCCCTTGGAACGGGCATGAGGCTGTCTGAGCAGTACAACCTCACTTGGCGGTCAGTGGACTTCACCAGGGGTGTCGTCGACCTGAGGAATACGAAGAACGGAGAGCCAAGAGAGATACCGATGGGACCAGAGGTTGAGGCCGCCTTTACAGCTATGAAGGGTCTGTGCTTCGACACTGGACCAGACGGCAGAGTGTTCATCAGCTTGCGTCCGGGAAAGTGGTTCAAAGAGGCCTTGAAAGACGCGAACATCGAAGATTACGTCTGGCACTCAAACCGTCACACCTTCTGTTCACGTCTAGCAAAGAACAACGCTCACATGAAGACAATTCAGAAGCTAGCCGGTCACAAGACGATCACGATGTCAGCTCGGTACATCAAGACCGATGATGAAACTTTGCGTAATGCTGTGACCGGGTTGTTCTAGCCCATCGGAAATGGGTAGTCGAGAGACGATCACATACGAGCCCCATTAGGCTATGACGGACGATGAGATTTGCTGAACGCCGACACAGGGTTTAATCCAACTGGCTAGTCACTCTGGTGGCAGCACAGTCTGGTCAGGCACACATGCGTATGCACGCATCGGGAGCTTTAGAAGATTCCGCTGCGACCCGACAGTGTGCATGGCGCCACCGTACGTGCGATCAAGGCCTAGCGCAATCTTCTTGGCGTCAAATTGCAGTATCGCTGTAGAGCGAATTCCGTCCGTGTCGGTGAGAACAATCTGATATTCGCCTGTCCCACTGCGTTGCAAGCTGTCCGGAGTAGATAGGAAAAGCCAGCCTTCGACAGTTTGACCGGGACCAATACTCTTGGTCAGCCGTTCGTCTAGATAAGAGAACTCCACTTCGTAAGCTTGCGACGGATCAGCAACTACTGCGTAATTTCTCCCAGCATTCCAAGGTACACGAGTAAGCTCCAACCACTCGCCAGAATCCATCTTTTCTTTGATCTCTAAGTCGCCTACTGTGGCCGCCAGCGCCGTGCCGTTTCGGACCAGGATGTACAGTGCGGTCGGTTCGGGAACGACGACTTCGCCCGCGCTCGTGTTGCAAACCCGCTGGAATTCAGACCGCATCGGGTCAATCTGCCGACCTCCCATCACATTGACCAAAGTTGCTGAGAATTGCTGAGGGGGCTGATTGTTACTGTATACAACTAGAAAGCCCGCACACACGAGAATCAAGGCAAGTATGCTCGCTGTTACGATCGAGAGTCTTCGTTCGCCTGGCCCTTGCAAGAAGCAGGCGATCAGAGCCACCAAAAAGCTAACGCCAAGGCTCTGCACCCACCCGCTGTTGACGATAATATTCGCAGCACGCATTGAGTCATAATAGCCGGGGCAGCACTCTCATCGCGTCGCAGAGAAACAATCATTACTGAATACCGATTTCTAAAGATGCCCGTGACTATTTAGCTAGCTTCGGCCACTCGGTTTCGGCGGTCCGTCGCCAGCATCCCTAGATGACATCGCACATCTCGACGATAGACGTGCCTCGGGTCAGCCAGACCAGCCTTTGTCTTCGTCTGGAGGCGATGAGGTTGGCTTCTTGGAGCAGCACACATCTGAGGAAGTTGCTAACTTTCAGGTCCTCCCATTGGACCATTACAGAGATCGTGGAGACCACCTGCGAGGAAGGACGCTGGTCATCATTCTTGCCAGGGTGAGATTGCGCGTGTAGCGACAAGCAGTCGGATAACACGTAAATAAAGGAGCCTCATCCTGTGGGCAGAGGGATATCTAGATCATTTCACTCCAGAAAATACTTCATCGCTTCAGCTTCCTGTATTGCTCTTCGTTGAGCTTTAACTCGATCCCGCCCACGCCAGTCCGAATCCCCATCTCCAGAGCTTGCTTCCCTGCTAGGTCACGTAGCCCACCAGCACGCTCAACCATGTGCTCGATCTTGTCTGGGTCGCGAAACGTCAGGTCGCGCAACTGTTCCTTCCCCGTCAGATCAGTGAAGCGGATGAGCCAGTCTTCCGACTGGCGAAGGAACCGCATGTGAACACGGTGCATGTCTATCGCGCTCCCTGCATCAGTGCTTTGCGCTTCTCGTATCCCGTGCGGGGATCACGTTTGCCCGCGTCGACCAACAATTGGTACTGGCGTTCGTTTAGGAACACGATGGTTCCGGCATGACCGAAGGTCTGGATATGCTCGCGCATCTTAATGTCGCTGCGTCTGATCCAGCGATGGACAACGTCGAGGCACTCGTCGCTCGTATCGCGTAGCAGCCAGAGACTCAACGGTCCGTTCCTTCTGTCTGCGTCGGAGAAGCAAAGGGTCCACGCCTCCCCCGCTCTGCCCATGATGAACGCATATACCGCGTGGATTACCTGAGCGGGGTCAGGCCAGCAGGATCTGCATAGAGTCAGATGTGGGACGGTCAGACTGTCGTCCAGGCGAGTGCCGCAGGCCGCGCAATACTCACCGTTACACGTGGCAGACCAGCGAGCAAGCTCTTCACCCATGTGCGCATGTGTAATTTCTGTACGGGACTTTATTTGAGCACTCACAGGCTTAGAATAGGCGATGAAAAAGCGAATGTCATCCACAGGGTGTTGATGAGCCCTGCCCACCTGATTCCGTGGAACGAGACCTTTCCTCGCCAAAAGATGAAACATCCACACACCACGGCGGGCTAGTATGCCCGTATAAAAGACGTACTCAAGGTGCAACGATGCCCGATGTCCCCGAAAGCCAAGGCGCAAAGTCGGACACGACAGCTAGGAGGTCCGAAACGGCACCAGAGTTGCCGTTCGTAGCGGTCTTCAGCTGGCTGGTCGCAATCGTCATCGGCCTTGGACCGATTGTCTTCGCCATTGTTCGATGGCGAACTGTCATCGCTTACTCGAATGCATCCATGTCGTGGATCGAAGGACACGGACCGTTAGCTGTACTCTCCTACACCTTGTTCACGCTCTTGTTACCACTTCCGGCTCACATCGGAATGGTCTTCGTACTCTACAAGACTCTGTTCAAGCGGGCTGGCAGCGATTTCAGATGGATCTATAGCTTTCTGACATACGCGCTAGTGTTTAGTCTCTATCGAGCAGCAGCAACTCCTCTCGTCAAACGTTTATTCCCTGAACTTGTCTCAAATCATGAGGTCTTCTTCAGGTGGTCTCTCCAGGTTCAGGCCGTAATCTTCCTAGCTATAGTGGCGTCGGCCATATACATCTTCAAACAGAAAGCCCTCACTACGTTTGGCTTCACTGAGGTCATCGTCGCCTTAGTTTCCAATGCGGCACTTCTGAGCAAAGTGGACCTCACTACATTCCCGCGTGTTCAAATGCAATCTGGAAGCGCTGTCGCTCTCATTGTCTTCACGTATCTTCTGAGTCGTGGGATCGGGGACATCTTCGACGGTCTCAATAAGCTGAAAACGAAACACGGTGACCGGGTGATCCAGTGGTTCAGGGCTGAGGCTTCACCTGTGACGTCCAAAGCCGAGAGCCAAGATCCTCCTGCATAGCTGCTTATACAGCAGGCTCGCGCTCTCCTCAGCGGCTCTTCTGAAATAGCTATCGCGAAGCGTGGTCCTGGCCGTCCGAAGAAGGCTAGCGACTGCAACTCAGAAGACCGCCTCGGGTCCCCCATCAAATGCGGTGAGGCATGTCATGATCGCCGAAGCCAAAGCTTGCATCGCTGCTCCACAGACGAAGCGTTTGGGCCGCAGCGAAGGCGGCAGCTAAGACTGCCGGATAAACAGAAACGGCCCGTTCCAATGACGTGTCGCGCGTCATCGGAACGGGGCCTGTCAGATCGTACAATTGTTTAGATGCAACCTCAAACGGTTACGCTCATCGTCGCTGTGATGGGCATCGCAGGAACGCTAGCGGGCGGCATGGCGTCACAGTGGATGACACGACGTGCTCAGCACAAGCAGTGGCTCCGGGACCAGCGTAAGCAGGAGTGGAGAGAACTCCTTAATACACTTACTAAAGCGTTCGCAACAATCATTCGGCTGGAACAGGTTGGAGTCGCCTATGATCCCGATTCCCAGCTTGAACTCGCGGCTGCGAAGGAATCCGCTAACAATGTCATTCGGGACCGGATCTTCATAGCACCGGAGGTCGGCGACATGAACGTCCTCCGGGCTTGGACGCTAATCATGAACTCGTCACGCCGGGGCGACCTCAACGATGCTCAAAACCGCTTCCATAACCTCGCTGCGGATATCGTGCTTTCTGCACTCAAAACGAGCGAATGAGCTGCTGGCCGCCACGCCAACGGTCTGAAGCGAAACGTCTCAGTAGTCGTATCAGTGACAACGACAACGAACTGAATCGCTCAATGAGTGTGGCAAGAAGTCAATGTGGCCGCGTCCAGGGTTTAAACTTCTGCATACAAGCACAAACTACATGAGCCGCATCTGGACACTTGATAGTACTTCAACGAAGGAGTCTGTGTTGGTCGTTAAGAGAACGCTGTGGCTGCTACCGCTTCTAACCTTGACCCCGGTGCACAGCGTGAGCCAGCAGCCTACCGGCTACCAACTAGCTGGGACAGCAATCAACACAACTTCATCCAGCGATCCCATAGCTGCCCCAATTCAAATCGTCGTACGCGGGGACGACTGCAAGCTGACCGTTTCACCTCCGCTTACAGGCTCTGGTGTATGCATCATCAAGAACTTCGTTCCTGCCTCAGGGCAGATCGAGATTATTTCCTTAGGGCCACCAATAATCGCATGGAGTGGAGTCATCAAAGGCAACTTCGCGAGTGGAACTTACAAAATCGACAACGGGTCACAGACAGGCTACTTCTACACGGCTCTTCTGGGGCAGCCACTTGTCATCACTTCTCCGCAAAGCGTCACAAATATCCCCGTTCGACGCAGCATGTGCACACCGGCAGTCGAGTCTTCGATTTCAGGAGAGGTTGAGGGGTGGAGCGGCGAGACAATTTTCAAACTAGATAATGGTCAGATTTGGCAACAGGCTGAATACGATTACAACTACTTCTACGAATACCATCCAGACGTCACGATCTACGAAACGACCAGCGGATGCCGGATGAAAGTGGAAGACGAGGGAGAAACGCTCCTAGTGAAGCGAATCAAATGACGAAAGCAACGTCTAGACTAACTGCATGAATACCCTCGAAATTCTCTACGCCATCGATCTAGAAATCAGCAAGCTTCAGCAAGCCCGCTCTATTATCAGCGGGTATTCTGATCCGGTCATCAAGAGACGCGGTCCGGGACGACCGAAGAAGACCGTAACCGGACCGCAGAAAGCCACACCAGTTACTCAGGTCAAGGCCGTGAAGCGTGGAATGAGCGCTGAAGGTAGGGCTCGCATCGCTGCTGCGCAAAAGAGGCGTTGGGCTGCCGCGAAGAAGGATTCCAAATGAGAAGCCTACTTGCGGTCTTACTGTTGGCGGTCGTAGGCGCTTCAGGCTGTCTCCATGCGCAAGCTCCCGCAAACGACTTGGAGAAAGCCTGTGGTCCGAAGGACATCAAGCTTGAGACTTCTCTCAGCGCTCCCACGACGGTGATCCCGGAGCCTGCTAGTGGGAAAGCCCTCGTGGTGTTCGTCGAAGACATGAGACTAGACCGCCCCGGCCATAAATGCTTCAAGTGCACCGACGTCTCCATTGCACTGGCGGCAGACGGAGCCTGGATCGCCCAAGACAAGGGCTTCTCTCATTCAGTAGCATTGCTCAATCCCGGTGTGCATCACCTGTGCGCGAGGACTCGTAAAGGGAACAACGACACGCCGTCAATGTTGAGTCTGACCGCTGAGGCTGGCGCTACCTACTTCCTCATAGCCATCCCGCAGTACGAGTTCGATTACTACGTCGAGCGATTCACACTTGCCGACTCGGATGAGGGCCGATACCTTACCGCCATTTCCAAAAGCGCAATGACGCCCGTTCAGTAGGAGCCGATGCCCATTTTCTTTAATTCCCTGCTCGTTGAGGCCGAAATACAGCTCGACCAAGTCAGATTGCTGAGACATCAAGACAACTCATCAGCACAAGGTCGGACTCCCTACGAGCTATGGCGGCAAGACGACCAGTCAGCGTTCGATTCCTACCAAAGCGTTCAGAACCCAAGCAGACAAGCAGGCTTAGGACCGGCCAGCCTCTGGGCGTCGTTCGTCGTCACACCAGATGGTCGCACGCTGTTCGCTGGACTGTACCGCTCACAGCTTCAGGGACTCAACCAGGTCAACATTCCGCATGCACACCGGGAAGGGTTCATCGAAGCCGGAACCTGTGACGTTTACACCATAGAACTTGATGAGAGGTTGAGCGACCTCCGCGGCAAGCTGTTTGTGGATTGGGGTCCCGGCACACGTCAGTGGGTCCAGCGTGCGGATAATCAGAACAAAGTGGTCACAGAGCTGCTGACTCGATTCAAGGAACCTGAATTCCCCGGCTACCTTAACTTCATCCAGCCGCTCTCGCAGATCGAATCGTCACTACCCACCACTTGGGTTTCATCTCTGAAACAAGTGCAGGGGGTATACCTCCTAACCTGTCCGCTGACAAAAGAGCTTTATGTGGGGTCCGCGACTGGTGTGGACGGCTTTTGGGGACGGTGGTCCCAATATGTGTCGAACAATCATGGCGGCAACATTCAGTTAAAGAGCCGCGACCACAGTGACTATCAAGTTTCGATCTTGGAAGTCGCAGGGAGCGGGACAACTACGGAAGAGATCATAGCAATGGAGGATCGGTGGAAGAAGAAGCTTCAAAGCAGGGAGATGGGTCTGAATTCCAATTGATTGCATCTCGGTGCAGACGCCCTTCACGCAGAAAAGGCCCCGACTCTCTGACGTTAAACCGTCAGAGAGTCGGGGCTTCAGACTGCTAGTCAGTGCTCTAGGGAAGCGTTATCGTTATTTCGTGCCGTTTCAGAGTAGGGTCCGCTGACTGAAGTCGCAGCTTGCCGCTGTGACCTCGTGAGCCACGGCTACCTTCGTTTAGTTGCACCTCGCCGTAGGGATCACATGACCAGCGTTTGCGAGTCCCAACATCTCCGAGCGCAATGGCACCTTTTTCCCATATCGCGCTCCTGCAGATTTGCAAGCCGTTCATGCCTTAAGGCACGTAGTAGAGATGTACGGGCAATATCCATAAAGCAGTTCTTGAGGTCATCGTTATCCATGTCTCGCACGGCTTCGAAAAGCCTCTGAGCTTTATTCTTCAGGATTTCTGCGACCAGGCGATTCGCATATACGAACGTGGCACACGTTTCGAGATCAGAAGATTCGAGCGACGATCCGTATTGATGCGTACTTGGCATGTGTGAAGAAACCCGAAGGAAGGATGGATGTTGCGCTCGCTCTGAAAGCCGAAGCTACGGCAAGGGTGTCGTAACGGTAGTCGTTTCTCTGTGTTCCATCGAGGACCCTGCCGGGATTGCCATCTCCGGATATTTTGCTTGGACGGCTGTGGTGAGATTGCCTGCAAGAATGTGAAGGCTGTTGTGAACCCAGCGGTAGCCGGGACCACTCTTAGCGTCAGGGTCCGGCATACCGCCGACTATTGCGCTGAAGAGCCAGTAGCACAGGATCGCTAGCGCCGCAGGATGGAGTTCGATCAGATGGATCACATTTCCCTCCTTACCTAGCCAGTTCCAGCAGACGCTTCGCCAGCAGGAACAGCGCTGGCGACATGACATGCGCGATCCCCAGCAGCAAGCCAAAGATCAGAACGGCGCGCACAGTGTCATTGTTGAGCACGAAGCATGCAGCCTTGAGTACAGCGTTGCTCGTACCTGAAGCCCAACGCAAAAGCTTCATTTGAGTCGCGAGTTCCGTCTGCTCAACTTCAATCTTGCTGACACGCTGTACGAGAACGGCACGAAACTCGATGTCATCCTCGTGCCACTTGTCTCCATTACTTGCGATGGACTCAAGCAGTTCTGTCTGTCTAGAGTCGGAAGCCATGAGCACAGCGACATCGGCCTTCAGGTCCGATGTCTGCGCGGCTACGTTTCGTACAGCCTGATCGGTGGTGGTTAGGCGGCGGTCGATCTCGTCACGATGGTCTTTCAACTTCTGCTCCAAGGTCGTCGCCTGTTTCTCTGTGGCCTCATCGATACGGAGCTGTATCTCCGAGTCAAGCAAGCCACCTTGTTCGTGGATTGTTAAAGTCATTGCATCTCCGGTGGGTGCGATTGGCTAATAGATCGTGCGCCATGCATATGCGTTCGTGGCATCCTTCGCACACACCTGCACGGTGTCCTTCGCGCCGGTAGCGCCAGCCGCGTACTGCAGTTGGCCAGCGATGAAAGCTGTACATGACGGGGCGACGGTAGGAGACAGCGTGATCCATGACTGACGGCTGCTAGGCGAGTTGCCCAGAATCCGATTGATGGCAGCTTGCACGGCAGTCGTCACGATGGCATAGCCAGCATCAGTCAGGTGCGTACCGTCGCTGTTGAAGTAGGTCGCGTTTGTGTTCGTACCATCGGCACCGATGTGTGAGTCAGCGCCGAGATCAACGAACTCATCCGCAAAACCCTTCCAGCCAGCCCGAATCAGAGCATTGAAGGCGTTCTTATTCGCGTCGTTATTGACGCGGGAGATCATGTCAACAACGACAACCTTCCAGCCCACGCGCTGACGCGCAAGAGCGTAAGCTCGCAGGTTTGCATAGGTCTGCGCTGGGTTAGATACCCCGAAGGCAAGATCGTTGGTGCCTGCCCATATGACAAGAGTGTTGACACCGGCTCTCGGCTCGAACAGAGGATCAACCTTAGTGGGGGCCTCAGTAAACAGAGCAGCTATAGTCCATCCCGAAACGGCCACGTTGCGTACCTTCGCAGGAGCCGTGAGTGCGGTGGTCCAAGGGTGCGTACCATTCTGGCCGTAGGTCAACGAGTCGCCATCCGCGACGACCTGATCTTCAGTCGTGGGATTAGTCGTCGTCGGCTGAACTCCTCGCGCCAGCGTGCTGTTCTGCATTGCGGAGCAGTTCTGCGCTACCTGAGCCTGTGTAAGAGGCGTGTTGTAGAAGAGGGCGTAATGGTAGGTCGTGGGAGCGTAACCATCGGAGGCCGAACCGCCGAGATTCAAAGCGATCGAACGTAACGCGGCGACCTGCGAGAAGTTGTTGCCCTGCCCGTAGTAGATTGCCTCCGTGCCATTGATGTACTCGTGTTCAGGAGTGCTCGCGGTCGGCAGGACAACGGTGACGCAGACCGCCGTACCGACAGCAGAGCTGAAACTAGCGCTACCTGCGTTGCCGCCATACCAAGTTTCGACTGAGCTGTCGTTCCCCAGCGCGTTCTGATTCAGCTGCTTGCTGGTGCCGAAGAGGACGAATCCATTGCCGTAGAGGTTTCCCCCGTCGTTGTCGATGATTGGGAAGTACGATGCTCCCGACTGACCGGTAGCGGTGAGGTCCGGCCACGTGTCCAAGAGGATCTGGACAGTCTGGAAGCCCGCGCTGATCGCGAGTGGAAAGTGCAAAATCGCAGAGGTGCTGGTGGTTATGCCTGACGGAACTCGGTTGGCAGTCCCAGCCCAGGTAGCATTGTTGCCTGCACCGGAGATGTCGTACTCGGTCGTGCCCGCACCACCCGTCAGAGGGTAGTGACCGATCAGCCCTGTGGGAACAATCTGGGGGATTGATCCCACGGCAGCCCCATTTGTGCCGTTCGTACCAGCCACGCCTTGCGGGCCAGTTGCACCCGTAGCTCCGGTGGGGCCTTGAGGTCCGGTCGGACCGGCTGGGCCGGTAGCTCCTTGCGGAATAGTGAAGTTGAGTATCGCTGCTGACGAAGTACCCGAGTTCACCACCAGAGCGGATGATCCAGCCGCACCGGTCGTGGTCGTGCCAACACTGACGGAAGCCGCTGTGCCGTTCGTTCCATTCGTGCCAGCAGGCCCCGTCGCACCAGTAGCGCCGGTGTCGCCTTTCAATCCCTGTATGCCTTGAGGACCGGTTGCACCGGCGACGCCCTTCACACCAGCAACACCTTGAGGTCCATCTGCACCGGTTAATCCCATAGGACCTTGCGGACCGACACTACCAGTCAGACCTTGAATTCCCTGCGGACCAGCGGGGCCAGTTTCGCCAATGGGACCAACGGGGCCGATGGGTCCTACGGGGCCGACCAGAGAGTCAGTCGCCGGGAGGTTAGACACCTGTGGTGAGTACACATCGAAGTTGCATGCACCACCATTGCCGTTGACACCAGCAACGCACCATGAGTTGGTGACAGCAGGTTGGACCTTCTCATAGCCGGAGTTGAAACCGCCAAGCAGAACATTGCCTGAGCGGTCGTCCTTCACCACGACATCGAAGCACATATTGAGCGGGGCTGTGAGCGACACGTCAGGTACAGTGACCGTGAATGCTCCCTCACTGACCGATGCCGTGTAAGGAACTTTCGCGAATTGGCTGTCGTTTGCCCGCCCGCCAAAGGCAGTGGAGGTTGTGCATAGCGTCGGTGTGAATGAAACAGTGGCATTGCTGATGGGTCGAGAGCCACCGAGCTTGCTGGCGCTGACTGTCACGTATCCAGCGGGAGCTTGGGCCGCAGCAACACCGCTGAACAGGAAGATGGCAGTCACTAGCGGACGCAGGTTCGCGCACGCTGCTAAGAGCAGACGAGACATGTGGGAGTCCTTGTGGGTTGGTGCGAGAGGAGCTGTTAGTTGCAGCTTGTTATCGCGCCGTTTACGACGTGGAAGGTTACAGCAGCGCCGGGACTATAGGTGCATGACCCAGTAAGCTTCGTCCCAGTTGCGGTTACTGCCCCTGATACATCAAGGTGAGTCTCAGCTTCGTCAAAGCCACGAATGTAATGGATCAGGTTGCCGCTACCCGCGTCTACCCATCCGTCTTCGTGCACTACGTTGGCCGAGGCCGCCGTGTACGGGACGAGCGTCAAGCTGTGAGTAGCAATGTCGGGGTTCCCGGCGGGATACATCGCTGGGGTATTGTCGTCGTGGTAGCCAGCGCCAAACATCATGCCTTTGCATATCGGCGTGAAGTCCATCACATTTGTCAGCAAAGCGGCAGTATCGTTCGGATTCGTTTCGATGACCGGGTATCCGAAGGAAGTCTTTCTTTGCTGAAATCTGAAGTAAGGAGCGGCGCGAACGTTGTTGAGCAGATCGGAGCAGCCGCCTTCATTGTTTGGTAGGAGAACCTTGTTATAGCTGCCTCCTAACGCGACCCAGCCAAGCGACTGGTTGGTAGAGTTGTTTGTTTCCTCAGCTTGGAAGAGGATGGCGTTCGGCAAAGCGTCAGCCAGACCATTGACAAGGCCACCGTTCCACTGCACCTGTGACTCTTTCGCTCCGGTATCGAAGCCGTATCCAAACCCAGTCACACTCTGTTGGCCAGTCTCATCGAAGAGTGAGTTTTGTCCGTGCATGAAGACTGCATAGCTAACACCGCATCCGCTGTTCTCACCGGTCAGGATCACATTGCCGCGAGACATGATTGTGCTGTCAGCCAAGTTGAAGATCGTGCCGCATCCGTTGACGCCAATCTTATAGAGTGAGGCGTTATCGAAGACTGGGAAAGCAGTGCTGGTAGCTTCCTGATTGAAGATCGTGAAGCCCTCGTCAGAAACGTGCCGGAAGTTGTAATCGTTGTAGAAGAACGAACCTCCGCCAGCCAGCGACGGATCTTGACGACGCGTTACCGCGACCGTGTCAGCTGTTCCGCCGATGTCGGTCAGGTAGATGCGGTTACGCTCAAAGTAACCGCCACCCCCGAATGCTGGCGCATTCACGTTGACCATGTCCAAGCCTCGCGTCGAACCATTGAAGCGAAGCTGCACATCCATCCAAGTGAAGAAGGTGCTGCTCTCCCACCGAATGCTCGATCCAGCCGTAGCCATGTTGAGAGCGAGGTGCACGATCTCCCCTGAACCGTTCGGACCTCCGTTACGCGCCAGCACCTTCACACCTTCGGGGTCTGACCCCGTGTAGGTGATGGTGGAATTCATTCCATCTAGCTCAGGAGCATAGATATAAGGAGCGCTATAGCCGTTCGGCACGACGAGCGGGTTCGAGCAGGTGTAGCTCTGGTTGGGCGAAAGCACTACTCTGGCCGAAGCCGCAGGAGCGCTGGCGGTACCGGCAACAGATGCGAAGGCATTTGCGATCTTCGCGCAGATGTCAGCGCCATCGAATGAATCAGCGTACAAGACAGCACCTAGCGACTGTGGCGTGAAAGATGAGCCACAACCCGCAGGACCGGTCACACCGACTGCACAGCCGGGAGGTCCGAGAGCGCCACGTTGACCGCGCACGGTCGGCAGAGCCACGGGTGTATCCGGGGTGAGCTGATCAATGTGGCAGACAGCACCATCGCACCAGTCATTTGCTACAGACGTGGGCTGAACATGGCTGTAGGTGCCACCGATAGACTCGCCAGATACGTTGTCCACCACTGTCAATGCAAACGTCGCATTCAGCGGGTTGGACTGGCTTCCGTCGGGAAGATACATTGACCAGCTGCCACCTGATACAGGAGCGCATCTTTGGCTCACGGTCGTGACAGAGCCTGAGCCAGCGCGATAGGAGAAGGGCCTGTTGTTGAGCACACCCTGGGCGCAGACGGTGTCCGCCGTCCTCGGCTAGCCATTGATCCGATGGATAGCCATGAGCGGGGTCCATTGCGTATTGCGGAAAGTTAGTCGGCTGAAACGCGAATCCGAAGTTGTTCTGGATTGTGCCGTCGTACCACCCGTTGGGGTCGTAGAGGTTTCCCGCTGCGTTATAGGGGAAGTTGGGAGCTACATACGTCCCGGTCACGCGGTTGAAGCGATCTTTTAAGGATCGATAGGGGTTCCATTGAAATGCATTCGCGAGAACGACGTTCTCATCGAAGGTGAAGCTAGGTCCCTGCCAGTACGCTGGCCAGATGTACCATTGCCCACCGATGCGGCTTATACGCCCTGCGGCTGCAGACATCATCGTGGAGATGACGTCTCCAGTTCCTGTTCCTGTATCTCCGTGCCAGCAGCACGCATAGCGCACTTCACTGCCACCCCCGGCTAGCTCCACCGGTTCATCACAGACATTCGCTGCTGCTATGAGCTGAGGAATGTTGATGTCATCGGTGTATGACATCCCGAGACCGAACACCGGATCGCACATGCGATCCGCAACGATCAGAGCCCAGTTCGTAGTGAATCCATTGGTCTGGGTACGCGGATCGAAGATGTCACACTTGCCGTTGACGTCGAACCTGATTTCAGGCTCAGACGGAAACATGGAAGTGTCGTACTCGATCTTCAGGTAAACGTATGTGCATCCGCCGACGTAGGGGTTGCCGTTTGCCGTTGTAGCCCAGTGGGGATCGTTAGCATTCAGCGAGGCAAGAACGTCACCCGAGACTTGCTCGCCGAAGCGAGCTTCACAGAAGACGAGACCGCCGAAGTTATAGGTGTTGCCATCTGGTCCGACGTGATCGTTGTGGTCGGCCTGACCGCCAAAGTTCACACCGTTCCGTGTGGTGTTGTACTGGCTGGAAGTATCCCAATACACTTTCCGGCCATCCAGGTAGAGACCCAGTATGCTGTGGCAAACATGCCCAGCAATCACGATCACTTTGTTGTATTGGTCGTGGTGCGATCCAGTCGTCGAGGAGTAGATGAGCGTTCCACCAACGCGTTGCATGCCGAGGATCATCTGCCGATTGGCTGCTGGCTGGCGTGTGGTGATGTTCTCGCCACGATTGCTCATCAAGGCGTCAGCAATTGCACCCGCTTCCATGGCGATGCCTTGGATTGCCAGCTCTGCCATGATCTTGTCGTAGACAGGCGAAGCAATTAGGGCTGGGTCAAGAAA
Source organism: Terriglobus roseus (assembly GCF_900105625.1). Lineage (NCBI taxonomy): Bacteria > Pseudomonadati > Acidobacteriota > Terriglobia > Terriglobales > Acidobacteriaceae > Terriglobus > Terriglobus roseus. The sequence continues at coordinate 396,114 of NZ_FNSD01000001.1, forward strand.
TGCTGCAGCGCCCATAGCAATGGCCCCGCCGATCATGGCGAGGCCGGTGATGGCCTTGGACATAGAGTTTCCTGTGGGCTGTCCTACGGAGCGGTAGGACAGCTAGCGTTGGCCTAGTAGGTCCAAGCGCGATGAACTGAAGTGAGAGGCATACAGAGCAGGCCAGCGTCACCGGGGGAAACGACTTCGCGTCCAGCTAGCGACACGAGGCCAGCGGCAATTGAGTCGTCTGCATTCCTGTAGAGGACCAAGTCGCCACGCTGCGCCATGAGAGGGAACATACGCTCGATGAGGCCGTGTCGCCCCGCGCACCAGACGACCGCCTCTTCGAACGAAGTACCGCTGGTGACGTCGTGAATCTTCTGCATGGCTCCGGTGTTCGTTGTGTAGCCACGAAGCTCCGTCATGATGTCCACGCCAGTGATGGCGAGGACGCCGTCTGCTGCAAACGTAGCGCAATCGTTGGTTCCCCAATCGAAGGGCTCGCGTGCTCGTGCTAGCAGGAAGTCGTGGTACTCACGAGTCGCCCAATGAGGTTTTCTTTGTAGAGGCATTAGGCTTCACCCCACTTGAGGCTGATGTCGTTCAGGGATTCAACCCATCCGAACGCCGTATCGTCGGCATAGCCGTTGGCGTGTTGGTCAGCGGATGTATAGCGCCTGGACGATGGCCGGTTCAGCAGCAGCATCCGGCTCTCTAGCTTTAGAGTGATGCTCATGGACTGGGGCGTTACGTTACTCGTCGGCGTATCGACCACTCCGCTGAAGAACAGATAGGGAGTACCTATCAATAGGCCTTGCGACATGCAGCCCAGCCAGCACTTTGCTGGGGCTAATGGCTGGATGTCGCTCTCGCATTCGGTCGCGATCTTGGGATCAAGACCAGAGATGGTCAGGCTGATGCCGTCAGCTTGTACTTCAGTTCCCTCTTGGGTGGCGGATATGCCGCCCAAGGTGCCAAGACCGAGGAAGGTCTGACCGCTGAAGGCCACATTGAATGGGGCGGAACAGAGGTACATCGTCTGCGACCGAAAAGTCAGCATGACGAACAGCACAGGCGAGAATACCGACTGCGTGAGTTGCGCTCTGAAGGTGGGATCGAGGTTACGCAATTGCTGCACCTCGCCACTCAACGAACTTGAAGCTGATGGTTGTCAGCCGCGTGTAGTCCGCGTTCCATGTGCGCTTGCTGTCTGCGAGCCGAAACAATCCCTTGCAATCGTGGAGAATGATGCGTGTTGCGTCCGTGGGCTGTTCACGCAGTGAAGGCCAAACGGTCAACGTAGCTGTGCCGTCCGTGCTCATGACCGGGAACAGGTTTCGGTAGAACCGAAAGCCAATCTGTAGCCAGTCACCTGCCTCAAGAAGACGTCCAGCACCGGACCAACCCCGAGTCACGAGCTGATTGCTACCCGGTAGATTCTGGGTGGCGATGGTCGCAGTGGTCACTAGCGGAACGCTGTCCTGGGGATTACCGCGAGGTCTTGTCTTTGCCGGGTCACCAATCATGAAGGCGTTGGCTTGGCCGCGCAGAGCCATCAAGAAGCTAATCCACTGGTCCGCCTCAGCTTGGGTGAGAGGTACCAGCGAGAACGTGCCGCCGATGGATTCGGCACCCGGCCATGGCTGGATTTGCGTCTGGCTCCCGTAACCGCTTGTCACGACAGCGGCTGGGTCATCAATGTCCCACTGCACAGTGCGGAAGCCAGGAGGCTCGTACTTAAAGAAGGCGCTTTGGTGACTATTAGGTGCAGGAAGGTCAACGAGCGTGATCGTCTGTCCGCCGACAGTGATGGTCGATAAAGCCACAGGAATCCTTTTGGGCAAGAAGAAGGGCCGCGCAATGGCGGCCCTTGTGAGGAATGGAATTGGATCTTAACTTTGCTTGGACGTAGGCATCCGGCCCTTGCGATCCTGTGCCGCCGCCTGACTCGCAGCCGCGATCTGCGGAGCAGCACGCATCACCGCACGGTTCGCGGCAGATTCAACTGCAGCAGGGTCGTTCGAACCACGCGCATCGACCGAGACGTTCCAGTGATGAGTGTCACCACCGCCAAACATAGACGCTGTTCGCGAAGCGTTGTTCACGTAGCCAGCAGAGCTTGGGGTAATGAGTTCGGGGCCGCGCTCGCCGACAAGGTATGTCGTGCCCGCGTTGATGTTGCCACCCACCGCCCTGCCGCCACCGAAGAGACCAGCAATAGAAGCCCAGGGGCTTGAATCACCGGCTAGCGAACGAATGGCGTCAGTCGAAGGCATTGAAGGCGCTGCGAGGTTGGCGACAGAATCAGAGAGATGTAGGACACCGCCGCCGATGTTGAAGAGACCAGCTACTCCCCCACCAGACCCGGCAATCATCACGTACAGCGGATTAGAACGTGAACCGTCAGGCTTAGAACCTAAGCCGAAAGCTCCCAGAACCGAAGACTCTGCTGTCTTCAGTCCATAGTTCGCAAGCTGCCCTGCACCGGAGCGGAATGTTCCGCCCACAGCGTTCCCAAGTTGGCGTCCGAGGTGATGCTGTCCGCGCTCGCCGATCTTACCTAGCGCGTCGGATAGATCGCTGTTAAGGCCATCGACAGTGGACGAGTACAGTCCGGCGATCTCTCTAGCCGTGTCCTTTGAGGAAGCCAGCCAGTCATCGTTTACCTTACGCAGAGAACCACTGATGGAAGTGGCTGCTACTGCGGCGGCATCCTGGACATTCTGAAGATCGAAGGCCGACTTGAGTTCGACCATCTGTTTCGTGATTTCATTGCGCTGTGCATCAGCGTTGGGACCTGTCTGAACAGCGTCATAGGAACCTTGCAGACGTGCCCAACGCTCAGCATATTGCTGACTATGGAGCGCTTGTGTCTGAAAGGCTGCTTCGTTCGGACTTATCTGACCTGACTGAACACTATCGCGGATCTGCGACTGTGCCATCGCATACTGCGCCTGACGCTGTGCATCACGGAGTGCCTGACCTGAGGTGTATGCGCTGGCGATACCTTTCGCGTAGGCATCTTCCTTGGGGAAGATTGCCTCTGTCGCTTTCCGCTGTTGCCCGGCAAGCTGTATCGACCACTTGAGTGCTTCCTCGCCCTGCTTGCGATTCTCGTCGTTCAGAACCTTCAGTGATTCGTTAGCCTTCTTGTCGGCGAAGAGATAGTTCTCGGTACCGGATTTTGTTGCATTCTCGCGGTCAATCCAGAATTGAAGTACGGCTTGGGCCGACGCTTTACCAGCTGCCTGCATGGCAGCGAGGTCATCGTCCCACAGCTTCCGCTGCTCTTCCGCAGCTTTCTTAGCTGCTGCATTGGCATCACCGGCTAGTTGTTTCTGACTGGTGAGTCGGTCCTTCTTTGCAGTGAGGGTGGCGTTCTTCGCGCTGCTATCGTCATAGTCCTGCTCGCCGTAGACGAAATCTTTGACACCGTTAAGGATGTTAAGGTTCTCATCTTGAGAGCCATGCAGCTTCGCGTAAGACTCTGAGCGGCCGTTCGTCACCCTGCCGGTCCGGGCATCTACGTCGGCGGTGAACTCGCTCCCGCTACGCTTCGCGATCTCACCGTTCACATACGAGAGGACGGCATTGCGACGGGTAGCGATGTCACCTTTGGTCTTATCAAGGTCGGCTTGCGATGCGCCGCTGTGTACCTGATCTCGATACTGACGGGACAGGTCACGAAGGTCCTTCATCTGGCGCTTGACGTCGTCGGAGACGAGGCCGGTGTCACCTTTGCCCAGGAATAGCTGGGCATAGATGCCTGTCTGGTTCTCTTCGAGCAGCTTGCGGAAGCTGCCGTAAGCGTTGTTCGCGCGGTCAGCAGCATGATCTGCGGCGATGGCAAGGTCTGCCATTGCCAGCGCCAACGTATTGACCGGCTTGTGCTCTAGATGAGCGATGCTGATCTCTAGCTGGGCATTGGCTTTGTGAAGTTCATCGTTGCTAAGCAGGATTGGGCCGTTGATGCCTTCGAAACCGTCCTTGATGCGCTGCGCCGTTTCCAGCGTTTCCTTCCGCATCTGGATGAACTCTTCAACGCCGTGGCCCAGCGCTTCACCGAGGGCGAGAGCGCCAGCGATTGGGAAGGCGATCTCTGCCACCTTGGAGAAACCCGGCAGCATAGAGGCGAAACTTTCACCGGCACGCAGGCCGCCGCCACGGAGAATGGCTGAAGCCTGTTGCTGGCGTGTTGGCGTGTAATGCTGCTCTGTGGCCTGTAGCTTCTGCGCCTCTTCACGTTGAAGACGCAGAGCCTCTTTCACTGAAAGAATGGCCTGAGCCTTCGCTTCTTCGGCGGTCACGGTCTGCTTGCTTGCAGCGGTGGCATCGACAGTGAGTTGCTTATAGGTGCGGTTGATGCTCAGTAGTTCCTGCGCATACTCCTGCTGGATCTTCTTGAGCTGTTCTGTTGATGCACCAGCTGCCTGTGCCTGAAGGCGTTGCTCGCTAAAGCTGTCCTTTGCCGCTTGCTTAGCGGTGTACAGCTCCTTCTGCATGGCGCGGATCTCGGCAGAACTAGCTTTGATCGGGGTGATTAGTCCCTGTGCGTCTGCGGAGAATACGACTTTAGCTGCCATTGATAGCGCCTTCGACCAGAGCGGTCATGGTGGTCACATAGGCGTCATGAGCGGCTTCTGCCGTCGTGTCAATGACGTTGCGAACAAAGGGATGTGGTGGTGTACGCTTCAGGGCGTTCTGGGCTTTGGCGGTGGGATTCTCGTGGCCTTCATCAACGAAGCGGGCGACGTAGCCGAGCTTGCCAAAACCGACCGTGAGCGTGCTGTCTGCGCCAAGGTGACCCACGCTAATACGTGAGGTCACGGCTCCCTTCAGTTCACCCGGCCTCAGGGCTGTGCCTGTGGGTGTTTCCGTGCTGTACGGCGTTGCTGCCACCAATGCAGGACGGATGACGTCATTGGCAGCACGTAAGGCTTGCCGTTGGAAGTCATCTACCTGTTCTGGAAGACTATCTAGGGCTGCGAGTACCTCATCGAAGCCGGTGAGCTCGATGTCTGCGGAGTCGGACATGACTCTTCCTTGATCTTTGTGAGCAGTGGGCCGTGCCCCTGCTTCAGCTCTGCGGCGAGTTGCAACACCTTCGCCATATAATCCGCGTGGGCAACTTGCTTCTCTTCGGAGATTGCCTGCGTGGGCGATTCGCGATTCGTGAAGGACGGATGGTTGGGCATGAACTCAATCGCGCCGACGCCATCCTTAGGCGCACACATGCTGCTGTTAATCACAGCTGCCGTCGTGAAAGCCGCAGTCATCTCGCGATGAAGCATGGCCTCTCTGTGGCGGTCGTACAGCAGATGGAACTGTTTGGGCGTCAGACGCCAGAATTCGTCCTCACTGAGACCAAGGTCGTAGCGACCCTGTGCCCACATGCTGGCAAGAGTCTGGCCCAGACCTACTGAACAGCCTGGGCCTCGGCTTCCCCCGGTGCGTCATCGCTGACTACAGGGATGGATTCGGCCCATGCAGCGACGACGGCTTGCTGGATGACACGCTGATTGCGCCAAGTCACCCAAGAGCCAACCTCTTCCAAGGTGACCGTGTCGTCGTACGGCAGCAGACTTGCGAACAGTAGTGCACGCAGAGTGGTAGCAGACATCACTTCAGCGGCAAGAGCTTCACGGAACAGGTTCAGACCCGTCAGTTTCTCTACGTGGGCGATAGCGTTCAGGTCGAACGCCAACTGGCGTTCTTTCCCTGCGATTTCAAGGAACACATCAGGACGCGTGGAACCAACAGATGCTTGGAACTTCATCGTTAGGCTCCAGCAGTGTCGGTGATCTGTCCGGTGATCTGAAGGTCTATGTTGTACGAGCCAGCATCGTCAAGAGACAGGTTTGCTAGGCCAGAGGTGCTGACATAGGCAGCGAACGAACGCAGCAAGCCGGTGGTCATTCCCACCTGTACGGGATACTGCACCTTCACCGCAAGGACCGTCTGCGAGTAGAAGACGGAATTGAGCATGAGCTGGCCCGTATCAGTCTGATCCGCAATGACGGCTAGCGTCACTGTGCCGGGATCAATGGTCGTAGGCAGGCTAGTCTTAACCGCACCGGCAGTGGACAGAGATGTCGTGTCAGCGAAAGAGGTCTTCGGAGCGCTGAAAGTGACGGTCTTGATGCCATTGACGGATGTGAAAGTCGTACCGTCCGAGCTAATAGACAGGGTGCCGCCACGTCCGGTGAAGGCGTGAGAGGCAGTCAGATTTGAGGGAGAGGACATGGGAGATGGCTCCTTGAGCGCAAAGGGGTATGCCCGCCTTTCAAGCGGGTTCATGAGTCTGGGTTGATCAGCGGTTTAGCGGGAGGCGATGATCCTGTAGTCGGTCGTCACGCGGTAGTACCGGGCAACCGATTCATAGGTATCCATCTGCGAGAGCAGAGTGGCTGCAGCGACGGCTGTACCGTCCGGCAGCGTGCCAAGGAAGCCCTCAATGGCGTTCTGGATGGCCTGCGCGGCACGCCGCGCGTCAGCATAGGTTGTTGCCCACGTGTCGATCTGCAAACGGACCTGCACGAGGTCCGTGAATCCGTTCAGCGTTGGGCTGGTAACCGTGCTCACTCGCTGATAGGTAACTGCGGGAAGAGCGGCGTCATCCGGCAACATCAGCGGGAAATACCGAGTGGAGATGCAACTGGCGACATCGCTGTCAGAAGTGAGTAATTGGAATAAGCCTTCTTCGAGCATCGTTATGAACCGTCGTCTACTTCAAGGCACAGCAGATCTAGCTGCTCGCGGCCTTCGCTGGGATCGTTTATTGCCTGTATGTGGAACAACCGGGTCTCGTAGAGCACACGCATCTTGCTGGAGATCGCTACCGTCGGGTAGCGGATCGTGATCTTGTGCGAAACCTGAGAGGTATAGCCAGAGGCTGCATAGACCTCTTTCGAGGTCACGGCCTTGATGGAAGCCCAGCAAGTCAGCAGATCATCCCAGGTGTTCACCTGCTGCCCATATGCGTCCTGAGTCGTTGCTTGACTCTGGATGGTGATTCGTCTGTTCAGCGAACCGGCTCTTAGCATGAGGTGAATACCTTGTAGGGAGCCAGGAGGGCTTCAACGGCAAACGGCAAGATGATCGAAGGTGTCTCCGATGCTGCTTCCCTGTTTGTGTACAGATGGCCAATTAGCAGAAGCATGGCTTGCTTGAGTGACATTGGGCATGTATCCGCATCCGCACCGTCGCCGTACGAACCCGCTGTGAAGAGGATCTCGATGCACCCCGGCGAAGTCACATCAAGCACCGGCCAAGTGAAAGCATCCCAAGGTGTAATCCGGGTAGGCTTCGAATTTGTGTCGACACGGAACTGCGAAGGATCAACACTGACTGTTCCGGTTGATGTCTGGTAAGAGATCGATGTGATTCCCGTCACGCCACCAAGCGGCAGCGTTATCGAATAACGGTCCAGGATGTAGCTGTATGGATTGCGCTGTTCCGGCGCGAATGTTTCAAAGCTCGTCGGATACGGGAAGCTATCTAGCGTCATCTTCCACGACTGCGTGTAAATGGCCCGATTAATGATGTTCTCGACCAACTCCCTCGCCGCAGTGATGAGCGCAAGGATCAGGTCGTCATCTTCCATGAAATCCACTCTCAAGTGTCGTTTCGCCTGCAAAAGAGACACAGGCTCGCTGCTTGGACCACTCACAAGAGAGAGGCCAAATCTGTTTGGCATGTGTTGTCCTTAAAGTGCGAGGGGCGATCCGAAGATCGCCCCTCTGAGAGTTCGTTACTTGATGCTCACGGCTACGACGCTGTTCACGCCTGCCTTCAGAGCCACACCGCCAACACGAGCGAACCCTACGAAACCGACTTCATAGCCAGCCGCATAACGTTCGTTGAGGCGGATGATCTCCAGACCAGGTGCTTGCTGGCGGAATACATAGCCCTGCTTGAAGTCGCCGAACAGAATCGGTGCATTGCCGGTAGCTACGTTTGGTAGCTGGGTCACCAACTTCACTGGACGGCCAAGGATGGTGCCAACGAAGCCGACCGCAGCGGAACCGTAGTCAGGTAGGAACACTGGACGGCCTGCGCTGTCAGTGATGCTAAGGATCGCCCCGAGGGTGGCATTGTTCATCGCCCAAACTGCGTTCGCAGCATAGGCAGGATCGAGGGCAACCATCGCGCTAACGAGGTCCGCGTACTTGATGACGCCAGTGGTCCCAGTGGTGACACCGGTGTTGTAAGCAGAGGCCAAGGACTGAACACTACCTGCGTTACCATTGACGATCAGATTGCTAGCGCCACGATAGAAACGCTTTGCGAACTTGTCTCTGATCCAGCCATCGATGTCGAATCCGGCATCGGTAAGCAGACCACGATCGATCTTGATCACGCCCGTGGTGAAGTTGTCCACCTGAAGGGTCACGCTGGATAGCGTGGGGTCTACTTCTGCGGCATCAACACCGACTGTGACCGGCGCTAGGCCGTTCGCCGTATCGTTATCAAGCGGCATCTTGATTGGGTTGCGTGTCTTTGTGCAGCGTCGCCATGAACGCCTCGAATGGGTCTTGCGTCTGTGGCTCGCCAGTGCTCAACCGTGTGCGGGAGCTTGGATCGAAGCCGAACAGTGCTGCTGCACGGTGCATTGCTGCTTTTTCGTCTTTGGCGATGGTCGTCGCCGGATGTCGTTTGATCTTCTGACCGACTACCTCGCCAGACTTGGAGAGGATTGGTTCACTGATCGTTTGGCCTTCCCTAGTGACCGTCTCTTCCGCGCTGATCCAGCGGGCGTAAGACAGACAATATGAGGCAAGAGCTGCTGTATCCACGGACCGAAGCATGTTCAACGCGGTGAGTTCTTGAGTCACTCGGTCCCATTCAGTACGCGCTACCGGCGTTAGGAACGTTGGGCATACAGGGAAGCCTGTGAAGGATGGCTCTTTCTCGTTCAGCTTGCGTTTGCCGGGGTTCCCGCGCTCTTTCTTAATGGCTGCTGGGAGGGGCTTTCTACCGGGCATGGGTGGTCCTGATCGCCCGTTTTGGGCGTATGGGTGGGGGTACATTTCCGCTACAACCTCAAAATTTGCGCGAAATGATACAGTGCATCGCAATAACGTCGCACTGGCGAAGGGAGCAAGATGATCAACACACCTAGCTGCGAGGAATGTGGAAGTCCCATGGAGCAAACATCATCACTCAACGCCCAAGCTGTGTCCGAGGATGGTGTCGGGTTTGACTGCCAAGACAACTCTCTATGTCGTCAGTGGGCACCGGAGGGTGTCGGCGGACCATGGGCGCTGCCCTGTCATGGCCATTCAAAGCCACCGAGTATCCAGCGGTACACAACACGCACGTAAGGATTCAAAGCTCAGGGCCGATTGCAGCTATGGCTTTGGTGACCGGATCAGCCGGTTCGCAAACTTTCATTTCGCGGGTGTGTGTGTCTGACCAGGGTGCGGTCTATCGAGGCGAGATTCCTTGCAGTTTGAGGTACCCTACCCACCACGGGCTGGATAGTCCAGTCGTGCGAAGGAGGTTAGCTTCTTGAGTGATCTTGAGCTAGAGATGTCAACCATGAAGCGACTTGACCAGGTCTTGGTTGACATCGTGAAGATGATCAAAAATAAAGTCGGTAATGGAGTCCTCACCAGACTTGACACAATCACTATTCTTCACATACTTCGGGCTAGATCCATGGTTAAGTCCATGAAGGCTCTTGTGGAGCTCGGGGCGATTCCAGATTTCTGGACGCTCTCCCGTTCCTTGACTGAGCTGGTAATAAACTGTGATTACCTACAGCATGCTCCGGCGCAAGAGCTGGAACGCTACTTATCGTTTGACTTCCAGAAGTTTGCGAAGCAAGCAAACGACCTTAACGAAAATGAATTTGCTCCGAGGAAACTAAGTAACTCGAACAAGGATTGGCTTGCAAAGACGGCAGCCGACGCGGAAGCCATTACTGGACGGACCGAAAAGCAACCAACTTGGAGTCAGCATCCCCTGCCGCAACGTGCGAAGGAGGCGGATAAGCACTATGCGATTGCAGCGCACCAGTCACTTCTACTAAGCTCGGTACCCTTTGGGCATGCTGGCACACACGCCACAATGACCTCGCTAGCCTTTCACATCGATGAACTTCAAGGTTTGCGAGACGATGCACTTCACGCCATGACACCACAGCACGTTCATGTTGCGGTCTTAGCTATGAGCCTTCTTTGCCACTCAATAAGCGAAGTGTATAACCTGCAGTTGTCGCCAATCGTTCTCGCGATCTGCAAAGAAGGTGTCAGCAGACCAGGCCAATAGAAGGTGAACTCACTGTCGGAGCTGGGTCTTTCAATCAGAGATCAAGCATTGATATCCTACAAATATGAACGAAACATCTCTGCTTTTCGGCGAGGATTTTCCGGAGGTGGTTTACCACTACACATCAATGGATGTCTTGCTCAAAATTGTTGAAAAACGAGAGTTTTGGGCGACGAACGCGCGCTTTTTGAACGACGTTAGCGAACGAGACCATTTCCTAAGCCTTGTTGAGCGACAACTGGTACACATGGCAGGTCGGGAGGGAGCGCTGCCGACGATTAGAAGTCTCTGTGACGGATTTGCGAAATACGCGAAGGAACATCGACGGTTCACCGAACTACCGTATGTTGTCTCGTTTTCGGCCGAACCAGATTCACTGGCTCAGTGGCGAGCTTACTGTGCGCGGGGGAATGGTGTATGTATCGGAATACGAACGGACTCACTCAGGCAAGCAGCCGTGAAAGCAGTTGACGGACGGTCACTTACGGACGAGCCACTTTCTGTGGATCCGGAGGTCGCTTTTCAAAGGGTTCTGTATCTATCCGCCGAGGACCAAGCCCAGATTATTAAGATGATCCTCTCGGAGATTGAGCGGGTCAATTTCCTTTTCGCCGTTCACAAATGGCACACTTTCATGTCAGCACAGGACGAACTGAGTACACGATTCAATGATCTCCTCGAACGTAGAGCCGCGAGTTGCAAAAATCCCGCCTTTTCGGCCGAAGCAGAATATCGCTTGATTGCTACTGCTACAGACGCACCGGAGAAGGTGCTTAGATACCGCTCAGCAAAAACTTCTATAGTTCCATATTTGGCCATTTCTGCAGAAGATCCAACAGATTTTCTTAAGACCGGTGATCGTCTCAGGAAGACGGATCAAGGCTTTCTGGAATGCACCCCGTACTTCATTGAGAGTGTCATGATTGGCCCAAATCCGAACGGCGATCTCTCTGCGGAAGTTCTGAACACAATGTTTGAAGGACAAAGATCGAATGTGAAAATAAGCCGGTCGAACATCCCTTACCGGGACTGGCTCTGACGATGGTGAATCATTGATAAGTACGAAGCCATAGCAACCTCGCACAGGGATCGAAGATTCGATCCCCTCTCTGCTCTAACGTCGATTTAGCCTGCGAAGCAACTTCCACAAAGGGACATCCATGGTCAACTATTACGGCGTAAACTTCTTGCCTCAGTTTACTCAACGCATACATTCGCTCATCTTTAAAGCGACATCGCTTTCTCAAAGCGAACGCTTCGTCGGCGCTCCTACAGAGCTTCGAGCGATACATCCAGACGCGACTGGCGAGACGGTTCGGGACTGTTTTTTGCGAATCGTCCCCACTGCCGACGGAGCTGAAGTGTTACGACCTCCACTCGCGTCGAGCGGCCCCGAAAGCATCACATTATTCACTATCGAGCAGGAAGATCTTTTGGTGCTGGTGGGGGAATGGTTCGGTCAGGTCGGCAATGCCCTCAGGGCATGAAGCACAAGGTTGTGATTACCGCCTGATGTACGGCGGACTACTTGAAGATCGGCAGCGCGCAGGAATCCCACTGTGACACGGTTTGCACAATGCCGTGGGGTTCGATTCTTTCGAGCCTCTTCGCCCAAGCAGACCTGATAGTGATGCTATGATGCAACTCTTCTGCACCAGTCACAATGCCCTTCTCTTTCCACACCCTGCATAGCGGTTCCTCTTTGAGGACCGCTAGACGCAACCTGCGCCGGTCTGAGTCCTGACCGGGACTAGCAGCCAATCCACGTTCTCGGTCAAAGAAACTTGACGATTAGCTCTGCGAGTGGCGATGCAATGAGCTCCGGACAGCCAGGATGCCCGCGTGGTTTTCTGGAGAGATGGATAAGGAATAAGCTGGGCGGCGGCTCGTACCATTATGGGTATAAAAACATTTGAAAGGAGAGGACCGTGGAAATATTGGGGTTCACGTTCGGTGATGAGGAAGGTCCGTTGGTGAAGCAACTGCTCGCCGAAGCCAAGAAGAGGATGAACGATGACTGCGTATACACGATCTCGAACGAGATAAGAGCTGCGATCCGACCTCGGCGTAAGGGCACGAGGACCTATGGAGTGTTCCTGCGTATCCGGCCCCGCATCCTTGGGGCAGTCGTTGAACTTAGGAAGGCTGACATGAAGCCGCAACCTCTCAACGCAAAGACCCTCAAATCTATCGTCGCTAAGCTACCCGCGATGATTGAGAAGGCAAGAGGATCGTCTTAAGCTGCTTCTGGAAGAGCCAGGGGCTTGGCGGCAGCGATTCGCGCCTCCGCCACCAAAAAGTACGCTTCATCCCTTTCAATGCCGAAAAATGATCTGCCGCTGTTCAGTGCGGCCACGCCTGTCGAACCACTTCCCATCGTGCAATCGAGCACGGTCATTCCGGGTTCAGTGTAGGTCTTTATGAGGTACTCCAAGAGCGGGACAGGCTTCTGAGTCGGGTGATGTCCCTTCTCTGGATTGAATGCGAGCACAGTCTTGGGATAGCGTGATCCATCGGTGCAGAAAGTCTCCTGATTCTGGAAGGTGCCGTAGTTTTCTGTCTTCTTTCCTCTGCCAGTCGTATACGTTCCATGGCCGAAGCTCTTCTGAGGATTGTAGGGCGGCATGCGGTCACAGAACACCAGGATGTTCTCGTGATTCTTTAGTGGGTACCTGTTGGCATTCAGAAAGCCAGTCCCCTGCGGCTTCTCCCATATCCATTCAGACTTGAGTTGCTTCAGGTTGCTTGCGGCTACCGTTGTCGTGAATGGTTGCTGAGTGAACAGCACGATCGGAGCACCGGGCTTGCATACCCGCTTCCAAGCCGCCCAAAGCTGTTCCATCGGGATCACAGAATCCCAAGGATTTTGTGTGGTTCCATATGGCAGATCGGTCAGCACCATGTCCACTGAGCCATCCTCAATTTCTTTTAATCGCTCAAGGCAATCGCCGAGCATGAGACGGGCTGTGGTGGATGGTGACATTCAGTGATTCCGGGAGATTGGCTGGGCGGTACGCGTTGCTCGCGCTTGGTCTTCAGCACATGACACGAACGGCAGAGAGATTGCAGGTTCGACAGGATCAGGCGAAGATCGGGGCGTTGATTGATCGGGATGATGTGGTCTACGTCCACAGCCGGTGTGCCTCTTTGATCGACGAGACAGTGCTGACACAGGTACAGGTCACGCACCAGCGCTAGCTTGCGGACTCTGGCCCAATCAGCGTCATAGCCACGAGAGCTTGCTGTGCCGCGCAATCGGTCATACTGTATGGCAGCGGGCCTGTGGACGGCGCAGTATCCCTCGTCAACGAGTGCGGAACATCCCGTTCTGCTGCATGGTCTAGCTGGGCGGTTAGGCATGGGTCTCAGTAGCCTTGAAAAGGCTAGGTTCGCGTTGTGGGCAGACACCGTCCGGGCATGAAATTCGGTGTGTGTCGAACTCTTTGATAGGGAGATACGAGAGAATGACCGATCTTGCAGCAATCGCGCTTGCCGAATGGCTGACTAGAGAGATTCCACAGCGTGCCGCCAAAGACAATAATGGTGCTTGGACAGAAGCGGTGTTTGAAAGCCTAAAAGAGTTCGCCCTTGAGAAGGGATGGAAGATCTTCCCCGAGGTGAAGTGCTATCAAGGTGAATACCACTGCGATTTCATGCTCTTCGAGCATGGATACGGGTGCCGTTTAGCCTGCGAATCTCAATGGCAGACGCATCGATCGGACGTCGGCGAGCTGAAATGGGCTTTCGACAAGCTGCGTGGCGTTAAGGCCGATGTGAAGCTCTTCGTTTTCGAGGGCACAGACAGTTGGCAGGACGACATCCGGGAATACATAGAAGGATATGCGCAACTCGATCCTGTCGAGACTTTTGTCTTCATGCGCTGGAACGAGAAGAGTTGGAAACGTTACTTGTGGAAGCCACAGGTTCGAGGTATCCAGAACGTCGGCTTTTCCCCATTCCAGTTTTAGACTTCCGATCTAAATGTTGAGTAGACACACCCCGGCCTTCAGAACAGAACAAGAGCAGTCCTATTACGTTTAGCTATTGGTCACTGGTTGCTACTTTCTGCTTCGACTACAGGGATTCCCTGCCGGTTTAGATCGCCTACGGCGCAATTACGGCATTAGACTTCACTGCCACTGGGGTATCAGTCCAGTTCACGTTGTCCGGGGTGAGCCAACGTGCAGGGTTCATCGTTCACAGCTTCATCGGCAATCCGACATAGCGTCTGACGCTTGCGCTCAGACGCACATAGGGCCTTCAATCGTCTGTTCGGCGCGAAGGGTATGGTGGCAGGTAACCTCGATTTTCGCCAGCGGATGATGCCTACTGGCTCGGACGCTCTACCGTGATCGGGAGCGGAGAATCTGGTGGATGTGGACTCATTACTGCAAAAGCTCGCCCGGTATATGCCTGCTCTTCGGGTGAACTCCTAAACTCTTAGTTCTTATATCTATTTTCTCATCCGCACATGGCCCAATTCCTCGAAAACGGGACTTATTTACAAGCTGCCACGAATGATCGCAACGCACAGAGCCACCACTGAAGGGTGGCTCTTGAAGATGCGCTAGGAGGGAGTGCGTCCTGTTTCACGTCGCTATGATTCAGTTCAGCGTGCGGCCAGGAGCAGGCCGTGGAAGGTCGAAGGCTGGGGATTTGCCCTCTGTATATACAGCCATCTCGTGAGCTATTTCGTCAGCGCTTTGCGGTATGCGAGCAATCTTTGTCGCAACGTGCCTTCCTTTAAACTAAAGCGCTGCGCGGTCTCCTTGAGTGAGTGGCCCGCAAGCATCGATACTGCCACTTCTTTCATGTCATCAGGCAAGTCGGAGATGTCGATATACGAGTGATCTTCTGCTGCCCGCTCGGGTATGCATTCGCTAGAGACGTGCAACTTATCCGCGAATCGTTTCTTTCGTTCGTTCTTCACGATCACTGAGTGCCATCGTTCGAACGAGTCGAACGTGTACTGCCGAAAGTCTTGCAGGTGCTGCCACACGATCAAAGAGACGTTCTGGGCGATGTCCTCTGAATCATTGGGGCGGTCGTTGGAGGATTGCCTCGCTCGGGTCCTGACAGCCTCTAGGAGGGCCGTCAGTGTGATGTCGGTCTGATCCTTGAGCCAAATCTCGTACAAGCCGTCGAGCGTGTTAGCCATGGAACGTCACCGTTCCCTTCGCCACCAAAGCCGCGAACTTCTCGGCGGATAGCTTAACGACTGGATGTTTGAATGCCCAGGCATCGCGGATAGCGACAGCCTCAGGATGGTTCCTACAGGCCTGCTCGATCATCGTCAAACCGGGCTTTAGAGATGGCGCGGGCTTCCATAAGCGCTTGTGAGCTATGCGCTCAATGTCTACTGTGTCTTTCGTCTTCTTCACGGTGTTCCTTGCAGGCGGGACAGGGATGCTTGTTGGCATCCCTGTTGGGTTGTTGCAGTGGATTAGGCGGCATTCGCTAGGCTGCATAGCTCATCTACTGATTCAGCAAGAGCTTGCTGCAGCGGTGCAAGGATCGATATGACCGTTTTCCGCTTGCGCTTTGCGTCTCTCGCTTCTATGGCTGCTCTATGCTTTTTAAGGTAGGAGATCTGGGGTTCCGAGACCCTGCGACCAAGCACGCCGCTTTGTGCAATTGAGTAGGCGGTCTGACCGCCGTCAAGCGCTCTGAAAATCGCCTTACGTTCGGCGATGGTAAGAGCCTTGCCTCGGGCTGGCTGATTGTCATAGCGACCTGCAGCTCTGCGATCCGCCATGTTCTCTTTTTGATCCCCACACCGCAGATGGCTGGGGTTTATGCATGCCTTTGAAACACAGCTCGGACTGTGCAACAGGTATGCACCCTCAGGTATCGGCCCCCTGAAGATTTCGTACGCATAGCGATGGGCTAGAAAGGTAGTGCCAGCCTTGTCTGTAACTAAGCCGTATCCGTTCCTGCTCTTACCCTTTTGCCATACCCAACACCCTGTCTCCCGGGATATGTTGATGCTGTTTATGAGTTGTTCAATTTTGTTAGTTTCCATGATCTTGCACTCTCCTCAGAGTCGGTCCATCGCGGACCTTCGAGAGGTACAGATCGATGCATAGGAGCTTTACCCCTACACGAAAGTATTAGTATGTCCCGTGAATGGGGCCTAAATGCCCGTTGGCTGATTTAGTTCAATTTTTTTGGGCAAAAACAGATGCGGGGATTGTTTCCGCTTAAACCCTTTTTAAGCTGCTTTCTTCACTGTTACCTGCCTGATCTGCTTTTCCAGACCCACCACATACTCCGCCAGGTTCTTGTAGAGTTCAGCTTCATTCATCTTGCTGAGGATCTGCTAAACAGCCTCATCGAGATGCTTCGCGGCAACAGGAGGCTCAAACCTTGGCTGTCTGAGGTTTACGGGTGGCATCCCCGGACCCGGAGGAATCGGGCTCGTCTGGAGGAATTGGGCGTCGGCATTGGCCTTCCGTTGAGCGGCCTTGAGACATGCCTCAGATTTCGCAAGGCGTTCTGCACCACCACGACGACACCTCCAGATGTCACCTGTATGCATCCTCACGCGCTTCACCGCAGGTTTGATACTGAGACTTGGTGTCCAAGGTAAAGCTGTGTCTTGAGGGGTCGTCATGTGTGAAAAGTGCAGCTAGTAGCGACCGGTTGACAGCCTGGACGTAAAAGCAAGTCCTGTAGTCGCCATGACTCTCCTCGCCCTGATATTGAATCTCGCCGTTGCCTATAGGGTGGTTCATCATCATAGCGGTGATGCGAGCGAGGATGAAGTAAGCTGCACCCACCATTAGCAATATCTTCCAACCGTTTTTAGGCGACTTCCAAACTTGCAATTGAACCCTCCGGGCTGAGTCGTTCGACGACTCAATCTCCAGACCTTAGCTCCAACAATTCGAGATGGCAAGCGCTGTCTGCGTACTCCTAGCACGTAGATAACAGGTGACGGGTGCTCAGGAGTTGCCGTCCATAAATGACGAAAGGGGATGCGTTGGTAGCATCCCCTTCCCTCCGTTCGACACTCACGCTACCTTGACGAGGCAATCTACGAGTTAGCTTGATCCTGCTTTCTACGTTCGTTCTTCAAGTCTTCCTCCGTCGCCAGCCTGTTATCTCCGCGCACATAGAATGTTAGAGCTTTGACTGCGCTTTCCATGTCAGTTTTAAACGTAGCAACCGACTCACCCGCGTAGAGGTCTTGAAGGAATCGCGTGAGCTTATCTAGGCGGCTTTTCGCGGCCTCTCTTGCAAGAGCGACCTGCGCTGCCTTCTCCCTGCTCCGCCTGGACTCTGCGACAGTCTCCCGGGCTTTCTGGAACACGGCCGTTGCTCGATCTTGAATATCGACGGTACGTGGCAGATCGGGATGCTGCACGAGCAGGGTAACCAACTCTGAGTTTCGGCGCTCAGCGAGATCAATATTGTGCATGGCAGCGACCGCGAGGAAATCGGGGTGCACAGGCTTAGCGCGTCGATAGTCTTCCATGATGTTGTACGCCGTACGGCGTTCAACGCCGATCAGATCACAGAGTCCCGAAAAGGTAGTCTTCTGGGCGGCAGTTGGCTGATCATTCCGGGTGTCAAGGCACCAGAACCAATAAGTGTGCAGGACCTGACCAAATTGGAAACGGGACATTCTGTATCCGTTCTTAGCTGATAGCAGCTGTACACGATAGGCCCTCTCCATCTCACTCGCGGGTGGCTCCAAATGAGCAAAAAGCGTGTCGAATCGAGAACCCATTGCGTTGATCTGCGACTCTAGGCTCTGATCTGCGTAGGTGTGAAAAGTTTGCTCAGTGGCTTGTGTGGTCATATGTAGCATCGAAAGCTCCTCATTCGTGAAAATGCGCACTTGGGCAGCACCCATCTCTGCCCGTGCGCTAAGTTGATTAGCGGGTGCGGACAGTTGGTTAGGCAGCTACGATGAGCGAGCGGTGATCGCATTTAGCGAAGGCGCACAGAGCGTCAACGGGAACAAGCACGCGTCCGCCAATGCGGCGCGTGCTGAGACGCCCGTCTGCGATCAGATAGTCGAGTGACCGAGGACTGATAGCAAGTGCCTTCGCGGCATCACGCCGAGAAAGAAAGAGCGGAACAAATTGTTGGGACTGGTTGAGAGTGGCGGCGGTCCCGGGCACGAGCACGGGAAGAACACTAATTTTACCCATAGGAATCCCCAAACAAACATGAGTTATGTTGTTTGGGACCTGGACAGCAATGTTCACTGTCTCGGCGGGTTCGTGTCCGCAATCACGCCTATCGAGGCTGGTCAGTAGCCCTCGAAGTAAGAAGACCTTAACAGAAGTTGTGCGGCTAGATCAAGCGGCTTAGAACAAATTGATCACACCGTCATTATCTGGTTCATCGAATCGCTCTAAACTAGCTCGCCGGTTCAGAGCGTCAGCAGCCAACTTCTGAGAGCGACTTAGGCCGCTCTTCTTAGACAACCGCTGCCGAGCTGCCGCGGTCTTTCCTTGAACCTCTGGCCGCTCGTTTAATTGGTTAGACTTTTCTATCAATGTTCCTGAGAGGTTACTTGGCGCATCGGCAGAGGGGTTGTAGCGCCGTCCTTTGTAGGGCTCGCCAGTAAAATCGGCGACCCAAGCGAGCATGTCCTCATTCTGCTTCCAAGTCATGCAAGTGTGCACGGGCGGATGTGGCCCCTCGGTGTCGGCCTCAAGGATTTGAAGAAATTCTCCGCTAGTAATGTCCATCGAGTGACTCCTCCACGCCGTGACAGCGTACGAGCATTTTCCAACGCTGCGCGTCGATTTGCAAGGCCGCTCACTGCGGAAGAGTATGCGCACAGGAGGAGAATCTGAGGCTGAATCGTGTGTCAGTTTATGTGCCAGTTCGTCCGCGAATTTGCACCTTGCAGAGGATTGCAGTCAGACGCAAGAGACTACGTAAAATGCGCTAATAAAGGGACTTGTTCTATCGCCTGCGATACACTGCATTAGTCCTTTTCTGACTTAAAATCCGCAGACCTTAACGGTCGTGCCGGTTCGAGTCCGGCTCCGGGCACCAGATTCTTCGAGCATCGCCTGGCATCGGCAGCGTTCTCCATGCGCCACAACGTGTGGTGCCCTTCCATCACGCAAGCTACCGAGGCAGAATGAACACAAGAGTTGGGATATCTCCCCACAAGCTCCTTCTCATCTCGCTTCTGACGCTGTTTGCTCTATCCGCTCAGTCGCAACCTACGGTGCAGAAGACGGTAGTTCACTTTCAACGATATGCCGGCCACTCGCTCGATGGTCAACTCGCTGCAGCGTTAGCGGCTCATGCTGGCAGTTCGGCGCCACTGTTGTTGATTCAGGACACGGCAGGAAGATTCGCGGCGGATGCCAAGCTGCCCGCAGATGACGATCTGCTTTTTAACGCTTCCGCGGTTTTCGAAGCCAACGCTCACGTCGTTGCGAGCGGACGAAACCGGATCTCATGTGGCGTGGGGGTGACGTTATCCTCCACATCCCCCAACGCCTCGCTCATTCGTGCGGACGGTGACAACATCGACGTCGGCAACTGCAAAGCAAACGGCGCCGGCGGTGCTGCAGCAGTGGTTGCAACGTCCATAGATCGCCATGCGAAGCATCTGCGGATTCACGATCTCACAGTGACGAACATCGGCGTGACCGATCTCGCCGGTGCGGACGATGCGGAGGTCTGGAATTTTGACGCAACGGCAAGTAGCCGGGGGGGCACCCTCTATGTCGTCGTGATCAGGGGCGACGCGACCCATGTGCACGTGCATGATGGCAAGGTGAAGCTCTTCGCTCATGGCGTGGAGTGGTTCAACGCGGATGCAAACCTTAACAAAGGTGGTCCGCGAACCCGCGCCCAGGTTGCGGCGCATGGTGGCTGGTACACCGTCGAAAATCTGCAGTGTGATTCTGTAATTGGGGCCTGTGTGTGGGGCTCGGTCGCGCATGACATTCTCTCGCGAAACAATCAATCCCAGAACGCCGGGGATGTTGGGTTTGATTGCGAGGGGTGCATCGATTACCGGAGCGAAAACGATAGCTCAGTTGAAGCCACGAATGCGGGTTTCGCTACGTTCTTCTATTCAAACAATAACGTCTTCGTGGGTGCACATCACACATCATCGACTGGCAAGAATGGCGTCATGATCTTCAATGACTCTCAGGCTGCCCCGATGAACAGCGGTACATCCGTCGTGAACGGCGTTTTCAACTGCTTCAAAGTTCCTTGTTTCGGTGTAGGTGGTAACGCGGCTCAAGGCATCCAGGTCACAGGCTCTCAGTTTTTAAACGCGTCCATCACGCCGAATGGCTTCTGGTCCGGTCCGACCATCAAGAACAATCATTTCGTCACAAGAGTCGCGACCGGCCCGGCGATCAACCTTGGTACCCTACTGGGTGGAATGCCGGTGACCGTGGAGAGCAACTCCTTCAAAGGCGATTTCAAGCAAGCTGCGGGGGTTCCTTGTATTGCCCTCAAGAATGTGGACTACAACGCATCCGTCTCCGTCGTGCTGAGGCAGAACCGTTGCTTAAGCGATTACACCGTCGACTGGGACGCCACGTCAGGAAGTGGGAACGCAGGCGTAGGTATGAACCTGACGCTGGACCGAAACATAGCGACGCATTCCGGACTTTCCTTGCACGGCTTCGGCGGCCGGGACCGCGTCACGAAGTAAGAAGATCCGGTACTCCCGTATCCGTCGATCTAAGGAGGAAATTTGAAGCAAGCCGTACACATCCTTAGCATTTCGACGCGCGGTCAAGCGCTCTATGAGTTCACGGCGGCTATTGGAGAATGGCTGCGACTACAGAACATCCATACGGGTCTGATTACCGTCTTCTGCCGGCATACATCTGCTTCGCTGCTCATCCAGGAGAACGCTGACCCAACTGTGCGTCGCGACCTGAAGGCATATTTTAGTCGGATTGCGCCCGAAGGCGGCCCTTATGAGCACGATTCCGAAGGCTCCGACGACATGCCTGCCCATCTGAAAACGGCCTTGACGCAAGTGCAGCTATCGATCCCGGTCGTGAACGGCAACCTGGCTTTAGGCACTTGGCAGGGCGTCTACTTGTTCGAACATCGCGATCGAGCCCACAGACGTGAGGTCGTCCTGCACCTCATCGGGGAATGAGACTGCCCTACTGCGATAACACGGTTCAGATCGCGTTTACCGCTGCTCTGGTGCGGCGTTTGAGGCGGCCAACCTTTCAGCGCCGTTGTAGAGCTGCCGGTACATCTCACGGTTGCGCAGGATACTTTGCACGTATTCGCGTGTCTCCGTGTATGGAATTGATTCCACGAACTCTGGCAGATCCTTGTAGTTGTTTTCTGCCATCCAGTTCCGGATGGGCACGTCACCCGCGTTGTAGGCAGCCAACGCGTACTCGGGCGTACCGTTGAAACGGTCCAGCACCTGTCGCAGGTTTGCCGTACCCAAGCGAAGATTGATAGATGGATTCAATAGCTGGGCCGGCGCGAACTTCTTGATGCCGATACGCTTTGCCTCCTGCTTGCCGACGGCAGGTAGCAGCTGCATAAGGCCCATGGCGTTTGCACGAGAGATGGCGCCCGGGTTGAACTCACTCTCCTGGCGGATCAGAGACGCAACCAGGTACGGATCAAGGCCCTGTGCCTCTGCGCTTGCCGTTAGGTCACTCCAGTACGGCCGAGGGAACAGCAGTTGCCAGTACTGGCTGGGTACCTCGCTCACGGGCAGTGTGTAGAGGCCGCTGCCGCTGCGCTTGATGGCCTGAAGTGCACGGACGTTCTCTCCGAAGCTGGTCCAGATCTCGGCTTCTGCGAGCGATCCCCACTGGGAAGCCGTGCCACTCGCCTGGATTTCCGGCGCGATGAATTCATTAAGTGCGGCATTTGCCAGGAGGCGTGCCTTGATAAGGTGCGGATCATTCTCCGGTAGTGCGGCCACCAGCGTCGGGGCGGGGGGGGTGCGCACACTCGACAGGGCCGGTGCTGGATCTACCTTGCTCTGGGGGCCCATCGCGCTCAGCCGCTGCCTCGCAAGATTCGCATAGTAGTAATTGCGATAGGTGTTCGAGAGTGCAGTGTAGAAGTTCGCTGCCTGCGCTGCATTGTGCTCAGGGTCTTCGTACAGCCGTCCCCGCCAGTACAGCGCGTTCGGCGCCTCCTGACTCAGCGGATATTTGACGACCTGGTCTTCCATCAATCGCGCGGCTTCGCCGTAGTTCCGCAAGCGATAGTTCAACCACGCTGCGCGCCAGTGAGCTGACGGTGCATAGGTACTGTTCGGGAAGAGCTCGAAGAGCTTCGAGTAGTGCGCGATCGCCTGCGACGCATCGCGCTTGATCAGGTACATGTTGCCGCCCGAGTAAAGAGCTTCCTCAAGCCATCGGCTGTGCGGGAAGCGCTGCTCCATCTGCGCAAGGATCGCAGAGTGACCAGCCTGATCCCCTTCTGTTCGCGAGATCTCGGCAAGGATGTAGAGCTTCAGCGCGGCGCTGTCGTCGCCAGTGTCCGGCAGGCGTTCCGCGTCGTGGCGTGAAAGATGCTTCAGGCGCAGATCGCACACCGCGGCATAGATCGCCAGCGCATCGCGGTCTGCCTGCGACAGCGTGTTGTCACTCTTCTGAATGGAGTCGTACTCCGCACCGGCATCCCCATAACGCTTCGCGTTGAAGAGCGCGTCAGCGTGCAGCTTGCGCTCGCCCGCCGTCGGTCCGGCGTTCATAGCCTGCAGCGCAGTGCGCGACTGTGCCGCCTCAGGTGAGAACGGCAGGCGAACAAATATCTGCCGGTAAATGGATGCAGCTGCGCTGGTATCACCGGCCATCTGGTGCGCACGCGCCTCGGCGTAGAGGTAGTCCGCGCTCTGGGACTTAGGCTGGCCCATGAGGGTCGCAAGCGAACGGAGCGCTCCGGTGGCATCATTCGCGGTCAGATAGGCATTCGCCAGCGTGACGGGTGCGCTCGGAACAAAAATGCTGCCGGGATACTTCTGCGCGAAATTATTCAGCAGGCTCGCCGCAGTGGAACTGTCGTGGTTGTTGAGCGCGGCCTGGGCACCCAGGTACTCAGCGTAATCGCGCAGCGCTGTACCCTGGCTTGCTGCAGAGCGATAGGCCGTCACCGCATCGCCATAGCGGCGATCTGCTGCGTAAGCATGCCCCATGGAAAGGTAGGCGGCGGCAGCGCCTTCTCCTGGATGAGCACCGGCGTAATTCTCAACGCCCGCGAAGGCAGCAGCCGAGCGTGAGGATGCGAGCTGTTGTGCCATGGGCCTGAGCGTGGAAGAGGCAGTGAATGCCGAGCTGAGGCTGCGACTCTGTGGCGTTGCGACGGATTCGATCTGTGTCGTGCGCGCGTGCGGTCCACCTCGAACCGCCGGTGCCGACTCCCGGCTTCCCTTGCCTCGAACGGGCGTAGATCGCGAGGAAGCGGCGGCGTGACGACCCGCACTTGCTCCACCACGCGACCCCGCTGAGCCTTTTCCGGCAGGTGCAGCTTTGCCGTGTGCTGTCGCCGCATGTGCTGCCGGCTTCTTTGCCGCTGCGTGTTTCTGAGGAGCAGCCAGAGTCGCCAGCGGCAGCAGTGCCGCCGAGACAGCCAGAACAGATACGGTGGAGAGGATGTGCTTCACGTCTTCACTCTAGGATGCAGAAACGCCCTTCGCACCTCTCCGGGCAGATTTCCGCGAACCACACTTGATTACGAGACGTACCAACCGGGCAATCGTTCCTACAACTTCGCGTCCGAAAACGGCTACGGACGTTGCTCTCCCTCACGGGCAGAAGTACACTCAACTAGCAGATGCCACCCGTCGTCGAACAGCCCGGAGTAGCAGTAGAAGAGATCCACCCCGACGTTGCGTTGGTGGATGCCGCGCGCCACGGCGATACGGCCGCGTTCGAAAAACTTGTGCGGCAGTATGATCGTCAGATCTTCCGCGTTGCGCAACACATCACCCAGAACCGCGAAGACGCTGAGGACATTACACAGGACGTCTTCATGAAGGCGTACGGCAAGCTGGACCAGTTTCAAGGCAATAGCAAATTTTCCACCTGGCTGACCCGGATTGCGGTTAATGAGAGCCTGATGCGGCTGCGCAAGCGCAAGACAAGCCGCACCGTCTCGATGGACCAGGACGTGCAGACCGAGGAGGGTTCCATCCCCCGCGATTTTGCCGATTGGACACCCGACCCCGAACAGCAGTACGGTACTTCCGAGCTGGGAGAGATCCTGCAGAAGACAATTGCAGGCTTGTCGCCAGGATTTCGCACCGTTTTCACACTTCGGGACATCGAAAACCTGTCGACCGAAGAGACTGCCACGGCGCTCGGTTTAAGTGTGCCAGCGGTCAAGTCGAGATTGCTTCGTGCACGGCTCCAGCTTCGCGAGAGGTTGAGCCGCTACATGAAGCGTAAGGACGGGAGTATCAAGCCGTGACCTGCACCGAGTTTCTTGCACAGATGACCGATTATTTCGACGGCGACTTTGAGCCTCAGCTACTTGAGGAGATCCAGTCGCACCTGTGTGAGTGCCACCACTGCGAGATCCTGGTCGACACCACAAGGAAGACCATCCGCGTTTATCGCGATCACCAGGTATATGACCTGACCGACGAAGTACGCGAACGCACGGTTGCACGCATCATGGCTGCCTGCACGGGTCCGCGAGCGTAGGTCATTCTGCCGACGCTCTATCGTCTCAAAAATTAAAGCGATGCCGCAGAAAGTAGAAGGGCCGGATGCGTTGCGCACTCGGCCCCTTCGTACGTTTCCCTCTGACTTAGCGAACCACCTGCTGGAAGAGCGGCGAGCTCAGCAGGTCGGAGAACTGGTTCTCGCTGGAGGCGTAAGACACCTGTAACGTGCCCGCGCTGGAATCAACCTGGGTCTGGTTCATGGCAGTCTTTTCCATGGTCGAGCCCTCTGTCTTCTTCATCAGGACCATTCCCTTCATCAGGGTCGCTGCCGTTGCGGCGGTCATCGTATCGCTCATGACGACGGCCATATCGAAGTGAATGCCGTTCGCGAAATCAAGCGTGTAGCGGGAGCTCTTCATCCGGTTCTTGACGCTGTCGTAGTCGGTTAACGAAGCAGCCTCGCCCAGCACGGAACGCATCATAGTCTGCGTTCCCTTCTGGTCCAGAAGGCTCCAGATAGCGCGGGAGTCAACGACGTTCATCTCATTCATCATGTCGCCGTTCTGCAGCATGTTCTCAATGATGCCATCGCGCGAGTCCAAACCGGCCTTGACTGCCGCGGCATCCCCGAAGATCATCGTCGTCTGGTTCAGAAATACGACGCTCATACCCGCGGCGCCCATCGGGTAAATGCTGTAATTCCGCATCGCGATTGGCTTGGTCTTCTGCTTCGCAAAGTTCGCGTTGATCGCGGCCGTGTTGAACTGTCCCTGCGCGATGCCGATTGTATGCACCTGCTGGTTGGTGCGGAAGGCAGCAAACGCGAGGGTATCGGCGTCGCGATCGACCTTCAGTCCGCTTGTCTTAAGCGCAGTTTCAAGCCTGGTGAGTTCCGGTGGCATGATGCGCGCCTTCAGATTCATGGCCGCAGGAGAGCTCTGCATAGCGCGGTAGTCGACTACGATCAACTGCTGCACGTCCTTGGGAACCGCCGCCTTGGCGTCACTGCTCAACTGCGACGCACGGGCACCACTTACCGCCAGCAAGCCCGCTACACCCATCAGAACTGCACGTGCTGCAATCTTCATCACCGAAATACCTCCAGAACTTACTGCTCAGATTTTAGACGTCCGGCGTGACAGAATCGTCAGGCCAATCCATGGGCAAATCGAGGCGATGTTCAAGAATCTTGTCTTTTGGGCTGAAATCCGGCACCTGCTGCAACCAAAGTGGTAGTTCTCCACCGACCTCCGATACGCAAGCGGCCTCCGGCACAAGCCCGATCAGCTCACCGTCGCCCGCTTCGGCAGCATGGGTACGAGTTAGGCGGCACACAGCCGCATGGACCTGCGAAACAGGTGTGACGCGAAAGTCGGTGATGTTCATGCTGACCTGCGCACGTCCATCGACCAACACCCCCATGGCCTTCACACCGAACATCCCTCCGTTGGAGGCGCGTAAATCTTTCGCGATGGCTCGTGCCGCGTGCAGATCCCCCTTTGCGAGATAGATGTTGTAGGCGATCAGGAACTGTCGAGCACCGACCGCGCTCGCACCCGCGGTGGAATGCAGCTCACCCGATCCCAGGTCGGGGTGCCTCGACGAGTCTGCTCGCAGATCGCGCTGCAAACCCTCGAATTGCCCGCGGCGAACGTCCTCAAGACGCACCCGATCGGGCCGGCGAGCAGCTGCCTCGTAGAAATAGACAGGCACGCCAAATCGCCGCCAGATCTCCAGCCCTGCATGATGAGCCAGAGCCGCGGCCTGCCCCAGGGTGTAATTCGCCACTGGCACGAAAGGTACAACGTCCGCAGCGCCGATACGGGGGTGCACACCGTGCTGCCCTGTAAGGTCGATTAACTGAGCGGCGCGGCCAACCGCGCGAATGGCTGCCTCGGCAACGGCATCCGGCGCACCTGCAATCGTCACCACGCTCCGGTTGTGCGCGGCGTCCATCGACCAGTCCAGCAAACTGACGCCGTATACCTGCATGGCCCGCACGATCTCGCGAACCACACGCTTATCCCGTCCCTCAGAAAAGTTCGGGACACATTCGACAATAGGCTCTGCCATCACAACAACATCACAATCTTGAGTGCGCTACTTCCACCAGGTATAGCCAAGCGAGAACTGAACACTGGCATTCACGCCGGGGTTGCGATCGCCAAGACTGGCGGAGGAGATATGGACGCCGTTCGCGCTCAGGTCCAAGGACTGTTTCGGCTTTACGAAGTAGTGCATGCCAATACCGCCCTGCGGTGTGAAATTCCACACGCTTGCGCCCGATCCCGGGCCGTCGTTGACAATGTTGACCTGTCCATTCCCATACGCCGGATATTTATGGTTCGTCCAGATCACGCCGCCTGCCGCCTGCACCCACGGCATGATGCGCTTGCCATGCGTGAAATTCCAACGAAGGATGATGGGCGTCACGGAGACACCGTGATAAGTACCGCCAACGGTATACGGCCCCACACAGTCAAGGACAATCGGGTTTGGCGTCGCGGTGCAGCTGTAGCGCTGAAACTTCGGCGTGTTCGATTGCCAGTAGGGAAAGATCTCGCCGGCGTATTCGATGTTGCCGCGGAGGATGCCCTTTCCATAGACCGGAGTTAAAACTTTGCCGAGATGCGCACCCGCCATGAAAAACTTGAAATCATCGCGATTGTCTGTGATGCCTTTGCCACCCTGCACGATCACGCCGTACTCCCACGGTGTACCCTTCGCGGCTGCCTGCACGGGCGCCTCCTGCGGACTCATCTGCGCGTTCCCTTGACGACCGGCAACCAGCGCTAACGCCGCAAACACTACCCCAACCAGCTTCCGCATCCACCCTCGCACTTCCTGCATAGCAAAGCCGCCGAAGCCCGGCGGCCTGCTGTTTCCTGACTACGCTTTTCCCTGCGCTTAGGCTGGGACCTGGGACTCATCCATGTCGAAGTTACTGTAAAGATTCTGCGTATCGTCCAGATCTTCCAGCACTTCCAGCAGACGCATCATCGCGTTCGCCTGCGAGCCCTCGAGCTTCTGATAGGTCGAGGGCACCATCGTGATCTCAGCGTGCTCCGGCTTGAAGCCTGCCTTGGCGACGGCATCACGCACAGCTTCAAAGTCCTTGGGCGTCGTGAAGATCTCCCAGTTATCGCCTTCCAGCGTCAGGTCGTCTCCGCCAGCTTCGAGGACGACCTCGGTCAGTTTGTCCTCGTCAACGCCGTCCTTCGGAACGACGATAACGCCCTTCTTGGTAAAGATGTAACCGACCGACCCGGACTCGCCCAGATTGCCGCCGTTCTTGCTGAAGGCATGGCGAATCTCGCTCACCGCGCGATTCCGGTTGTCCGTCAGAACTTCGATGATGACCGCAACGCCGCCGGGGCCGTAGCCCTCGTAGGTGATCTCTTCGTAGCTGAGGCCTTCCAGTTCGCCCGTACCACGCTGGATGGCGCGCTTGATGTTGTCGGCCGGCATGTTCTCAGCCTTCGCAGCCAGAATGGCCGTGCGTAGGCGCGGATTGCCGTCCGGATCGCCGCCACCCTGCTTTGCTGCAACGGTGATTTCTTTGATCAGGCGCGTGAACACCTTGCCGCGCTTTGCATCCGCAGCGCCCTTCTTATGCTTGATGGTTGCCCATTTTGAGTGGCCTGACATCGACTGAAACCCCGCACTTTCTCTGGTTCTAAGCTGGCAGCAAACACTGCCCGCAACCAACGAAGTATAGCAAGCCAGAGCCTCCCCTTTCGACCCGCCACGGGAAAGGACGCTCTATGTCTCGCTCCTGAGACACGGGCTCTCCCGATCCCTGACGGCGCTTGAATCCCATCTGAGAAGCGAGAGCTGGGCTGTCGGTTACTCTGCCGCTTTGAGCACAGATCTGAGATTGAGGGGCCCGGTCACCATCTGCAGATTCCCTGCGGCATCCACCGGCCACTCGTCGCGTGGACGGTCCCAATAGAGCTCGACGCCATTTCCGTCCGGGTCGGCGAGATAGATGGCCTCGCTCACGCCGTGGTCAGATGCGCCCTGCAGTGGCACGTTCGCGGCAAGCAGCCGCTTCAGCGCATCGCCAAGTTCGGCCCGCGAGGTGTAAAGAATCGCAAGGTGATACAGTCCGGTGGTGCCTGGCGCTGGCGGCCGTCCGCCTTGACTCTCCCATGTGTTCAGACCGATGTGGTGGTGATAACCACCAGCCGACAGGAACGCCGCAGAGTTCCCGAGCTTCTGCGTTACCTCAAAGCCCAGCACGCCGCTGTAAAACGCGATGGCGCGGTCGAGATCCGCAACCTTCAGGTGAACGTGCCCAACGCGAACGCCGCTGCCGATTGGTGTTGTCATAGCCATTCGATGCTTCGAAGTCGAAACAGTCGCAGTCTGCTGAATTACGGCATTTCCGGCGCGAACAGCTCTTCGTAGGTCTCACGGCGGCGCACCAGTCTTGGCCCGGTCGACTCGACTAGCACTTCTGCCGGCCGAAGACGCGTGTTGTAGTTGGAACTCAGCGACAACCCATAGGCGCCAGCGTCGAGGATTGCAAGCAGATCTCCATCCTGCGATACGGGGAGCGTGCGGGCACGCGCAAAGAAGTCGCCGCTCTCGCAGACCGGCCCAACGATGTCCGCTTCCTCATCCGCAGAGTCCTTTCGGATCAGGACAGGAACGATCTCGTGGTGGGCCTGGTACAGCGCTGGCCGGATCAGGTCGTTCATACCCGCGTCGACGATGACGAACTTCTTATCGCCATTCTGCTTGCGGTACAGAACGCGCGTGATCAATGCGCCGGCCTGCCCAACCAGGAAGCGCCCCGGCTCCAGCAGCAGATGGAGGTCCATCGATCCCATCGCGGACTGCAGCGCTGCGGCATACTGTGTCACCTGCTCCGCTGCGTCGAAGGATTTGTCCGCGTACTCAATGCCAAGACCGCCGCCAGCGTCTACGTAGCGGATATTGTGGCCGTCACTGCGCAGCTCTGACACCAGGGAAAGCGTCTTCGCAAGTGCTTCGGCGAACGGTTCGACCTGGCGGATCTGCGAACCGATGTGAACACTGACGCCCGTCGTCTCAATGGACGGCATCGCAGCCGCACGAGCGTATACGGCCCGCGCCAGCTTAATGCCGATGCCAAACTTGTGTGCGCTCAGCCCCGTGGAGATGTAGGGGTGCGTCTCCGCACTCACATCGGGATTCACACGCAAGGCGATCCGTGCGCGCTTGCCCTTCACGGCCGCCCGCGCTGCCAGTAACGCAAGCTCTGGCTCGCTTTCCACGTTGAACTGCAGTATGTCGGCGTCCAGAGCAGCGTCCATCTCTGAGGGCGTCTTGCCGACGCCGGAAAAGACGACGCGACTCGCAACCGTCGGTCCACCTGCAGCGAGCACTCGCGCCAATTCTCCGCCACTGACAATGTCAAAGCCGCAGCCCTGCGCTGCCAGCATCTTCAAAATGGCAAGCGATGAATTTGCCTTGACCGCGTAACAAACGGTATGCGGCACACCAGCAAAGGCCGTCTGA
Organism: Terriglobus roseus; assembly: GCF_900105625.1. Taxonomy (NCBI): domain Bacteria; kingdom Pseudomonadati; phylum Acidobacteriota; class Terriglobia; order Terriglobales; family Acidobacteriaceae; genus Terriglobus; species Terriglobus roseus. The sequence goes on from NZ_FNSD01000001.1 coordinate 426,472, forward strand.
AAGAGCTCGGCCCGCTCGGCGATCTGGTTTGCGGAATATACGTACAGCGGCGTGCCAAACTGCTCGGCAAGCTCCGCCACATCACTGCCGTCGCACAGAAGCCGCGCGCCGTCATACACGAAAGGACGTCCCTGATTCATCCCATCCAGAGTATCCGACCGTGTGCGCTAGGACTAAACCACCGGGGGTTTGGAAGGCGGATTTGTTGACGGATAGTCTGCCGGCGGATAGCCGGTGGGAGGGTATGGCGAACCAGCGACCGGGGGCGGATAGGTGCCGGAATAGGGCAGCACCAGCGGCTCCTCCGGAATGACGAGCCAGCAGACGATGTAGGCCAGGACACCGCCGCCGCCAAAGAATACCAGCAACACCAGTACGAGCCGGGTAAGGTTTAGATCCCACCCATAGGCACGTGCAAAGGCGGCGCAAACGCCCGCAATCTTGCGGCCATACCGGGGACGAAGCAGCGGTCCATTCATGACGAAATCTCCTCCTGCCGATGCACAGCATTCTTGCACATGCACGGCGTTCACAGAGACAGATACGCAACGTTCACGGGCTAGGTTCCCGTATAAGGCGACTTCATCAGTTTCCGGGCTGCGTCCGCCTGCGTCTGATCACCACCTGCCGCGGCTGCGAGTTGGTAATGCTTCATCGCTTCGTCGCGACGATGAAGCCTGTCCAGCATCATGCCGGCATTCAGTTCGGCCCGCTTACGCATCCAGTCGCTGCAGTTGGGTTGCTGCGCTGCCTTCAGGTAGCTCTCGGCAGCATCGGACACGTCGTTCTGTCCCCGCTGAGTCTCAGCCAGGCCGAAATAGGCAAGCTGCAAGCGAGGGTCGATGAAAAAACCCGGCTTCGCCGCGTCGAACAGGACAGTCTTGTAGATGTTGATCGCGTCCGGACCATGCCCCGCATCCTTCATCAGGTTGGCCTCTTCTAAACGGAAGAGGAAGTCGTGCGGATACTGCTTCGCCAGGCCCTGCGCGACCGCATAGGCTTCGTTGTAGCGCTGGTCGTGACGCAGAAAGAGGGATAGCGCCGTTTGCGACTCCACCTTGGTGGCCGTGCCGTTTGCGGCGGATTCACGCAGCAGCTTCAGGCCGCCTTCTTTGTTACCGCCGATACCCGCAATACCCACCAGCATGCGCACAAAGCGCGGCAGGCTTGCCACGGCGATTTGCTGAATGCCAACGGCCATCTTCGCGTCGGCGTAGTTCGGATCGAGCTTGAGGACCTGCTCACTGTCATTTCGAGCCGCAAGTCCCTGCCGCGCGGCACCTGTGAAGCTGTGATCCGCGAGTGTCATCCACGCGGCATGCATGCCGCGAACGTAGCCACGGGCGAACAAGGCATCCTTATCCTGCGGATTCACCTTGATACGGGCGTCCGCAAGAGCAATGGCACTGTCAGTCAACGAATCGACCTGCTTGTGGGTGGCTTCAGGAATGTCAGATTTATGGCCGGAGCTGAGGAAGTGCTCATGCGCGTAGTACGTCGTGTCCAGCAAATCCTGTCGGTAGAGTTCACGAAAGATGGTATCCATCAGCACGTAGCCGGCAGCCATGGGATCCTGCGGATGCTCGCGCTGTACCGCCTGGAAGCGCTGCATTGCGCCGTCGTAGTCCAGGTTGTAGAAGTGTTGAAAGCCGTCACGGACCTGCGGGTCGTTGTTCAGCGGATAAGTATTCTGCGGACTGGCGTTGCTGCATGCCAGCGCCAGCAGAACGGCAGCCATCGGGAAAGTCCATCGCATCGCCACACCATGGTAGACGCGCTCGGGACCGTACCGGGATGCGCGGCGGCGATTGCTTCATGCGGAAGACTCCTTCGCAGCAACGGTTTACATTCATGGCAAAGGTGTTTCGCTTGACGAACCACGATCCGCAACCACTCAGGCTCACTACTTTCTCGCCAGAAGGCGGGAACGCATGAACCGCGCCCAGATGCTGCAATTGCTGATCGGTCAGGCGCGTGCTTCGGGCTTCGAGTTCCGGCGCTGGTACATGACCAGCAGTGGGATGCCCTGGACCGGTGCAGACGAGGCCGTCCGCTGGCTTGCGCGTGGGAAACGTGCACACATGCTGGTGTTTTCGCACGCCTTTGCGCAGGCGTTCTTTCGTAGCGGTGACCGCGTCACCTTCGTGGTTCCTCATCAGACTTTCCAGACCGCCCGCGCCGACGGCGAATCGCGCACGGTCGAGCGTAAGTCGCACATGCGCCGGTCAAGCCGTAAGGATGTCTGGAAATATCACCTGAGCGAGATGGCCCGCACGGCAGAACCGTTGCGATACCTCCGCCGCTATCTTCTTATCGAAGAAACAATGAGTGACGAGCCTGAAACGCCTCCGTCATCCGAACCAGATTATGACGAAGAACTGATGGTGCGCGACGCGGACTAGCACTGCCCCATTTGCGCTGCTGAAGGTGAAGATCTGCCGCAGAGCGAACGCGTTAGTGTTGCCAAGAGAGTCCGTCGGACTTCTCGCCTGCCGACTCGGCGATGGGATGCGAGCACCTGACTCTCACGGTTCTACTGGACTGGCGCACCCAGCTTTGCCAGTGCCCGACGGACGTCCTTGTCATGATCGCCGTCCGGGTCCGCCTTGAGATACTCGCGATAGTTCAGAATGGCTTCGTCATTCTTCTTCAGCTTGCTGGCCGCTTCCGCCAGCCCGAAGAGGGCATCAGGATCGCCAGGATCATGGTCCACCGCGTCCTTGTAACGCAGGTATGCGCCTTGCGTGTTTCCGTCGTTCCAGTAGAACTTTGCGATTTTCAGATCGTCGGCAACGCGCGTCTTTTCCAACTTCGCACGCGCCTCGCTCAAATCGCCTCGGCTTCCCAGATCTTTCAGCTTCGCTGCCTTCACCGGCGCATTCGGTGCCGCAGTGGTGGGTGCAACGTCCGCGTCGTCATCGGCCGGCCGGCTGGAACTGCTGCTATCTCCGCTGCTGCTGGAGGAAGAATCACCCGAAGTGGAGTAGCCACTCGGTGGCAGATGCATCGGCCGTTCCGAGGATGCAGGCGGATCAGGCACCGGCTCCGTCGGCATCGCCGGAAGACCATTCGGGTTCGATGCAGGCTTCTGTGGCGTGGAGGACGGCTCGCCATCAGCATTCGCACCGTGGAGCGAATCTTCTATTGGGAACGGGTTCGCCGAAGCCGGTGACTGCGTATCGCCTGAGGACGAGGATCCCGATGGGGTCGACGAATCTGCAGTGCATGCCGGATCTTTCGATCCAGACTTGCACTTCTTCGCTGGCTTCGACGTCTGGGCGTCACCGCAGGCAAACGCCAGCAGCAAGCCTGCCGTCACCATCCATGCCTTCGCCGATCTCATACGCTCACCCATTGCTACTTCACAAGCTTAGACGCATCGGGCGGACCAGGGGCAACTGTCCGGAGGTTCAAAGTGCGGCCCTTCCGGAGTCTGGCCGAATCCTGCAGTCGGAGCGCCGGAGCTTTGCGTTTTCCCGCAGCGGGCACGTGCCGTATACTCGCGCAACAATGCTCCCTCGACTCATGCTCCGATCGTCGCCGGTCCACGGCTGCGGCTGTTACACGCTTGACCCCATCCGCGAAGGCGCGCGCGTGGCCGAATACGAAGGTCCGCGCATGACCAAGGCAGAGGCCGACGAGCGCTACGCCAGCCGCGACATCACCTATCTGTTCGGTGTGCATGATCGCGACACCGTCATCGACGGCTTTGGCACGCCCATGTTCATCAACCACTGCTGCGAGCCCAATTGCCAGACGGAAGAGGACGACGGGCACATCTACGTCCTGGCCCTGCGAAATATTGCCGCCGGGGAAGAGTTGACCTACGAATACCACCTGTATGACAGCGACGAGGACGATCAGCCCTGCTACTGCGGCACCGAAGGCTGCCGCGGCACCATGTTCTCCGACGAGGAGATCAAGCGCCGCAAGAAACTCGGCCTGCCCATGACACTGCGCAAGAAGCCAAAGAAGAGCAAATAAGCGCTGCCGGAGAAAACGCATCATGAGAAGCCACATCGCTTGCGCATTGCTTCTCCTCACCTCGTTCTCCGCCTTCGCCACGGCTTACGGTCGAGCCACTTTGCCGGTTCCTGCGTGGCAGAAAGCCGCGGGCGGCTCGATGTCGTTCGAGGTGGCAACAATCAAGCCAGCCGACCCGGACAACTTCCATCCGCCAAACTTCGCGCTCAGCGCCGATGATTCTTACGGGAATGTCGGCGGCAACTTCTCGGGAGAGTTCCCCCTGAGCGTCTTCATCCAGTTTGCTTACAAGCTCACGCTGAGCGAAGAACAACGCAAGGCCATGCTGTCAACGCTGCCCGAGTGGGTGAGCAAAGAGAAATTTGCGATCCAAGCCAAGGCGGAAGGCAATCCCACCAAGGACCAGATGCGTCTGATGGTGCAATCCTTGCTGTCAGATCGATTCGCGTTCAAGGCGCACTTGGAGAAGCAGGAGGAAGCCGTTCTTGCCGCGCAGTTGATTCGACCCGGCAAGCCGGGGCCCAACCTCATACCACATGACCAGGGGCCGCCCTGCCCAGCTTACGGAAACGCTGGCGATGCGCTCCGAGGCGGCTCCGGTCCCGCATTTCCGCCCGTCTGCGATATCGTCGCGGCACATGTCACAACAGATCACATGATGGAAGCCGGATCGCGCAATGCGCAGCCGGCGATGATGGCGAGCCTGCTTTCCCTGATGGGTGAGTTCGATCGAACCGTGGTGGACCAGACTGGCCTGGAAGGCCGCTATGACTTTCGGATCAAGTGGGCGCCCGAGCCCGCCAGCAAGATGGTGCCGCCCGGGGCCGTGGTCCCGGAGCCGCAGGGGCCACCTTTCGTGCAGGCACTGCGCGAGCAACTAGGTATCAAGCTGCAAGCGACGAAGGCAACGGTGCCGGTGCTGGTGATCGATCACATCGAGCGACCCACACCAAATTAGCCACTCGAAGGCGTCCGGCTAATCCACCGCCCCAACCGCTAAACTAAATGGCGATGGCATACCAGGTACTCGCCCGCAAATATCGTCCGCAACGCTTCGCCGACGTCGCCGGCCAGGACCACGTCACACGCACCCTTCAGAATGCGCTCGAGCAGGACCGCATCGCGCACGGCTACATCTTCAGCGGCCACCGTGGCATCGGCAAGACGACCATCGCGCGCATCCTCGCCTGCGCGCTGAATTGCCAGAACACCATCGGCAGCAAAGAACGTCCCACACCGGAACCCTGCCTGGTCTGCGACGCCTGCACCGAGATCCGCGCGGGCAACGCTGTCGACGTCATTGAGATCGACGCCGCTACCAATCGCGGCATTGACGAGATACGCGAGCTGCGTGACGCCGCTCGCTACCGCCCCTCACGCGATCGCTTCAAGATCTACATCCTCGACGAGGCGCACCAGATCACCGATGCCGCCTTCAACGCCCTGCTGAAGACTCTGGAAGAACCACCAGATCACATCGTCTTCATGATGGCAACGACCGAGCCGGAGAACATCCCACAAACCATTCGCTCGCGCTGCCAGCATTTCAGCTTTCACGCGGTTAAGCTCGACGACATCCTGAATGAGCTTCGCGGCATCGCCGCCCACGAAGGCGTTCTGGCCGATGAAGCCGCGCTTGCACTTCTGGCCGAAGCCGGTGACGGCAGCATGCGTGACGCGCTGTCCATCATGGATCAGGCAATCGCCTCCGCCCCGCTGCTTGATGGCAAGGCCGAGCTCAGCGCGGGTGAGATCCGCGAGCTGATGGGCACCGTGCCCAATACCGTTTTTGAGGAGATCCTTGAGTCGGTTGCGCGCAACGACTCCGCCGCTGTTCTCACCACTGCGGGTCGCCTGTTGGACGCAGGTAACTCCTCCTCGCAGATCGCGCGGCAGTTTGTCCGCTACCTGCGCAATACCATCGTCGCGAAGATCGCCTCGCTGACAGAAGAGCAAAACACCAGCGATCTGCTGCAGATCAGCCCCGACGAACGCCGTCGCGCCGTCCGCACCGCGATGCTCTTCACCGAAGAGGAGCTGACGCGCTTCCTAAGCGTGATGCTGCGCACCTTCGACGACCTTGGCTTCCGCCAGGAGCAGCGGCTGCATCTGGAGCTTGGCCTCATCAAGCTCGTGCACCTGCAGCGCCTCATTCCGGTTGAAGAGTTTCTCTCGCAACTGCCAAAGCCCAGCAGCAACCCGACGCCTCGAACCATCCCGCCCCCACGCCCGGCCGCTGCGCCCAGCACGGCCCCCGCGCGTCCCGCAGCACCACCGTCGCGTTACGAAGCAGGCGGCAACGTCACCGGCCTCCCCGCGAAAGAAGAGCTTAAGGCACCCTCGACCGCTTCGTCTTCGAGCGCGACGACCATCCCTTCAGCGAGCGCAACGGTCGCCCCGACGGCGAGCGCCACCATCAACCCCTTCGCTCCCGCGACGCCATCCCCGCGCGGCGAGTCACAGCCGGTCCCAACACCTGCCAGCCCCTCCGTAGAAGCTGGCGCGGGTGCCCCATACATGCGCGAAGCGGATGTGTGGGCCTCTCGCGAAGCGCGACCCGTAGGCAGCGTGACACCCGCAACCGGACGCACCGATGGCGCACTCGCCCTTGCACCCGATCCGGTCGCCCACGAGCCAGCAAATCTACCTCCCTTCTCTTCGCCGGGAGTCACCACGCCCCCGGAACCGGTTGTCGTCAAGCCTGCGAACCTGTCACCCTTTACCGCACCCGCAGTAGCTACACCAGCCGAACCCACTACCGGCCTGAACATTCGCATCCAACCAAGTGCCGTCGCTCTCGCAGACCCGCCGGCAGCCCACGCCGACGAAGCCTATGACCCGTCCTGGGAGACGATGGCACTGCCGGAAGCTGATCCAGAGGCCACTCAGCCGGCCTCTGCACCGGCAGCGACAGGTGCGGCGGGAGACGCAGCGCAGCTACAGGCTGGAGCCGTTGAAGCGCTCTTTGAAACCAGGAAGCACAACTCCGCGGCAGAGCAACTGGAAGAAACGACCTGGACTATCGCCGACGGCGAAGTCCTGATCGCGACAACCCTCTCCAAGCCGCTGATGGCCACGATCTTCCGTCCGGATGTCGAAGCAATCATCAAAACGGCCCTGCGCCAAAAAGGCCTGGGCGGTGTGCGTATCGTCTTTCAACCCGCCACGCCGGAAAGCAAAGCCAAGGCGGCAACGCCCAAGAAGCCCCGCACCGGTTCCGCCCAGGCGAAAGCGATGGAGCATCCAACCGTGCAGGCTGCCCAGCGACTGTTCAACGCGGAAGTTACGAACGTATTCGACCTCCGCAAGGACTAGCTAATAGCAATCATTGCCGTCACTGCGTCCGCAAAGCGCTCCGTTCGCATCTCTCTGATCACCTTCCGAAGGTGGAGTAGCCCATACTCCGCCTGGTGCTGCCCGTCGAGCAGGTGAACCTCGAAGGCTACAAGCCGCCGATGGTACTCCCGGAACTCGGGCAGTTCCATGGCGACATCCAGCGTCGCCCCTAGCCGCACCGACGACGTTAGAAAGAACGCAGCGTAGATGCAGTGCATCCACTGCCGCATCAGGTAGAACTTCAGCAGTCTCCGCTGACCGGGAGTCTCTCCGAAGTAGGTCTGCAGGTAAGCCTCTGCCTTTCCCTCCTCAAGGTAGAAGTTCGAGACCACCGCCAGTTCGGTATAGCGGTCGTTGAGAAACGCCGCCTCCCAATCCACCAACCAGATCTGTTGGCCATCGAAGATCACATTGTCCGGTTTCAGATCGTTGTGACACGACACTTGGTCTGCTTCGTCGTGCGGATACGACGCTTTCAGACGCTCATACCCGTCGCGGAACGCCGCCATTTGCTCTTGCATTAGGAGCCCGGACGCAAGGAAGCGCTGAACCGCTCCATCCATCACTTCCAGGTAGCTCATGATCTTCGGGAACGCCGGGAGGCGGTGCAACACGCGCAGAGTCGCAGCCATGCGTTCCGCCATGTTCGTCGGGAACGGCTGCGACACCACAAACTCCGAAATCAACACCCGGTCCTCAACGCTTTCGTACAGCACGCCTGGAGCAATCCCCGCCAGCGCCGCAGCCCGCATGCATGCAAACTGCCGTGTGGGATCTGCAATTGCATCCGTTCGCAGGATCACTCGCAGCAGGTAATCCCTTCCGCCTATCGTGATCCGATAGATCTGCGCGGAACTCAGTCCCCGTGTCAGGCGCTCCGCCCCCTCGAACTTATCCACACGGAATGCTGTCTGCAACGCCCTCCGTACCGCCACCTGTTTCTCCTCTGGAATCATCCTTTTCCTCCTGCGAAAAATCGGACAACGTCGCACAGCTTGGCACAGCAAACGAGCCCTTGCGTTCGCTATGCTGGAAGTGGGAAGAAACGCGGCCCTCTAGACCGCGGCCCAAAGATCGCCCAACCTCCCGGAGAGCCCCCAAGATGGATATGAGCAAGCTGCAGGAGATGATGGGCCAGGCCCAGCATATGCAGGAACAGATGGAACAGAAGCTGGCCACAACGACCGCGGAAGCCAGCAGCGGCGGCGGCCTGGTGACGGCGCGAGTCAATGGCAAAAAGGAACTGCTGCGCCTGAAGATCGATCCCACGGCCCTTGCCGCCAGCAGTGGCGACGTTGAGATGCTGGAAGACCTGATCACCGCAGCGATTAACGAAGCGGGACGTAAGGCCGACGAACAGATGCAGGCAGCCACCAGCGGCATGCTGGGCGGCATGGACCTGGGAAAGCTGCTCGGGTAAGTGCCCATCGTGTCGAAGGCGTTTCGTAAGCTGTCCTTGCGCGGCCTTTGCATCGCTGCCACGCTTGCTGGCTTGTGCTCCTCTCTGCGCGCGCAGGAGCCGGAAGCCGCGATCCGGCAGGTCATCGCACAACACCACGGAAGTATCGCGCTCTATGCCCACCAGCTCAACACGGGCAAGACGATTAGTATCGACGCGGACAAGCCGGTACAGACGGCAAGCACCATCAAGCTGGCACTGTTATGGACTGCGCTGCGCGAGATTTCACTTGGCCGCGCCACATGGGACGAGAAGGTCACCCTGAAACCGCGCGAGGGCGTCGCAGGATCAGGCATCCTGCATTTCCTCGATACGCCGGTCACGCTCACGCTGAAAGACGTCGCCACCATGATGGTCATCGTCAGCGACAACACCGCCACGAACCTCATGATCGATCGCTTTCCGACGAAGCTGGTCGATGACAACATGGCAGCGCTCGGCTACGCCGAAACATGGCTCTATAAGAAGGTCTTCAAGCCCGCAGACGGCCCGATGCCCGCAGACCAGCCGAAGTTCGGCCTTGGCAAGACGACACCGAAGCAGATCGGGCAGTTGATGGAGAAGATTGGCCGCTGTGATGTAGACCTGCCCGGCCAGCCGAAAGTTGATCAAACAAAGGCCGACGCAGCCTGCAACGTCGCCATCGACATGCTGCGCAACCAGTTCTATCGCGACACGATTCCGCGCTACCTGGAGAAACTCGACAACACCGAACGAGGCAGCGGCATCGCCTCGAAGACGGGCTCGCTGGACGCCACGCGGTCCGACGTGGCCATCATCGCGGCAAAGTCCGGTCCCATCGTCCTCGCGGTCTACACCTACGACAATGCCGACAAAGGCTGGAGCGTCGATAACGAAGGCGAGGTCGCCATCGCTAAGATCGCGCAGGCTGTCGTCGAAGCGTGGTCGCCCACCGGCATCGATGGCAAGTCACTGACACCCGGCCTGGGCCTCCGTCCCGACAACGGAAAGGAAGCGTCAAAGTAACCATGGAACGCTTCGCACAACCGATGGCCCGCCTGATCGAAGAGCTGCGCAAGCTGCCCGGCGTGGGCAACAAATCCGCACAACGATTGGCCTTTCACATCCTGCGCTCTCCCAACACTGACGCAGAGCTGCTCGCGAACGCCATCCGTGAGCTCAAAGCGCAACTACGGCTGTGCAGCATCTGCAACAATGTCACCGACGTCGATCCCTGCACCTACTGCACATCGCCCACGCGCACGCACTCGACGGTCTGCGTCGTCGAAGAACCGACCAGCATTGCGTCCATCGAAAAGACGCGCGGCTACAACGGTATCTATCACGTGCTCCACGGCACACTCTCACCGCTCAACGGCGTAGGACCAGAGCAACTGCGCACTGCCAATCTCTTCAGCCGCCTCGGCGAGATCGAGGAGATCATCCTCGCCCTCTCACCCACCGTAGAAGGTGAAGCGACGGCGCACTGGCTCGCGAACCAACTCCATCATGCCAGCGCCGATCATCCACTCCGTATCACGCGCATCGCAACCGGAGTGCCCGCCGGCAGCGATATTGAATACGCGGATGAAATAACGATGAGTCGCGCGATGGAAGGCCGTCGCGAGGTTTAGTTTTTCGGGAATACCCGCAGATCGCCTCCAGTCATCTCCTTCGGCAGATCAAGTCCGAGCATCGCAAGCATCGTCGGCGACAGGTCTCGCAGCGACCCACCTTCGCGCAGGCTGAACTTCTTACCCTGATCCGTAATTGCGATCAGCGGCACCGGATTCGTCGTGTGAGCAGTATGCGGGCCACCGGTGACGGGGTCGATCAGCATCTCGGCATTGCCGTGATCTGCGGTGATCAGCCACGATCCACCGTTGCGCTTCAGGGATGCGTAGATCTCACCAAGGCAGGCATCGACTGTCTCCACTCCTTTGATGGTCGGCTCCATCTTGCCGCTGTGGCCAACCATGTCGGCATTGGCAAAGTTCACGACGACCACGTCAAACGCGGTGTCATCGATTGCCTTCTTCACAACATCGCAGATTCCACGCGCACTCATCTCAGGAGCCAGGTCATACGTAGCAACCTTCTGCGACTGGACCACCTCACGCTCTTCGCCGCTGAAGGGCTTCTCGATCCCGCCGTTGAAGAAGTACGTCACGTGCGCGTACTTCTCTGTCTCGGCCACGCGCAGGTTCCGCAACTCGTTGTTCGCCATCACATTGGCCAGCAGGTTATCCATGCTCTCCGGCAGGATGACCATGGGCAGCGTGAACTTCGGGTCGTACTGTGTCATCGTGATGTAGCGCAAGTTCTTCGGGACGCTGACACGCGGGATCTCAAGATCAAGCTCTTCGGCCTTGGGCAGGTCGCGCGCGTCGGCCTTGGTCAGGCCACCCTCAACGTTGCGCGCGAGAACGCGTGTGATCTGCCGCACGCGGTCACTGCGGTAGTTGAAGCAAATGCACAGGTCTTCATCCTGAATTTTCCCCAGCGGCTTCCCTGCTTCGTCGGTACAGACGAACGGAATCGTGAACTCATCGGTGACGCCGTTGTTGTAGCCCTCGCGGACCTTTGCCGCGGCATCGTGTGTCGAGCCCCCCTCCGCGTTGCCCTTCACCATCGCGTCGAACGCCTTCAGCTCACGCTCCCACTTCAGGTCGCGATCCATTGCGTAATAACGGCCACTGCAGCTGGCCAACTTGCCGACACCGATCTCGCGAATTTGCTGCTGCAGTGCGTCAATGTAGCCAGCACCCGAGGTCGGCATGGTGTCGCGACCGTCGAGGAACGCATGAACGAAGACATCTTTCGCACCAAGCTGCGCACAGAGTTTCAGCAGCGCATACAGGTGACGCTGGTGCGAGTGCACGCCGCCATCGCTCAGTAGTCCCAGGAAATGAACGGAGCGGCCACGTTCCATGGCCGACTTGATGCTGACCACCAGCAGAGGATCGCGGTAGAACTCACCGCTCTCAATCATGGTGTCGATGCGCGTGATGTCCATGCGAACAATGCGGCCTGCGCCCAGGTTCAGGTGACCAACTTCGCTGTTCCCCATCTGCCCGTCGGGCAAACCAACGAAGTGCTCACTGGCGCGGATGATCGTGTTCGGATACTCGCGCAGCAGCTTGTCATACGTCGGTTTGCGAGCCATCGCAATCGCGTTGCCGTGCGTCTCCGCACGGATTCCCCAGCCGTCAAGAATGGTAAGAACGAGTGGCTTGCGACGCGACATACATGACTCCTGACTTCGTTGTAAAGAACGGCCTACTGCAAAGAAGGAGTGGCCTCAGCCACTCCTTCCATCGATTCGTGCGGGCGCGAACTAGTCGCAGTTGATGGATTCGATGCCGAGATACTCCGCGCCCTGACCGAGTTCTTCCTCGATGCGCAGCAGCTGGTTGTACTTGGCAATACGGTCCGTGCGCGATGCCGAGCCAGTCTTGATCTGGCCTGCGTTCGTGGCAACTGCAAGGTCCGCAATGAAGGTATCTTCCGTCTCGCCCGAGCGGTGCGAGATGATCGATGTGTAGCCATAGCGGCGCGCCAGTTCGATCGATTCAAGTGTCTCCGTGACGGTGCCGATCTGGTTGACCTTGATCAGGATCGAGTTGGCGACACCCTTCTCGATACCCTCGCGCAGACGCTTCGTGTTGGTCACGAACAGGTCATCACCAACGAGCTGGCAACGATCGCCGATCTCGTCCGTCAGGATCTTCCAGCCATCCCAGTCATCCTCGGCCAAACCATCTTCGATCGACACGATTGGGTACTGGCGAACCCAGTCAGCCCAGTAGGCTGCCATCTCGGCTGAACTCTTCTCACTCTTGTCGCTCTTCTTGAAGATGTACTTGCCGGCTTCCTTGTTGTAGAACTCGCTGGCTGCAGGATCGAGTGCGAGAACAATGTCCTCACCAGCCTCATAACCGGCCAATTGAATCGATTCAAGAATCAGCTCGAGCGCTTCCTCGTTCGATTTCAGCGATGGTGCAAATCCGCCCTCATCACCCACTGCCGTGTTGTAACCCTTCTTCTTCAAAACGCCCTTCAGCGTATGGAAGACCTCGGTACCCCAGCGCAGCGCATCGCCGAAACTCTCCGCGCCGACCGGCATGATCATGAACTCCTGAAAGTCCACGTTGTTGTCGGCGTGCGCGCCACCATTGAGAATGTTCATCATGGGCGTCGGCAGCAGGCAGGCGTTCACGCCGCCAAGGTAGCGGTACAACGGCATCTTCAGCGCATTGGCCGAGGCACGCGCGCACGCCATGGACACAGCAAGGATCGCGTTCGCGCCCAGATTTGCCTTGTTGGGCGATCCGTCGAGTGCGAGCATGGTCGCGTCGATCAGGCGCTGGTTCGTGGCATCCATGCCTGAAAGCTCGGGAGCAATGGAGCTCTCAACATTCTCAACGGCCTGCAGCACGCCTTTGCCCAGGTAGACTTCCTTGTCGCCATCGCGCAGCTCCACGGCCTCGTGCTCACCGGTGCTGGCACCGCTGGGAACTGCGGCGCGGCCAATGGCGCCGCCTGCAAGGGTCACGTCGGCTTCGACGGTGGGATTGCCGCGGCTATCAAGGATTTCGCGCGCTGTGATGGATACGATCTCGGTCATGTTGCCTTTCCCTTCGCCCGCATGCGGTGCGAGGATGCCCCCGTGGGCGATGATGCGATGTTGCAGCCGGTCATTCAGCTTGGCCCGTCGATCGACGGCGATGCTGCTACCACCTGCACCGACGATCGTCTCCAGTAACTCAGCCATGTAGGTTGTCCGTAAATGCAGTCTCGAAGGCACGTTGGTGCATGCGACTGCTACGCCGTCATTCTAACAAAGCGGCGCCAATCCCTCTGTGAACACGTGTGCTAAGTGGCTCGCGTTGACGGTCTTGATTCGCCATTGAGATGACATGCCGCATTCTGACCCGTCTCTTCTAGCCTAGGAAGAACTGCCGTCTCCCGGATGGCAGAAGGAGCCGCAGCGTGAAGCCACAGATCGCCCTCGCACTCATCGTCGCCGCAGCAATGCCGGCATTTGGTCAGCAGACCGGCGTGTCCCATCCGCCCGAAGCATCGGTTGCAGATGTGCCGATTCCCGCTCCAGCAGCAAAACCTTCCGCCGCAATTCCGATGACCCCGCCCGCAAATTCTGCTTCTGCGACAGAACAATACGGCGAATACAGGCCCTATGTTGGGCCCGGCGTTTCGTTGCGGCCACGCGTGGAAGAGAAGGTCGACCCGGATGCAGGCATTGTCGGAGATGTGCCGCGCCGCTCCGACGAACTGGCGGTCAACACGCTCATGCACATCCGCCTGAATTCGGCCATTGCAACTGAGACCACCCAGCCAAACACGCCGTTCACCGCAGAACTCACGGAAAACATTCTGAATGAAGGACGCATTGTGCTGCCGGCTGGATCCACGGTTGAGGGCCGCATTACGCAGGTTCGCGGTGGTCGCCGCATTCATGGGACAGCCTTGATCCATCTCGAAGTCCAGACCATTGTGCTGCCGGACGGATCACGGAAACTCATGCGCGCCATGGTCATCGATTCCGACCGCACCGCAGATACGCGCATCGACGAAGAGGGCAACATCCTCCGTAAGGATCATGTCGGCACAACGCTTGCAGCGATGTCTCTAACGACCGGTGGGGCAGCCGCAGCGGGTGGCGTCATCGGCGGCGCGCCCGGTGCACTAATCGGCGCCGGTGTCGGCGCCGGCTTGAGCACCGCGTGGTGGTTGAAGCAGGATCGTCAGGCACGCGTGCCAGAAGGCACCATGCTGGTCATCAGCCTTACGGAGCCCATGCCAATCGGCGCAGCAGCAAGACAGCCTGAGTTCTCAGAGCGGTCCGCTCCGGTTTTGGAGCGGCGGCCTGCCACTGTGAACGCTGAAGCCGAACCTGTGACAAGACCCTATGTCGCTCCACAGGCATTCGTTCCGACGAACTAAAGCAAAATATCCAGGATTTACAGCAGCGCGAACTCTAGTCGACTTCCATGCCGAAGCGCGAGAGTTCGCGCTTCTGCATGTTGTAGTCGACCAGGAAGCCCAGGCCGATACACAGGCTGATGACTCCGGCGGCAGGGACGATCAGTGTTGGCCGAATCTGCAGAATGGCGAAGAGAAGCAGACCGAAGATACCCACACCAATGCCCATCGAGATGAGTACGATGGCGGTGCGACGCGCGTTGCCGAGACTGCGCAGAGGGTCACGGACCTTTTTCTCCTCTTCCGTTGCGCTGCGCATCATGCGTTCAATGTCTGCCAATGGCACACCCCGGTTCAGCATGGAGATGCGCTCCTGCGAACGCAGTTCCTTGTTGCGGATCTCGGAATAAATACCGGCGATGCCGAGGCCCAGAATCATGACACAGCCTGCGACGGGGACGACGAATGGACTAGAAAACAGATCGCTCATGTTGTTTTCCCTTTCGCCGGCGTTAGACAGAATCCTCTGTGTAAAGTTTCAGACCGCTGTATGAAACTTATGACGGGCTACGAGGTCTTACCTCACCTTGACGGATTCAAACAGCTTCGAGGCCTTCGTTGCAGAGCACCAGGACATGGTGTTCCGGATGCTGGTGCGTCTGACAGGAACGCGGGAACATGTGGACGATTTGGCACAGGACGTCTTCCTTCGGCTCTATCGCGCACTCCCCTCCTTCCGCGGTGAGGCGCTGCTGACCACCTATCTGCATCGCATCGTCGTGAATGTGGCGCAGGACGAATGGAAACGCCGTAAGCGGGACGCGCGCGAAAGTTCGCTTTCAGACGACATCAGCGGATGGGAAGACCGTTTGCATCATCCGTCCGCGAGTGCTGAAGTGCAACTGACCACGTTGGAACTTCAGCAGCGCGTTGAAGACGAGCTCTCAAAACTGACCGCTATCGAGCGATCTGTGCTTGTGCTCTACCACCAGGAAGAGCGAAGCTATCAGCAGATCGCCGAGTCACTGCGATTGCCCATCGGTACGGTGCGAACACATCTGCATCGTGGTCGCAACAAGCTTCGATCCGCATTGGCCCGGGATGCCGGAACCCCATCAACCAAGTTAGCGCAGACAGGAGGCAGGTCTTGAACGAACAGGATGAACTGACGCAACGGATCACGACCGCTCTTGAAGCGAAACCTCCCGTGACTGCTCCGGCTGACTTTGCCATACGACTGATGGCACGACTGCCGGAACAGCCGCCGGCACGGGTGCTACCCGCCGTGCAGGAGCCATCGCACTATGGCCGGCTTGTCACGCTGATCATGCTTACGCTCATGATGGTGGCGATGGTCTACGCAGCTGCATTCCTTGGTCGATCCAGCGCGTGGAATATTGCAGAAGACGTTCTGTTCCTGCAATTCGGCGCGCTCACGCTGTGGTTCGTCCTGTCGCAACGCCGTGTCTCTTAGAGCAGAAAGCGAACTTCCAGCTAGTGCTGCACCTGGCCGAGCAGTCGCTTCCAGTTCTTGCTGTTGCGCTTGAAGGTCTTCTTCAGGTCCGTCAGGATCAGTTCGAAGTCTGCATTGCCTTGCAGCCGCGACCACGCCGGATTCTTTGAGAACCAGGGATAGTTTTCGTTCCCTAAATACACCGCACGACGCAGCCAGTGGAGTGCCTCCACCGCCTCGCCATCGACAGCGAAGTAGGTGGCAAGCCGGTAAGCCATTTCGCTGTCAGCCTCAGCCGCTGCGAGTGTCTCATCCACGATGAACGTGGAACCCTTGGCTCGATCGCCGAGCTGCACATAGCACATGGCGATGGTCGGATAGACGATGCGCATCGTCTTGTCTTCAGCAATAACCTCTTCCAGCGCAGCGATGGCCCGCTCCAACTGGCCCACACGCATGAACTGGTAGCCGCGCGTGATGCGCAAGCGTGTATGCCCCGGCTCTAAGGTCAGCCCCTTGGACACTTCGTCCTCGGCTAACTCCAGTTGGCCCTGGTACTGAAACACTCGTGCACGATCGTTGTAGATCGCCGCAGCGTCCGATGGATTGAGCCGGAGGGCCACCTGAAACTCCGCCAGTGCGGCCTCATACTGGCCGTCGCTGCGCAGCGTCATACCGGCGATGCGACGCACATTCCAGTCATTCCCAGCGGTCTGCAGCAGGTGTGCGATGCCGTGACGAGCACTCTCTTTTTCTCCGCGCGAAAGAAGCATATACACGCGGTAGAGATTCGCCTCGACCGAGCCGGGATCGATTGCGAGTGCACGATCCAGTGCGCGCCGTGTTTCGATCAGGTGCATCTGGCCACCAAGTCCATGGCGGACATACTGGAGATGCGTCACTCCCAGACCGGTCCATGCGGGTGCATAGGAGGGATCCCGTTGCGAGACGCGGCCGAAGAGCTCCTTCGCACGGTCAAGATCGTCCGCGCTGCCACGGCGGAACATGAACGAGTTCAACAGCGCGCGTGCTTGCAGATACTCCTCGGACAGTTCCTGCTCTAACGGCCTGGAATCCTCTTCCTGTTCCAGTTCCTTCGTGCGTGACGCGATGCGGACCGTTGCCGTGCCGCGTAGTGCGCCGAAAATCTCCGTGCTGATCTCGTTTTGTACCGCGACAAGATCAAACGAATTCACATTGATGGAGCCACCCGCGCGCACGGACTGCGCCGGCACATCGAGCATCTGCCAGTTCAAGTCGAAGCCCTGATCGCTGCGCAGGAAGCTGCCGGCTACGACATATTCCACACGCAGCTTCTGACCGATGCTGAGCGGATCGAGCTGGCGCGCATTCAAATTCATCAATGTGCTGGACGGACGGACGACGATACTCTGCATGCGCGCCAGCCGCGCGCTGATGGCATCGGCAAGCGCGTAGCCATAGAGAGGGGCGGCGTCTGCCGGCCCCATGTTGAGGAAAGGCAAAACCACGATGGTGTTGTGTTGCTGGTTGCCGCCGCTCTCCCGAAATCGTTCCGCGAGCATGGAGAGTATGCCGGTCGAGCGCTTCTCCTGCTCTGGAGTTTGAAACTCAAGGTGATTTCTTGAAGGCATGTTCAGCCCCGGCGACATCACGGCGTCAAGCTGCTTCGCCATCAGGATGGTGCGCAGGCTCTCACGCAGTTCCGCGGCCGAAGAGAAGCGTGACGCAGGCTGTTTTTCCAGGCAATGCAGGATGGTGCTCTCAAGTTCAATCGGCGTTTCCGGAGCGAGCTCGCCGATGGATGGCGGCTCTTCAAACTGGATGGCGCGGATGCTTTGAAAATCCGGCGCATCCGGCCGATGGAAAGGATGCCTACCGGTGAGCAACTCATACAGCACAACGCCGACAGCGAAGATATCGCTCTGTACGGACGACTGCCCTGTTACGAATTGCTCCGGCGCCATATACGCCAGCGTGCCGCCTCGAGCCGTGTACTTGGCATCTGCTGGAATGCGACGCTCGGTATTCACGGTCGGGTCGAACTCGACCTCTTCCATGTTGATGCGTCGAGCCAAACCGAAGTCAAGAATCTTTGCGAGGCCGCCGTCCGTCAGGATGATGTTGGCTGGCTTCAGATCTCGATGGAAGATTCCGAGTGAATGCGCCGCGGCGAGTCCGTCGGCCACCTGAATTCCAACGGAGAGAACGAGCTCCAGGCTGGCAGGACCATTGTCGATGAGCCGATCCAGGGGTTTGCCTGGGATGTACTGCATGACGATGAAAGCTTCATCGCCCGCCTCGCCCACTTCATAGATACCGCAGACATTGGGATGTTCGATGGCTGAGGCAAGCCGGGCCTCGCGCAGATACGTCATGCGCATCTGTTCCAGAGTCAGCGAGCCACGCTGAAGGAGCTTGAGTACTACGGGCCGCTGCAACTCACTATCGTTCGCCAGCCACACGACACCACTGCCGCCCGTGCCCAGCTTCCGGATCAGCTCGTAGTGTTCAATGACGCGGTGCTTCATGCCTCCATTATCGCAGGAGGAGATTGCACAGATTGTGACAGAGCCCTAACTGCGTTTGAATATCGGGCAGCGGTTCGTTTCGCGCAGCTGGCTCTAGTGGCGGTTGATACGGGCAGCCTCAGCCTCGTCACGCTCCCAGGTACGCGGATGTGTTGGGTCGTTCTGCCAACGTGCTCGACGGCCCAAGAAGAACATCATGGCGCCAAATAAGGCCATGACGCCACCCCACAACACATTGATGTTCTGCCCCAGTGACTGCGCGTAGATAGGGCTGTTCCACGTGATCGCGCCATAGCCGAGCATGAGAGCGCCGATCGAAAGAAACATCAGGCCAAGTGGAATACGAAGATCGAGACCCATGACTGCTCCTTGGGGATTGGTTCGTTTTGCTAACCGCTCGTTATGCGAAGACCAGGTTCAGGAGCAGCAGGATTGCGAGCACACCGATGCCGAGCGTCATTGGTCGGCTATACCACGGCAGATGATGCTCGACTGGCTTCGGCGTCAGCGAATAGACGAGGCCGACCAACTCTTCTTCCAGCCTCGCCTTGGTGAGGAGACTGACAAGGATTGTGACCAGCAGGTTCACCGAGAAGGCGAAGATTGCCGTCCAGAAATTCTGCGCCATGTCACTGGGATAGCTATGGACATGGGCGATCCAACCGCCGTGGATGCCGGGCGCATCGCCAACCGGGAGTGTCAGGCCGTGATGCAGCAACGCGGCGGTCGTTCCGCTGATGAGGCCTGCAAACGCTGCATGCCCTGTCGTCCGCTTCCAGAACATCCCAAGCAGAAAAGTCGCGAAGAGCGGCGCATTCACCAGTGAGAACACCAGTTGCAGAGTGTCCATGATGTTGTTGAAGCCGGTGACAAGATACGCCGCACCGACACTCAGAATCACACCTCCGACTGTGGCCCACCGGCCCATCTTGAGGTAGTGCGCATCCGTAGCATTTTTGTTGAGGTAACTCTGATAGATGTCGTAAGTCCACACGGCATTAAACGCAGTGACATTACCCGCCATGCCCGACATAAAGCTGGCAAGCAACGCGGTCAGGCCAAGGCCAAGAATTCCCGTCGGGTAGTAGTGCAACAGAAGCGTCGGGATGGCGAGGTCGTAGTTGTAGACCGGTTGGCCCTTGCTGTCGGTCTGGAGTGTGCCGGTACGCGGATCCATCTTGACCGGGATCATGCCCTGCGACGAATTGATCGTTGTGCCGTTCACGTGCGAGATCACGGTCGGCGTCGCCACGGCGATCAATCCCGGCAGGATGACAAGGAACGGAAAGACCATCTTCGGGATCGCTGCGATCAGCGGTACCTTCCGGGCACTCTCTTCACTGTCCGCTGCCATGGCGCGCTGAACCACGAGGAAGTCAGTGCACCAGTAACCAAAACTAAGTACGAACCCAAGCCCCATTGTGAGTCCGAACCACTCCACGCCCAAAGGGTTCGTGTTTGCGTGGCTCATTCCTCGCCATGAATGCATGTAGGTCTCGGGCAAGCGCGTCTGCAGGCCATGCCAGCCGCCGATGTTGCGCAGGCCCAGGTACACCAGCGGGAGGAAGCCGGCAACAATCAGGAAGAACTGGAGCACTTCGTTGTAGATCGCGCTCGTTAGACCACCAAGGAAGATGTACGCCAACACAATCACCGCGCTGATGAGCACGGAGACGTGGAAGACATACTGATCCGGCACGATGCCGTGGAAGATGCCCAGCGCCTGGATCAGCAATGCCATGGCATACATGCTGATACCGGATGAGAAGAGCGTCATGATGCCGAAGGAGACAGCGTTCAATGCGCGCGTCTTTTCGTCGAAACGCATGCGCAGGTACTCGGGCACACTGCGGGCTTTCGAGCCGTAATAGAAGGGCATCATGAAGATGCCTACAAAGACCATCGCCGGCACGGCGCCAATCCAGTAGAAGTGGCTGGTGGCCAGGCCATACTTCGCGCCGGATGCCCCCATACCGATGACCTCCTGCGCGCCCAGGTTTGCGGACAGAAAAGCAAGGCCGCAGACCCATGCCGGGATGGAACGTCCCGCCAGGAAAAAGTCATTGCTGGTACGCATGTAGCGCTTCAGTGCAACGCCGATGCCGAGCACAAATACGAGGTAGACGGCCATAATCAGCCAGTCGACAGTGCCAAGGTGGGTGCTCAAGTGGTGGCTTCTCCCAAATCCGCTTACTTAGTTTGTGCCGTCAGAAGTTCGCACCCAGCCTAGCCCCTCCCACTTGAGTTCGTCTATCTGCATGAAAAACAGCCGGATCGTAGAGCAAGCTAGCCGCAAAGCGCCTTCGGATATTTTTCTTGCAAAACTTTGCGTATCTCGTGGGCAGCGCATCGTGAAACATCCGCATCCAAAAGCGCGAAAGACCCAAAAAAGCGCGAAATACTTAAACGCCGTTGGAGAATAGCCCGGCAGGCCAAACCTGGCCCCTGAGGATTCGAGGAAGAATGCAACGCACTGTTTTGTTGATTGACGATAATGCCATCCAGGCTGCCACACGCCAGACGATTCTGAAGAGAGCCGGCTACTTCGTCATCCCTGCCCTGAATGCCGAACGCGCCCTGCAGCAGTTTCGTGAGAATGACTTTCCGTCCGAAATCAACATGGTCATCACAGACCACATCATGCCGAATATGAGCGGCGCCGAATTCGTACGCGAACTGCGCACCTTCCGTCCGGAACTGCCAGTCATGGTCATCAGCGGCCTGGAAGACGCCGAAGAGGAATATCAGGGCATGAACGTGCTCTTTCGCCTGAAGCCTCTTCTGCCCGACAATCTGCTGGCATCAGTGGACCGCCTTATTCGTCCGGACGCAGCCTGACACCCCTCTTTAAGCCTCACCAACACCGATGATCGCACTAAGGTTTGCCCACGGCCTCTCCACCTGAGAGAATGGCTACGCGTTCCCGTTTGCGGGCCGCGGTAAACCCATGTCCCATCCAATGCCCCAGTTCGGCAGTTTCGCGCTTCTTCTGGCACTCTGCCTGTCCGCTTACACGTTCTTTGCAGGATCGCTGGCACTCTTCGCCATGCAGCGCGGGTTGCAGCTGCGCGTCTCCGCGGAACGACTGGCGGAGACGGCTCGGCGTGCCGGGCTGGGCAGCTTTATCGCAGTTCTTTGCGCCGCGATTGCCCTCACCTGGGCGGCATTCACGAACGACTTCTCAGTCGAGTACATTCGAGAACATAGCAACATCGCCCTCCACCCGGCTTACAAGTTTTCCGCCTTGTGGAGTGGTCAGGAAGGTTCCCTTCTTCTCTGGTCCTTTCTCACCGCGGGCTACGCCTTCGTGCTGCGTCTGCGCCACAGGACGGATGTTCGTCTTTTCGCCTATGCATCCGTCATCCTCGCGGCAATCCAGATATTCTTTCTTGCGTTGCTGAACTTCGCGGCTGAGCCTTTCTCGCTGACCAAGGGCGTCATCCCCGCTGACGGCAACGGGCTGAACCCCCTGCTGCAGTATCCGGAGATGGTCATCCATCCGCCGATGCTGTACCTCGGTTACGTCGGCTTCTCAGTCCCCTTCGCCTTCGCTCTGGGCGCGCTGATGATGAAGTACCCCGGCGAAAAGTGGATCCGCATCACGCGCCGCTGGACGCTCGTCACCTGGCTCTTCCTCACCGTCGGCATTTCGCTGGGCATGCACTGGGCGTACGCCGTACTCGGTTGGGGCGGCTACTGGGGATGGGATCCGGTCGAGAACGCATCGTTCCTGCCGTGGCTTACAGCTACAGCATTTCTGCACTCCGTCATGATGCAGGAGAAGCGTGGCATGATGAAGAAGTGGAACGTCTGGCTCATCTTCCTGACGTTCATGCTGACCATCCTTGGAACGCTTCTGACACGCTCCGGCATCGTCAGCAGTGTTCACGCGTTCGCGCAGAGCAGTATCGGTGACTGGTTCACCACGTTCCTCTGCATCATCTTCGCCGTATGCCTCTTCACCTTCTTCCGGCAGAGTGGTCATCTGAAGTCTGAGCACAAGCTTGAGGCGATCGTCTCGCGCGAGAGTTCCTTCCTCTTCAATAATCTTGTTCTGCTCGTGGCCTGCTTCACCGTGCTCTTCGGCACGCTCTTCCCCGTGCTCAGCGAATATGTGCAGGGGTCGAAGGTCACGATGGGCGCGCCGTTCTTCAATCGAGTCGCGGTGCCCATCGGTTTATTCCTTTTGCTGTTGACGGGCGTTGGACCGCTGCTGGCGTGGCGTGCAACGTCGCTGCGATCCATCCGCCGCAACTTCATCCTGCCGTGCTCAGCCATCGTTGGTAGCGCGATCATCCTGATGCTCAGCGGCCTCCATCCGTGGAAGGCGTCCAGCGAAGACCTTGAAGGTCAACTCTATGCGCTGGTGTGCTTCTCCATCGGCGCGGGCGTTTTCATGGCGATCCTTGCGGAGTTCCTGCGCGGCGCGCATGTCGTCGCAACGCAGACCGGCAAGAACTTGGCTACCTCCGCGTGGACGCTAATGATGCGCAACAACCGGCGCTATGGCGGATACCTTGTTCACTTCGGCATCGTGGTCCTCTTCGCGGGTCTCGCGGGTGCGGCCTTTAACCAGTCGCAAGAGCTTGAGATGGGCTTTGGCGACTCGCTGACCATTGGTAACTATAAGATCGTCTGCCTTAGCTACACACAGGATTCCAACGCGAACTACGACACCGACTTTGCGCTGCTCGACGTCTACAAGGGCGGGAAGAAGCTGACGCAGATGACGCCGGAGAAGCGTTTCTACAATGCCAGCCAGACGAGCTCAACGATTGTCGCGATCCACTCTACCGTGCTGCGCGACCTGTACGTCATCTTCCTCGGTCGCAATCCCGAGACGAACCGCCCCATCATCAAGGTCTTCCTGAATCCGCTGGTTTCCTGGATCTGGGCCGGCGTCGCGATCGTCTTCGCGGGTACTGTCCTCGCGCTGCTACCGGGCATCCGACCCATGCTGAGCAACAAGGCCGCCACGATCATCCCCGAGCGCGAACTGCAGACTGTGAGCGGTGACTAATGCGGGCTCTCCTCAAAAATCGCGTTCTGCAGATGGTTCTGCTGTTCAGCGTTGCCCTCATCACCATCGGCGCCGGCGACACGACGAACAAGTTCTCCAGCATCGGCCACAGGATGGTTTGCGTCTGCAGCTGCGGGCAAATCCTTCTCGAGTGCAACCACGTTGGCTGTCCGGACAGCGACCGCATGATCGGTGAGCTGCGTAACCAGGTCGCCGGTGGCGGCACGGAAACCAGCATCTTCAACTGGTTCGTCGCGAAGTACGGTCCGACCGTATTGGCCGCGCCGATTCGCGGCGGTTTTGATAACGCCGCATGGATTATCCCAGTCGCCGTATTTCTTCTTGCGATCGTCGGCACCGCATTCCTTATCCGCCGCTGGAAGGGGCGTCACATGCTCGCGGTCCCCGGCGCACCCGCCATGCCTTTCGCGGGCAGCAACGATGTGCGCGATCGCATTCGCCGCGAGACGGAGTACTAGCTCATGAGCATCGCCGCATCCATCGTTCTCCTTGTCGGACTCTTCGCCTTCACCTTTTGGCCGGAGAAGAACCCGTTTACGCAGCGTGCCGCCTCACGGCTGGACTTCCTGCGCGAACGCCGCGATGCTGTCTTCGCCAATCTGCGCGATCTGAATTTCGAGTACAAGGCTGGCAAGTATCCCGAAGAGGACTACGCCACGCAGCGCGCCCTGCTGGAAGACGAAGCGACGACTATCGTCACGGAGATCGACGTCCTCGAGCGCGCCTAGGATCGCCATCGAGCTCCAGATCGATCCGCTCTGATACCCTGCGAAAGCAACCATAAATTCAAGAAGCGACACCACAAGGAGCACCATGCCCCTGCGCCGCCGCATCCTTTCCATCGCCGCTGTTGCGCTTGCGATGAGTACTTCTGTATCTGTCGTCGCCCAGGCCAAGGCCGCGTCCTATAAGCCGGTGAAGGGTTCTGAAATCCTTTGGGACAAGTGGGGCGTACCGCATGTCTTCGCGAAGAACACGAAGGATATGTTCTTCCTCTACGGCTATGCGCAAACGCAGGCCCACGCTGAACTCATGATGCACGTGATGGCTGCCAGCCGTGGGCGCTCAAGTGAGATCTACGGGGCGGGCGACGGTGACCGCAATCTGAAGACAGACCGCTGGGTCTGGCTCAACGAGATCCCAAAGCGCTCTGAGGTTTGGCTGGGACAGCAGACGCCGGAGTTTCGCGGCTACTTGGAAGCCTTTGCAGCCGGCATCAACGCCTATGCCGCGGCGCATCCGGAAAAATTGAGTCATGAAGCAAAGCAGGTGCTCCCGATCACCTCGCTCGACATCATTCAGCACACGCACCACTTCGTGAACTTCGAGTTCGTCTCCAATCGCAATGCCATGGAGCCCCATGGTGTTGCGCCCACAACGCAGGCCTCGCTGGAGCTGCCAGACTCGCCTTTCGCTCCTACCAACTTGGATATGCAGGATGGATCGAATGGCTGGGCCATCGCACCATCTCATACGGTCGCGGGCGGAGCCATGATGCTGATGAATCCGCACCTCTCCATGGGAGGCGAAACCACGTACTTTGAAGCGCAGCTTGTCGCTCCCGGCATCAACCTGACCGGGGCATCGCAGGTCGGCCTGCCGGTCATGCGCTTCTGCTTCTCTGACTACGTTGCCATCACCAACACGGTGAACACCGGTACCGGCTCACTCCAGTTCAAGATCAAGGAGCAGGACGGCGGCTACCTCTACGACGGCAAGGTAATGAAGTACGAAACCGCGCAATATCCGTTCCGCGTCAAGCAGAAGGACGGCAGCTTCACCACGGAAGTCGTGCAGGTGCAGAAGACCGTTCACGGCCCCATCGTCCGACGCGACGACGGATCGCCCATCGCACTGATGACATCCGGCCTTGATCGGCCCTTCTTCCTGGAGCAATACTGGAAGATGGATACCTCGCATAACTTCGCCGAGTACGAGGCGCAGTTGAAGCGGGTCCAGGTACCCACCTACAACATCCTCTACGCGGACCGTGACGGACACATTGAGTACCTTTTCAACTCCATGGCTCCGCGCCGCACTGGCGACTGGGCCACGTGGACACGCCCGGTCGACGGTTCCACCAGCGCCACCATGCCCACGGGCTACCTCACCTACGACGAACTGCCAAAGCAGATCGACCCCGCCAGTGGCTACGTCCAGAACTCCAACGAACCACCGTGGGATGCGTCGTGGCCGACGATGATGGACCGGTCGAAGTACCCCGCCTACATCTCGTCGTTCTTCCCGCTTTTCCGCAGCGACCGCGGACTGCGCATGCTCAGCGAGGACCAGAAGATCAGCTTCGACATGCTGTTACAGAAGAAGTTCTCGACCCGCATGGAGATGGCCGACCGCGTCCTCGACGACCTGCTCACAGACGTCGATCAGTCGAGCAGCACCCGCGCCAAACAGGCCGCGGCGGTGCTGAAAACGTGGGACCGGCAGGCCGAGGCGAACTCGCGCGGAGCACTGCTCTTCTACACCTGGGCGCAAAAATTCGTCAGCCCCAGCGTCGGCATGACGACCGCCGCCGCGCAGAAGAACTTTGCGGTGCCCTATGACTACAACCAGCCGCTAACGACGCCACGCGGCATCAAGGATCCGAAGCTGGCCGTGCAGATGCTGGTGGACGCCGCTGATGAGACGGAGAAGCTTTACGGCTCCATCGATCGCCCGTGGGGTGACGTGATGAAGCTGGAGATCAACGGCCAGTCCGACGGCAACACCGCCGCGACGCGCGGTCCGGCCCTCAATGGCGTCTCGCTGCCAGGCAATGGCGGCTACGGCAACCTCGGCATTTTCCGCGTCTTCACCTGGGGTCCGCTGCTCGACGGCAAGAAGACACCGGTTCACGGCGACGGCTTCACCATCGCGCTGGAGTTCTCGAAGACCGGCATCAAGCAGGCAAAGACCTTTGTCTATTACGGCGAATCGTCGCAGGCCGGCTCGCCCTTCCACACCGACGAACTGCCGCTGATGGAGAAAAAGCAGTGGCGCGACGTTTGGCGGACTCGGCCGGAGATCCTGGCGAACCTGAGTTCGAAGGACACTTTCTAGACGAAGCGCGCTCCATGTAAAAGGCCACATCTCAGGATGTGGCCTTTTCGCTTCCCCATTTAGACTTAGAAGCGATGCGTTCCCTTAGACTCACCGCTCTCACGGCGCTGCTGGCGCTGCCTTTCTCGGCCTTCGCGGCCAGCTCGCTTACTGGCACCATCACCAATGGCACGACGAACAAGCCGTCCGCCGGCGATACCGTCACGCTCATCCGTCTGGCTCAGGGCATGCAGGAAGCCACGCACACCACCTCGGACGGCAAAGGTCACTACGAACTCGTGATACCCGACGAAGGCATCCACCTGGTGCGCGTGACGCACGAGGGTGCTAACTACTTCAAGCCAGCGCCTCCGGGGACGACGAGCCTGGACATTGACGTCTACGCCGTCGCCGCAAAAGTCCCTGGCGTGAAGCTTGAGGCCGACGTGATGCGGGTGCAGACCGAAGCAGACGGCAAGAGCCTGCGCGTTGTGCAGCACTTCTTCCTGAAGAACGACTCCACGCCACCGAAGACACAGTTTTCCGACGCAACCTTCGACTTCACGCTCCCCGAGGGCGTCGCGATCGAAGGTGCAGCAGCGCAGGGCCCGGGCGGCATGACCGTTCAGTCTCAGCCCGTGCCACTTCCAAAGAAGGGTCACTATACCTTCAACTTCGCCGTGCGTCCCGGCGGGCAGACACAGTTCCAGGTGAGTTATCGCGTACCGTACAACGG
The DNA here is from genome assembly GCF_900105625.1 of Terriglobus roseus. NCBI lineage: Bacteria > Pseudomonadati > Acidobacteriota > Terriglobia > Terriglobales > Acidobacteriaceae > Terriglobus > Terriglobus roseus. The sequence goes on from NZ_FNSD01000001.1 coordinate 453,931, forward strand.
CTCGCTGAAACTGACACCCACGACCGCCATGGCGGCCGACAACGTCATCGTGATGATGCCGAAGTCCATGAAGTTTGAAGGCGGCAAGACGCCTTGGGCGCCCGTGCAGGATGAAGTCGACGCACAGACCTTCGTCGCACGCAACATCGCCGGTGGTGACGCCGCCGAGTTGACGCTAAGCGGCCAGGGGCAGTTGCCGCGCACCACCACGACATCCGACGCGACGGGACAGGGCGATGGGACGTCCCCCGCTGGTGTTGCTCCCACTGCGCAGGCCAATGCGAATGGTGCGGCTAACGACGCTGCAGGCGTTGCTGCCGCTCCTGGCAAGCCGGGTGGTGGCCTCGGCACACCCATCGACACGCCCGACCCGCTGAGCAAGTACAAGTGGTGGATCATAGCCGGCATCGGCCTGCTTCTGGCCGGTGGAGCAGGGTTCCTGCTCTCGCGTCCGCAAAATGCCGCTGTGGTTGCCGCAGATCCAACGCTCGCACCCACGAACACGTATGTTGCTGTCTCCCCCGTTGCGCACCCGACCTCGTTGCTGAACGTCCTGCGGGATGAGTTGTTCACACTTGAAAGCGATAAGCTGACCGGCAAGATCACCGAGGAGCAGTACGCGCGCGTGAAGCCTGCTCTGGAGATCGTTCTGCAGAATGCACTCGAACGGAACAAGCCATCGGCGTAGTCGTCAATCCTGAAAGCCCACCTTCGCGCTGCGAGGGTGGGCTTTCGTCTTTGCGCCGCTTCCTGCCGCCTCTCGGATGGACTGCCACCACTACACTATTTCCATGGTCATCGCTGCCCGTATCGTTCGCCTGCTTGCCTTTGCTGTCTGGATGGGCGCCCTCATCTTCTTCGGTGCGGTAGTCGCTCCCACCGCTGCGCGCATCTTCGGCACTACAGAGCAATTCGCAACATTCATCGGACACACGTTACTTTTCGCGCACTCCATCGGACTGTGGTGCGGTGTCGCGATGATCCTCAGCCTGCGCTTCCTGGGAGCCCGCGCTTATCGCATGCCGGTGCAGGCTGGCCTGGTACTGCTGATGATTGTGCTGACGTTCGTTTCGAACCGCGCCATCATTCTTCCCATGGAACATGATCGCGCGCTGGCTGGCGGCAACATCAAGATCCTCGTGCCCGGCTCGCCCCTGCGCGAGGACTTCGAAGCACGCCATGCGTGGTCCACACGTGTCGAGAGCGTCGTCATCTTCGCTGGTATCGCACTTGCCGTGCTGATCGGTATGGAGGGAGGCCTGCGCGAGCGTACAGCGGCCACGCCTCCACGCAAGGTGTTTGATCTTTCGGACGACGTCTAGTCGTTGCTCCGTTCGCTTTCCCCTGCACTTACGGAGCGGGTACTATTTTTCCGAGCTGATAATTCTGCACAGGCAGATCGGCCACCTTGGACGAAAGTTCTGATAAACTCAATCTTGTCGTCGCGAGAGAACAGGCAAGCGAAATTTGCCGGACACTCCGCGATAACACAATCGAAGTGCGAGGGCACGAATCACAGTGACCCGCTTCGATGTGACAACCATCTTGCACCAGCAAGCTTGGGGACGTAGCTCAGTCGGTTAGAGCGCTGCCCTGTCACGGCAGAGGTCGCGGGTTCGAGTCCCGTCGTCCCCGCCATCAATCTAAAGCACCTGGATTGAGGCGGACCCCAAGAAGCAGAGATGGTGAGTGCAATGAACACTCCCCCTCCGAAATCTTCTCTTTCCATCTAGGCTTATGACCACAACCCCACACCATTGCGCTGCTCGCTTATGCGAGCTCATACACCTCCACGTGTGTCTTCTGTCGGCGTGTCGCAACAGTTCCTGGACCGTCTTTTGATCTTCCTCGTTCCGCCCTCATGAGTGTCACGGAAAGGTGTTTTCTTCGGTCTCATTTTGGGATTCCAGATGGGTCGTTCTCGTCCTCGGTTCGATCCATTGCAATTTGCCGAACTGGGTCAGTCCTGCTCGTGGATGGTTTGAGCGTATGTCTTTCCGTAGGGATAGAAACATTCTTTGCGACCTTGCTGCCATGCACCTCTCGTGACGGGACTTGTAAGATCCCAGTCCGGCCTGCATTTCGTGGTGACAGCGCGTAAGTCCTGCCGCAGATCTTCCATCGTCGGCCTTCCGAAGTACCAGTACCCGTTGTAGATCTTGTGAATGATGAGACCCGGCTCAAGAACAACAACGTGGGGAATCATGGGATTGTGGGAAGGATCCGTATATTCCGCGATTTCGAGATCCTTTTGAATGACACGGCCTGCGTCGGACAAAAAGGTCCAGTGTGCGCCGACTCCGCTGCGGTACTCATTCGTCTCCGTGAGGTTGTCGGTACTGATCGTGACAAGCTGGCAGTAACCCACTTCTATTTCACGGTGTAGCTGGACAAGCCCTTCATGGTGGCAGCGGTCCTTCGGACAGTATCCCCCGCGACTAAGAACGACGATCATCGGATCGCTTCCTTGAATTTCGGACAATCTCCGCCGTTTTGCTGTGTGGTCCGTCAGTTCGTAATCAGGAAAAGGGGCGCTAGGTACGATATCGAGTCGCATGTTCTTGAGTATTCCTTTCTTCAATTGCGGCCGGTGTTAAACAAGAAGATTGCGCTGGACGGGATACCGACCAACGGACCTTCATGGCTGGAGGCTTCATCATCAAGTTCTGTTTCAGGCGGTGCCTGGGTGGACAGGCGACCTCTGTCGCATGAACGAGACTGAGAAGGTCGAGGCAGACCGGCGGCGGTAAGTGGGTCGTGCGGGTTACGAATCAATGTGAGTCACCGATGGATGCGAAGTCGAAACTCGCGATCCAACGGCGCCTCACAACGAGCGTCACCACAACACCTACTTCTGGGCGACTATCTGCAGGCGACTGATCTTGGATTCGGTGAACAACTCACCGGCCTTCTCAATGAACTCCTGTCCTGCTGGGCCGTTCAGATGCGTTTCGCGGGCGGCTTCGGTGTCGAAGGTGTCGAAGACCCGATAGATCCCGTTCTCGCCCTCGATCTTCCCGGCATGCCACGAGAGGGTTCCTGGTTCGGTCCTCACCATCGAGGCCTCTTTTGCGAGGAACGGTTCGATCTCTGCTTCTTTTCCAGGTTTCGCTTTCATCTCAACGAGCAATGCGAACTTAGCCATTTCGTAGATCCTTTCGTGGTGAGTGGTTCGGTTGATGATTTGCTGAGTGCGAGAGTGCTAAGCCTCAGCCTGAAACGCCGGATCAATTTCCGTCGGGGAAATGTGATCCACGTAATTGCTCATCGTCTTCAGTGCGACCCCGACCAGAACCTCAAGCACCTGATCCTTGCGGTACCCGGCGGCGAAGAAGTTGTCCAGCACCAGCGCGCTGACGTGTCCACGTTCCGCGACGATCTCTTTGGTCAGCACGATCAGCGCCGCTAACTTGGGATCGGATACAGCCGTGTTCGATCGCACCGCCGAGACAACCTCGGCCGGCACATGCAGGAAAGCTTTGAGTAGGGTGCTATGAGCCGCGGTGCAATAACCGCAATCATTCTCAACACTGGCGGACAGCAGGACGATCTGACGCTCCACTGGGTTCAAGGTGCCCTTGCTGAAGACTTTCTCCAGCGCAACATAGCCCTCGAGAATCGTGGGAGAGTTTGCGAACGCTCCAAAGAGGTTCGGAATGAACTTGAAGGACTTCTGAACGTCTGTCAGAACCGGACGGGACCGCTCAGGGGCGGTTTCCAACCCCACCGGCGGAAAGAGGGAGATCTGCTGATCCATACAATTGTTCCTTTCGAATAACGACAAGACAGACACGTCTGTCTCTCGCCTCTCAGAGTATAGACAGACTTGTCTGTCTCGAACCGAAATACTTCAATCCTATTGCAGGAAAATCTGCTTGTTCCCAACATGGAAGCCTTTCCGATTCACGATTCCTCCGTGCGTTCGATAAGATATAGACAGACTTGTCTGTCTTAGGAGACACTGGCCTTGATGCAGGCGCAAAAGCCATCCGATCCGCGCGAGAGAATTCTCGAGGCTGCCGATTACCTCTTCTATAGGGAGGGTGTGCGTGCGACCGGCACCGAGAGGATCATGGCTGAATCCGGGGTAGCGAAGGCGACGTTCTATCGACACTTCCCAAGCAAAGACGACCTCGTGGTCGCGTATCTCGCATGCCGCGACCGCTCGTTCTTTGAAGCTGTCGACAGTCCTGCCCCGCCGAAGGATATCCACGAGGCGTTAGCCAGGATCGAACGCGTGATCAACCATCCCGACATCATCGGCTGCCCGTTCCTTCGGATCGCATCCGAATACCCGGATACCGCGCACCCGTTCCATCGCGTAGCGACCGAACACGAGAACAGGTTTCATGCCTATCTGACGAATCTGCTGGAACCTATCGCCATCGACAGGCAGGCGGCGGCAGCGGCGATGCTCAGTGTCATCGATGGTGGACTCACGACAAGAATGCTCTTCGGCAAATCAAGGGAGATCCCGATACTCGCCCCCGCTGAGGCAGTCTTGAAGAGCTTCCAGACGACGCGAACGAAACGCCGCACTTGATGCCGGTTGCCAAGTGCGCAGCGAGCGTGGCAGCCCAGCGTTCTCCTAAAAAGGCTGCCCGGCAAAGTCGTTGCAGACTTACCCTGAGAAAATCGGGTCAAGCGAACTGGGACTTCGCGCTAAGGGGACATCAGTGCCAGGTGTCACCGATTCTTTTCTGACACCATGTAAATGGTCGAGTATTCGTCCTGCCATCGACCGCTTTGAGGCGCGGTGCAACCTGACTTCCCCGCCCTCCCAAAGAATTACGCCCGCATTGTCATCAGACTCGAAGCCTGTGTCGCTTCCGGAGACATCGTTGGCTACGATCATGTCGACGCCTTTCTCGCGGAGTTTTCGCCTTCCCTCTTCGAGTATGTTCTCGGTCTCAGCCGCGAAGCCAACCACCAATGTCCCTGCAGCGCGGGCTTGAACAACCTGCCGGAGGATGTCCGGCGTCTGCGTGAGTTCCAGGGTCAGGCTCGCCTGCTTCTTGAGTTTTCGCGTCGCGGGTGAGACCACGCGATAATCCGAAACGGCAGCCGCCATAATAACCATCGATGCTCGATCTAGCTGCGTAAGTACCTGCTGCTCCAACTCAGAGGCCGTCGTGACCCGCAGATGATCACAGCCCACAGGTACGGGGATGGCGGTTGATGCACTGATGAGAATCACCTTCGCGCCGCGCGCGAGTGCAGACTCGGCGAGTGCAAAGCCCATCTTCCCGCTCGAGCGGTTCCCGACGTAGCGCACGGCATCAATCGGTTCACGCGTCCCTCCCGCAGTGATGAGGATGGTCTCTCCGGCCAAATCAGATGTGCGTTGTCCAAGCTCAAAGACGTGATCTGCGATCTGCATCGGCTCTGCCATGCGCCCATCGCCCACCATGCCACACGCGAGTTCCCCACTGCCCGGCGCGACGATGTGGACGTTTCGCTGTCGCAGGGTCACTAGGTTCGATTGCGTTGCGGGGTGCGACCACATGTTAGAGTTCATCGCTGGCGCAATTATGATTGGCATCTTCGCGGCCAGGCATACCGAAGATAAGAGATCATCCGAAAAACCATGGGCCATCGTCGCAATGAAGTTCGCAGTCGCTGGAGCGATCACCAGGAGATCGGCATCCTGCGTGACACGGATATGCTCGATGTCGAAGCCATGGGCTTCATCGGTTGCAACATCGCTATTCACAGGTTGCCATAGAGACGTCATGACCTGTTGCCCGCTGAGTGCCGCGAAGGTCAATGGCGTTACGAAGCGCTCTGCATTCGCGGTCATGATCACCTGCACGGTTGCGCCTCGCCTTCGCAACTCACGTGTTAGTTCGGCGGACTTGTAGGCAGCGATGCCGCCACACACTCCCAGCAAAATCTTCACGACGTAGCCTCTCCCAGGTCAACGATGCAGTTGTCGACCAGACGTGTCTTGCCAACCCACGCTGCCACCGCAACCAGAGTTTCGGGCAGAAGTTCTTCGACACTCTCCAACGTCTCCGGATGCACGAGATCCGCATAGTCGACTCGCAATGAACCAGAAGACTTCAGGTCTCCCATCATGCTGCTGCGAAGGTGCGCAACGCTTCGTTCACCGTTCGCGACCGCATCCTCGACATGACGAAGGGAGCGCGACAGTGCCTGTGCATCCCTTCCTTCGCATTCGGTGAGATAGCGGTTCCTGGAACTCATCGCCAGCCCGTTGTTCCTGCGGACTGTTGGACACACAACCACTTCCAGTCCGTAGTTGAGATCGCGCACCATGGCGCGCAACACGGCGACTTGTGCGGCATCCTTCTGCCCAAAGAAGGCATAGTCCGGCTGGACGATGTTGAAGAGCTTGCTGACTACCGTGGCGACGCCGCGGAAGTGCCCTTGTCGCGACGCACCATCCAGCCGCCCGCCGATCTCCGGGACATCTACGACGGTTTGCATCGCCGTGGGATACATCTCGGCCGGTGTAGGAGCAAACAGGATGTCGACTCCTTCCTGTTCGAGGAGCGTGCAGTCTTCTTCGAAGGTACGTGGATAACGTGCGAAGTCTTCCGTCGGACCGAACTGCAACGGGTTAACGAAGATGCTTGCCACCGTGCGATCACAGCGCTCGCGTGATGCGCGCACAAGGGACAGGTGCCCCTCGTGCAGCGCACCCATCGTCGGCACCAACCCTAATGATTGTTCGACTACGCCTCGTTGATATCCCCTGCAAGCGGAGCGCATTTCCATGGGCGAGGTCACTATCCGCATACGACGACCTCATTGGCGCGTAAAGCGTCCGTCACTTGCAGCGATACGCCTTTGGGCATGTGATAGCTTTCGGCATCGTTAGGAAAAGTCTTTTTTGTCACCGCATCGCGATAGCTTCGAAGGCCTAGCTCAAGGAACTGTCGACCGTTCCCGAAGGAGCGTACAAACTTCGGTCGCTTCGCGAAGGACAGTTCGAAGAGATCATGGAAGACAAGGATCTGACCATCGCAGTCTGGGCCGGCCCCGATACCGATGGTCGGGATTGTGAGCAGCGCTGTGATCTGCGCTGCAAGCTCACGGGGGATGCCCTCGAGGACCAGGGCGATCGCCCCCGCCTGCTCGAGTGCCAGGGCATCCGCGCGTAGCTGATCGGCCGTCGCTTCCGACCGTCCTTGCACCTGGTAGCCACCCATCCGGTACACCGACTGCGGCGTGAGGCCGATGTGGCCCACCACGGGTATCTCCGCTGCTGTAAGCGCTCGCACGCGCGACGCCTGTGTTGCGCCACCTTCCAACTTCACCGCCTCGGCTCCAGACTCCTTCACAAGGCGCAGGGCGTTGCGCAAGGTGTCCTCCACGGAGACCTGATAGCTGCCGTATGGCATGTCGACAACAAGCATGGCGCGTTCCACACCACGCCTGACAGCGCGGGCATGATGCAGCATGTCATCCATGGTGACGCTGAGTGTGTTGTCGTAGCCAAGGACAGCCGTGCCGAGGGAATCCCCCACCAGAAGTAAGTCGATGCCAGCCTCATCCACAAGGCGCGCCGTTGGGTAGTCATAGGCTGTAAGGGCTGTAATGGGGGTGGCAGCTTGCTTGCTTCGCAGCAGCGCTTGCGGCGTGACCTTTGTCACGCTCCTGGGACGTAGAGCGTCCCGCACTTCCGTAAGACTCATCTCTTCTCCAGTGCCACTTCGCACTGATGCGCGAATGCAGCCCGTTGCCAGCAGTATAGCGACTATGCACCACGAAATGCATGTACCAGCGCCTGCACTACAGCCAGCCTGGCCGACGGAAGATGTAACGCAAGGCTAAAGCCACGTCTTCCCATTGCAGTAAGCCGTTCAAGATGTCGGTCGCCTGTTCGAGTCCCATCGTCCCCACCACTCAAACGCTGATCAGCAGACGAACGAATCCAAATTCGATACAAGCGCAGTAGAAGGCTCACGTCGCGTGCTTGGGCTCCAGCATCTTTGTCTAGCAAGAGCATCTCCACGACATTGCTCTCTGCCTCCGGGTGTCTGAGTGCCCTCGCCTGTGTGGTCACACCTACCTTTTCGTGCGTCGACATGCAAGTCGCACATGATGCCTTCGTGCCATGCCCGCGCTGTAGCACAACAGCGCCGTATAACGCTGCAACGAAAAGCGATCAGCGAAGGTTGCACCCGCTGGTCATGTCATCACCGATCATGGTCTTGCTACGACATCTTGCGCAGCAGAGCCTCAACGTCTTGACTTGCATTTCCCGCATAAGTAGAAAGCCCTAGTCTCGGAAACGCCACTCAAAGACGTTCCGAAATCTAAAGCCGATTCGTTCGCCCTTCTGGAGGCAGTATGTTTTGCAAACGATCCTTGGCGAGGCCACTCATTGTGGCTTCGTTCGTGCTCCCGCTCGCCCTGAGCGCAGTTGCACAGTCTGACAGTTCCTCGCTGTCAGGCACCGTCACCGATGCGTCGGGCGCGTTGATACCGAACGCGAAAGCGACCATTCACAATGAAGCAACCGGTTCCGACAATGTGGTCACGACCAACGCAAGCGGCAACTTTGTTGTTCCGAACGTGCGGCCAGGCGCATACACCGTAAAGATTGAAGCCGCAGGTTTCCAGATTTCTACGCTCAGCTCTGTCGCTGTTGATCCGAGCATCGGCAAGCATGTCGATATCGTCCTGAAAGTCGGTGACACTGGCGTATCTGTCAATGTTGAAGCGAACATCAATACCGTTCAGACAGAGAGCGCGGTTGTCGGTCAGCTCGTCACGCAGGAGCAGGTCAAAAGCATCCAGCTCAACGGCCGCAATCCGATGTACCTCGCGCAGATGGAGCCCGGCGTTGTAAGAAATTCACCGATGGCCGCTTTCTCCTTCGGTCTCGACAACGGCCTGAACATCGGAGGCGCTCGCAGCCAGGAGAGCCTGCTGACATTGGACGGCGCCCCCATGGTCCGCACGCGGTCGAACGGTACCTCGGTCGGTGTGGCAGATGTCGATAGCACGTCTCAGGTCCAGATCCTCACCAGCAGTTATCAAGCGGAGTACGGTCGCTCCGCTGGTGGTCAAGTCCGCATGGTGCCGAAGAGCGGCACCTCGGAATTCCATGGCTCCGCATTCGAGTACCTGCGTAATAACTTCTTCAACGCCAACCTCTGGCAGCGGAAATTGCCCGGCAATGCCCTCAACATTCAACAGCATCCCCAGTCGTTCCGGTACAACCAGTACGGCTTCAACATCAATGGACCCGGTTATATTCCGGGCTTCATGAACAAGAGCAAGACGCATCTGTTCTTCCTGTTCGGCCAGGAATATACAAAGTACGTTCAGGATGAGACGATATTCCGCAAGGTCCCCACAGCGCTCATGCGTACGGGCAACTTCAGTGAGTTGCTTGGACCGAATATCTTCTACAGCGGCGTGCAGCAGATCGTAGACCCGACAACCGGGGTGCCCTACGTCAATAACACGATTCCAGCGGCACAGCTTAGTGCCAACGGTCTTGGCCTGCTCCGTGCGTTTCCTAATCCAAACGCTTCCGGCAGCAACTACAACTGGCTTGACTCTGCGCCGAACATCCAGAACCAGCGCAAGGATACGCTCGTCGTGGATTGGATTCCCTCTGACCCGCACCGCATCCGCTTGAGCATCCTGAACTACGCGTTCAACCAGGTGTCTCCCCACAACGGCAACTTCAATCTGCTGCCGCAGCTTTGGCAACGCCCGAACCAAATTGCCGTTTTGCACTACTCGTGGACGATCAATCCATCGATGGTGAACGAAGCAATCGCCTCTGCAGCGTCAGATCATGTAACGATCGACATCGATCAAACAAAGGGCGGTGCGGACCGCACTGCATTCGGAATCAATTACCCCTACTTGTATTCACCAGCAACGAAAAATATCCCTAACAAAATCCCGACGGTCCAGCTGCCTAACTTTGACCTTCTGGACGGTACGCCATATCCCTCTCGATCGGGCGGTATCGTTTACAGCTTCGCTGACAATCTGACGAAGGTATGGGGTAATCACACAACTAAGTTCGGCGTCGTTGCGGAGTATTCCGGCGAGAACAACTTCGATCAGATCACCGTGTCGAATACACCGGGATCCACCAACAACCAGAACGGTAAGTTCACTTTCACCGACACCCGTACCGGGGGCACTACCAGCAATGCCGGCGTTGCCAATGCCGCTTTGGGTCTCTTTGACTCGTACGGCGAGATCGGGCAGCGCTCCTACACGCTGTACCGCTCCTGGATGTACGAAGGCTTCGCCCAGGATTCATGGCACGCCACATCGAAATTGGTGATCGAAGCCGGCCTGCGTTACAGCTGGTACAACCCCTACTACGCTAAGTGGGGAAACCAGTCCGTGTTCAGCCAAAAGGACTACAACTCAGGAATTGCCGCAACTGTAAACCCGGTGACGGGCGTCGTAACCGGAACTGATCAACAGCGCCTGAATGGTGTTGTTATTCCCGGCAGCGGCTTCCCCAGCAGCGCAAACGGTCACGTCTCAACCGACATTCTTGCAAACGGGTACGCGTACCTCTTCCGCGGCTACAGCAGCCAGTACTCCCCCACGGTCAAGACGAATATTCAGCCACGCCTGGGTCTCACCTACCAGTTGCATCCTGGCATGGTCCTGCGCGCAGGTGGTGGCCGCTACGTCCAGCGTCTCGGGATCACGGACAATGTCTTCACGGGCGGCAACACACCGTTCCAGCCTTCATCGACCGTACAGCTGGGTCGCGTGGATTCACCGGGCGGCGCGGGAGCGAACAACTTCCCTCTGAACTACTCTTCGCAGGCTTATAACTATCCCAGCCCCGAAGCCTACAACTGGAACCTGACTCTTGAGCAGGAAGTACCTGCCCTTGGCGTATTAACCATGTCATACGCCGGCCGCAAAGGCATCCACCTTGAGAACATCCTGAATGCCAACCAGCTTCAGCCGGGAACAGTGCAAGCGAACCCCGGAATTAATCAGGATGCGTTACGACCGTACAAGGGCTTCTCTAACATCAACCAGGCAACAAACACAGGCGCATCAAACTACAACGCGTTGCAGGTTAACCTGCGTCGACGCCTCACGAAGGGGTTGCTCTACGGTGTGGCGTATACCTGGTCGCGTTCGTTCGATTTCGGTTCGAGCAACGGAACGAATCTTCCGAACGCCTTTGACAAAAACATCAATTACGGTCGCAGCGACTTTGACGCCACCCATGTGTTCCTGGCGAACTTCGTTTACAACATCGACCAGTTCAATCATTCGGAACACCTGATCAATCGCGCGGTGCTCGGTCGTTGGCAGTTCTCTGGAACTCTTCAGGCCCAGACCGGACAACCGCAAAACGTAACGACCAGCGTCGACTTCGCCGGTGTTGGACCCGGTTCGGGCGCGCAGATCATCCCGATCATCAAAAAGGTGCAAACGATCAAGGGCTTTGCGGGCCAGACCGGGACGCAAAAGTGGTTCGACACCTCTGCGTTCGTGACCTCCAATGCAGTTCTGACCTCTCAATACGCGGGTAAGTTCGCTGGGCGAGGTTCACGTAACCAGATCATCGGTCCCGGGTTCCAAAGCTATAACGCCGCTCTCAATAAGAGCTGGACGCTCGTCCCCGGACATGAAAATACGGCACTCACCTTCCGCGCCGAGGCCTTCAACCTGCTCAATCATCCAACGGCAGACAACCCGGACGTCGGATACACTTCGGGAACTTTCGGCGAGAGCACCACGAAGGGTCAGACTTACGGCGCAGATCGTCAGTTCCAATTCAGCCTGCGCCTTGGGTTCTGACGAAAGACAACGCTCCACACTCTAGGGTTCCGCTCATGGCGGAACCCTAGCTTTATGCCCGGCTGCGTCAGCTCTCAGTCTGCTCGAAATGTAAGGACTCGACCGCTGCATTGGTAGTTCCCCTCCTGGGTTCGCGAGCAACTTACAGGAATGTGAAGGTTCCGTGAGCGATCGGCAGGTGCAAGCTCCGCTGGCAGCGTGATGACTGCAGAGCTTCCAACCGGAAGTCGTATCGCGAGTCGCCTGGCTTGCGGCTTCCACGAGACGAACACCGCTCCCTTGGGGGTCATGGTCGTGCCCTCCACCAATTTCAAGCCACCGCTTTGCGGCTTGATCTGGAGCAAGCTGCCACCCGGCTGCGAAATCCTTACGCCAAGAAGACTGTCATGAAGCCACACAAGGGCCACGGAGTTCCATCCGTGGGATCCCGTAGGATCCAGAGGCTGGGCAGGGTTTGGCGTTCCGTCCTGCAAGCCAAGATCTTCACGACTGACCCAGTATTCCGGTAGTGGGCCGCCCCACGGTCCCTGAAGAATCACAGGGTTCAGGTTCCGCGGATCGCCCGGAAGGTAGGGTGCGAATCGTTCAAGCAGGTGCCGCACCGCCCGGTTCGCGTCACCCGCCAAGGTAAGTGCGTTCAGCGAACGATACAGATAGGTGGGGTTGTTCCAACGATCAACCTTGTCGGTAGGATTGCCGTCCGGCGCAGAGAAGCTGTAGTCAAGATCAGAAGCTGCTTCTTCCGGTGTAAGCAAGCCCCCTTCAATCGCCATCGCCTGTGCGGCCTGACTGTATCCTCGCGTCACATCCGTGCGCCCGGGAGCAGCGACGTCGTCCACATGCAACGGCACCTTTCCGGAGCCAGGAACCAAGTGGTCGCGGCGGAATGCTGCGAGCATACGATCGTGCATCTTCGTCCATGCCACCGCATGATCGTGATCACCGATCGCTTCCGCCATCGCAATGGACAACGTCAGCCGTTGAATAATCTGCGCGGACGCGATGCCGCTTGATTGCCCCTGCGCTGCATGAGAACCAATACGGATGTCGGCAAAGACATTGCTGTCACGCCAAAGCCCCGTTCCATCGACCTTAGACAGCACCAGGTCCCACCACTTCACAACCTTCGGCCAGTAGAGGACCATGCGCGATGTCTCACCCGTCCACAGGTAGTCGTCGTAGAGCGCGCCAACCCACTCGGCAGACCAGTCCGCATTGGACAGGATGGGATAGTTACTGGGAGGAAACGGATGGAGATGGCCGTCCGCGGTCTGGCTTTCTGATGCAAGCCGCAGAAATAGCTGGCGAAGCCTGACATCGCCGAACCACTGCGCAGCGAGTTGTGCGCGCAGTCGTGCATCCTCCAGCCACATGCCGTCCTCTCTGCCAGGCGTATCGACGTAGGTGTCGCTCATCGAGACAATGGCGTGCTCCAGGCTGAGGCGCACCACAGCATCCAGACGCTTGGCGCCACTGTGAAAGCTTCCCTTCACGTCCGTTGGATATTGCGAGCTGATGAAGCCCGCCTGCCGCACACGAAACACGCCGTCTTTGGGGAAGTAGAGATGCACCGTGAGCCAGCGGGCCGTGCGTTCCTCCGGAAACTCGACATGTTGCGCACCTGCTGTCGCGTAATAGCGATCGATGTACCCCTTACCAACGATGGCCTCCGGATTGATCCAACCGTTGGTGTCCACCAGGAATTTACCCGTAAGCGGCGATCGATTGAGCTCACCGTATGCAAAATCAATCGTCGGAGCGGTGCCCTGCGCAGTTGCTGATAGGAAGGGATACCCGTGGACGGGACGGCCAAAGTCGAAGGTGATGTAGCGAGTCTCTCCGGCATGCCCTCTCACTTCGATCGCATGGGTCTCTTCCCCGAAGGGTCGGACCATCGCTTGGGCGCCGAAGGGATGATACTCGCCGTGAAGGATGGCAGATCCAATTGCAACGGGATCGTTTCGCTCCACGTGTGGCTCGATGACGGTTCCCTGCGCAAGAAGGAGCCGCGGCAGAACCGGTCGCTCGCGCTGGCCGGGCGTTCCACTTGGCAAGGGATGTGCCGGCCACGGGCCGTCGGTGACGACTTCGGCATTCGTCCACTTGGACTCGTCGAAGTCCTTGGTGAATGCGAACGCTGGCGGTATGAGAGCACCGTTGACAAATTGTGCGAAGCGTATGCGGTGGTCGCCTGCGCCATCCGTACGCGCTGAAACACCTACGATCTGCTTTTCATTCGCCGCGAACTCATCGGCGTGCCGCACCTTCCATCTTGCGTCAGAGCTTACCCATGAGGACGCCACAAAAACACCAGCGTGTTTGCAACCGGTGCGTTGAAAGGCGACGATTGGACCCCAACTGTGATTCAGGATCACCACCGTATTCACACCGACATGCAGCAGGCCGCGTGCGTCGATGGTTTCCGTCGTGATCAGCGGCTCGGCGTACCGCGTAACCTTTCGACGGACGATGGTGCCGTTGATCCACACGTGCGCGTTGCTGTCCGCGGCGACATGCAGCGTGGGATCCGCAGGTAGCGAGGCAAGATTCACCTCGCGCCGGAAATAGGTGAACGAATTGGTGGGGCAAGGGGAACCGCTTGGTGTCGAGATCCAAACCGCGCTCGATGGGCTGGCGTCCTGCGCGGTCATAGCCATCGATGTCCCTGAAACAAACAAGAGGGACACGGCCAGCACACGCGCAGCCTGGTGCTGCAAGAAAGACGTTCTCAAGGACGCCACCTCCCTTTTGCCGTAACTTTGGCTCGTCCGATGATCGTAAGCGAAATGGCCAAATGACAGACTTCCACGCCAGGCCCTGCGAACCGCACGGGTGTGCTCCGTGCCAATCTTGCGCACATTGGAGACATTTGTGAGTAGTCACGCAAAGGAACGAAACCGGGTGTCACGACATGACACACCAGACCCTTCGCGAGGAGTTGCGTAAGCGGCGGTTCCATGGGCTCTGCCTTCTCGACCCCTGACGCTGTCGCGCGACCGCTTCCATGTTGGAGAATGCAGTATGTGTTTCAGGCAGAGATTCCCCAACGCAAGATTGCTGCTGGCTTCTATCGGTCTGCTGATCGGCAGTACCCTTACCCAGGCCCAGACACCTGCTGTCTGCTTCAGCGAGCAGTCACAGGAGGCAATTGATCGCTCGATCGATGCGCTCATTGCGAAGATGAGTATTGCAGAACGCATTGCGCAGCTGCAGGATCGTGCTCCGGCGATTCCGCGGCTGAATGTTCCCGCCTACAACTGGTGGAATGAGGGTCTGCACGGACTTGCCCGCAACGGGTATGCGACGGTCTTCCCGCAAGCGATCGGCCTTGCCGCCACGTGGGATGCGCCGTTGCTGAAGCAGGTCGGCGACACGGTGTCGACCGAAGCTCGCGCGAAGTTCAACGCTCGCGAAGAGAAGGACTCGCCGCGTTATGGCGGCCTCACGATGTGGTCACCGAACGTGAACATCTTTCGCGACCCACGCTGGGGGCGCGGGCAGGAGACCTATGGCGAAGATCCTTACCTGACGGCCACGCTAGCGACAGGTTTCGTGCAGGGTCTCCAAGGAGCCGATCCGTTCTATCGCAAGGCCGACGCGACACCCAAACACTTCGCGGCACACAGCGGTCCAGAGGAGGGTCGCGACAGCTTCAATGCTGTCGTATCGCCTCACGATCTTGCCGACACCTACCTGCATGCCTTCCATGTGCTCACAGGTCAGGCGAACGCTGCCGCGCTGATGTGCTCCTACAACGAAATTAATGGAACACCCTCCTGCGCGAGCGCTACGAATCTGCAGAGCATGGTGCGGCAGGATTGGGGTTTCAAGGGGTATGTCGTATCAGACTGCGATGCCGTCGGAGACATCTCTGCCTACCATCACTATGCTCCCGATAAAGCCCACGCTGCTGCCGCAGCTCTGAACGCTGGTGTTGACCTCGATTGCGGCAAGACTTATGCCGCTTTGCAACAGAGCCTGGAACAACACCTCGTAAGCGAGGCCACGTTGAACCTTTCGCTGCATCGACTTTTTCTGTCACGCGTGAGACTTGGCATGATGGATGCGCCATCGTGCTCTCCCTATGGGCAGATTGCCACCTCAGAGATCGACTCCGCAGCGCATCGTGCATTGGCACTGCGTTCGGCGGAAGAGTCCATTGTGCTTCTGAAGAATGACGGCACGCTGCCGTTACACGCAGCGACGGAGCGCATCGCAGTGATCGGTCCCACAGCTGACACGCTGAAGGTTCTGGAAGCCAACTATCACGGAACGGCGCGCAACCCAGTCACGCCTTTCGACGCCCTCCGATCATCGTTCGCGCACGTGGAGTACGCCCAGGGAAGCCTGCTGGCGGAGGGGGTCTCCGCACCGGTGCCACGCGATGCCTTACGGCTCAACCCGAATGAAGACGCGGCGCGCGGGCTTCACGCCGAATACTTCAATGCAGGGATGCCGGGCGGTGCGCCAGTCGAGGAAGCGACTGTCGAAAGGGTGGAGTATGACATCGATCGTGTCGCACTCACCCCAGCGCTGACCTCGAAGCAGTACAGCGCCCGATGGACCGGCTTCCTTCTACCTCCGGCGTCAGGGCAATACGTGCTACGCGTTAATGTCGAGCGGTGCTGGGATTGCAAGACTCATGACAGCTTCGCTTTGTATATCGACGACAAGCTTGTTCTCGATAACCGTGGGGAGAAGGCCGATCCAGACCGTGTGTCTCTGAATTTTGCGGATCAGAAGTCGCATGCCCTGCGATTGGAGTATCGCCACACCGGTGAGGATGAAGGCGTCGCGCTGGAATGGGAACCGCCCGCGTCTGCTCTGTTGGAACAGGCCGTGAAAACAGCCTCCAAGGCAGATGCGATCGTGGCCTTTGTGGGCTTATCACCTGACTTGGAGGGCGAGGCACTCCAGGTGAAGTTGAAAGGTTTTAACGGTGGTGACCGCACCAGTCTGGACCTGCCGGAGGCTCAGCGCACGCTGCTCCGCCAACTGCAGCAGACTGGCAAGCCATTGATCGTGGTGCTCACTTCCGGCTCAGCGGTCGCATCCGGCGACGAAGTGGAGAAGGCCAAGGCGATGCTGGAAGCCTGGTATCCCGGCGAAGCAGGCGGAGAGGCCATTGCGAACATCCTGTCCGGGAAATCCAACCCCTCCGGACGGCTGCCCATTACCTTTTATCGCTCCGTCTCCGACTTGCCACTTTTCGCCGACTACAGCATGGCCCATCGCACCTACAGGTACTTCGATGGTCCGGTCCTATACCCCTTCGGTTTCGGTTTGAGTTATAGCCGCTTCCGCTATGGTGCCGTTCGCCTCACGAGCTCGACCGCGAGCAGCACCACACAGATTACTGCCCTCGTGAAAGTAAGCAATACCGGGCGTGTCGCTGGTGGAGAAGTTGCAGAGCTTTACCTGCAACCACCGCAGCAGCGCGGCGCACCGCGACTGGCGCTCGAAGGTGTGCAGCGCGTCACATTGCAGCCGGGAGAGGAACGCGAACTCTCCTTCATCCTGACACCGCAGCAAATGGGGACCGTGAATGACAGCGGCCAACGCAATCTGAATGCTGGAAGGTACCGGATCTATATTGGCGGATCCCAGCCATCGCTCAAAACACGGAACGCGGGAAGATCGTTTCAGGTCAAGCGCACGGAGGCGCTGACGCCTTAGAAGCAATCGGTCATCACGGTGGAGATTTCGAAACGGCGGGGACTGCGCAGGCTGCCGCCTGCACGTCACCTCAATTCCAGAGGGTCATCAGTTCTGCAACGGCTACGACAGCCTGGTCGCGGCCGTTGCGCTTGCCTTGGTAGAGCAGGCGATCTGCCTCTTCCACGACCTCTTCCGGCCGCCGGTTCACCATCTCCGGTACGACCGGCAAGGCTCCGCAACTGATCGTTAGATACAACGGACCCGCGCTGGTCTGCACCGGCACCGATCGTACCGCCTCGCAGATCCGCGCGCTGACGCTGGCCAGGTGCTCTGGGCCGCAGCCATCCAGCAGCAGCAGAAATTCCTCGCCACCGTAGCGTCCCACGGCACCCTTCCGCACGTTGCTCCGCAGCCTTGACGCAACCTCGCGCAACACTTCGTCCCCAACCGTGTGACCGTAGGTATCGTTGATCAGCTTGAAGTGATCCAGATCGCACAGCATCACGCTGAATGGTTCCGAGGGGAGGATTGCCCTATCCATCTTGTTCGCCAGGAACTCAAAGATTGCGCCGCGGTTCAGCAGTTGCGTCAGCGCATCCTGCGTCGCATGCACACGCATCTCCTCATGCGCCTCGACCAGGATGTCTTCCAACTGCAAGATCCGCCGCCCCGTTCGCAGCCGCGCGAGCAGCTCTTCTGGATGACAAGGCTTCGTCAGATAATCATCCGCGCCCGCCTCAAGTCCAGCGACCAGGTCCTCCTTGGAATCCTTCGATGTAAGCAGCGCAATGTAGATGTAAGCCTTCCGCAGTCCACTGCGGATCGCACGGCAGACCTCAAGCCCGCTGAGCCCCGGCATCGTCCAATCGAGCAACACCAGCCGCGGTCCGTCTTCTTTCGACAGGATCTGGATCGCCTCCAAACCGTCCTTCGCCGTAACCACCTCGAAGTCTGTCGTTCGCAGCATCCGCTGCATCAGCAGCCGGCTTACCGCATCATCGTCTGCCACAAGGATCTTCACCGAAGCGACTCCTGGCAGAGCTGCTGCAGCGCCCTCACCACACGCGGCATCTCCTTCTCTAATTGGGGGATAAGGTCGGAAGCCGCGGACAGATCAGAGGCGCTGCCGAGATGTTCGAGCTGCGCTGCAAGCGCCGCGCCGCGCGTCGCCGCCAAGTTCGCGAGCGCCCCCTTCAGCCCATGCGCCGCCCGCCGAAGCGCATCGCCGTCTCCGCAGGCAACCGCGTCGCGCAAGGCCATCAACTTCTCCGGGTAGTCCTGTTCAAACGTCTCGGACAGTTCCGCGACAAACTCCACGTCCCCATCTATCCGCTCCAACAGGTCCGTCGCATCAACGACCTGCTCCTCTCTTGGCTCTGCGGCGTCATCTGCCATCGCCGCCGCTTTGCGGGCCGTGTACGTCTCCAACACGGTATCCAATTCCTGCGGACGGATCGGCTTCGACAGGTAGCCATCCATATCTGCAGCCATGCAGCGCTCGCGGTCGCCCTTCATGACCAGTGCAGTCATAGCCACAATGGACAGACGCTCGCCCGTTTCAACCTCGCGTGCACGAATCGCCGTCGTCGCCTGGATACCGTCCAGCTCTGGCATCTGCACGTCCATCAGCACCAGGTCGTACCGCTTGCTTTCGCTTGCCTCAACCGCTTCGCGGCCATTGTTCGCGACGACGACCGTATGCCCGCGCTTCTGTAACAAGCGAACCGCCAGCTTCTGGTTCACCTCGTTGTCTTCCGCCAAAAGGATGTTCAACGAACGTGCAGCGGGCAGATCCGCCACCAGCGTCGACTGCGTAATCATGCTCTTATCCTTCTTCCGATCCGTGCTGCCACCCAGCGCACGTGCAATGGCATCCTGCAATTCCTGCCGTCTCACCGGCTTCAACAGGTAAGCCGAAATCCCAAGCTGCTCACACCGATTCGCGTCGCCGTGGTGCCCACCTGAAGACAGCATCATCACCGTCGGCAGCGCCAACGATGTGTCCTGCTTCATCTGTTGCACCACCATAAAGCCGTCCATCTTCGGCATATGCATATCCGTCAGCAGCAGACGGTACGGCGAGCCTTCGAGTCCCGCTGCATGCAGCATCGCCAGTGCCGTGTCGCCCTCAGGAGCGCTTGTGACCTCCATACCCCAGAGCCGCAGAAGCCCTTCAAGAATCCGCCGATTCGTCTTGTTGTCGTCGACGATCAGGACCTTCACGCCTGCCAGCAGCGGTAAGGGTTGTGGAACGACGGCTGTCGCCGTGGCATCGGCCACCCGTGGCAGCGGAACCATGAAGTGAAACTGAGATCCTTTGCCTGGCGTGCTTTCGCACCAGATACGGCCCCCCATCAGTTCCACCAGCCGGCGCGAGATCGTCAAGCCCAGCCCGGTACCGCCATATTGCCGCGTGGTCGAAGTATCAGCCTGGCTGAAGGATGCGAAGATGCTTTCCAGTTTCTCCGGCGAAATGCCAATCCCCGTGTCACTGACGATGAAATACATCTGGTCCGGCCCTTCGCTCGGATCTGCCATCGCCACATGCAGCGACACTTCTCCGCTGCCTGTGAACTTGATTGCATTCCCCACAAGGTTCACGACGATCTGCCGAAGCCGTCCCGGGTCACCAAGCACCACGTCCGGCAGGTCCACACTGACGTCGCAGAGCAGTTCCAGACCCTTTTCATCAGCTCGCAGTGCCAGCGTCTTCAACGTCGTCTCGACACACTCACGTATGTCGAAAGAAATCGTCTCCAGATCCACCTTCCCGGCTTCGATCTTTGAGAAGTCCAGAATGTCGTTGATCACCGTCAGCAGAGAGTCCGCGGAAAACTTGACCGTCGTCATGTATTCGCGTTGCTCGCGGCTCAACTCTGTTTCGAGCGCAAGATCGGTCATGCCGATCACGCCGTTCAAGGGCGTCCGGATCTCATGACTCATGTTGGCCAGGAACTCGCTCTTAGCGCGATTCGCGGCTTCCGCAGTGATCCGGGCCTCTTCCATATTCCGCTCGGCCAGTTTGCGCTGCGTCACGTCATGCACAAACGCCGCGAACATCTTCTTCTCGCCCACCGCAATGGCAGAGACAGCCATCTCCGCAGGAAACACGATGCCCGTCCGATGCAGTGCCAGCACCTGCATCCGACCGTGCAGACCGCCATCCGCATCCATTGCGGAAAAGTCCAGTGCTGTTGCGCCGTCGGTTTCCGACCGCAACAATCCCGACACCGGCCTGCCAATGATCTCGCCCGCGTTCCATCCGAAGGTTTGTGTTGCCTGGTCGTTCCAGTCCGTTACCAGGCCGTTCTCTGAGATACCGATGAACGCATCGAATGCCGCACGCACAATGCGCCGGTAACGCTCCTCGCTGCTCTCCAATGCTTCTGCGTGGCTGGAAAACCTGCGGTCGATGAATGCCGACAGGTAAACCAGGCTCAACAGCACCACCGTCACCAGCACGATGCTCGCGGTGCCCAGGTCAGAGATACCGACCGCATGCCGCAAACGGTCCGAAGCCATCGGTGCGCGCATAAACGACACGGCCGCCATTCCCAGGTAGTGCATCACGGGAATCGCCAGACCCATCACAATGGCGCTCACGCTCTTGCGCCAGCTGAACATCGACCGAATATGCCTGGAAGCGAAGGTCAACCGCAGGGCGACAAAGGAAATGACCACCGCAGCCACGACCGACAACGCTACCAGCGTCATGTTGTACATGGGCTCAGCGTCCATACGCATCGCAGCCATTCCCGTGTAATGCATGGCCGCAATACCGCCGCCCATGAACAGACTGGCAACGCCGGTCGCGATCCACCCCAGGCCACGGCGGCTCACCATATACAGAGCCAGCGCCGAAGCCAGCACAGCCGCCAGCATGCTCAGCAGCACCGTCGGCCAGTCATACAGCACCGGCATATCCATCCGGTAGCCGAGCATTCCGATGTAGTGCATCGACCAGATGCCGATGCCCATCGCCATCGATCCGCAAGACAGCCAGGAAAAGCGTGCTCCTGCGGTTCTGGTGGACGTCACTCGTCCCGCAAGGTCAAGGGCGGCATACGCCGACAGGATTGCAATGCCGATGGAAAGAAGCACAAACGAAAGCTGAGACTGTCCATGCATCATGAGTTCACTGTTCACAATCGCTCCACATCCGCGATGCCACAGTCCAAGGGAGAAAATTTGTTCCAAATAACCCATCACTCTATCGGCGATTCGGCATCTAAATCGCCCGCGTTAAGCAGACCCGCAGGACTACCTCACACAATACGGTGCCTTCAGCACAATGTGAGTACACCGATGGTGTTATCTACAGGACACTTTCTTCCCACAGTGCATCGAGACTGGACGGATCGGCTTCGTCGGTGAGCAGCACGCACGAGGGACATCGACCCCACCCCACCATCCAAGGCGCCGCCGCTACCAAGGATCGTGTACACCGGCTCTTACGGGGTCGGAGTTGCCGTTCGCCTGTACACACCTACATTCGTTACCGACACGCCCGTAGAGTCTGAGGAGATCGTCGTGATCGTCATTGTCCGACCATCATCCGACAGGGTGCGCTTGCTCGTCGCAGCCACTTGAAATGCGTTGCGATAGGTGGCAATCACGGCGGCTCCGTCTCGCTGAAGACTTACGGGAAGCAGGATGCTCTTGCTGCCTGTTACCATGGCGGGCTTGCCGTCATAGTCGGCTGTGTAATCCACGTCGAATGGCTCGCCTGCCATCGGCTGCGTATGCGAGTGATAGTGCACTCCACGAGCTTCCCGTGTCATCTCAATGGTCATTTCCCTGGGGCACGTCTTCCCGGGATAATGCGATAACTCCGGCTCAAGAATCCACGTCCCTAAAAAAGGGTCCGAGGCACCTCCAGCGCCTCGGACTTGTGAAGGACTTAATGTCAGTAGAAAAAACACGACGGCAGTCGGAAGTTTCATAAGGACTCCAGAAAACCCCAACATCAAAGGGCCCTCAGAAACTCCAGGATGGATTGCTTATCGACTTCCGGCAGTCTGTTGAAGCGACTGACAGTCCCGTTCGCCTCCGAGAAGCCATACTTCGCAGAGTCGCGATCCTTTGCAGGGTTATCGCCGCCGTCGAAGCCGGGGAATGAGAAGTGGTCCTGGATGGCGGTCATCAGGTCGGACGTGCGTCCGTCGTGCAGGAAGTAGATACGCTGCCCCAAACCCCAGAGTGGCGTGGTCCGAAACTCATCGGGACCAGCATTCCCCTGCACAATGTTGTCCGCCAGAGTCGCGCCCATGTGGTGCACCAGCAGATCGGAGTACAGGTTCACCGTCTGCCCGCGGAGAGCCACGGTATGCGCACCGACTTCATCCCACTGGCCGGACGGGTTGGCCGTGCCGGGCGTCTGCATGGAAGGCGTGTGGCAGAAGGCGCAACCGACCTCCTTGAACAACTGCTTCCCGCGCGAAGCAGAGGCGGTCATCGGAGCGGGCTGCGGAGCGTCCACAAAACGCATGAACTCTGTGAACATAAGCCACGCGGGCATGATCTTCAGGGGATTGTTGTAAGACACTGCGTCGGTGCGCGGAACATCAAAGGGCTCGTAGGCTTTGTTGCACTCGGGATCTTCGTTGCGGGCGATCGGAAACAGATCGTTGCTGATGCCCATCTCCACGTTGTACGCTTCACCGGCGAAGACTGTCAGCGAGGCATTTTGTGCCTTCCATCCGAAGCGGCTGATCGTTCCGGTGTTCGGGTTGATGTTGGGACGACCCTCGATACCAAGCGACCGCTTCTCGTCGCGGTCGGCACGCATATTCTCCCGAATGGTCGAGTCCTGAATCGATTCAATCAGCCCAAGTCCGAAGAGCTGCAAGGGAATGCGAAAGGCCAGATTGCGCTCCTGCATCTCCCTATCGAAGTCGGGCTGCTGCACTCGGCAGGCCGCCGGAACGTCTGATCGACCCGCGAGGGTGAACAAGCTATGGACGCCACCGTCCCGTGCGCCATTCTTTCCAAACTTGAACCGCACCTCGCGGAAGGCGCCGTTGCGTTCCTCGAAGCTGGGCACGGTATTGTTCGCACCCATCCTGCCAGCCACCTCGAAGGCAGCGTTCTTCCGCTGGGCACTGCCACCGATGGCAGGCTGGGAGTGGCAGGTGAAACACTGGTCTGCGTTGAAGACCGGCCCCATACCCGCCGAGTTGACGAGCTTCTTGGGCGAGAACGGATTGCTCGGATCGGGATCGAGCGGCAGCACGCCCTGGGGCTGCTGCACGCAGGTGTCGCAAGTGCCCTCAAGCTCCGAGACACGAAGCAGACTTTCCGTGAACAGTGCGATCTCGTTCGCGTTCAAGTTAGGAACAGGATTCGGAATCGCGCTCTTCGGATTCGGGCGCGGCCCGGGATCGCGCGCGCGGAATCCCGGAGGTGTGTGCTGGGCGAATGCCGGCGTGAGAGACGAGGCAGAGAAGAGCAGCAGGAACAGAGGACGCAAAGCGCGACGGACAGGCTTCACAGGTCGAACTCCTTGGAATGGCCTTCTCCCTGGAGCATCTCGATGACATTAACGGGACGCGTGAGGCGCAAGCGAAGACCCGGAGTTGTCGGTGCTGGAGGGATGAATCGACAATGCCTCGCAGCGATCCTTTTCGCTCTTAGAAAAGTCCTCTGTTTCTCTTAGGTTTTTATTAGCCGTTCTAAGTCGATGAAAACAAGGAGGCGCGGAGCCGGTGAGCAGACAGACCGGACATGAACCGCGGGCAACCTACGATTCCATGGGCGTGCTTAGAGTTGAGAGCGACCCCGTGTCGCTTGTTGGAGTATCGGAAATCCAGGATCTGCACCGCTCAAGCGCTGCAAAAGAGCCTGGTAAGTGCTCTTCGCATCCTCTAGCCTTCCTTCCGCGACGTAAGCCTTCGCCAGATTCAGCTGAACGACATTCAACAGCGGGTCATTCAGCACCAGGCCGGGATGGTCGGCTATCTTTTGAAATTCCGCAGCAGCGTCGGACGCCTTTCCTATCGCCATAAATGCCTGGCCACGAAGGAAGACTGCGTCCAGCGGCAGGCTCATTTCAAATTGCGAGGTTCGTTGAAGCAACTCAATCGCCTGCTGCGGCTGTTTGTGGGCCAGCGCGAGGGCTGCCTGGATGGAAGGGACATAGTCGCGGGTAACGAGCGTGTCCTCGGGAAATCGCCGGCGGAGATCCGAGACCAGCTTCCCAGATTCGTCATCATGGCCGGTCATCGCGAACACCAGCGCGGCGGGGTATTCAACACTACGCCCGTTCGATAGCCCAAGCGCAGCACGAGCTTCCTTCACAGCCAACTCTGGGTAGCCGTAGAGTGCGTCTGATATCGCTTCCGTCGCGGTAAGCTCTGCCTCAGCCTCTGGCTTTGAGTTGCGCCGCGTGATGCTCACGGCCTGCTCCTGAAGAGCCTGCGCCTGAGACATCCTTCCTGCTTGTGCCATCGTGGCGGCTCTGTAGTGCAACAACCAGGGATTCGTAGGCGCCGCATCGGACGCCCGCTTCATGCCTTCCGGATCATTTTTCAGAAAGGCCATCCGATAGGCCGTACTGACAAAGCCGGGCAGAAAGAGCTTTCGCTGCGATGCCTGCCGCAACACCTGCTCGGCCTCGCCGACACGATTGAGAGCGATCAGATTGACCGCGGCATTCCGGTAACCCACCACGAAATCGGGATCGATAGAGATCGCGTCCTTCGCTTCTGCCAGGGCTCTTTCATACTGGCCGTACGCGGGGTACACCATCCCGGACAGGAAGACCCGCGGGTAAACATCGCGTGGATACAGCTGGATCCACGCCTCGCAGGCAGCCTTTGCCTTCTCAAGATTTCCGCTGACCAAAAGTTCGTAGGAGACATCGATCGAGAGTTGCTCGCGATAGCTTGCACGTTGACGCAAACCATAGGCTGTCTGCGTACTCTGGATCGCAGACGTCTCCTGACCGAGGTCGGCATACATCCGCCCCAGCCACACATGCGCTTCGGCAAACTCCGGATCCAACTCGGTCGCTTGCAGGAATAACGGCACGGCTGCGGCACTGCCCTTCGCATTGAAGATATTCATGCCCCGGCTAAAGGCCTTTAGCGCGTCGAGCGACGAAGTAGTCGCCTCGGCAAGCGGTGTATCCAGATCGTGGATGGACGTCCGAGCCTCCCCAATACGGGTGCGGAAGCGCGTTGAGATCTGGCTGAGGGCGTTCAGCGCATCTTCTTTTCGTGCGATCTGGACCTGTTCCGCCTCCAGGTTCTCGCCCGTGCTGCAGCGTCTGGCCTGCAGGCTGATGACATACTCATTCCCCAACCTGGAGATGGAGCCATTGAGCACCACGGTCCCGCCGATCCGTTGGCAGAGCTCCCGGCCAACCTCCAGTGTGAGCGGAGCGTCGCTCTGCAAGCCCATTAATTTGAGCGTGGTCCGTATCTGACTATCGCTTGCCAGTCGCAGAACGGGCGACTGTTCCAACTGCACCAGCGTCCCCTGACGAAGCGCATAGTCGAAGACGGGGTCTCCCGTAGTGTTGGCAAAGTCAGCAAGGACGATCGTGTCTTTCGTACTGAACGCCGCCGCCCGATGCCTCTGATAAAAAAGGAACGCCACGAGGCCCGCGACGAAGAGTGAGGCCGCAACGGCGAATGCCACAGGTGCTTTTCGCTTCGGCGGGATCCCGGATGCTTGCCTTTCCGGACGAATATCCGCGGCGGGCACATCAGCAGAGGGAGCCGTGGCTTCCTCGAACGTGGACTGTTCAACGAGCGTCGCAGGGGCAGGATCCGGGCCCACTTCCGGGGCTACATCCATCGGACGGACTGCGACCTCTGCAATGAACCGGTAGCCGCGCGTGGGTACCGTCTCGATGTACCGTGGCACGCGCGGATCGTCCGCCAGATGCTTGCGGATCACGGCAATGGCCCGCGTCAAGGTCGTTTCCTCGACGTAGGTGTCTTTCCAGACAGCCTCGAGGAGCGCCTTCTTTTCCATCAGCTTGCCCTGGTTCTTGACCAGAACAAAAAGCACCTGAAGTGCACGCGGCTCAATCGACAGGCGCCGGCCGTCACGGCTGAGGGAGAATTCCTGCTCGCTGAGCTCAAAAGTGTCAAACAGATAAAGCATCGGGGCCTCTCACCGTAAGCGCCTCAGAAAAATCTCACAACAGATCGATAAAACAGCTACCCGCGAATCAATGCTTCTGAGCTACGACCAAGATACTGGCCGCGCCGCAGCTAACGCCACAGGCGTGGATTGGTCCGGCTTTCATAGGGCGCACATCGAGACCGCAATCTACTCCCAGGCTCATTCGGTGCACAGCATTCGGCGAATGCCGAAGCGTTCCCCAGTTTATGGCATGGGAGACCTGCGCCTTTTCAGCGTCATTTGGGGTAGGAAAATTTCGAAGTGAATGAGCCTGTATTCGAAGAGGGAGGCGGGAGGGTGTTACAGCACGTACGTGAACTGGAGCGCTGGACGCGCCTTGATGAGTAGATTGCCATTTAGCCACATGAAACTGAGATCAGTACGAAGTATCGAGGACACCGCCATAGGGCTGAGGCGGTAAAGAATCGCTGCGGGCGTGGATCTCAAGGTAGCGGCACTCTATGTTGCTTTCTCGATCACGCAAGTCTCTTACCTTGGAAGCTTGATGCTGCGGTGAGCAAAGAGCAGCGTGACTATTCGCCCTCGCTGTCAATCAGGCTGTCGACGTCCTGATCCTCCTCAGAGTCATCCAGGAGCTGGCCCTTCCGTGTGGCAAATTCCAAAACATCTTTCCCATCGAGCAACACCGTGCCAACTCCCGGGATTGAGACGAGAAGATCACCGCCCACAACTTCCACATCCCCTCCTTTCAGTTTTGTCACTCATACTCCGCCTATAGGCCACTCCTTGGGTCGATCACTAACCTTCTGCAATCACCCGTGCGGAAAGTCATCATCCTGCGCACGTAAGAAAACAGCAAGGGCGCAGCGAGATCAAATCTGTATCGGTCACCTGACGACGTTATGCCCATTGCACGACAGACGACGTGCGTCAGAGTCCGTTCTTATACCCCTACGGTTGACGACTTCCAGCTGCGCCGAGTTCGTGCCCCCTCACGGAGCAGCATCCTGCGAAAGATGTCGATCGAATGAAGGAGTCCTTCCGTGCAAATCACTGGCAACCTCTTGGTCGATTGCCTCTCCCCGTCCCTCCGGACGGTAGTGCTTCAAGGTGCCCAGCGCGTGCAGCTTCGCGCGAATAGCCCAATCTTCAGAGCGACACCGCCGATGAGCCTGCTCTTCGTAACCGCTGGTGCGGTCTCCGTAACTACGAAGCTTCAGGACGGGGCTACACCGGAGGTAGCCTCCATGGGACGCGAAGGCCTTCTAGGCTATGAGCTGCTTCTTGGCGCCCGATCTTTGACCAATGGGTATCTCATGTTGGGGGAAGGCTCCGGCGTCAGCGTCCCGCGTCGACATCTGGAGACCTTGTTCCAGGAGGATAACGAGTTCCGTATGCGCATCCTGGAACTCGCATTGGCGCAGACCAGTGTCACGAAGCAGCTGACCGCCTGCAGCCTGACTCACGAGGCCGACCAACGGCTCGCCAGGTGGTTACTCTCCACATCTCATCATCTCGGTTCCCGCACAGTATCGGTGACGCAGGAGCTCATCAGTATGCTGCTCGGCGTCCGTAGGACAACAGTCTCACTAATCAGTAAGAGATATGAGCGTGAGGGACTGACACGCACCCGGCGCGGCGTGATGACGATCCTGGATCGCGATGCGCTGTCAGCCCGGAGCTGCGAATGCTGCCGGACACTCGTTGCTCTCAACAGCTCGATATACGGACAGCATCAGGATGCTTGGAATGCAAGCCATCATACGGACTCATTCCCGGCAGGTCCGGTCGTGCATGGAATTCCGGACGAGTTGCAGGCGCAGCGATGAACCACGGCGGTAGGCGCCTTTGCGTCGATGAAAAACTGCGATCGCGCTGCCCTCGCCGGTCCATCCAGGAGATCTGCACTTACACATCGTGGAAGTAATACGAAACGTGGTCTGATCTCCTGGCGCTTCCTGTGTCGGAGGCTTCCCCACGCTCGCAATCGTCAACCGGTGAATGTTTGCATAAGATTCGGCTCGGCAAGCACCGCGCTGAGTGCCTCTGCAGTGATTGGAGGGCTGAAGTAATAGCCCTGTCCTTGACGACAGTGTGAACCCTTCAGAAACTCCATCTGCTCCTTCGTTTCGATCCCTTCGGCGATGACGCCCTTATGCAGAGACCTTCCCATGTTGATGATGGCCCGTACCAGAGATGCGTCCTGCTGCTGCGAAGTACAGTCGGCAATGAAGGAGCTGTTGATCTTGATCACGTCAATTGGGAAGTCACGGATATAAGCGAGGTTCGAATAGCCGATGCCAAAATCATCGATTCCCAAACGGATGCCGGTCTTTTTAAGCGACGAGAAAAGCGCCCGCTTCTCTTCTGTCTGCAGACGAAGTACCGATTCAGTGAGCTCAAGTAAAGCACAGCCCGGGTTTGCTCCGGCCTGCTGAATGATTGATTCGAGATGGCTGTAGTAGCCAGGTTGCCGCAGCTCCATTGGCGACACGTTCACGGACATCATAATTTCGGGAAAGCCATCATCGCGCCAAAGAACTTGCTGCCGGATCGCCTCTTTCAGCACCCATTGGCCAATCGGAATGATCAGTTCCGACCGTTCCGCAACCGGAATGAAGCTGGACGGCGTGAGCAGCTTGCCGTCCGGAGTTTGCCATCGCAGAAGAGCCTCGACTCCACAGATCCGCCCCGTCTCAAGATCAACCTGCGGTTGGTAGAGGAGTCTGAACTCCTCCGATGTCAGGGCCCTGCAGAGCGCGGCTTCGAGATTGATGCTGCGATGAAGGAAGCTCGATGTGGCCGAGGTTTGGGAGTGTACCCGGTTGCCTCCGGCCTGCTTCGCTGCGTACATGGCAGCGTCGCCCTCTTGTAAGAGCTCACCCGCGCAAAGGTGCCTACGTTTCTGTAAGACGGCGCCTATGCTTGCCGTTAGGTTTAGCGTCTCGCCGTCAACCAGAATCGGCATTCTCATCGAGGCCAGAACCAGATCCGCCAGTGACATGAGTGCTTCGGGCGATGGGAGCTCCGGAAGCAGGATCACGAACTCGTCGCCACCCAAACGACAGACAGTATCCGATCCGCGTACGACGCCCTTCAATCTCCTTGCGACCGCACGCAGGACCGCGTCCCCAACACCGTGTCCGCGCGAGTCATTGATCGCTTTGAAACCGTCGAGGTCGAGGTACAGCAAGCCGATCAGGTGAGGATGGCGGGAAAGCGAGGCGATGGCCTGGCCGATCCTGTCTTCGAGGATCATCCGGTTGGGCAGGTCGGTAAGCGGATCATGATGAGCCTGGTGAACCGCTTTGAGGAGGAGGATACGCGCGAGGCTTGCGTTCCGAAAGTTGATGACGGCTCCCGCGACCGCTCCCAAACGGTCGTGGACGGGTGAGATCGCGTCTTCGATGGGCAGCTTCACCCCATCCCTGCGGATAAGCACAGTGTCCAGCGGCAGGCTCCGCTCCCGATCGTCCTTCAGCACTGCTTCCACAACAGCAGACAAGGCCAACTGATTGGTGCCACCAACGGTCCGGAAAACCTCCGAGGCTGGCCGCCCCAGAGCCTCTTGCCAGGACCAGCCGGTAAGGCGAGCTGCCGCCGGGTTCATGTAGATCACGGTTAAGTTCCGGTCGATTGCGAGAATGCCATCGCTCAACGATTCAACGGCCTCAACGGCTCTTGAAGTCGCACTTGGATCGGGCAGAGAGAAGAAATGATCCGTCACGGTCAGCTCCGGATTCGTATCCCCTGAGTCTTCATAGACTTGTGACTCATGGTCTGCGAAAAATAAATGGAGGCGTCATTCTACGTCTGTCCGATTTCAGACATAACACTTTCGCGGGTGTGTCCGTTTCATGAAGCAACAACTATTAGGACAGCACGCAACGCGCAGGGAGGTTCAGCCTTCTCGGGGCTACGTCCAGCGCATGACTACATGAGCTCACCGCAGACGGAAGGGTTCACGGTCGAACCGCTGCCCGATCCTCTATCCTTGGTCTTATCTTCATGATGCCTTCGTTCGCGCTGCTGAGCGCACTCGTCACACTCGGTGCTCTCTTCAGCTACGCGAGTCACCGCGTGCTTCGCTTACCAACGAGCATCGGGACGATGCTGCTGTCCTTGGCGACGGCCTGTGTCCTCATCGTGGGTGGACACACCATCCCGGCGCTCCAGAGTGGCGCCCATATTCTGGTATCTGGCATCGATTTCAACCAGGCCGTGCTTCACGGCATGTTGGCCTTCCTTCTGTTTGCCGGAGCGCTGCAGCTCGATCTGAAACAACTGGAACGCGAGATGGCCCCTGTGCTCAGCCTTTCCGTTGTCGGAACTGCCTTATCCACAATCCTTGTCGGGTTCTTGTTTCGCACAGGCCTTCACCTGGTCGGCATTCCGATCAGCTGGAAAGAGGCGCTGCTCTTCGGAGCTCTCATCTCTCCAACAGATCCCATCGCGGTTTTGGATATGCTGCAGCGTGTGGGTGCCCCGGCGGAACTCAGAATTCAGCTTGCGGGCGAATCGCTGTTCAACGATGGTGTGGGCGCCGTGATCTTCGTCGCACTGCTGGGCGCGGCCACAACAGGAGCAGGCCAACACGGTCTCCCCTCTCCGGCGACCTTCGGAGTTCTGCTGCTTGTTGAGGCGGGGGGCGGCATCGTGTTGGGGGCGACGCTTGGCTACCTTACCTACCGACTCATCCGGGAGGTCGATAGCTACCGCGTCGAGGTAATGCTGACGCTGGCTTTAGCCATGGGCGGTTACGTCCTTGCCGATAAGCTCCACCTCTCGGCCCCTCTCGAAGCCGTCGCTGCCGGGCTGATGGTCAGCGGCACTGCACGCCGCTTTGCTATGTCTCCGGCAACGCGCGATCATCTGGAGAAGTTCTGGGAGTTGATCGACGACATCATGAACGTCGTGCTCTTCCTCCTGCTGGGACTTCAACTGCTCGTCCTTCCGCTTGGCTTCTCCCTGCTGATCGCCGGCTTGATCGCCATTCCAGTCGTGCTCGTTGCGCGCTTCGCAAGCGTAGCGACGGTGGTGCGGACGCTGGCGCTCTTTCGTCGCAAAGTCACCGGCAACGTCACCGTGCTGACCTGGGGTGGCCTGCGTGGAGGCCTTGCAGTCGCTCTTGCACTCTCGCTGCCCCAGGAACCGGCAGGCGAACGCAATCTGCTGCTGGCAGCGACTTACATCACGGTTATTTTCTCGCTGCTTG
Source organism: Terriglobus roseus (assembly GCF_900105625.1). NCBI lineage: Bacteria > Pseudomonadati > Acidobacteriota > Terriglobia > Terriglobales > Acidobacteriaceae > Terriglobus > Terriglobus roseus. The sequence continues at coordinate 485,675 of NZ_FNSD01000001.1, forward strand.
TTCAGGGGCTGACAATCTCACCGCTGCTGCACCGCCTGCAACGGCGCCAGGCTCCTTTCGGCGTCCAGGGCGGATAACTCGTTCCTACGTCGAAATGTCCTCAGCGGGAAGTCCTGGAGCTCAAGCCGCCAAAAGCAAAGTGCCTCCCATTCCGGGAGACACTTTGATTTTGGTGGCTGCTTCAGATGGACTGATTCAGAACGCGATTCAATCGCTGAACGAAGACGGCAGGGTCCTTGAGTGGAACGCCCTCAAGCAAGAGTCCTTGGTCGAAGAGGAGCCATGCGGCGTCTTCCACCTTGCTGTTGCTGGGATCAGCCAAGAGCTTCCGGATGATTTCGTGATCGGGATTGATCTCCAAAGTCGGAGTCGGCTCAGGCAATTCTTTCTGGCCCATCGCTCGCATCATCTGGCGCATGCGGGCACTGGGTTCATCTTCATCCGACACGATGACGGAAGGGCTGTCAGCCAGGCGCGATGAGGCTCGAACCTCCTTTACCGCATCGCCCAGAGCCGCTTTAATCTTCTCAAGCAACGGCTTCAGCTCCTCAGACTTTTCGGGAGCGGAGTCATCCTTAAGGTCCTCAGATGCGGTGGCAGAATTAACTGCCTTCAGGTCGATGTCTCCGTACTTCGGCACAGACGAGAAGACGATCTCGTCGATGTCATCGTCCAGCAGAAGTACCTCAATCCCCTTCTTCTTGTAAATCTCCAGCAGAGGCGAGTTCCGCAGCATGCTCTCTGACCCGCCCGTAATGAAGTACAGCGCCTTCTGCTCAGGCTGCATGCGGTCCTTCACTTCGGCAAGCGAGGTGAGGCCATCCGCCTTGGTCGTCTTGAAGCGGACCAGCTCCAGCAGAGTGTCACGGTTCGCGTAGTCGCCGTAAACGCCTTCCTTCAGCGGCCGGTTGTATTGCTCGATGAACTGCCCGTATTTGGCTGGGTCGTTCGCGGCGATGGTCTTCAACTCGCCGAGGATCTTCTTTACGCTGGCAGTCTTGATGCTCGTGAGCACCTTGTTCTGCTGCAGAATCTCGCGTGATACGTTCAGTGGCAGATCTTCGGAATCAATGATGCCGCGGACGAAGCGGAGATACGGCGGCAACAGCTCCTTCGAATCGTCCATGATGAAGACGCGCTTTACATAGAGCTTAATGCCACCCTTGTAGTCCGCCTGGTACAGGTCCGACGGGGCCTTCGCCGGAATGTAGAAGAGCGTGGTGTACTCCATCGTGCCTTCAGCGCGGGTATGGAACCAGAACAATGGATCTTCCCACTCACCGGTGATGGACTTGTAAAACTCCTGGTAGTCCTCGTCGGTAAGTTCAGACTTGCTGCGCTGCCACATCGCGCTGGCGGCGTTGACCTGCTCCGTGACGCGAGACTTTTCAGACTCCTTCTTCTCGGCGTTCCACTCACTCTTGTCGTAGGTGAGGAAGATCGGAAACGCGATGTGATTGGAGTACTTTTTGACGATCTCCTGCAGGCGATAACCGTTGGCGTATTGCGCGCCTTCGTCGTTCAGGTGGATCAGAACGGTTGTCCCAGCGGACGCGCGGGCACCCGACCCAGTTGCCTCTTCCAGATCAAAACCGGTCTTACCGTCCGAGGTCCACTTCCAGGTCTTGTCTTCGCCGGCCTTGCGCGAGAGAACCTCAACCTTGTCGGACACCATGAAGACCGAATAGAAGCCGACACCGAACTGGCCGATCAGGTTCGAGTCCTTCTTCGCATCGCCAGAGAGCTGTGCAAGGAAGTTTTTCGTGCCGGAGCGGGCGATGGTACCAAGGTGTGCGACCAGATCCTCTTCGTTCATGCCGATACCGGTATCGGAGAGGGTTAACGTCTTGGCGTCTTCGTCGAGCGTCAGGTCGATGCGCGGTGCATCAATGCCACTGCCAACGAGCGCTTTAAGCCGCTCATCGGTAAGAGCCAGATGGCGGAGCTTGTCGAGCGCGTCGGAGGAGTTGGAGATGAGTTCGCGAAGAAAGATCTCCGGGTGAGAGTAAAGCGAATGGACGATCAACTGCAGGAGCTGGCTGACTTCGGTCTGGAACTGTTGCTTTGACATGGCAACTCCATTATGGCCAAGAATCGCGATGCGGTGAAGCCCCGGCAGCACATGAGCGCTGCCAGGGTGTCGACATCAGACCACCACGCGGCTCCGCTCTACGCTCCGGGAACCGCAGACCTAACCGGAACGGGGCCAGTCCGAATCATCCTGCCCACTCGTCTCCTTCTTCGACTACGTAGTCTGCCTTCCCTTCAAAAAAACCGTAGACAGACGGCACGAGTAGCAGTGTCAACGCCGTCGAGCTGACGAGGCCGCCGATCACGACAATGGCGAGCGGGCGCTGAATCTCAGAACCGGGTCCCGTTGCGAACAGGAATGGCACCAGGCCAAGGGCGGCAACAGTCGCCGTCATCATTACGGGCCGGAAGCGGAGACGCGTGCCCTCACGCACCGCGTCGTCCTGGCTCATACCTTCCTGGCGCAATTTGCGGATATAGGAGACAAGGACGACTCCGTTCAGAACCGCAATGCCCCACAGAGCGATGAAGCCCACCGAAGCAGGGACTGACAAGTATTCACCAGACAGGAACAGACCCAGCACGCCGCCGATGGATGCGAGCGGTAGTACCGTGATGATGAGCGCCGCGAACCGCACAGACTTGAACAGCACAAACAGCAGGAAGAAGATTGCAGCGATGGTGATGGGGACGATGATCATCAGGTGATGAAGGGCACGCTCCATGTTGTGGAATTGTCCTCCCCACTCAATGAAGTAGCCCGCCGGCAGTGGCACCTGCTTATCAACTTTCCCCTGCAGTTCCGATACAAAACTGCCGAGGTCGCGCCCCTGCACATTGACACCCACGACGATGCGTCGCTTGCCCATGCTGCGGTTGATGAGCGCAGGACCTTCAACAACCTTGACGGTTGCCAGCTCCTTCAGCGGCACACGAGGCCCATCCGGAGAACTGATCTGAAGCTCGCGGATATCGTCCATGCTGTCGCGTTGTGCACGCGGTAGCCGAACCACGGCTGCGAAGCGGCGCTCACCTTCGTAGATCTCCGTTGCAGATTTCCCTGCTATGGCGGTTTCGATAATCTCATTCACGTCCGCCGCGTTGATGCCATAGCGGGCGATGGCCGCACGGTTGATGTCGATGGTCAAATACTGCTGACCGCCGACACGATCGACGCGCGTGTCCTGTGTGCCCTGAATGCCGCTTGCCACCTTGGCAATCTCATTCGCCTTGGCGACGAGCACATCCAGGTCATCGCCGTACAACATCACGGCAACATCCGCACGGACGCCTGACACCATCTCATCGACGCGGTCGCTGATGGGCTGCGACATTACCAGGTTGATGCCGGGGATGGATGCAAGCCGCTCGCGCATCTCGTCGGCAATCTTGTCCTGCGTACGATCTCGCGGTCGCTCATCATAAGGCGTGAGCGATGCGAGCACGTCGGCCTCGTTGGGACCGGCAGGATCTGCAGGCGACTCGCCACGGCCGATGCGCGACACAACATTCTCGACGCCCTTTACCTGCATCATGCTCTTCTGCATCGACATTTCCATCTTGAGCGATTCTTCAAGAGAGATATTCGGCACACGATCGGCATTTGGCGAAAGGGTGCCTTCCTGCATTTCCGGGATAAATGCGGTACCCAGGAACGGGAAGAGCGACATAGCCGCGATGAAAATGACGCCAACCGCGACCACAGCTTTCCGACGATTCTCCAGCGTCCATCCGAGCAGGGCATCATAAGGCCGCCGAAGCAGCCGGACAAGCCGTGTATCGTCCTCCGACCCACCTTTCAACAGGTACGAGGACAGTACCGGTGACAGCGTGAGTGACAGCAGCAGTGAGATCGCCAGTGCAATGGCAATCGTGTAGGCAAGCGGCGCAAACATCTTGCCTTCCATGCCCTCCAGAGTCATCAGCGGCATGAACACCAGGATGATGATGGTGACGCCAAAGACCGTAGGCGTTGCGACCTCGGTGACTGCCGCAAGTACGATGTTGAGCTTCTGTCGTGCGCCGATAGCCTCCGCCGCATGTTGCCTTGCATGGCTCAACTTCGCGAAGACATTTTCGACGACGACAACTGACCCGTCCACCATGAGGCCGATCGCGATCGCAAGACCGCCAAGCGACATCAGGTTCGCCGACAGACCCACCTGGTTCATGATCAGGAAGGTCAGCAGCGGTGTCACGACGAGCGTGGTGCTCACGATAAGACTCGAACGAATATCGCCGAGGAAGAGGACCAGGACAACGATGACAAAAAGAATGCCCTCGCCCAGCACCTCAGTCACCGTGTGAATGGCTGCGTCGACAAGCTGCGACCGATCGTAGTACGGCACGATCTGCAGTCCACCCGGGATCATATGGCGGGCGTTGATGTCGGCGACGCGCTCCTTCACGCGGCTGACGATCTCCTTGGCATTCCCACCGCTGGTCATCAGCACAACACCGCCGACCGCCTCAGTGTAGCCATTCTTGATCATGGCGCCGTAGCGAACTTCAGTCCCCAGTCGCACCTCTGCGACGTCACGGATGTAAACCGGTGTGCCCCGGCTTTCTTTCAGAACGATGTTGCGGATGTCTTCAAGATTCCGCACCAGGCCAACGGAGCGGATGAGGTACTGCTCCGCGTGCTGCGGCAAAATGCCGCCGCCGGCGTTGGCATTGTTATGCGCCAGTGCATTGCGCACATCGTTGACGGTCAGGTTGTAGTAGTGCAGCTTCTGCGGATCGACCAGTGTCTCGTATTGCTTGACGAAGCCGCCCGTCGAATTGATCTCTGCAACACCCGCAATGGAACGAAGCAGTGGTCGAACAACCCAGTCCTGCAGCGTCCGGCGCTCGACCAGCTCCTCGTTCGTCAGGACATGCTTATCGTCCGCTTCACCCGGACGTTCCAGTGTGTATTGAAAGACTTCGCCCAGTGCATTCGTGATGGGACCGAGCACAGGCGCAACGCCCTCCGGCATGCGGTCGCGCACCTCTGAGAGACGTTCCGAAACCATCTGCCGTTCCAGGTGAAGATCGCTGCCATCCTGGAAGACAAGCGTGATCAAAGATAGGCCCGGCTTGTTGAGGGAGCGCATGTCCGTCATGCCAGGCAAGCCGGTCATCGCAATCTCAATGGGAACAGTAACGAAACGTTCGACCTCTTCGGGCGATTTCCCCGACGCCTCGGTCGCGATCTGCACCTGGACATTCGCGACATCCGGAAAGGCGTCCACAGAGAGGTGCTTTGCCGCGTTGAGACCGAAACCAACGAGCACAAGAGAGACCACAACCAGGATCAGCCGCTGCCGAAGCGCGCCCGCAATGATGGCTTGCAACATGCTTAGCGGCTCCCCTTGATGGCATCCTGTTTGCGTTGATTATTCAGGTGGAAGGCACCGTCAAGAACAATAAGCTCATTGGCGGTGACACCGCTTAATACCACGCGTTCGTCGTTGCTCTCGTCCCCCAACTGCACCTCGCGCAGCAGGAAGCGATTCACCGCAGTCTGGACGAAGATGTAGTCCTTGTTTTCTTCCCGGACAATGGCAGTCTGTGGGACGGTCAGCTTCTTTTCTGTGTGACCGCCAAAGGTCACGCTGGCCAACTCGTCCGGCTTAAAGAGTCCCTGGTTGTTCCGCAGATCCATGCGCACTTCAACGGTGCGTGTTGCGGGGTCAACAGTGGGTGCCACATAGGCCAGCGCTCCGTGGATATCCTGTTCCGGCCGTGCCGGAATCCGTACGCTCACTTCAAGTCCCTTGCGTAACATGCCTGCCTCTTCTTCCGGCACATTCGCTACGACCCATACGCTTGAAAGATCCGCGATCGTGTAAGCAGGATCGGCGGGTTGAACGACCTGCCCCACGGTTACTTTGCGTTCGAGAACGGTGCCCGCGCGCGGCGTCACAATGGGGTAATCCGCACTGAGCCTGCGCGTGCTCTGCAACACCTTCATCTGCGAGTTCGTCATGCCAAGCCCGCGCAGTTGCGTCTCGTACGACGACACCTCCGCGCTTGCCTGCACCAGCTCTGCGCGACGGCGCTCCAGTTCAGCCCGGCCAATCACATCAGCTTCCACAAGCTGCTCTGCGCGTTTCGTTGCGGCCTCTGCGAGCGTCTGGTCAGAGTAGGCCTTGATCAACGACATCTGCGTGTCTGAAAGGTTCGTGCTGTGGAGTGTCGCAAGCACAGTACCCGCGTGAACATACTCGCCTTCAAAGGCATTCAGTTTGAGAATGCGACCCGCGACCGGAGAGCCGACGCGGGCGATGCGGCTTGCATCTGTCTCAACACGTCCAGAGACCTGCAGCGTGCCTCGGACATCCGTGAGACGTGGAGGTCCAATCTTCAAGCTGCCGGTAAGGGCTGGCGGAACCTTCACCGCAAACGGATCGGTCTGGGTCTCAGCGGCCGCAGGCTTGACCTCTTTCTTGCACCCGTCGAGCGACAGCACGGAGGCTGCCGCAATGACGGCAAGGAGGGAGACGCGGAGGGGCATCCGAGTGCATGCGTAGAGATTCAAGGCTGGTGAGGTCACGGTCTTCCTCCGGGCACAATGGCGCCAAGTTCTTCAAGATCAATCAATGCAGACTGGCGCGCGAACTGTGCGTTCAGCAGATCTCCACGGGCGCTCTGCAGGACACGTTGCGCATCGAGCACCTCCACAATGCCACGCTCGCCGTAGCGATAGGCGGCCTGTGCCGCGTCCACCGCGCTGGACGCCGCACGGAGTTCGCCAGCCTCAAGCGATGTCGCCTGCTGATCGGCGAGCTGGTACTGCTCATACGCACGTTCGGTCGCGGAGATCAGTTCCAGTCGCCGCTGATCCGCTTCTGCTTGTGCCTGCGTGATGGCAGCCTTCGATTCCTCGATAGGCCCTCGACGACGGTCCCAAAGAGGAATGGGCACCGTGACGCCGGTGCGCCAGAAACGAAGATCGGGTTGGTTCTCAAACTCGGCGAAGACGGTGGGCTGCGGAATACGCAGGCTGCGTTCGCGTGCGAGTTTGGCGTCCGCGGCCTCGACATCTGCCTTCGCCTGCGCGATCGCAGGGTGTGTTCGCAGCACCCCTTCTCGCAGGACAGCCAGCTCGGGTAGCTTGATGCGCGCGTCGAGGGTGCCCTGCGGATCGAGTGCTTCGTCAGCCGGTGCAGCAATCGCGATCCGAAGCAGTGCGATTGCGTTTGCAAGCTCCAATTGCGCGCTGCGGACCGCGAAACCCGCACGGCCCAGTTCCGCCTCGGCACGCGTCAGTTCCAGGCGGCCCTTCTCGCCAACGCGATATTCCACTTCCACGCGACGCCGCAGATCTTCCACGAGCTTCAGATTCTCCTGCTCGTGCCTCACTTCTTCCTGCCTGCGCAGAACTTCGTAGAAGGCATGTTTCGCATCGGCCGCGACAGAGCGTGTCACACCCTGCTGGCCGAAGCCTGCGCTGGTGCGTGCGAGTTCTGCGGCGCGGGTACGGGCCCGACGTTCCGACGGTATCTCGACCGGCTGATAAGCCGCGTAGTGCTGCAGCAGTCCGGGAACACCAGGGGTCGCGATCGGCCGCGCATACTGCCGCCCTCCATACACTTCGACGGACGGATTGCTATAGGCCCGACTGGTCTGTACCGCCGCAGCAGCACGCTGTGAGGCCGCCGCTGCGCCGCGGAGACGAGGGCTATTCTGCTCTGCCATGGCGACTGCTTCCGCAAGGGTCAACGGATGTGCCGGCGCCGCTGCGGGCACATCAGGCAACGGCGGAGGCAAGGCCTGAGTTGTCACAGGCGAGTTCACGGTCGCAGGACCGGGCGGACTCAACGTCTGACCTGAACCGGCAGAAGCCAGGAACAGGGCTGCGATGGGAATCACTGCATAGGACTTCACGAGACCTTCAAGTGCAATCAGTGGGCCAACGCGGATTCAAGCAAGAACGGGCGTTTCGCGCAACGAGCTGTCCCTTATGGGACAGTGATCCCTACCGTAACGACGCAAAGCGGACACCTCCGATGCCTGCACCCCGCATGGCTGCCGTTGCACAGTTTGGAGGATCGATTGCAACGATCATCATCCATGCAGCGCGCCGCTCAGATCGCGATCTATCCCACTCCGATGCGCCAGCGCCCAGCGTGGGAGAATACTCCCATGGAGTCCGTACAAAGCCGGATTCGTTCGCCCGAGTGGAAGGCTGCGGTCATCGCGTTCCTGATCGTTGCGCTCGCCGTCACGACGTGGATCATACCGCCGCATGCAGTCGTGCTCCACAACATCCTTCATCACCTGAACATTCTTCCGTTCATGCTCGCCGGCATGATCTTCGGATGGAAGGGCGCGCTGCGCGCCATCGTATTCGCTGTCGCGCTTCAGTCCCCCATCATCTATCGACACTGGTATCGCGCTCCCGTGGACGCGCAGGATCAGGTCGTCGAACTGAGCACCTTTGGCATTGCCGGCATGATCGCGGGGCTTGTCGCCGATCGTGAGCGGATGCAGAGAGCACGCGTTGAGGCGACCAAGCGCGAACTCGAACGCGTCTACTCGGAGTTGCGCGAGAACATCCAGCAGATGAAGAAGACCGAGAGGTTGACCGCTGCCGGTGAACTCGCTGCGAGCCTGGCGCATGAGATCCGAAACCCACTCGCCAGCATCAGCGGCGCGGCGGGTGTTGTCGCACGCGGGCATGCACCCGCAGCCAGCCAGCAGGAGTGTCTCGAAATCCTCATGAAGGAATCGCAGCGCCTGAATAAACTGCTGACAAACTTTCTGGACTTCGCGCGTCCGCGTCTGCCCCGCTTTCAACCGACGGACCCAGCCGCTGTCCTGCAGTCGGTAACGACCCTCGCTCAGCACAGTGGAGTGGAGCGTGGTGTCGATGTTGTGCTTCACACGAAGACCCTGCATGGAGAGGTAGAGTGCGACGCTGAGCAGGTGAAGCAGGTGCTCCTGAATCTGGTCCTGAATGCAATCCAAGCCACGACCGCGCCAGGAACAGTAAACATTCGGGCCGCCATGGATACGCAGAGCTTATCCGTTGAAGTGGAAGACGAGGGTTGCGGTGTTGAGCCGGAGAACATGGACCGCCTCTTCGATCCCTTCTTCACCACGAAAGAAAATGGTTCCGGACTGGGCCTCGCGGTATCTGCCAACATCGTCGCGCAGCACGGCGGTACCCTATTCTGCCGCATGAATGAAGCCCATCGGCGAGGGATGACCTTCCGTGTGGATCTGCCCTTGCATCCACCGTCCGTAAGCGAATTGGCAAAGGCGAAAGATAAGGCGGTTCTGGATTGAAGAAGGCCAGCATCCTTGTCGTGGACGACGACAGTAGTCTGCGACGCGTCATGAAGATTCAACTGGAAGAGGCAGGCTACAACGTATCGCTTGCCGCTGACGGTGACGAAGCATACGGTATGCTGCCGGAACTGCAGCCAGCCCTCGTCATCACGGATCTGCGCATGCCCAGCGGCGGCCTTGACCTGTTGCGGAAGATCGCGGTCTCCGCGATGGACACGACAGTCATTGTGATCACCGCATTCGGTACGGTTGAGACCGCTGTTGAGGCAATGAAGATCGGCGCGTACGACTACGTCACCAAGCCGCTGGACTTCGATGCCCTGGTGCTCGTCGTGCATCGAGCAATGGAGCGGCAAACACTCCGGGAAGAAGTGCGGGCCCTGCGGTCTGTGCTCGATCAGCGTTTCGGATTTGAGAACATCATTGGTCGTGCCAAGAGTTTCCTGCGGGTCCTCGATCAGGCATCGCGCGTCGCGCCGCATGACACGACCGTACTGATTCAGGGCGAGACTGGCACGGGAAAAGAGTTGCTCGCTCGAGCGATTCACAACAACAGTGGAAGACGCGCCCGCGCCTTCGTTCCAATCAACTGCGGTGCTATCCCGGAGGACCTCGTCGAATCCGAATTGTTTGGCTATGTTCGAGGCGCCTTCACCGGCGCACTCACAAACAAGACCGGTCGCATCGAAGCGGCCGAAGGCGGAACGCTGTTTCTGGATGAAGTAGGTGAGTTACCGCTGGATGCGCAGGTGAAATTGTTGCGCGTGCTGCAGGAAGGCGAGCTTGCAAAGCTAGGCGCCAGCACGCCCACGCGAGTTGATGTGCGCGTGATCGGAGCAACCCATCGCAATCTCGCCGCGATGGTAGAAGACGGGACCTTTCGTGAAGACCTGTATTACCGGCTCACGGTCGTATCGCTGCGTATTCCGCCGTTGCGGGAACGACGCGATGATCTGCCGGAATTGATCGACGTTTTGTTCAAGCGAGCCAAGGAAAGGCATGGCCTGCTTCAGGCGCGGATGTCTCGACCACTGCTACAAAAGCTCATCAGCTATGCGTGGCCGGGGAACGTACGCCAGTTAGAAAATGTTATTGAGCGTCTCCTGGTGCTGTCGGCGGACGATCTGCTCACGGAAGACAATCTTCCGGAAGACCTACAGGCGGCGTCAGAATCCAATGCCTCGCCACTGAACTTTCCGCTACCGGAAGAGGGCATCAGCCTGGAGGCAGTCGAGCGCGAGTTAATCAGCCAGGCGCTTGCCCGCTTCGATGGGAACCAAACGCACGCCGCCCGATATCTGGACATCAGTCGGCGGGCGCTCATCTACCGGATTGAAAAGCACGGCATCTTTCACGAGGATCAGCCGGAATAGAACACGGCTTATCGCGTGCGCCACTTCGAAGACAGAGCCGCAAGCTGATCACTGACCGTGACAGGCGCCGCCTCTTTGGCCGGACGACTCTTTGGTGAAGCTCCGGACGGCGCCTGCAATGCTTTGATAGACAGCGCAATGCGCTTCGTCTTCGTGTCCGCTGAAAGCACTTTCACCTTCACGATTTGTCCCGCTTTGAGTATCTCTGCCGGATCTTTGATGAACCGGTTCGATATCTCAGAGATGTGGACCAGACCATCCTGGTGAACACCAACATCGACGAAGGCACCAAACTTTGTCACGTTGCTCACAACACCTTCGAGCACCATGCCCGGCACAACATCGGCAAGATCGCGTACCGCTTCGTTAAAGCTCGGAGCGACAAAGGTGTCGCGTGGGTCACGTCCCGGCTTCTTCAACTCTTCCAGGATGTCGTTCCACGTGAAGGTGCCCGCGCCGAAGCTGCTCTGTTTCACACCCGAGAGCAGATGTGGCGAACGAATCAGGTCCGCGACCGGCGTGGAAAGCGACTGCGCAATCTCTTCGACGAGGCCGTAGGACTCCGGATGAACTGCAGTGTTGTCCAAGGGCTGCTCGCCATCGCGAACGCGTAGGAAGCCCGCCGCTTGTTCAAATGTCTTCGGCCCAACGCCCGGGACCTCATGCAGCTGTGACCGTGATCGGAACTGACCATGCTCATCTCGGAAACTCACGATATTAAGGGCAACGCGCTCTGTGACGCCTGAGACGTACCGCAGCAACGTCCACGACGCTGTATTGAGGTCAACACCAACCCGGTTCACGCAACTTTCAATGGCAGCCTCGAGCGACTGCTGCAACTGGCGTTGATCCACATCATGCTGATACTGCCCGACGCCGATGGACTTCGGGTCGACCTTCACCAACTCCGCAAGCGGATCCTGCAGACGGCGTGCAATCGAGATCGCTCCACGTACCGTCAAGTCAAGGTCGGGAAACTCCTGGCGGGCGATGTCCGATGCCGAGTACACACTTGCCCCGGCCTCCGAAACCGTAACGCGGAAGATACCGGAAAGGTTCTTCGCTTCCAGAAACTCGCGGAGGAAGGCATCCGTCTCACGCGATGCGGTACCGTTGCCGATCGCGATGGCACGGATATTGTGCTTTGCAATGAGTGCAGCCAGCTTGTCCATCGCTTCCTTGGTACGCCCTGTGTGCGGATAGATCACATCGTCCGCAAGGAACTTACCTGTCTCATTCACGACGGCCAGTTTGCAGCCCGTCCGCAGCCCCGGATCGACACCGAGCACCCCGATGGGACCGGCTGGCGCGGCCAGCAGCAGATTCTCAAGATTGTCGCGAAAGACATCGATCGCCGCCGCATCCGACCGACGCTTCAGCTCCATACGAATCTCGACCTGGATCGATGAGTTGAGCAGACGCTTCCAGCAATCGTCGATGGCAAGGTTGAGATGCGCGGTCCAATCGCCATCGGCTCTTAGAACACGAGACCGGATGAGCCCGAGAACCCGCGGTTCCTCCAGCTCGATCAGCCAGTACAGAACGTTCTCCGATTCGCCGCGACGAACCGCGAGCATGCGATGGGACGGGATCGTCTTCACCGGCTCGCGATAGTCGTAGTACATCTTGAACTTCTCTTGCTCATCGACGGCATCGAAAGCTTTGCGGCTGGTGATGAACCCTTCTTCGAACATGAGGTGACGCGTTGCCTTTCGCACCTCCGCATCTTCACTAATCCGCTCCGCAACAATGTGGCGGGCTCCTTCAAGCGCATCGTCGATTGTTGCAACTTCCCTCTCCGGATCGACGAGCGATTGGGCCAGTGCAATGAGATCCACCGCTGCAGGAGCCTGACCCCAGATGTAGTCCGCCAGAGGCTCGAGCCCCTTCTCTCGCGCGATGGTCGCCTTGGTGCGGCGTTTCGGCTTGTACGGCAGGTACAGGTCCTCCAGTTCGGAGCGATCCATTGTCGCGAGGATGCGCGCCTTCAAATCGTCGGTCAACTTACCCTGCTCTGTGATCGACGCAAGGATCGTCTCGCGTCGCTGCCGAAGTTCCTGGAAGTATTCGGCTTTCTCTGCAATTTCGCGGATCTGTACCTCGTCCAGGTTGCCCGTCGCTTCCTTACGATAGCGAGCAATGAACGGGACCGTGGAGCCCTCATCCGTCAAGGCAATGACAGCGCGCACGCTGGGTAAAGGCAGGTTCAGAAGTTGGGAGATGTGGAGAAGGTAGGCTGCGTCGAGGGGTACGGAAACTGGCATGCTTCTTGCAGTCTAAACTTCTGCCCTCAGGAAATCATGGCCGGCGTTTGCAGGCAGCACACGGACACCTCGCGGACGCGACGATGACTCATCGCTAAGTTGAAGGACCGGCAATGCACCGTCTTCGAGAGGCCCGCAAAGTACGAGCGATGCAATCCAGTCCCATAGGCGGAACGTTTACTTCGACAGATCGCTCACGATGAGCACCGGGCAGTGCGCCGACCTCAGGATCTGTCCGACCGGATGCCAGGTGAAATGGTCTGCACCGGCGACGCGCTCACCGCTGCCCAGGACAATCAGCGCCACGCCTTCCCTGTCCGCCATTGCGAGCGTCTCCGCGGCGGGATCGCCGTATTGCACACCATAGCGGATCTTGCTGGACGCCTCCGTCGGTTCGGCCAGAGCCATACGCATCGTCTCTTTGGCGAGGTCTTCCTTCCAGAGTCGGTCCGAAGCTTCTGCGGGCGGACGGTCGGCCGCAGTGTGCATGGCGATCAGGTCCGATCCGAGCCGTTCCGCGATTGCCTTCGCGTACTCCGCTGCACGGACGTTCAAGCCGGATGGCGTGCTCGCAAAAAGCACGGCACCTTCGCGCCGCATAGTCGCTTCACACGCAGGCCCACACACAAGGACCGGGCAAGTGCAACGGAATGCAAGGGATTCTGATACGGAGCCGAAGAGAAATTGCTCAATCCCCTTCCTGCCGTGCGATCCAACAACAACCAGGTCGGCATTTGTCCGCGTTGCGGTCTGCAGCATCAGCTTAGCCGGCCCCTCAAAGGAGACAACCTGGGTGACGCCTTTTTCCGAATGACGGAGATGCTCGCGAATCTCTCGTGCCACCTTGGTGTGCGCTTCCTGCAGGACGTCTTCTTTGAGTTCCTCATAGTAAACATCGACCACGCCAGGGGGCGGCGGCACAGAGTGCGTCACGATGAGCTGCGCTCCAACGGAGGCAGCAATCTCCTCGGCCCAGCGCAAGGCTCTGTTACCGCAATCGTCATTGACATAGCCGACCACAATCTTATGAATGGACAGCGGCGGAACGGACACGACCGGCTTGCTTTGACCTGTGGGTTCAATGGTGAAGATTGACTGCGACATGAGATCCTCCTGCAATCTCAGGATGCGCCGGTACCCATTGCATTTCTGTGATCGCAGTCACACGGGGGGCCGCGGAAGCTTACATTCTCCAGGCCTTTGCGGCATAGAGTCACACGAAGAAGACACGATAGCTAAGGACGCAAATCCTCGAATTCCTCTCGAACACCATCTATCCTCTCCCGATACATACGAGCATCGCCATAGGGCAGAAAGGAGCGGTAGCGACTGTGCTGAGTGATCAACTTTTGCGCATGCTTCAAAGGGCACCAGTGCTGCTCTGTTCGTCCGACGATCTCCATGACATAGGCGATCAACCCGTTGGCGTACGAGCAGTTGATGCAGTTGAAGCGTTCCAACGCGTTGAGATAGAGCAGCGCTCCCCGATCAAAGATCAGATAGTCCGACCGTCTCGCCTTGGGAATGCCATAAATCGGGAAACAGATCGCCTGGTAGAGCGAGACGAAGACATCCAGCATAAGAAATGCGACCAGGCAGAGATAGATCAGTGGGGCCGTCAGGAAAGCAAGGGGCCGCGCACTGAGCACATATTGAAGCAACGGAGTTTTCGTTCTGCGATGGGTCTCCTTGACGTCGTCCGGGAAGACCGGCGTACGCCCCTTCATGGGGTACATGGGAAAAAGATCTGCTTCGTTCTTGGGAGCCGGCACAGCGACCACTTGCGACTGTTCATCCATCGAAAAGCCTGCTCTCATATCCGGCCTTTGAGGGAGCGCAACGCAGACCCCGGATGCGTTCATCCTACGCTTGGCAATCAGACGAGCCAGGAAGGAACCCGAACTGAGTTTCCGGCTGCCGTCCGATCACTTCAAGCACGCGTCGGTGTAAACATTCCTGGCATTCCAAAGGGACCAGCCGTCAGCGTGGGCGTCCGTGGCTGCACGGGTTTGTGATGCGACCTCTGCAGCGCCAAATGGACGGCGTGAGAACGCGTAATCGCGGAAGCCCTGGATCCACGGCCGGAACATCTTCGGATCAGCATGGGTGCGCTTGATCGATTCCTCGAGTGAGAGTCGAACGGTCTGGTAGATGTCTTCATTCGTGCCCACGGGATTTGGGTGCCCGGGGATGCCAAAGCTGAATCCTGAGGGATAGAGCATAGGACACACGTAGTCCACTGCCGGCACGATCTCCTCAAGCCGCTGACCAATGCCGGTGTCATTCCTGTTCCACAAGACATAGCCGAAGATGTCGACAGACAGGAACGCGTTGAAGGGCTCGAGTGCTTTGTGCGCTTCCGCCAAGAAACTGGTGACTGCCTTCACGCGGCCAGCTTCGTCGGCGGTTCCGCTGAACTGCAGCTTCTGCGGGCAATCGGGGAAACGCACATAGTCGAACTGCACCTCATCGAAGCCCGCCTTCGCAGCTTCAACCGCGATGGCGATGTTGTAGTCCCGTACCTCGCGACGGAAGGGATCTGTCCACGAGAGGTGTTCCCTGTCCTTGAACAACCCACCTGAATTCAAGCGAACTCCATATTCAGGATGTGCCGTAGCAAGCGGATCGTCTTTGAAGGTGACGATCCGTGCGATGAGATAGATGCCCTTGCTATGAAGATCCGTCACCAGGTCGGGCAGTGAGCGGATGGTTGTCATCCTGCGCGCACCGATCTGTGTTGCAAGCGGGATCGCGCTCGGATAGGCAAGGTTGCCTCGATCAGACTTGATCGTGATCACGAGCGCGTTGGCGCCGCCTCTCCGAATGATATCGAGCACTGGCTCGCGCAGTGCCTTGGAAGCGATGCCATATTCCGTGAGATACAAGGCATGAACTGCGATGGGACGTAGTGAAATCGTCGACTGCTCACGCAGCGCCGCGATGTCTGAGTGGTAAGGCCAATAACCGATCGCGCGCGCACTCACGGACTTTGCGGATGCCGCAATCTCAATGCTGCCGGAGCCGTCTACTGGCGCGGTTCTGCCATCGATCACGACCGTAACGCGCGACACTGCTTTGCCCGTGTTGGCGTCGGTGATAAGCACGCGCTGCGATACAGCAGCAACGCAATCGCGGACTGTCCATATGCCGAAGGCAGCGAACAGGAGAACAAGACGCATCGCGTTCATCGCTTCTCCCCCAGCCTGGCTGCAGCCATCTGCTCGAGCACCGGGAAGCCTGCGAGACCAGGGTGATCGAGCAATGCGATGGATTGCCAATCTGGGATCGTTCGGCATTGCGATCTTTCCGTCGTATGCAAACGCGGCGGTATAGCCCGCCTGCTCCGCTGCCTGCATGAGGTCGTCATCGAAGATGCCGTAGGGCCACGCCAGCAAATGAACCTGTATCCCAAGGCGCTGTTCGAGAATTGAGCGAGACTTCACGAGCTGATCGTGAACCAGGGCCGCGTATGCCTGCCCGTCCAGTCGCTTCCGCTCCGCTCGGAAGTCGGGGTGCCAAAGCGTGTGAGACTCGATACGGACAAGCCCGGACGACTTCATCTCCTGCAACTGTTCCCACGTCAGCGCGTACGATGCCTTCGAGATGACGGTCGGATAGATGAATAAAGTGATGGGGATGTGACGGACTTTGATCAGCGGGTAAAGCTCGGTGTAGACGGACCGATGCCCGTCATCGACCGTAATCGCCACTTGCCGAACGCTCGGCGGCAGGCGGTTCTCTGTCACCATGGACACGACATCCTGCAAAGGAACGATGCGGTAGCCATGCTTCGCGAGCCAGTCTATTTGCTCCACAAAATTTTCTGTAAGGACCGTGGTCGCACCCGTCTGTCTCTGGTCAAAGCGGTGGTATACAAGCACAGGGATGCCGCGAACCGGATCGCGCTGCGCCTTCACGGGTAAAGGCCAAAGGATCAGCAGCAACAGGAACAACTTCGACATGAAGGCCTCTGCATGGACTATGTCTGATAGCGGTCTGCATGGACGTGATGTGCGTCACAGGCGGTCGAAAGAATCACGAATCGCCGTGACTTGTCACACCAACGACATGGGGGATTCTTCGATGCACATCGAACGTCATCGCATCAATCGAGTCGGCTGGCTTCGTGCTTCGGTACTGGGTGCGAACGATGGCCTGCTGTCGACCGCCAGCCTCGTGCTTGGTGTCGCGGCAGCTCACGGAACACATCACGCCGTCCTGATCTCCGGCGCTGCAGGCCTTGTCGCCGGAGCCATGTCCATGGCCGCGGGCGAGTATGTCTCCGTCTCGTCGCAGGCTGACTCGGAGGCATCGGACCTTGAGCGCGAGCGGCAGGAACTCGCCACCGATCCTGTCGGCGAACACAGTGAGTTGAAGCACATCTATGTGAGCCGCGGCCTCACGCCAGAACTCGCAGCCGAGGTTGCAAAACAATTGATGGCAAAGGACGCGTTGGCTGCCCATGCTCGCGATGAACTGGGCATTGCAGACGGTTACACTGCCAGGCCAGTGCAGGCAGCGCTCGCTTCGGCTGCAAGCTTCGCAGCGGGCGCGGTGGTTCCGCTGATTGTCGGAGTTCTGGCCAGCCAACATTTAATCCCGCTTGTCGTTCTGACGTCCCTGGTGTGCCTGATGGTCCTGGGCGGTCTGGCCGCTCGCGCCGGCGGTGCGGGTGTGCTGAAGGGATCCCTGCGTGTCACCTTCTGGGGAATCCTGGCTATGGCCGTGACATTCGGCGTCGGCGCGCTCGTTGGAGAAGCAGTGCCGACTCTCTGACCATCACAAAGGCCAGATGGTCCAGACTGCAATCAGCGTCAGCAGCATCATGTCTGCATACAGCAGGAAAAGCACGCCCCCGTGGTGAAGGTCCCAACTAACGTGCATGCTTCGGACTGCGTCGCGTGTCGCTGCCATGCAGAGGATGAAGGGGAGCACCATCAACCAGCGATTGGCCTCTGAGCCATGCACTCTCAGAAACGCTGCGCAGAGGAATCCCGCAAAAGCGAACATCACCCCGCGTGCGACATAAGTGCGCGGCCTGCGAGCCGATCGGTAGCGAGTGGGCGGCAGCACACGATATGGCAGACGGCCGTTATAGGGAGTGGAGTTTGCAGGGACGGGCTTCGGTGTCAGCATCGATCCTCATCTAGCCCTGAGAATCCGCTACAAACGCAACGCGTGGCTGTGATGTCCATCACAGACCCTTGGAATCTCCCGAGCCGACAGCGATGGCAGGTATGACCAAACCACTGTGAGCGCGGTCACAGCGGCACGGTACTCCCGTCGCTACTTTCAGGGAGAACCGATCTCCGATGAAAGGCAGTAATCCTATGTCGACCGCGGCTCCCACCAATTACCCCTACGCAATTCCTCACGAAATCCTGCTTGCGTTCGATCCAGCGGATATGAATCAGAAAGCGATGGAGTGCTCCAAGTCGCTGGCGCGCCGCTTTGGATCGCATGTGACCATCGCGCACGTCAGCCAGCCGGTAAGTCCCATTGTGACTCCCGAAGGTATGTACTTCGAGGATCTGGACAGGAGCGCAGCCGCCATCACGGATTCCCAGTTAGACCAGGCGGTGGAAGATCTTCGCGCCAGCGGCCTGAAGGCCGACCGTGCCGAGCACTGGGGTCTTGTCACTGAGGAACTACAGAGCCTTGCACGCGAGAAGTCAGCCGACCTGCTGGTGCTCGGGACCCATGCGCCTCGCGGCCTGGACCGCTTGTTCTTCGGTTCCACCGCCGAGGATGTAGCCGACCGCTCGGGCTGGCCGGTGATGATCGTCGGGCCGAATGCGGACATGCCGAGCGGTGCCTGGGCACCAAAAGAAGTTGTCTGCATCGTTGGGCAGTCACGCGAAGACGTCAGTGCGGCAGTGTACGGATACCACCTGTCTCGTGAAGTAGGCGCGGCGTTTACGCTGTTCTCCATTACTGACAAAGGCTCAGAAATTGCGAATCCCGTCGACAGCGAGGTCTTTTTTCGGAGCCTGGCGGACCAGCTCCCGGGCGTGAACGTCTCACACGAAATTCCACGGCGCGAAATCCGCCAGGGCATCGCGAAGGACTCTGTTCTCAGGCTTCTGAAAGCACTTCAGCCGGGAGCCGTGGTGATGGCTGCGGAGCATGCCGGCCCACTGCACAGCCACTTCCACCGCGATCTGCTGTCAGACGTTGTAGGAGAAGCAAAGTGCCCCATCATCGTCGTAGCTAAGGATGATCAACGTGCGCAGGGGTAGACTGGACGCCTGACCATGGCACAGCAGATGGAACACTTACGCAGTTCCCTCCCCAAGCAGGCGGGGACATGGTCGGATCCAGAGCGGTGGCTCGCTGCGATTGTGGAGTCATCCAACTCCGCCATCATGGCGGAGTCCCTCGAAGGCACCATCATGACGTGGAACGCGGCGGCATCCCGCATCTTCGGCTATACCGCGGAAGAGGCGATCGGTATGCCGGTCTTCGCGCTGGCGTGGCCGGGCGAAGAATCCATCGTGCGCGGGCTGCTGGATGTGCTGCGGCGCGGCGAACGTATCGATAACTTCGAAACCTCACGCAGACATAAAGACGGGCACCGGGTCTTCATCGCGCTGAGCCTCTTCCCCATCAAGGATGAAGATGACGTCGTAATTGGCATCGCCAAGATCGCGACGGACATCACCCAGCGAAAGGCGGCAGAGGCGGCAGAGGCCCAGACCCGCACGGAATTGCTGGCAGAGCGGAAGTATCGCGAAGTGATCGAACATGCGCCGGACGCAATTCTTGAGGTCGATGCCGGCGGCATCATCGTCATCGCCAATCAGACCGCGGAGAGACACTTTGGCTACCCGCGGGAGGAATTGCTGGGCGCTCCGATTGAGATGCTGATTCCCGCAGCGAACCGCTCACAGCACGCATCGCATCGAGACGCTTTTATGCAGGCCGACCGGGCCAGGGCCATGGGCGAGGGACTCGACCTGAGCGCCCGGCGCAAGGATGGATCTGAGTTTCCCGTTGAGGTCAGCTTGAGTCCCATCGTGATGGATAGCGGCGTTCTTGTCGTCGCTGCCATCCGGGACGTCACGGAACGGCGACGGTCCGATCAACAGGTGCGCCTGTTGCAGGAGAGCTATCTCAGCGAAGTCTCCGCGCGTCAGCAGGAGGCAGAGCGCCTGAATCGCTTGAAGAGTGAGTTTCTGGCAAGCGTCAGCCACGAACTTCGCACACCCTTACACACCATCATCGGCTTTACGGATCTGTTGCATGAAGACCCTCAACACACACTTTCCGAACGCCAGTTACGCTTCGTTGAAAACATCCGGCGCGATTCAGAACACCTTCTGGAACTCATCAATGATGTGCTCGATCTAAGCCGGATTGAAGCCGGTGGACTTACGATCCATCCGGAAGAACTCTCGCTCCATCAGGCATTCACCGAGGCCATCGAAACCGTGCGGCTCTCCTGCGAAGCGAAGGCGCTGCGGGTGACCGTCTCGTGTGATCCTGACCTCGTGTTGCTGGCCGATCCGACGCGTCTCCGTCAGATCCTTACCAACCTGCTGAGCAATGCGATCAAGTTCACCGCTCCCGGTGGCGCCATTCGCATGAAGGCAACCCGCGAACCGGGATTTGCGAAGATCTCGATCCGGGACAACGGTATCGGCATTGCCCCGGAAGAGCTCTCAAACATCTTCGGGAAGTTCTACCAGGTGGGCGTGACCACGGGCGGCGTGCGCGAAGGCACTGGCCTTGGCCTGGCGATCTGCAGAGAACTGGTGGAGACGCAGGGCGGCTCTCTCTCCGTCAGCAGTCAGTTGGGAACCGGAAGCATCTTCTCCTTCACCATGCCACTGCCGTAGCAGCCATGTGATCTCGGTCACATCGCGCCACCCGGTGTGCAGCTATCTTCATCGAATTGCCGATCTGCACGCCTCTTCTCTGCTGGGATTCTTGATGATTGCGACTTGCCTTATCGCTGATGGAGCTGCCCTCGCGCGCGAACTATTGCGGTCCATCCTGGAAGATATGGGGTTCGACCTGATGGAAGCGGCGAATGGAGAGCAGGTCGTGCGTCTGGCAATCCTCTTCCCACCGCACGTCATCGTCATGGACATGGATCTGGCGAAGAAGAATGGCCTTGAGGTCATCGCGACGTTGAGGCGGCACGCTGCCTTTAAAGAGACTCCCATCATCGCCATGACCTGTGTCTCTGCGGAGCACCACCCTGCGCGTCTGCGTCAGGCTGGTTTTACCGACGTCCTGGTGAAACCCATTCGCCCGGCAGCCCTGCGATCCCTGCTTCAGACCGTTCTGGCGCCTTAGGAAGACAAGCCGTACTTATTCAGCTTGTAGCGAAGCGCATCGCGCCCAATCCCGAGGCGCCTTGCGCTCTCTGACTGGTTTCCCTTCGTCTCCCGATGGATCTGTTCCAGCAGCTGCCGCTCCTGCTCGGCAAGTCGGGAGACCGTCGCCGCCGGCGACGGCTGCGACCCTGCCACGACATCTGCCGGTAGATCTTCCCCTTCAATCAGTTCCCCCTCCGACAGCATGCAGGAACGTGCGATCACATGCTCAAGCTGCCGGACATTACCGGGCCAGTCATAGCGGTTCAGAATCAGCTGTGCCCGAGGCGAGATGCCACGGACTTTCTTCTGGAACTCTGCGGAAAATCGAACTGCGAACTGACCGGCCAGCAGCTCAATATCGTCCCTGCGATCGCGCAACGGCGGGACTTCAATCTCCACCATGGACAGCCGGTAGAAGAGATCTTCCCGAAAACGGCCCTCTTTGGCTTCCTGCTTTAGATTGCGATGGGTGGCGGCGATCACCTTCACGTTTACCCGCGTCGGAACGAGCGAACCTATTTTGTAGATCTCCTGGTTCTGAATGGCGCGCAGCAGTTTGGCCTGTGTTGCAATGGGCATATCGCCAACCTCGTCGAGGAACAGCGTGCCACCGTCAGCCGCGACGAACAGACCGGTCTTGTCCCGGTCAGCGCCGGTGAACGATCCGCGAGTGTGTCCGAAGAGCTCGCTCTCAAACAGCGTCTCCACGACGGCCGAACAATTCAGCACAACGAAGCGCCCCTTCACCCTGCTGCGCGCATGAATCGCCTGCGCAACAAGATCTTTGCCTGTGCCGGTTTCGCCCTGAATCAAGAGCGTCCGGAAGTGCGGCGCCACCTTGTCGATCAACGCGAAGACGTTCCACATCGATGCACTCTTCGCCAGGAGCCCCTCAAAGCTGAAATCGTCGAACTGCGTCGAGGAGCGTGATAACGCCACCTTGCGGCTCTCGGCTGCGGCCAGTAGATGCCGGACACGGTCTCGAAGGGCGGCCACCCTGACTGGCTTCTGCAGGTAGTCTGCAGCACCGTTGCGTATGGCCTCGACGGCGGTCTCCGTAGTGTAGTGGGCCGTCATCAGGATGACGTTCGTGGCCGGCGCAAACGCCATGATCTCGCGCAGGACGTCGAGGCCGCTCAGCCCCGGCATCACCAGGTCCGTGATGACCAGCTGGGGCTTCAGCTTCCGCACCAGGTCGAGTCCAAGCACCGGGTCCGAAGCCGTGTGAATCGCGACATCCTTCTGCTCAAGTGCCGCAGTGAGCAGTTCCAGGCTGCTGAGGTTGTCGTCGATGATGACTGCGCGGATCAACTCGGCCATAAGAACCTGCAGCTGCGTTATCTGGCCCAATATGCTGCGCCAAAAGACGCAGTGGCCCCTGTTCAGGGAACCGAAAGAAAGCGACAAGTGATTGATATCACAACAATGTGTGTTTGGTTCCCCAAATGCTACTCCCGCGGTAGAGAAGCTCAGGAGACACGCATGTCCAAGTGCACGAACTGCCCACATGTTGGTAAGTACGCGTTCTGCAATTTGGGCGAAGCGGCCAGAAATTTTCTGGAAGCCAACTCCATCACCATGGAGTACCCGCGCGGCAATGTTCTTTTCCGCGAGGGCGAAGCGGCAGGGGCAGTCTTTCTCGTCTGCAGCGGCAAGGTCAAGTCCACAGCGACTTCAACCGAGGGCCGGTCGGCGATTCTGCGGCTTTCGGGACCCGGAGACGTGCTGGGCATGAGTGCCGTCATGGGCTCGACACCCTACGAAATCACCGCGGAGGCCGTACTGCCAAGCCGGATTCGCGTGCTTCATGCGCGCGTCCTGCAAGAGTTCATGCGCGAGTTCAACGACGCCAGTCTTGGCGCCGCGCGCGCGCTCGCACAGGACTACCGATCCGCTTTCCACGAGATGCGCCTGATGGCGCTGCCGGAGACTCCCGCAGGTCGGCTGTCGCGCCTGCTCCTTGACTGGTCGGAAGAGAGCGCTGCCGCGGGAACGCCGCTCACCATGACGCTGACCCACGAGGAGCTGGCGTGCATGACGGCAACGACCCGCGAGACGGTGACCCGGACCCTGAGCCGTCTTCGGAAGGAAGGCACCATCACCATCAAGGGCATCTCGCTGACAGTGCTGAAGCCTGCCGCACTCCGTCAGCTGGCAAGCTGCTAGGTACGTGAGGCCAAACAATTCCGAAATCCCCCTGCCACGTCGGCATCTCTGGAAGACGAATGGACTGCATCGAAACAATCCGGAACCGCAGGTCTGTTCGATCCTTCAGCGATCGGTCTGTGAACGCTGCCACGGTGCAGGATCTGATTGAGGCTGCAAGCATGGCTCCGAGCGCTCGGAATGCGCAGCCCGTCGCCTTCTGGACGTTCCTGGATGCCGACAGCATCGAGGCGCTAGGCCATCAGGTGAAGAACTGGATCATGCAGCATCCACCCAACGAACCATTTACCTCTCCGATGCGGCCAGTCCTCTCCGCGGCGGATTACCGTGTGTTCTATGGGGCTCCGGTCCTGATCCTCGTCCTGGCCACGTCCCGACAGGCAGACACACGGGACGCGTGCTGTCTTGCAGCAGAGAACCTGATGCTGGCCGCGCGTTCCGCAGGGCTTGGTTCGGCATGGGTAGGTATTGCGACCGACTATTTCGAACTACCAGAGACCAAACGCAAGCTGGCGATCCCTGAGAGCTACACGGTGGTCGCCCCCCTTGTTCTTGGGTATCCCACAGCATGGCCCGCCCCCACTGCCCGGCGCGCGCCCGAAGTACGCTGGTGCGCCCTGCCCCATCCGAGCCATCTCGCTTAAAAAAAGTTCGCCAAAGTCCCGCCCGGCGAAGACTCACATTGCAGCCGCGTAGGTCGGGCGCACGGGCTTGGGAAGCAACGGCATCTGGACGTCTGGCGGGACCGTCGCTGCCTGTTCACATGGCAGCGCAACATGAAGCACGCCATCAGAAATCCAGGCCGCAGAGCGAGATCCGCGAACCGTTTGCGGAAGCTTGACGCGTGCGTAGAACATCTTCGCTCCTCCATCCGCATTTTCTGTGTAGCCGCAGAGACCCAACAGGCTCCTCTCCGTGTGCAGGCGGATGTCTTCTGCGCGATAGCCACCCACCGGAACGCGTACGAGCATGCCGTCATTGCGAACGGTGGACGAGACTTCGGCCGGATCCAGAACAAGCTCCTCGGCAAACTTCCAGTCCTGCTCAGTAAGCGGTCCCTCCCAGTTTCTGGACTTCGGGATTTCAAGCGTCTTCGCACCGATGCACGACTCGATGTGATGGACCATCGAGAAGAATTCCATGGGAGTTGTTGCCCGGACCATCTCCGCCGTATTCGTCGCCGATTGCTCCATCACATGCATCTGCTCCCTCTTTCCCGTGCGCTTTCGCTACGCGCCCAACCGGGCGATGAACTCTACTTCTTCGCTGACAAATCAACGGTGCCACCGGACAAAGGACGAGGCAGTGATGCCAATCACCGAGGGCGGTAAATCAGGTCACTGTCCTGCGCGCGGAGTGCGCCTAGTTTGAGGTCAACAGCAATATCGGAGACCGAAATGCCCGTGATCGGAAATCGCCCGGAAATAACCCTGGATGACATTGTTTTTGCCACAGACTTCGCTCCTGCATCCGCGCGGGCCGAGACCTACGCAGCACAGATCGCCCGCCGCTACGGCTCGCGATTGCATGTCGTAACGGTTGTGGATCTGAACACACCCATTCCTGCGGGCGATGGAACCTGCGTGTTGCCCATTCAAGACCTGGTCGAAGCACGGCATGCACAATTGAATGCGCTGATCTCCAGGCTGTCCGGCGTTCAATCCGTACTACACGTGGCTGAGTCGTTCTCCGTGGCGCAGGCAATCCTGAATGTTGCCATGGAGTGCGGTGCCAACCTGATCGTGATGGGCACAACTTCGAAGGGCGCGCTCAAGAAGCTGGTCCTGGGTTCGGTCGCGGAGGAAGTTATCCGTACCGCGAGAATCCCGGTCCTGACGATCGGGCCACGCGTCGCTGCGAGCACCGATGCGATCGTGCCATTTCAGAAGATCCTGTTTGCGAATGACATGAGTCCACAGGCGAACAAGGCGCTGCCGGTCGCGCTGGCATTTGCCGAAGATGGAGGCGCCCGTCTCGTTATCTGCCGCGTGAATAAGGGCGAAGGCTCCACGCTGCTGTCTGAGGATGACATCGCCCTAGAGAGTTCGCTGCTGAAGGCGCTGCCAGCGGCCGCGATCGACTGGTGCGATCCAGAGTCCATCGTTGAGCATGGCAACCCATCGGAAGCACTGGTTGCACTGGCAGACCGCACGGGCTCCGACCTGATCGTGCTGGGATCGCGCCGCTCTACCTTCCGGCTGGAATACCTGGAACGAGGCGTCACGCCCGCGGTCATCGCACAGGCGAAATGCCCCGTCCTTAGCCTGAGCGCTTAGGGTCGCCAAGCAACATCGAGGAGGAACATCCGATGCCCGCATCTTCCATCCACCTGTCCCCGTTCCCCGTATGGCAAGTCAATCGTGGGCCCTCCACGCGCAGGCACTGGCTCAGCTATTTGCTGGGAGCCGCTTACATCGGCCTGCTGTTGACATGGCTTGCCGTGGTTGTGCTTTGAGTCGTTGTGCTTTGAAAGGATCCACGCACCGATGATGGAAAGACCCATGTCCCCGGTAAGCATGCGCGCGGCAATCTTCCGTGGGACTGGTTCGCTATCCGTAGAACAGGTGCCGACGCCGCAACCGGCGGCGGGCGAGTCCCTGATCAAAGTCCTCGCCTGCGGCGTTTGCCGCACCGACCTCCACATCCTGGAAGGGGACCTGCCCCAGCTTCAGCCGGCAATCATTCCCGGCCACCAGATTGTAGGGGAGATCGTGACCACATCCGGCAACCGCTTCGTCGCAGGCGACCGAGTCGGCGTGTCCTGGATGGGCGGCACCGACGGAACGTGTAAATTCTGCCGCAGTGGCAGGGAGAACCTGTGCGATCAAGCCGTCTTCACCGGCTACTCCCGCAACGGTGGCTACGCGGACTATGTCACGGCGCGCACAGACTTTCTGATTCCTCTCTCAAGCGCGATGACCCCTGAGGTTACGGCACCGTTGCTGTGTGCGGGCATGATCGGCTTTCGCAGCCTTCGTGTTGCGGAGGTGAAGCCCGGCCAAAGGGTTGGCCTCTTTGGCTTCGGCGCGTCGGCCCGACTGGTCATGCCGGTACTGCGGTTCTGGGGATGCGAGGTCTATGTCTCGACGCGAGGCGAACGCCACCGTCAGGAAGCCGTCGCCATGGGTGCCGTATGGGTCGGCGATGCCTTCGACCAGCCGCCTGTGGCGCTCGACGCGGCCGTCATCTTCGCGCCGGTTGGCAGCGTGGTTCTTGCCGGTCTGAAGTCCCTCGATAAAGGCGGAATCGTCTCGATCAACGCCATTCACCTCGATGGGATGCCTGCCTTCGACTACGACTCAATCCTCTGGCATGAGCGCCAAATCCGAAGTGTCGCGAACATGACGCGACAGGATGCAACCGACTTTCTGAGCATCGCCCAGCAGATCAAGATCACTCCCGCAATCAGGGTCTTCCCCCTCGAGCAGGCGAAAGAAGCGCTGGCCGCCATCAAGGATGAAGACGTCGTCGGCTCTGCGGTCATCGTTCCGTGAGTGACCTGAGCAGATCGCAGCCAATTGATGCGAAGGACTACGTAGGCCTCACGACGCGGGAGGCAGCGGATCGCCTCAAACAGTTTGGAGGGAATGAAGCGTCGACGAAGCATCGGAAGGCGCCCTGGCTCGATCAACTACTGCTTCTCTTCAATCCCCTTTCCATCGTGTTGCTCGTTGCGGCCGCCATCTCCCTCTCCATTGGCGAACATTTCGATGCCATCCTGATCACGGCCATCGTTCTGATCGGCGGCGCCATCGACTTTGCGCAGACCTACCATGCACGCATCACCATCGAGCGTCTGCGGGCGACCGTCGCCGCAATGGCGACGGTTCAACGCGACGGCTCATGGCGGGACATCCCGCGGTCTGCGATCGTCCCCGGTGATCTGGTACGCCTATCAGCCGGTGACCTGGTCCCGGCAGATGCGCGGCTCATTGAATCGCGCGACCTGGCTGTACTGCAAGCCATGCTCACGGGCGAATCCACATCGGTAGAGAAGGTAGCGACCGCCCAGGCCGCTTCCCAATCGGCGGACGCGACCAACATGATCTTCCTTGGAACGTCCGTAATCAGCGGCACCGGGACGGCAATCGTGACGGCAACCGGTCGCAATACCGCGTTTGGCGACATCGTCGCCCACCTTGCGTCCAGACCTCCCGAGACTGCCTTCGATCTGGGCATCAAGCGCTTCAGCTACATGATTGCCCGCATCGTCTTCGTCATGGTGCTGCTGGTCCTGGCGGCCAACCTTGCGATGCATCGTCCGCCGATGGAGTCATTGCTCTTCGCCGTTGCATTGGCCGTCGGTCTTACCCCGGAATTCCTCCCGATGATCACCTCCGTCACGCTGTCGCGGGGAGCGGTTGCAATGGCCCGCAAGCATGTCGTTGTGAAGCATCTTCCCGCGATTCAGAATCTGGGAAGCATCGACATCCTCTGTTCCGACAAGACCGGCACGTTAACCGCCGGCACCATGTCGCTGGTCACAAGTGCAGGGCCGGATGGCGTCGTGTCGACCACTGCGCTTGATCTCGCGGTCATCAACAGCAGCGTCCAGGCGGGCATTCGCAGCCCTCTGGATGCGGCCATTCTTGCTGCAGGTACTCAGACCGGACAAGCTACGAAGGTCGACGAACTTCCATTCGACTTCCAGCGCCGCCGACTGTCTGTGATCGTCGACCGTGCGGGCGAGCGCACACTCATCTGCAAAGGTGCTCCCGAAGGTATCTTCCCGCTGGTCACATCCCTGCTGGTCAACGGAGAGACGCAGCCGTCAACCAGCGAAGCCATCGTTCGCGCGCAGAACTACTGCATCGCCCAAAGCAGTCTCGGCTATCGTGTCCTTGCGGTTGCCGTAAGATTGCTGCCAATGCAGTCGCGCTACACGCTGGCGGACGAGTGCGCCCTGACGCTCTGCGGTTTCCTGTCCTTCGCCGATACGATCCTGCCCGACGCGGCCGAGACGATCGCTCGTCTGTTGCAGGACGGAGTCAGCATCAAGATCCTCTCCGGCGACAACGAACTTGTTGCGGCACACATCTGCGCAGAGGCTGGACTCAACGTCACCGAGATCGTACTGGGCAGCGACCTGGAATTAATGAGTGAGACGGCCCTCACGCAGGTCGCGGAACGGGCGAACGTCTTTGCCCGTGTCTCACCTCCACAAAAGCTTCGCATCCTGACAGCGCTGCGCAGGCGCGGCCATACGGTGGGCTTCATGGGCGATGGCATCAACGATGCTCCCGCACTCCACGCCGCCGACGTCGGCATCGCTGCGCCGCACGCGGTCGACGTCGCGCAGGATGCAGCCGATGTCGTCCTGATGCAGCCGGGCCTTTCGGTACTGCATCAGGGCATTCTGGAAGGCCGGCGCGCCTTCGGCAACGTCATGAAATACCTGCTGATGGGGACCAGTTCGAACTTCGGTAACGTGCTCAGCATGGCCGCCGCCGCCGTTGCACTGCCATTTCTCCCGATGCTTCCGGCACAGGTGCTGCTGAATAACTTCCTGTATGACCTTTCGCAGTTGACCATCCCAACGGACCGCGTGGATGCGGAGTATTTCGCACAACCGCAGAAATGGGACATCGCGATCATTCGTCACTTCATGATCCTGGTCGGTCCCATCAGTTCCGTCTTCGACTTTCTGACCTTCTATGTCCTTCTACATTTCTTCCGGGCTGGTGAAACCGAGTTTCACACGGGGTGGTTCGTGGAATCCCTTGCGACACAGACGCTCGTGTTGTTGGTGATACGCACCGTCAGGTCGCCCTTTCAAAGCCAGCCAAGCTGGGGTCTCCTGGCATCCGTGGTGCTCATCGTGGCGACCGGCATCTGGCTGCCCTACTCACGCTTCGCGGCGAGACTCGCGTTCAGCCGTCTGCCTTTGAGTTACTTCGTGTTTCTGTCCTTGGCAACGCTCTGCTACCTGGCGCTTGTCGAAGTAGCAAAGCGCTACATCATGGCACGTGCCAGGCAGCGAGTCTTCCAATCGCGCACGAAGGAGGTCGTGCAGGCCTGATCGCTCTTCCGTCGTGGGACAGCTTGCTATCGAGGCGCCTTTGAAGGCGCTACCAGACCGATCCCGTGTCCGCGGTCCCGCTCAAAGGAGACCTTCGAGAAAAGCATGCGCAGGGACGTTGCAGATTGCGCAAGACCGAACAGCAGCAGGTAGAGATAGATTGCGGTCGCCAGTTCTGCGGGAGAGAACCTCGATCCTGCATGGATTCGAATCGCGGTGTAGGTCACGCCAAAGCACGTGGCCACAAAGGCGCCTGCGAAGTCCCAGAGGGCCCATCGCTGCGCCCTGTTGTGGTTGAGAAGGACAAACTCACCCACAGCGGTGCTGAAGGCCTGCACAACGGCCATGGGCAGGAACCACTCCACGGCGGCATGATCGAAGAGCAGCGTGAGAAAGAGAGCACCGATCACGATACCCAGTGCGCCCTGGATCTGCATCACCCGCCTCGGCCACCGATGCGGATACGCAAGGCTGCTTGCCAGTAGAAGGACACTGTCGACGATGCCGTAGACGGCCAATGCGGCGACAGCCACGGCGATGCCGACGGAAACCAGGAGCAAACTCTTGTCCATGTCCACCGTGACCATCACAAGGCAACCGGTAAGAAATGCAAGGCCGCCGCGCACCAGGGTCATCATCCAGAAACGTCGAAATTTATCCCGCATCGCTAACCCTCACGGATTCAGCATCGGGCACGGACACTTGTGCGGCAGTGACACCGAGCATTCGACGCGGTGACGCACATCACAGCTTTCATCTGCCCGTTCGCTCTAGGTTGATGCCGGAGGTGTTTCGTGGGCTCCGTTTCGAAACTACCGGCAGTGCGCTCCTCTGAACCTTCCGTCGCGGTCGACCTCGCGGCTCCTGCGCTCCAGTTGAAACGCGTGACGGTGTGCACAGACTTTTCCGAAGTATCGGCACCAGCCGTCGACGAGGCCTATCGCCTCTGCCTTCGCCACCACGCCGCGCTAAGCATTCTCTTTGTCCTTGAGCATGACGATCTCTCCGAATGGCCCGATGCAGAGAAAGAACTGGCACTGCTGGGTCTCCAGCGTCGCCACGAGCTGGACCTTATGGCTGCGCGACTGGCGACACCGTCCGTTGTGGTACGACCCATCTTTCTGGACGGGAACGCGTCCACCGTTCTTCTGCAGGCAATCCAGGGCGAAAGCCCTGATCTGGTCGTCGTCGGAACGCATGGCCGGCGCGGGATCGACAGACTCCTGCTCGGGTCCACCGCTGAGGCCATCGTCCGAAGCGCGGAGTGTCCGGTGATGACAGTTGGGCCGGGTGCGCTGCGGGCCCATGATCATGCTGCTGGGCCCATCGTATGCGCCACGGACTTCCACGACGGTGCGGAGGAATCCGTCGCCTATGCCGCGTTCCTCTCCGAGCAGCACCAGGTACCGCTGCACTGTATTCATGTGCTGCCGATGTCCTCCATTGCCACCAAGAATCACATCGTCGCGACGATCATGGAAACAGCGCTTGTCGACCTGCAGATGTCGTCCGGGAAGAATGCATTTCAGCCTTCAAGTCGGGCGGTCTTCGGTCGAGAGGTCAGTCGTGCCGTAGTGGAATACGCACGCGAGGTCCACGCGTCGGCCATTGTCCTCAGCGTTACCCGGCGAACCAGTCTGTCCTCGCATCTGCCCCTGCGCAGGACCTCACGCATGCTCATCCTTGCGAACTGCCCCGTGTTCACGCTCTCTCACGAGAAGCACGTCTCGCCTCTGCTTCGCTCAACCGTGATGTAGGTCAGTCCTACACCATGGCATGCCGCAAGAGCCCGCTTGCAAAACGCCTACTGTGCCGGAGTCACTGTGATGCGAGGCCTGGTTGCACGTCGTGGTGACGAGCGGTGCTGCGCAGACGTGTGCCGTGTTGGGGCGTTTCGCGGGGAGCTGGCGGTGCGAATGCCACCGGGGGATCCGTAGGCTTCTCCGTGGCGGACCACTGCCTTCTCATTCACCACGCGGCCTTCCTGATTGAAGGTGGAGCCGATGGGCAGGAAGACGCTGATCACCTGGGCCTGGCCC
The DNA here is from genome assembly GCF_900105625.1 of Terriglobus roseus. Taxonomy (NCBI): domain Bacteria; kingdom Pseudomonadati; phylum Acidobacteriota; class Terriglobia; order Terriglobales; family Acidobacteriaceae; genus Terriglobus; species Terriglobus roseus. The sequence goes on from NZ_FNSD01000001.1 coordinate 517,169, forward strand.
GCACTTTCCGCTCGCACCTGGATGCGAGAGGGGTCAATGCCCTTCTCCTGCGATAGGTATTGCTTCACGTTGACGGCCCGCTCCGCGGCCAGGGCGATGCCTTCCCTGCGCGTGTGATCGCCCACCAGTACCAGCGTGGCATCCTGCTGGTGCTGCATTGCCAGCGAGATGTCATCGAGGCAAGCCTTCGCCTCATTGTTCACACGAGCCGGACGGCGGCGATCTCTTGTGAACGAGACAGAGCACATGTCGCTCTGGAGCGGCAGGGCCGGCAGCGAGGTCTGTGCCGCGGTTCGTGTCACCGAGACCGTCACGTTGGTCGTCGCCGTTGCCATGTGTTGCAGATCATCGCGCGCCGAGCAGGTGACCGCAATGTCGCCTGCGGTGGTCGCGGAGAGTGTTGCCACGTTCCCCGTCTGGCTGATGGTTCCTGCGGTCGAGACAAACGTGTAAGTGAGGGGCCGGTTCCGCACTGTGCTACCCGTTGCCGTGATGGTCGTACGACCGCCGACGTACAGGGTCGCGGGTAAGGCAGAGCATGTGATGGTGGGCGGATCGTAAGGCCGGATCGTGAAGTTCGCATTGCACGAAGCACTCTCGCGCCCGTGCCTGTCCTGAACGGCTGTGCCCATCACGCGATAGTCGCCAACGGGCAGACCGGCCGTGTCGATCGCGATGACGTCTCCGCCCTTGCCCAGAATGCGACCACCGGAGGTCGTCCAGGTGAACTGGATGGGCTTCAGCTCATTGAACCCGAGCAGTTGAGACGCAACGTTCACCGGGTCGCCAGGATATACCTCGACATGCGCGGCAGAGCAGCTCATCTGTCGCACCATGTCTGCATGCTGCGCTCCGCCCAGCCGCAGGACCAGGCCCGCGCTGCCGGCGATCGTATTGATCTTCGCCAGACCACCGAGGGCGCCGTTTCGCTGCAAAGGACCAAAGTCGTTGTAGTTGTACTGGTAGTCAGCCTGGAGCAGTCGCACACCGAACCACTCGTGCCGCAGAGACGGAATCCAATCGAGGCCGACGCCGGCAGTGCCGGTCCACCCCCATTTCTTCACATTCAGCGCAGGTCCGCCGAAGTAACTGGGACCGGCAAGCGCGTGCGCAAACGGTACAAATTTGTGTACATTCCCCTGCAATTGCAGGCCGAAGCCTGTCGTGTACTGCGTGCTACGCACCGGATCAACATGCGCACCGGCTTCCGCCTGGATGCCAAGCCACGGCTTCAGGAAGTAGGTGACGCTGCCTTCCGCGCCGTAGGGCAAAGGCTTGTAAGGAACATAGTTAATGTCCGCTGACATGGGATGCCAGTAGGAGTAGCCTGCAAAGACTTCGACCCTCGGGCGATTCAGTTCGCCATCGCGGCTACGGAGAGCCTGTCCAAACGCAGCCTGTGCAGAAGTGGCAAGGCAGACGAATCCCAGCATCAACTGCTTTTTGTCTTTCATGCCCATGTGTGGACACAGTCTATAGGTAGTCCACCGGACATAAGGTGCCACTTCAGGGGCATACTCTCCGTGCCGCAACCGCGGCATTCCGAGATGATTTCGACGTGAAACGTACAAAGGCCGCCCACGACTGGGCGGCCTTTCGAAAGCTGACCCACCGACGTAAGGGTCTGCTTTGTGATGCGGAGTAATGCAGTGCTTAGTTGTTGATCGCGACGTGCAGCGTGACCGGAACGTCAACGGCGGTGCCGTTCAGCGTACCTGGGGTGTAGCGGACCTTGCTGACCGCATCCAGAACACGCTCGTTGGTCGCGCTATCCAGCGACTTCACAACGTGTACGTTCTGGGGGACGCCGGCCTTGTCGACCGTGTACTCCACAACAACCTCACCAGAGACGGCGGGCGATGCAGCAATCTTCAGAGCGTTCAGACGGACGGGTGCAATCAGGCCGGTGTAGATGTGCGGTGCAGCGGCCTTCACAGCGCTTGCCTGGAAGGCGAACGCGGGAGCATCGACGGATGCTACGAGATGCGACACATTCGAGTGCAGAGCCTGTGCAGGCATCATGACGGGGGCGATGAGCAGAGCGGCGGCGGCGAGGATCGAGCGCATGGGTTGAACTCCTTGATTGGGTCGTCGGTTAGACATGTTTGAGGCGTCCCTCGGTGTGTTCAACACCAAAATATCGCCTTTACCTAATCGTTGTCAACAAATCCTTGAAATTATTTTCAACAGAGCTACTGAATCGTCTCATTAGCATGCCACTTTTGCACTTAACTTGCTTATTATCAATTGGATAAATCCATTTTTTCTTGGTCGCTTTTCTGCCCATCCCTAGGCAATAAACAATGGGCCGGCACAAGTGCCGGCCCATTCACTGCCCTCATCTTCGAGTCGTTACGGAGTTATCGCAGCAGGCACGACCGGCAGGCTGATGAAGCTTGCACGAGCGCCGTCGTGGTAGATCCGCTGCGTCGCCTTTTCGTAGTCGGCAGGCTTCGCGTTAAAGATGTTTGGCACAAACTTCTGCGGATTGCGGTCATAGAGTGGGAACAACGAGCTCTGGACCTGGACCATGATCTTGTGACCGGGCTGGAAGACATGGTTCACATTCGGCATGTCCCACTTGTACGTCAGCGCTTCGTTTGACTTCAGTGCTTCAGGCTTCTCGAAGCTGGTGCGATAGCGCCCGCGGAAGATGTCCATGGATATTGGTAGCTCATAGCCTCCCATCGGCTCGGAGTGTCCATCCGGGAAGACGTCGATGAGCTTCACAACCCAGTCGCTGTCGGTGCCCGACGTTGCTGCAACCAGATTGACCTTTGGGACACCGCTCACACGCAGCGGCTCCTTCAGCACGTCGGTCGTGTACGTGATGACGTCCGGGCGGCCGTCCACGAAGCGCTGATCCGTGACCAGCCACGTCCGCCAGTTCTCGCCTGTGTAGGGACGAGGAGAGAACGGCACAGGCTTGGCGGGATCAGAGACGAATTCATCGAATTTCTCACCACCGCTCTTCGGTGCATCGAAACCGAGCTTTCCACCGGCTTCCAAGTAGAGCGGCTTTGACTTGTCTGTGCAGCCTGCCTCGCAGGAAAGCGGCCACTTCTCCAGGCGATCCCAATGATCTTCGCCCGTGTTGTAGATGAGCACAGGCGGCGTCTTGGCGACGGGCGCGCCTTCCCGCAGATACTGATTGAAGAAGGGCAACTGTACGTTCTGGAGATAATCCGCGGTCGTGTCTGTGTCCCAGACCAGCGGCCCAAGCTGGTGCCCTTCCCGGTTCACCTGGCTGTGAAACCACGGCCCCATCACCAGGAAGTTCATGTTGTTGTTCTTGTCCCTTGGCTCCCAGGCGGCGTAGCTGTGATTCGCGCCGTACATGTCTTCCTGATCCCAGAGGCCCTGCAGCCACATGGTGGGCACGGTCAGGTCGGTCTTTGCAATCAATTTATCCAGTGCCTGCGACTGCCAGTAGGCGTCGTACGCTGGGTGCGCCTCCACCATCTTCCAGAAGGGCAACTGCTCTTCGCCCATCGCTCGGGCCATATCGCCTGCGGAGCCCTTACTCAGGAAGTTGGTGTACTCGTCGTGCCCCTCACGGGAGACTCGCACACCGGCGCCGCGAGCCGTAGTCTGCGAGATGAAGTAGTCGAGGTTGGGCTGGCGGAAGGCGCCGTACTGGAACCAGTCGTCGCCCATCCAGCCATCGACCATCGGGCTCTCCGGCACCGCTGCCTTCAGCGCGGGATGCGGATGCAGCAGTGCCATGACGACCGTAAAGCCTTCATAGGAGGAACCGGTCATGCCAACGCGCCCGTTGGACTCCGGCGTATTCTTCACCAGCCAATCGATCGTGTCGTAGGCGTCGGTCGTGTCGTCCGCACCCGTGGGATTCCAAGGGCCGACGGGTGGCGGCGTCATCAGGTAGACACCTTCGGAACCATACTTGCCGCGCACGTCCTGGTAGACACGGATGTAGCCGTCGCGTACGTACACCTCGTCGCTGAGGTTCAACTCATCAATCATGTGCGGCGCGTCGGGCTTTACCGTACCGCGACCCGCAGGGACCGGTGCAGCAGCGCTCCGCCCGCTGGATGCAGCGAGGAGAGCCGCCTTCGGATCGCGTGCCGCGTGGGCGCGTGCCGCAGCGTTGTAGCAAGTGCGTGTCAGGAGGATCGGCGCGTTTTTAATGCCCTTCGGAATCACAATCACCGTGTACAGCTTGGTCCCATCCCGCATGGGAATCATGACGACGCGCTTCTCGTAGTCGCGTTCGACCTTTGGCGCATCGACGGCTGCAGCAGCCTTTGGCGGCGTAAAGGTTTGCGGAATCATGTTGCTGTCCATGGGACGCGGAGGCGCTGCACCCTTCTCCTGCGCGTATAGGGGAGCAGCAACAGCGGCGACGGCCAGGACGGCCACAGCCCAGCGGGAATGACTGATCATGAATCTTCCTTCGGCCCGGAATGCAAGGGCACACAAAAAATGAGTGCCCTCAGCATAACGCGCTGCAACTCACCCGACGGAAAGGCGGGACAGCATAGGGACATCGACCTGGATTTGATCAAGTCCCTGCGCCCCTAATTCATTCCTGTCGCTACTCTTTAATCCCTCCAACTACTGCGGCAAGACCAGCTCATCCAGCGCCATGAAGTCACGCAAGATGGGATCATCGCTCTTCTCAAGCTCCGCGAGCGTTCCAAAGAAACGTGCGGTGCCCTCATGCAGGAAGAGCAGGCGATCCGCGAGCTTCTTCGCGAAGCGCATGTCATGCGTCACGACGATGCTGGTCAGGTGCAGCTGCCGCTTCAACCGCTCGATCAGATCGCCGAGCAAATGGGCCATTAAGGGATCCACCATGGTTGTGGGTTCGTCGTACAACACGGCTTCCGGCTGCGCCGCCAGCGCACGCGCAATTGCCACGGAACGCTTCATGCCGGTGGACAGGTCGCTCGGCAGAAGGTCGTCCATACCGGCGACGCCTACCATCTCCAGCAGTCCCTTCACTACCTGGCGAATCTGCTCTTCTTCGAGCTCGCCCTTTTCGCGCAGTGGGAAGGCAACATTCTCACCGACGGAGACGGAGTCGAAGAGAGCGCCGTTCTGGAAGACCATCGTGACCTTGCGGCGGATGGGCTGCATCTCTTTCTCATTGAAACCGCAGATGTTTTCGTTCGCGACAGAGATGATGCCCTTATCCGGCTTCAGAAACCCCATCAGCATCTGCAGCGAGACAGACTTGCCCACGCCTGACCGGCCGAGGATGCAGAGTGTTTCGCCAGGCTTGACGAAGAAACTGACGTCTTCCAACACCTTGAAGTCGCCGAAGGACTTGAAGACGTGCTCGAACGAGATGTACGGCTTCCGGCTGTCTTCAACGGAGACTTCGTTCTGCTCCTTGGACTGCTCAAAGAACTCGCCCACCTCTTCCGCGACGTCTTCTGAGACTTCGTCCACGAGGGGCTTGTTCAGCAACTCCTCGGTAGCCTGCTCATCGGCGGTCAGAGGCACATCCTGCTGGGCCGATTCATCGTCGCGCAGCACCTGGTCCTGCTTCTGCAACTTGTTCTGATCTTCGAGTGGCTGGTCGGGCATGCTAATTCGATGCACCTCGCGCGACTTCGGTCGGAACTCCCGCGAGATCGCGTGCGATCTCAAGATCTGCGGGCGTATTGACGTTGACGAACGCACGCGACGCAGTGACGGCTGACACCAGCGACGATACCTCAAACGTGCAGATGGATTTACCGTCTGCCCCCGGGGTGCAAGGATTGTCTGCCACAGCATGAAGCACCGGTTGAAGCTTCAGAGCGCCATTCTGAAGTGCCTGGCGAACGACCTCGCGCGCATCCGCGCGGATCAGCAGGGGCAACGGCTGCGCGAAGCCCTCCGTGACCATGTGCGCGACCGCGGCACCTGAGGCGATAGCCGTTGCCACGAATCGAATGAGCAGCGAGGAAGGCAGCAGCGGTAGGTCGATCGGATGCAACAGCACGTACTCGGCACCGGCGGCATCCTGCAGGGCTGCATCCAGAGCGCCAACCGGCCCGCATCCGCAGGTGACGTCCGGCACAGTACGGCCGTAGACGCTCAGGCGCTGGCAGCGATCGGGCGTGCCGCACAGAATGGCCGGATCGCTACCCGGAACAGCTTGGTGTACCACGCGGAGAGCCCGCTCCAACAAGGTCTCGTCGCCCATGCGTAGCAGTGCTTTATCGATGTCATGGGATCCCGGTTCGCGTTGCATCCGCGAACTTTCACCGCCGGCAAGAACATAGGCGCGGATCATGCGCCCAACAATGTGAGGAAGCGAATAATTGACTCCGTCCCGCGGTAGAAGTTACTGAGGTTGAACTTTTCATTAGGCGCGTGCAGATTATCGTCGGGCAGGCCAAAGCCCATCAGGACGGCCGGCACTTTCAGCTGCCGTGCGAAGTCTCCCACAATGGGGATCGATCCTCCGCCGCGAACAAAGACGGTCTCCTTGTTGAAGACCTCGCGCATTGCGTCCGTCGCGGCCTGCACGAACCGGTTGTCCGTGCCTACGACGATGGGATCTCCTGAATGGATCATGCGGACTTCGATGGATACTCCCTTCGGCGCGATGCTTGACACGTAATGTTTGAGCTTCTCGAACGTATCGGCAGGCGTCATGCCAGGCACAAGCCGCAACGAAACCTTCGCCAGCGCCTTTGCCGGAATCACGGTCTTCGCACCCGCACCGGTAAAGCCACCGGGCATACCGTGCACATCGAGTGTCGGTCGCGCCCACGTGCGCTCCAGAACGGAGTACCCTGGCTCACCCGGCAGGGTACTGCTGCCCACCTCTGTTTCGCGATAGTGCTCTTCGTCGAAGGGCAGCGACTTCCAGGCCGCCAATTCTGCTGCAGTCGGCGCTTCGATGCCGTCGTAGATGCCCGGGATCAGGATGCGCCCCTCATCATCTTTCAGCTTCGCGATCACTTGAGACAACGCGACGAAAGGGTTGGGAGCAGCGCCTCCGTACATGCCGCTGTGCAGGTCGGTGCGAGCGCCATGGACCTCTATCTCCGTGTAGATCATGCCACGCAGACCTATACACAGCGTGGGCAGATCGGGCGCGAACAGATCGGTATCGCAGACCAGCGCGACGTCGCAGGTCAATTCTTCGGGATGCTCACGCAGGTAGGCTGCAATACCTTCACCGCCTACTTCTTCCTCGCCCTCAGCCAAAACGCGGATGTTCACCGGCAGCGGCCCGGCCTGCAGGAGCGCCTGCAGTGCTTTGACTTCCATCCAGAGTTGGCCCTTGTCATCGACCGCGCCACGCGCATAGATGTTGCCATTCCGCTCGGTCGGCTCGAAGGGCGGTGACACCCATTCGTCCAGCGGATCAGGCGGCTGCACATCGTAGTGACCATAGCAAAGGATCGTTGGTTTGCCGGCAGCGTGCAGATGATCGGCGTAGACCAGCGGGTGCCCCGAGGTCTCGATGAGACGCACGTTCTCCATCCCAATCCGTTTCAGCTCGTCTGCAAGAAACTGCGCAGCGCGGCGAACGTCGCCCGCATGCTCGGGCAGCGTAGAGATGGACGGGATACGCAGGAAATCCTTGAGTTCAGCGAGCGCGTTCGCCTTGTTTCCAGCGGCGAATTCGAGTGCAGATTGCGGCATGTCTTTCGTGATCCTCTTATGACCCTGTGCAAACTTCTTATTCTGATTGCGCCAGCTCGACTCCGGGCGAACAATCAGGTGCATGGCCAGCACACCACAGACAGAGCACACGACGCAAACGGAACGTACACAAACCTGGGATGCCGCGCGGTATGCGGCCAACGGGCGCTTCGTCGCCAATCTTGCCGGCGAAGTGCTCTCGATGTTGGATGCAAAAGCCGGCGAACACATCCTGGACCTGGGCTGCGGTGACGGTGCCCTGACGGAACGCATTGCGGCGAGCGGTGCGGAAGTCACCGGCTGCGACGCGGACGCGTCGATGCTGGCTGCGGCAAAGCTGCGTGGATTGACGACTGTCCAGGCTGACATGCGCTTGCTTCCCTTTCACGGCGAGTTCGACGCGGTATTCTCCAACGCCGCACTGCACTGGGTGACGGATCAGACCAGCGTGATCCGAGGCATACACCGGGCGCTGAAGCCTGGCGGACGCTTCGTTGCGGAGATGGGCGGACTCGGCAATATCGCCTCCCTTCGGACGGCTCTGTCGGCCGTTTTGAGACGATTCCATCTGGACGCCGAAGCGATTGGTGGTTCCTTCTATCCGTCCGAGGCAGATTACCGGGCTCTGCTGGAAGCGAATGGCTTCCGCGTGGTGACGATGGCACTTGTGCCGCGGCCGACGCTGGTGAAGGCGGGCATGGAGGAATGGCTCAGAACCTTCCGCAGCGGCGTTCTGGCGCGCCTTCCCGAATTAGATCGCGAGCCGGTCATTGCCGAGGTCACAGATCTGTTGCGACCGATGCTTTGTGATGGCAGCGGTCAGTGGTGGGCCGACTACGTCCGGCTGCGATTTCATGTCGAGCGTGACTGAGCGCTCATGCGCCTGTGCGATTCGTCGATAAGGCCTTTGGAGCACACAGGCCATGATCGAACTCACACGTCTCAACGGACACCCGATGGTCGTCAACAGCGACCTGATCAAGCACGCAGAGGCCATCCCCGACACAACGCTGACGCTCGTCACCGGCGAAAAGCTGGTGGTACTTGAGAGCTGCGCCCAGGTCACGGCGCGCATCCTGCGTTATCGCGCACATGTGCTGGCTGAGGCATGGCCCTCCGCCGAGACAGCCATTGCCGCACACAACGCGCTGCGCCTTGCCATCGACGCCGAACGCCGGGCCAACGACTAGAACTGCTCAGCAGACGGAGGAACCGCATGGATCTCGCAAGCATTGGTGGCATCGTCATCGCTCTTGTCGCCATTTTGGGCGCCATGATGATGGAGGGCGGCAGCATCGGCCAGATCACCCAGCTGACCGCCGCCATCATCGTGATCGGCGGCACAGTGGGTGCAGTCAGCGTGCAGTTCCCGCTCAATATCCTTCTTGCATCGCTCAAAGGCATCCTGGGTGTGTTTCTACACAAGGGACATGATGACGAGGCTGTCCTGAAGCAGATCGTCGAGTTCGCCAATAAGGCCCGTAAGAGCGGCATCGTGTCGCTGGATAGTGATCTTGCTGGCGTCCGAGATCCCTTCCTGAAGCAGGGCCTGATGCTGGCCGTGGACGGTACCGAGTCCGGTGAGGTCCGCAAGATTCTGCAGCTTGAGATCGACAACAAAAGCGAGATGGAGGAGAAGGTTCCCCAGGTGCTGGAGTCCGCAGGCGCCTTCGCACCGACCGTCGGCATCATCGGTGCGGTGCTTGGCCTGATCCAGGTAATGCAGCACCTCGACAACATTGACGAGGTGGGTAAAGGCATTGCGGTTGCCTTCGTCGCGACGATCTATGGCGTGGCACTGGCGAACCTGTTCTGCCTGCCTGCGGCGGGCAAGCTGAAAATCCGCCACAAGGAGCACGTCATGATGCAGGAGATGATGCTTGAAGGCGTCATCAGCATCCTGGAAGGCCTGAATCCGCGCATGATCGAGACGAAGCTGAAGACTTTCATCTCGAACCCGAGCGCGGAGGCTAAGGCTTAGCCGTGGGCAAGAAAAAGCACGCCGAACACGTCAATCACGAGCGCTGGCTCGTCTCCTGGGCCGATTTGCTTACGCTGTTGTTCGCATTCTTCGTGGTGATGTTCGCGTCAAGCGTCAGCGATAAGAAGAAGTCCGCGAAGATGGCCGCGGCAATGCAGACTGCCTTCCAGCAGAACGGTGTCTTCGAGGCACACGCTGCGAAACCGCCGCTCGCGCCCGGTGGGGGCACGTCCAGCGGCGATCCCAATCCACTGGAAATGCCGATCGAAAGCTCCCAAGCAAAGAGCTATGGCGATGCCGCCAGGAAGGCCATCGAAGCGTCGATCGCGCCTGCATTGCAACAGCACTTGGTCAGGATGCGTGAAGCGGAGGACGGCATCACGCTGTCTCTCGATAGCGCTGGATTCTTTGCTTCGGGATCCGCCGAGGTGAAGGCGTCGGTCAAGCCGATCCTTGCAAAGCTTGCCGCAGCTCTGCCGCAGGGTGCGCTCCGCGTGGAAGGCCACACGGACAACCAGCCGATCCACACTGTTCAGTTCCGCAGCAACTGGGAGTTGTCCACGGCGCGCGCTGCCTCTATCGCAGAGGTGCTGATGCAGCGCAGTCTTGTCTCACCCGCCGACTTCACCATCGCAGGTTATGGTGAATTCCATCCTGTCTCGGGGAACGACACGGAGGCCGGACGCGCAGCAAATCGTCGCGTAGACATTGTGCTGCTACGACCGAAGACCGGTGCTGTGATCAAGAAGGAAGGTCCGCCAAGGCCGACGATATGACCCACTAACCCGAGGCCAGGAATCGGGTGCCAATGGGTGGATTATCGCTCGAGGCGGAAATTCTCCGTCTGGCTTAAACGGTTCGCACTTTGTGCGAATACCCCACCCTTTCGCGATGCTGCGAAAGAATGGGGCACCTCGATGCCAGGACTGTCACGCGGAGACTACGCTGCTGCTTCCTGATCGCGGTTCTTCAGGTGGCTCCAGACGAACCAGATGATGCCGGCGAGCACGAGCACGATGATGGCTGCGTCGGCCTTATGCAGCACGCGCTTCAACATGCTGTGTGGATCGTTCCAGCTAGCACCGGCCTTCATACCGACATAAGCGAGCGCAAAGCACCAGGGCCAGGAACCCAGAAATGTATAGATGTGGAAACGCAACTGCGGCATGCGCGCGATGCCTGCGGGCAGCGCGATGAACGTCCGCACAACCGGCAGCAGTCGGCCAATCAGGACCGTGATGTCGCCGTACTTCTGAAAATAGCCGTCAACACGGTCCAGGTCGTGCTTGCTCATCAGGACGTAGCGGCCGAACTTCTCCACCAGCGGACGCCCGCCGTACGCGCCGATCCAGTAGGCGATGACAGAGCCGATGTTGCAGCCAATGGCACCTGCCGTCGCGGCGGCGTAGAGGTTCATCTTGCCCTGGTCGACGACGAAGCCCGCAAAGGGCATGATGATCTCGCTGGGCAGCGGTATGCATGCGGATTCAATCGCCATCAGAAGCGCGACGCCGGGATAGCCGATCGCCGAGATCAGGTGCGTGACGTACGGCAGAAGAAAGTTAATGATTTTTTCGGTCATGTTGTTTGGGGGAACTGCGCAAAGTATACCCGCGCAAGGAGTTCCTCAACCTGAATATCACCTTACTCACCCGGGCGCCTGCCGCTCCGATATCCGTCAGGCCGTCCGCTTCCGCTGATATCCTTGAAGACATGGCTGAGACTGTAACCGCGCCCGAGACCCCGACTAATTCCGCACACACCGTCACACCGGTAACGGCTGCGCCTGCAGTCACGGGCGGACGGCCCGCGAGCAGCTATGGCGCTGCTCCGGCCACGCATGGTGGCCCACCGGTCAAGCGGCAGATTGTTGCCTTCTCTTTCTACAAGATCCTCCCCGAGTGGAAGCGCCTGCCCGCCGCCGAGAAGGCTGCAATGAAGACTGCGTTCGTCGAGGTGATCGACCGCTGGAACAAGCCCGGCGAATTCCTGACGCTGACCTACTCGACCGTTGGAACGCGTGGCGATGTGGATATGTGCGTCTGGTCCATCTGCTACTCGGTCGAAGAGATGAACCGCATGCGCAGCGAACTGCTCTCGACTCCGCTCGGCGGCTACCTTGAGACCCCGCACAGCTTCCTCTCCATGACGAAGCGTTCGCAGTACCAGATCGACCGTGAGGATGAAAGCGAAGGCGAAGGCCGTGGCGCAATCCGTCCCGGCGGCCACAAGTACATCTTCGTCTACCCGTTCTGGAAGACCCGTCCGTGGTACCTGCTGTCGCTGGAAGAGCGCCGACGCCTGATGGAAGAGCACATCCGCGTTGGCCTGGCCTACCCGCGCGTCAAGCTGAATACAACGTACTCATTCGGCATCGACGACCAGGAGTTCGTCGTCGCGTTTGAGACGAATTTCCCTGAAGATTTTGTCGACCTGGTGCAGCAGCTTCGCGAGACCGAGATCAGCATGTACACGCTGAAGGACTTCCCGATCTTCTCGTGCGTGCGCGTTACGCCCGCCGACATGCTGGATCGACTGGGCTAATGGCCAAAGTCGTTAAGCCGGCAAAGCCGCTGCCAGCCAGGAAGGCGATCTCACCTGCGGCCGCGAAGGGGATACGAGCGCGGCAGATTGCTGCGTCCGAACCCGTCGCGCCGAAGAAGGCTGCTGGCAGGACGAAGAAACCCTTGGCACCGGAGCGCATCGCTGCCATTATTGATGCGCTGGCGAAGACATATCCGGACGCCGTCTGCGCGTTGCACCACAGCAATGCTTGGGAACTTACCGTTGCCACGATCCTCTCGGCGCAATGCACGGACGCGCGCGTGAACATGGTGACACCGGCGCTCTTCCACGCATATCCGACGCCGAAGGCGATGGCGCACGCGACGCCGGAAGAGCTGCAGCCGATTCTGAGTTCCTTGTCCTTCTTCCGCATGAAAGCGAAGTCGCTGGTCGGCGCGGCGAAGGTCGTTACGGAGGAGTTCGGCGGAAAAGTTCCGCAGACCATGGACGAGATGCTGCGTATTCCAGGAGCTGCACGCAAGACATCCAACGTGGTGCTCGGCAGCTGGTACGGCATAGCGTCCGGCGTGGTCGTGGACACACATGTCCTGCGGCTGTCGAGACGGCTGGAACTCACCGAGAACGACGATCCGGTGAAGGTCGAGCGCGACCTGATGCAGATCATTCCGCAGACGGAGTGGATCAACTTCTCCCATCGCCTGATCCATCATGGTCGACAAATCTGTGACGCGCGTAAGCCGAAATGCGTGGACTGTTCGCTGGAGACACTCTGCAATTCTGGCGACAAGACCTGGGCATCGCATTAACGGAACGGTCCGAGGGGTCCCCCCCCCGCAATTTTTGCAAAAATTAGATTCAAAAGGACTTACGAGCACGTCGGCCCGTAAAAATTAGATTCTAATGGACTTACACGCAAAAATCTCATTCTAAAGGACTTAGGGAGATCGTGGAATCTTCCGCCTCGCCATACTGGCGTGGAAGGCCTACTAAAAGGATAACAGTCAGACGCTAAGTACGGTCCACCTACATCCCCTTTGTATTGAGAGAGATACATGGTCCCGGGACTTGACACGGTCGGACATTACCCCGCAAACGAGTTGGAGATCGAACTGAAAGCTACAGACGTACGGATTGAGTTACTGGCTGGACTGACCGCGGCCCTGTCGTTGGTCCCCGAGGTGGTCGGCTTCGCACTGGTAGCACATGTAAATCCGCTCACAGGCCTGTACGCCGCGTTCATCATCTGCCTGATCGCGGCACTGTGGGGCGGTCGGCCCGGCATGATCTCTGGGGCTGCCGGCTCCATGGCCGTAGTGTCGGCGGGTCTGGTGGTGCAGCACGGCGTGGAGTACCTGTTCGCAACCATCATCCTCACCGGCATTCTGCAGATGCTCTTCGCCGCGTTTCGGCTGGGCAAGTTGATCCGCATGGTGCCCCATCCCGTCATGCTTGGCTTCGTGAATGGCCTGGCGATCATCATCGCGTCCGCCCAGTTACAGCACTTCCATGTGCACAGACCAGACGGTACAGAGGGATGGCTGGCACCAGCAGGATTGCTCACGATGCTGGGGCTGGTAGCGGTGACCGTGCTTGTCACTGTTCTGCTGCCAAGGTTGACACGATCCTTCCCGTCTGCGCTTGCCGGTATCCTTGCCGCAACAGCAGTCGCTTTCGCGCTTGGCATCCGTACGCGAACCGTTGGCGACCTGGCATCCATCCATGGGACACTGCCCGTCTTTCACCTGCCACAAATTCCCTACACCTTCGCGACGCTCCAGATCATCCTGCCGTACGCGCTGATCCTGGCGGTCATCGGTCTGGTCGAGACGCTGCTGACGCTGAACCTGATCGACGAAATCACCGACACGATTGGCCAACCAAACCGCGAGTCAATGGCACAGGGCGCAGGCAATCTTGTTGGAGCGCTCTTCGGCGGCATGGGCGGTTGCGCCATGATTGGGCAGAGCATGATCAACCTGAACGCCGGTGGGCGCCGACGGCTGTCCGGCGTTGCAGCAGGCGCATTCCTGCTGTCGTTCATCCTCGTCGCATCTCGACTGATTGAGCGGATCCCGCTGGCCGCGCTGGTCGGTGTGATGTTCGTTGTCTCCGCAGAGACCTTCAACTGGAAGAGCCTGCGCAATATGTTTCGGATTCCCGGCCATGACACGCTCGTGATGGTCGTGGTGACGCTCGTGACTGTTCTGACAAACCTTGCAGTGGCGGTGGTCGCTGGCATCGTGATCGCGGCGCTCGTCTTTGCATGGGACCATGCGCAACAGTTGGATGTGGAGATCGCGCAGACGACCGAGGCGAAACGGTATCTGCTGCGTGGCAGTCTATTCTTCGCATCCGCAGCGCAGTTCACGCGATTCTTCACACCGAAGGAAGATCCGGCAGACGTGTACGTGCAATTCGATCACGCACGCATCATGGACTCGTCCGCACTCGAGGCGATTGAAGCTCTGGCAGGTCGTTACCGCGCGCTGGGCAAGACGTTGCATGTACGAGGTCTCAGTGAGAACTGTGACCGGCTGCTGCGCCGCAAGGATGGCAAGGTGACCCTGCTGCCGCCCGAGTCTTTCGACATCGCCTGAGACAGGCGGCGCTGCCGTCGCGCGTTGCTACTGGTTTCGCAGCGCCGTGGCCACCGCGCTGGCGAGTGCGGCGACACTTGCATCCCGGGCTTCAATGGTCGGCTTGTGGCCCAGATCGCGCAGCGTGGCTGTGGTGATTGGACCGATCGAAGCGAGCACGATGCCGGGCGGCAGCGTCACCTTTGCCGCGTCCATCAAGGCGAAGAGATTCTGCACAGCAGACGAGCTGGTGAAGGTGATGGCGTGCACGTTCGGCAGTTCGCGCTTAAGGCGATCCACCGATTCCATGGGAATGATGCTGCGATACGCGGGACTGAGCGTGACTTCGGCCCCGGCATCGGTAAGCGTATCGATCAGGACGTCACGGCCCTGCTCTGCACGCACGAGGAGCATCTTCGATCCCTTGGCGTGGGGCACAAGCGACTTGGCGAGTGATTCCGCGATCGCGGTCTGTGCCTGCAGGCGCACGGGAAAGCCTGCCTCGCGCAGTGCCTTGGTTGTGGCGGCGCCGATGCTTGCGATGCCGCAGCTGAGTGGGACGGCCTGATCCTCCAGTCGCTCGGCAAAGACAGCGACGGCGTTGGCTGACGTGAAGAGCAGCCAGTCGTACTCGTCGAGCTGCGTGAGTTCGCGATCGAGCGATGCGTAGTCGTCCGCAGGCGGAGCCAGAGCGATGGTGGGAATCGACACCACGCGCAGACCGTACGCAATGAGTGCGTCGCCAAGGGCAGACGCCTGGTGGGGCGCGCGTGTGACCAGAACCCGAGCTGCCAAGCGTTACTCCGCGTCCGCCATGGCGAAGTCTCCCGCCAGCAGCTCTCGCGCTCCCTGCGCGATCAGGTCGTTTGCGGCACGCGTGCCGAGGCTCTCGGCGGACTCGCCCGCTGTAGCGAAGAGCGTAACCGTTGCCATCGCTTCACCGTCCGGTGAAACGACGGTCGACTGCAGCTTTGCGACACCGTCCACTTCCGTACAGAGGGCGCCTACGGGCAGTGAGCAGCCGCCGCCAAGCGCGTGCAGCAGCCAGCGTTCCGCCTCTACGGCGTAACGCGTGTGGGCGTTGTCGAGCGGCTTGATTGCGGCAATGGTTGCGGCATCGTTTGCGCGCGTTTCGATGGCGAGTGCGCCCTGTCCGGGCGCGGGGCACATCATCTCCGGGTCGAAGCGCTGGCGAATCCAGTCGGCCTGCCCTGGCAGGTCTTCGCCGTGCCGATGGCTATCGCCATCGAAGTGGTCGGCCAGATGATCGTGATCAGGATGCGTGATGCATTCGATGTGCGGCTTGCGGCCGAACTCGGGGTGCAACGGATCGAGGTCGACGGGCTTCAACAGTCTAGATCCAAGGCGGTCAAGACCGGCTGCCGCGAGTACCAGTGCGTCGCAGTCGCCTCGACCGAGCTTGCGAATGCGTGTGTCGATGTTCCCGCGAATGGCGACGAACTGGAACTCTGGGTTGTGCGACCGTAGTTGTGCGATGCGACGCGGCGAAGTCGTGCCGATGCGTGCATTCGATGGCAGTGTGTGAATCTGCAGCCATTCGGGCACCAACAGCACGTCGCGAGGGTCGGCACGCTCCGGGATGGCAGCGAGTGTGAAACGAGCATCAAGCTGTGTCGGCAGGTCTTTGAGCGAGTGCACGGCGAGGTCGATGGAGCCGCCCTCGAGCGCCTCTTCGATCTCTTTGATGAAGATGCCCTTGCCGTCGATGTTAGCGGGGATCTTGCCGTCCGGGCCGAGCACGCTGGCAGCGAAGGCGGGATCCTGCAGGCGGTCGCCGGTGGTGCGGATAATGATGATCTCCGCGGTGTGGCCAAGCGCGCGCAGGTGTGCGGCGATGTGGTTCGATTGCCAGAGCGCGAGCCGGGAGCCGCGCGATCCAATGCGAAGGTGCATGCGGCCATCATACTGCGCTCGCGTTTCGATGCAAGTTGCGTACCAGCTTTGAGGCGTCTCAATCGCCCATTACCTGCGGCCTGCACCTTCCGTCTCTCCCGTGCATCAGAGCAAAGGTACGGCTCACGATTTGCGATGACGCCAAATCCGCGCCGCGTGGAGTGGTGTGCAGAACAAGGACACACAGGAGACGAGTTCGGAGTCGCCGGTCACTGTGGCGCTGCGAAGCAGACGTGTATGGGCGTGGATCGGGGCTGCGGTGCTCATCGGCCTGCTTGCCTTGCTGGTTGCCGGTGAAGTCATGGTGCGTCGCGCCGGCCCCATCGTGAAGGGCCGCGTCATCGAGACACTGAGCACACGCTTCAATAGCCATGTGGAGCTGGATTCGTTCGACGTTTCTCTGCTGCAGGGTCTGTCGGTAAGTGGCGGTGGCCTTCGCATCTATGCACCCGCGGATGTCGTTGCGGCGGGCGCGACGGAGCCCCTGATCGCGATTCAGCGCTTTGAGTTTCGCACCTCACTGCGCAGCTTGTTTGTGAAGCCGATGCATGTCGGCACGGTTCACGTGGCCGGGATGACGATCTACATCCCTCCACGGCAGCAGCGTGCCGTCGGTGCTTCTTCGCCCCGGAAGCGTCGCAAGCTGGAGGTGCTTGCGGACGAGATTGTTGTGGAGAACTCAACGCTGGTGATTGGCACACTCAAGCAGGACAAGGAGCCGAAGCGCTTCCAGTTGCAGCGCATTCGTCTGCGCAACGTGGGCAGGACGGAACCGGCGCTGTACGACGCTACGCTGGTGAACGCCTTTCCCCGCGGTGACATTCATGCGACTGGTAAGTTCGGGCCCTGGAACGAAGAAGTGCCAGGCGAATCTCCGGTGACTGGCGACTACACCTTCGACCATGCCGACCTGAACACGATCAAGGGCATCGGCGGAACACTGTCTTCGGTTGGAAAGTTCAGCGGACGCCTCGACCGCATTGAGGCCGATGGGACCACCGTGACGCCGGACTTTTCACTGGACACGGCCAAGCATCCGATGCCGCTGACGACGCACTTTCACGCAGTGATCGATGGAACAAATGGCGATACCTATCTGCAGTCTGTGCAGGCAAAGCTGGGCAGCAGCCAATTCACTTGCGCGGGTGCTGTCGTCAATGTGAAGGGCGAGGGACACATCACGGACCTGGACGTGAACATCCCGGCTGGACATTTGCGCGACTTCCTCGAGCTTGCCGTGAAGACGCAGCCGCCCTTCATGCAGAGTGTCGTGAACATGAAAGTGCATCTGCGTGTTCCCTATGGCAAGGAGAGTGTGACCAGGAAGCTACAGATCCAGGGTGGCTTTACGTTGCAGCAGATTCACTTTACGAATCCGCAGGTGCAGGACAAGGTCGACATGTTGAGCCTGCGCGCCCAGGGCACTCCAAAGGAAGCAAAGCCTGGCGCCACCGATGTCAGGTCGCAGATGAGCGGATCGCTGGCGCTGAGCGGTGGACAGTTGACGGTCAGTCGCCTGAATTACCTGCTGCCCGGCGCGCAGCTCGCGCTGGACGGTGTCTACACGCTTGACGGTAAGACCTTCGGTTTCCACGGCAAGGTGCGCACGGAGGCGACACTCTCCCACATGATCGCTACGCCATGGAAGAGCTTCCTGTTGAGACTGGCCGATCCCTTCTTCAGCAAGCACGGCGCAGGTGCTGAGATCCCCGTGAAGATCACAGGGACGGAAGGCGCGCCGAAGTTCGGCCTGGACTTTGGCAACAGGGATAAGAAGAAGACAGAAGCTGAGGAGAGCAAGGACGACCTGCAAAGCCGCAAAGATGAACTTACGCCGGATGGCCGGATCGCGCGTCGTCCGCCACCGGGCTTGCCGATAACCAGGCGTCCGCGGCAATGAAAGAGGCGACCCGGAGGGCCGCCTCTCAGGTCGATCGCTCTACCGCGTCTACTGACGTGTGTGTGTCTTGCCGTTGCGGTTAGGATCCTGTGGCGGCTGGTTCAGGCTGCCGGCCTCCCTGCCTTGCTTGCCGATACCTTCGGCAGCGAGATGAACTTTTCCTTCGCTGGCCAGATGGGCGGCGTGCGAGTGAGCGTGCGCCTTATCATCGCCGGGGGACTGCGTCGACGTGCTCAGCCTTGACGGCCTGACTCAGCTTGTCACCGTGCATCTTGCTTTGCTCTTCTTTGATGTTTGCCATCGTTACTCCTTCGCGAGCGCTTCACGCGCCCTTGCTACCTTGTCATCCGATGCCAGTGGAGCGGTGTCGACCGGCTCATCGCCGAAGTCGCGGGCGCCGTACTCGTAGTCGGTACCGCCGTCGGTGTTCTGCTTGCCCGGGGCGAGCCTGGTGCGTTCCTCCTCATTCAACTGCCAAACCTGCTCGTGAGCATACTCGCCCGCAAGACCGCGGCTGTGTTCGCCCAGGCCGCGGGGTTCTCTCGGTTTGTCGTTCTCCGGTCCTGCCATGGAACCACCTCACCTTATGTAAGATGGAAGTGGGTGCTACGCAGTGGTCTGTGCGAGCGATCATTGGCTCCACTTGCATCGAACGGACTAGTGCCCCGTGCAGACTGGGTGCCCCATTCTTCCGCAACAGGGGTGGGCTGTCGTGCGAAGCACGAACCGCTTTCCTCTTACCCTCCGGACAGCGTGCCAAACACGGTCGCGCTGTGCGCGATACCTCACCCTTTGCGCAGAAACGCGCAAAAAAACGGGGCACCCGGATATGGTGGCGAGCGCTAGCGGTCGCGGCTGAAGAGGCGCTGGATGAGGCTGAGTGTTGCGGAGTCACCCTCGTTCGCGCTCTTGCGCAGGCCGGTCATAGGGGTGTGCAGGAATTTGTTCATCATCGAGCGGGTGAGCGCGTCGACGGCTTCCTGCTGCTCTGGTGTCAGTGAGCTCAGCCTGGTGCGGGCGCGGTCGAGTTCGGAGAGGCGCAGCTGCTCGGCGTGCTGTTGCAGAGCGAGGATGCCGGGAATGGCATCCAGCGTCTGAAGGCGAGCGGCGAAGCGATTGACCTCGTCGGAGACGATCTGCTCGGCTGCTGCGGCCTCCTCGGCGCGTGCGTTCATGTTCTTTGCAGCTACCTGTTGCAGGTCGTCGACGGAGTAGACGAAGGCACCGTCGACACCATTGACGGCGGGATCCACGTCCCGTGGCACGGCAATGTCGATGAAGAATACGGGGCGGCCCCGGCGCACCTGCAGGATGGCCTGCGCTTCGCGGACGTTAAACAGGTGTTCGCGTGCGCCGGTGCCGGTGACAATGATGTCGGCCTTGGGCGCGTGCTTCTGAAGGTCAGCAAATGGGACGGCAAGACCATGGAACTGCTCTGCCAGACGCTGTGCACGCTCCGGCGTGCGATTGGCGACAAGGATGGAGCTGGCACCCTGCGCGATGAGATGGCGTGCAGCCAGTTCACTCATCTTGCCCGCGCCGACGAGCAGCACCTGCTTGCCTTTCAGCGAACCGAAGATCTGCTTGGCGAGATCTGCGGCGACGGACGCGATGGAGACGGACGAGGAACCGATCTCGGTCTCGGTACGGACCTTCTTGGCAACGGTAAACGCCGATTGGAGCAGCCGTTCCAGCGTGGATGAGACTGCTCCAACCTCGCGCGCAACGCTGTAGCTCTCTTTCACCTGCCCCAGGATCTGCGGCTCGCCAACGACCATGCTGTCGAGGGACGAGGCGACACGGAAGAGGTGACGCACCGCTTCCTGCTCGCGGAATTCATAGAGGTGGGGGGCGAGCACCGAAGTCGGGACGGAGAAGTAGTCCGACAGGAAGCTGTGAAGGTCGCTGGCCGACTCGTGCTCCATGATCAGTTCCACCCGGTTGCAGGTGGACAGGATCAGGCCCTCGCGCACGCCGGGATGATGCAGCAGAGAACGCGTCGCATCGGCAAGGCGGCCCGGGGCAATCGCGAGCCGTTCGCGCACGTCGATCGGAGCCGAATTATGGTTAACGCCAAGTAGTGACAGGCTCAAGGGCGCCCCGCAAACTGGTGGACGCTACTAACCGTGTCTGCCGACCAAACGGCCAGCATAATGAAGAAAACGAAGGAACTGAGCCAGACAGCGCGGCGTCCGCGCAGACCGCTGCTGCGCCGGATAGCGATCATGGCTACGTAGGCGATCCACATCGCGAACGAGAGCAGCACCTTGGGGTCGCGAAAGTAGGCGGCGCCGTAGGTCATCTGCGCCAGTGCGGTGCCAATCAGAAGCCCCGCGGTCATGCACGGCAGGCCGATCAGCAGAGATTTGAGCGCGATCTGGTCAGTCGTCTCCAGCGGCGGCAGCTTGCTCAACATGCCGGCCGAGGTACGCGACTTGAGACGGCGTTCCTGGATCAGGTAGAGCACGGACGCCAGCACCGAGACGCAAAGCGCCGCATAGGCTGCCAACAGCAGGCCGATGTGGAGCCATAGCCATGCCGAGTGGAGCAGCGGGACGTCCAGTTGACGGCGGCCGGGCGCGAAGGCGGGGAGCACACCCAGGAGGAACACAGCGGGCAGCAGCACGACGCCGACGGTCAGGGTTCGGTATCGCGCGTAGACAGCGAGAAATGCCGATGCGAGCAGCAGGCCGAGGACCGCCTGGACCTCGCTTGCGTTGACCGGAACGAAACGGTGGGCGGCGTTCAGCATCTCTGCCACGGAGACGAAATGGAAGAGCAGCGCGGCAACAGCGGCGGGCACCGCCAACAGGCGCCAGCGGGGCCGGTCATAGAGCACGGCCGGCAGCACCGCCAGAGAGGCGACGCCGTAGAGAATGACCGCGACTTTGAGCCAGAATAGCGACATTGAGTTGCGTGAATCGCCCCGGTACGAACCGCGATCGAAACCAGCTACCAGTATACGAGCAGGCGATTTTTCAGCTCTCAGAATGGCGGTTGAGCGTCACACGGTCAGTGCTCTACTCAGCCGCTGTCATATGCGCGTCACATCAAAGTTGCAGGAATCCTGCTATCTCATCGAAATGGCGCAGATACAGTGACCTCCGGATGCGAGAAAGCCTGCATCCGAGTGAGGGAACGGGAACGAAGTGTCCCGGCAGGAGGAAGTTATGGCATTGGATTTTTCAGGTGACAAGCGCGTTCACGCAGGCGACGCAACCGAAGGCCAGACCACGGCCTACATCGAGAGCTACACGTCACAGGTTCCCAGCGGCATCTTTTTGACGGCTGCCATCGGTTCCATTACCGCCTCGCTGGTCTTCAAGGCCATCAAGAAGGATCACGCCGCGCTCTTCGTGGGCCAGTGGGTCGCGCCATTCCTGATCCTGGGTCTTTACAACAAGATGGTGAAGCAGCACGGCTCTGACGCCGAAACCCGCGCATAAGCGGAATCATCGAAACCAGTCTTCCGAGCGCCAGTATGCCGTGAACCGGTATGCTGGCGTTCTAGTCATGTCCGCAGAAAAAGCCACAATCGATCCACCCCAGAAGACCCAGGCGGAGACGCTTGCGTCGGACAAACTGTCGCCCATGATGCGACAGTTCGCAGCGGCCAAGGCCGCCCATCCCGACGCCTTGCTGTTCTTTCGCATGGGCGACTTCTATGAATTGTTCTACGACGACGCCGTCGTCGCCTCCCGCGAGTTGCAACTGACACTGACCGCGCGCGACCGGGAACGCCAGCAACCCATGTGCGGCGTGCCGTATCACGCAGCCGAGGGCTACCTGCAGCGACTGCTGCGCAAGGGCTACCGCATCGCAATCTGCGAGCAGATGGAAGATCCCAAGCTGGCCAAGGGCATTGTGAAGCGCGAGGTCACACGCGTCTTCACCCCTGGAACCGCACTGGACCCGAGTGCGGGCGCCGGCGAGAATACCTTTCTTGCAGCCCTTGCTGTCGCCACCGATCGCAAGGCAGCAGGCATCGCCCTGCTGGACCTGTCCACGGGTGAGTTCCGGACAACCGAGTTCCGTGGCTCGGATGCTGTGAGCGCGGCGACCGAAGAAATTGCACGGAATCGTCCGCGCGAGGTGCTGCTGCCAGCGGGTCTGCACCTGGGTGCATCGCAGCCTGGACTGGATGGTTCCGACGAAGGCGATGACATGCTGTCCTCCGTGCGAACGAAGACACCGGTGGAGGATTGGGTCTTCACAGCGGACTATGCCCTGCCGCTTCTGCAGAATCACTACCGTGCGCATTCACTGGAGGGCTTTGGACTTGCCGGCCACACGGCTGCCGCCACAGCAGCCGGCGCGTTGCTCCACTACCTGCGAGCGACAAAGCACGAAGAACTGGAACACCTGGACGTGCCGCGCTTTTACGAGCGGTCGACGTGTCTCGAGCTGGATGCCGTCAGCGTCCGAAATCTCGAACTGGTTGAGCCGCTTTTTAGTGGAGAGAGTTCGCAGACCACGCTTTGCTATGCGCTGGACGCCTGCCGCACGCCAATGGGCAAGCGGCTGTTACGCGCTGTGATTCTGCGGCCCTCGATTCAAGCGGGGGAGATCGCCGCGCGTCACGACGCTGTGGGCGAAGCGATGCGATCGCTTGCTGCGCGTGAGCGCCTGCGTCGGGCACTGGAATCGGTGCTGGATTTGGAGAGGCTGCTGGCGCGGCTGGCACTGGACTCTGCCGGCCCGCGAGAGGTGGTGGCACTGGCCCGGACGCTTGCTGCACTGCCGCCGGTGCGGGACGCATTAACCGAACTATGCACGGGCCGATGGGCGGTGTTGCGAGAGCGCTTCGACACCATGGAAGATGTCTGCGCACGCATCCAGGTAACGCTGGTCGACGAGCCTCCACTGAAGCTTGGCGAAGGCGACGCAATCCAGGTCGGCGTGGATGAGGAACTGGATGAGTTGCGTGGACTGAGCCGCAGCGGCCGCGAAGCCATCGCGGCCATCGAAGAACGCGAACGCACGCGCACTGGCATCGGCAGTTTGAAGGTACGCTTCAACAGCGTCTTCGGCTACTACCTTGAGATCACTAAAAGCAACCTGGCAAATGTGCCCAGCGACTACGAACGCAAGCAGACGCTCGTGAATGCAGAACGCTTTACGACGCCAGAGCTGAAGGATTACGAGCGCAAGATCCTGACGGCACAGGAACGTGTCGGCGAGATCGAGCGACGCATCTTTGCTGCGTTGCGACGCGAGGTGCTGGATAGCGCTGCGCGCATGCGCGAGGCCGCAAGACGGCTGGCGGAGATCGATCTGCTGGCGAACTTCGCGCACATCGCCGCTTTGCGTGGATGGTCCCGTCCTGAGATCGTCGAAGGCAGCACCGTCTTCGAGTTTGCCGAGGCGCGTCACCCTGTCGTGGAGCTGCGACTTGAGGAGGGTGGCTTCGGCCGCTTTATCCCGAACTCAGGTTTTCTGGATGGCGCTAACGGCCCTTCACTGGCGTTGATCACCGGGCCGAACATGGGCGGTAAGTCCACCTACCTGCGCATGGCTGCGCTACTCGCCATCCTGGCGCAGAGTGGATCCTTTGTACCGGCGGTTGCGTTGAAGATGGGTCTTGTCGATCGCATCTTCACACGCATCGGAGCCAGCGATAATGTCTCGCGCGGCCGGTCGACTTTCATGGTGGAGATGACGGAGACTGCGGCGATTCTGAACTCGGCGACTCCGAAGAGCCTCGTTCTGCTGGATGAGATGGGACGCGGCACCGCGACGTATGACGGCCTGTCGCTGGCTTGGGCTGCGGTAGAGCATCTGCACGATCGCGTGGGTGCACGGACTCTCTTCGCGACGCATTACCACGAACTAACGTTGCTGGAAGAGAAGCTGTCGCGACTGAAAAATCTTCGCGTCGCATGTCGCGAGACTCCACAGGGCATTGTCTTCCTGCACCAGGTTGAGAGCGGTGCTGCCGATCGCAGCTATGGCATCGAAGTGGCCAAACTCGCAGGCCTGCCGCGCGATGTGATTGCGCGTGCGCGTGCTGTATTGAAGATGCACGAGAAGGCCGAGAGCGCGTCCATCGCAGCGGCGGGGCAGGCTGTACAGGTTGCGCCTGCTCCGATGCAGATGACCATCTTCACGCCGCTGTCGCAGCGCGTTGTCGACCGTGTGCGCGAGGTGGACGTCGATCGCATGACGCCAATGGAAGCATTACAGTTGCTGGCCGAATTGAAGCGGGAGATCGCCGAATGACCGAAGCGCCGAAGCCGATGATTGTGGCCGGTGTGATGAGTGGAACCTCAGCCGACGGCGTGGATGTGGCTCTGGTGCGCATCGCTCCAAGCAAGGACAACGGCGCGCCAAAGCTCAAGCTGCTGGGGCACGCTGCATTCCCTTATCCCAGGAAGTTGCGCGAGGCCGTGGTTGCCGCTATGGACGCGAAGTCGATTAGCACGGCCGATCTCGCGCGCGTACATTGGCGCTTAGGCGAGTTCTACGGCGATACGATTGTGCACGCGCAACAGCAGCTTGGCGTGAAGGCGAAGCTGGCAGGTGTGCATGGGCAGACGGTCTATCACCAGGGCACCGCAACAAGATTCTTAGGTGACCCGCTGCGCTGCACCTGGCAGATTGGAGAAGCGAGCGAAGCAGCCGCACGTGCAGGCGTGCCGGTTGTGAGTGACTTCCGTCCTGCGGATATGGTTGCGGGTGGACAGGGCGCGCCGCTGGTGCCAATCTTCGATCGCGTCTTCTTCTCGCATCGGAAGCGGAACCGTGTGCTGCAGAATCTTGGTGGCATCGCGAACATGACGGCGATCCCTGCCGGCACGAGCGATCTGCTTGCATTCGATTCAGGGCCTGCGTCCGTTGTCATCGATGGCTGCATGCAAGCGCTCTATGGCAAGACATATGACCGAAACGGGGCGACCGCGAAGCGTGGTCGAGTGATCGAAGATGTTCTTCAACGTACGTTGAAGCTGCCCTACTTCTCTGCTACCCCACCCAAGAGCTGCGGTCGAGAGGAATTTGGCGGCGCCTTCGTAACGCGCTTCATCGCCGACTGCAGGAAGAACGGCGCTCAGGATACGAACGTGATTGCAACGGCGACTGCGTTGACTGCCGAAAGCATTCTGCATGCTTACCGCACGTTTGTCTGGCCATTCCTTGGGCAGCGAGCACCGTTGGCTGATGCGACGGACTACATCGTCGCAGGCGGTGGTGCAAACAACACGCTGCTGATGAACCGGTTGCGTGCAGGCCTTGCGCCGCTGGGCATTACCGTGAGTACGACGGCGGACCACGGTGTCCCTGCCGAAGCGAAGGAAGCGATGGCCTTCGCGCTACTTGCCTGGCTTCGATGGCACAAACTGCCCGGCAATGTGCCTTCGGCGACCGGTGCAACGCGCGACGCAGTGCTTGGACGGATTACGCTGCCATGATCGATCGCCAAAGGATTGTGTTTCGGAGCCTTCGAGGCGTTGTACTCCTGGGTTCGCTTGTCGCTCTGTCTGCGTGTCATGAGCGTCCCGATCGCGACACTGTGGTCATCGACATTGAAAGCTCACCCACGAATCTCGATATCCGCATCGGCAGTGATGCGCAGGCCGAGCACATCGGATCGCTACTCTTTGATTCCATCGTGCGGAAGGATGAGCATTACAACCTGCAACCGGCAATCGCCGATGCGTGGGAATGGCGTGATCCTCTGACACTCGTGCTGCACATCCGCGACGGGGTGCACTTTCACGATGGCAAGCTGCTCGACGCTGACGATGTTGCTTGGTCCATCGACAGCATGCACAACGGCGCGATCACGACGTCAAAGAGCGGCAACTTTGCCAGCGTCGACCACACGGAAGTGACTGATGCGCACACCTGCATCGTCCACCTGAAGAAGCCGGATGCAAGTTTGCTGTTCAACATGAGCGACGAACTCAGCGCGGTCGTGGAAAAGGGTGCGGGGAAAACGATGGGCGAGCACCCGATCGGCAGCGGTCCCTTCCGCTTCGTCAGCGAGGAGCAGGATAAGGACGTTGTGCTGGAACGCAACCCAGACTACTGGGGCGGTGCGCCGTCGATTCCTCGTGTGCGTTTCGCAATTGTGCCGGACTCAATCACCCGTGCTCTCGAGCTGCAGAAGGGTTCGGCAGACGCAACATCGAACGCGCTGACCGGCGATACCGTGGCAGTCATGGCGAATGATCCGAACCTCGTCGTTGAAAGCAAGCCAGGATCCATCGTGAACTACATGACCTTCAACGCCACCGATTCCCTGTTGAAGGACAAGCGTGTGCGGCAGGCGTTCGCCTATGCAGTGGATCGACCCGCGATCACGAAGGCGTTGCTACACGGCCAGGCAGAGGTACAGGACACGCTGCTGCCACTTGGGCACTGGGCTGCACCCGTTGCGAACGATCCCATTACGCGTTATACGCATGATGTGACGAAAGCAAAGGCGTTGCTGGAATCCGCTGGCTTTCATGCGGATGCGAAGGGTGTGCGGATCCACCTGACACTGAAGAGTTCGACAGATGACACCATGCGTCTGCTGGCAGCCATCGTGCAACAGCAGGTACGCGAGGCAGGCATCGATCTGACGCTGCGACAGAACGAGTTCGGCACCTTCTACAGCGATGTCACAAAGGGCGCCTTCCAGATCTACGTGTTGCGCTGGGTGGGATCGAATGAGGATCCGGATATCTTCCGCTATGCCTATAGCTCAGTCATGATGCCACCCAAGGGATCGAATCGGGGCCACTATACGAATGCCCAAGTCGACGCGCTGATCGCGCAAGGTGCAGGCGAAGTGGACCAGACAAAGCGACGCGAAACCTATTTGAAACTGCAACTCATCCTGGCAGATGACGAGCCGACGCTGGTGCTTTGGTCCCCCGACAACGTGGTCGTCCACTCGAAGCGATTACACGGCGTGGTTCCCGCATCGGCAGGCAGCTTTGGCTGGTTGCGCACAGCAACACTGCAGTAGTCGCAACGGTTGACGGAAAGGCCGAGTCTTCGTACACTCGAAGAGGCGGTTGAGTTGTTCGAACGACTCTCGCTTCCATCCTCTGCAGGGTTCTCCTGCACCGTATTGCCCTCTCGTTCAATGGTAGGACTAGCGACTCTGACTCGCTCAATCGGGGTTCGAATCCCTGGGGGGCAACCACCTATGCTGGTTGCAGCACTTCCTTCTACAACAAGGAATGATTGGTACCATCATCCTCACACATGTCATAGCTCTTTCCTTCAAACGAAGGTGCGAAGCTCTTTCGTCTTGTGGCTGGCGCTGTCCCGCTCCCCAAAAACAGGGCAGCGGAATGTCCGCTGCCCTGTGTCATGCGTTGATCGCGTCAGAAGGTAAGCCGCACTGCAGCCTGCACCTGACGCTGCGTGCCGGACGTATCGGTTGGTTTCGTCCCTGCTGTGGTGGTGATCGTGCCGATCGCTGTGCTGCCGACCGTAACGTTCGGATTACCGAGCTGCACATGATTGAGGACGTTGTATCCCTCCAGCCGGAAGTTCAGGTTTCCACCTTCCCAACGCGGAATGCCGAAGTCACGCTGCACGCTTAGGTTCAGTTGGTTTTGTCCGGGGCCGCGAATCGCACCCTTGTGCGTGTTACCAAAGGTGAACTGTGGCTGTGCGACAAAGCAACTCGTGTTGAACCATTGGCCGATTGTGTGTGGTGCATTCGCGTTCGCATTGCAGACCTGATTTGGCCGATTCGTCTGACCGGAGTTTGTGATGTCCGTGCTATCCGTCGGTGTGAGCGGCTGTCCACTCTGCCATACGTAGATGGGCGAAAGGCCCCATCCACCCAGCACGGCAGAGGCCAAGCGATTGTTCATAACTGCGTGGCCGCCCGCAGGCACCGAGAAGAGACCGGTGAGCACGTAGCGGAATGGGATATCGAAGTCGCTGGGCCCCCAGTTCGATGCATGATCGTAAGCATTCTGTAACTGGTCGCCGTTGGTGCAGGTATCGCATACGTCCAGCGCCTGGCTCAGGAGACCGAAACTGCGACCGTAGGTGATCGAGTTACGAAACTGTATGCCCTTGGAGAAGCGCTTCTCGACACGAGCTGATAGCCCCTCGTATTGTGTGGCGTTCCAGTCCCCGATTTGATTCACCGCAGACTGCGTCACGTTGAACAGCGGCCGGCGCGACTGGACCGTCGTGGCATTGTTCACGAGTGGCTGGTTGACATTCGACCGCCCCAATAGATGAACACCATGATTGCCAACGTAGTTGATCTCTGTGAGGACGGACCATGGGAGCTGCTTTTGTGCGGAGAGGCTCCACTGCTCGACATATCCCATCTGCATATGCTCGACCCAGCTGGTGATGCCACCTGTGTAGGTCGGAGCAAGGGTGAAGGTTACCGGATCCACCGCAGGCGGCCGTGGAATGGACTGCGACGCCGTCAACTGGAAGGACGTATTCGTATGGATCTGGTCGCTGCTCTGGCTAATCGCGCCGTAGTTGTTGTACGGAGGATTCGTGGAAAGCCGGCTGGTAATGCCAAGCCCCTGATCCTGTGCATAGAACATCCCGAACGAGCCGCGGATCGTCATCTCTTTTACGCCGGGAACGCGATAGGCGAAGCCGATACGTGGTGCGATGTTGTTCTTGTCTGCGTAGACCAGCGCACGCGGCAGCCGCGTGTCGATGCCGGACTTGATGTACTGAAGGTAAAGTGGGCTGTCCTGATCCGTAATGAAGTTCGCTTCGCGGTTGTTTACGTCGTAGAACGGAGTGAAGAGCTCATAGCGCACGCCGAAGTTGAGGGTCAGGTTCGTAGTCGCGTTCCACTGGTCATTTGCATAACCGGCGTAATACCAGCCACGCTCCTCGCTGCTGAGGGTGGATCCTGTATTGACGGAATTCGCGTAGCCAAGCAGCATGTCGGCTATGCCGTACCCAGTGTTGGAACGCGATGATGGCAGCTGTGTGAATGCGCCGGTAAAGCCAAGGCTCCCACGGCCATTTGAGGCGGCTCGCGTATTCGGGCGAATCCACATCATCTCGCCACCAAACTTGGTCAGGTGCCTGCCGTGAGACCAGGACATGTTGTCGGCCCAATCCCATACGCCTGATGTCTTGTGCAGCGGCGAGTTCCCCACTGCCTGGGAACCAATCGTGCTTTGACCGGTAATGGTGAAGGTGGGCCAACCCTCCGTGATGGCCGGGTCAAGCAGCCCGGGAACAAACTCCTGCCGGGCAAAGGTGCCGAGTCCATCGTCGGCGATTGTGGTCCAGGAGAAGCGCAGTTCGTTCAGTAATTGCGGTGTGATGATCCGGGTGTAGCCGGCTCCAATACCTTTCGAATCGATGCGGGTATTCCCGGGATCCTGCGCTCCCGGCAAGCCCACCCCGGTGAACGTGTTATTCAACGTTTCCCCATAGCGCGCAAAGAAGCTGTCCTTACTACTGAGGGTGTAATCCAGACGACCGATACCGTTCTTCACGTCTACCGTGCTCGGGATGTAGGACGTGTAGTAATGCGTGAAGGGATCGGTCGGACTCGTCGCGTTCGGCAGTGGAAACAGGTTCGCAAGCTGCTGCCCGAGCGTGTTGATGCGGGCCGTCGGGATTCTGTTTTGAGAGAATGGCGTGCGCGTATAGTTCGTACCCACCTGAGTGGTGGTGGAAGGGTCATACACAGTGAACTTCGATTGCGAGAAGTCCCCGGCACGTTCTAATGCAGTGGGCACTGCTGCCTGACTGAAGGAAGAAGACTTAGTGTGCCGACCTTCGTAGGCGCCGGAAAAGAAGAGCCGGTCACGAACGATGCGCCCTCCGAAGCTGCCACCGTATTGATTCTGTACCAATTGCTGCTTTGGCGATGCTGCCGTGGAGAAATAGGGCCGCGCATCGAGCGCCTTGTTACGGATGAAGTCGTAAGCCGAACCGTGCCAGCGGTTGGTGCCGCTCTTCGTGATGGCGTTGAGCAAAGCACCTGCCCCTGCACCAAACTCTGCAGAGTAATTTGACGTCTGCACCGTGAACTCCTGCAGAGCGTCGAGCGGTGGCCGCACCATATCGCGCTGCCCGTTATCGAGGCCGCGCAGGTAGTTGACGTTGCGTGCACCGTCCAGCAGGAACGAGTTTTGCAGGCCATCGTTGCCATACGCAACGAACGAGTTGTCGCGACCCGCATTCTGCGGCACAACACCCGGAATGTAATTGGCGGCCTGCACATAGTTCCGGCCATTCAAAGGAATATCCGTGAGTTCCTTATTTTCGATGACCTGTTGAATGGTCTGCGACTTGTCTTCAATCAGCGGCGCCTGGCTGGTTACCATAACGGAGTCCGCAGCCTCGCCAAGCTGCAGCGAAGGCTGCAGGGTCACCGTCGCGCCAACCTGCACGTTGATGGATTTCTGCTGCAACGTCTTAAAGCCGGGGGCTGCGATCACTACGTTGTAGTTGCCGGGTGGCACTAGCGGAACTTCCGCGATGCCCTTGTCGTTGGTTTGCATCGTCCTTAACTGCGCGCCTGTGTCCGTTCCGGTAACCGTGACTGTCGCTCTAGCAAGAGCTGCGCCGCCCGCGTCAAAAACTGTAATGCTGATCGCTCCGCTCGAGCTTTGCGCATGCAGCATGGTCGCTGACAGCGCAATCGCTGCCAGCGGTGCGCGCCTTAGGATTGCCCTGCGGTAGATGGATGGATTCATATGTTTTTCGCGGCCATGGACCGCTTCTCCTGAAGGTGTTGCCGTGGTTTGAAATCGGAACGCTGTCTGGTCTGCGTCAGTAAGAGTCACCCTGCTTGACCGCTGGCGGTGCATCGATATTGAGCGGATCGCCCAGCTTCGCCTGCATGGCTTTCAGCTTTGCGATCATCTCGGTCTTCACGCCTGCGTACTTCGGGTCATCGACAAGGTCATGCATCTCCCATGGATCGTTTTCCAGATCGAAGAGCTGAAAACGCTTGATTGGCACGTAGAAGATGAGCTTGTGCTGCTTTGTACGGATCGATCGCTGGATGACATTCAGCCACCCGAACATCGCGTCGTGGACGGGTAGCGTCGATTCTCCGGTCAGGTATGGCTTCAGACTGGGGAACTCCACGTGCGGCGGTACGGGTACGCCGGCTAACTCGCAAGTCGTCGCATACATGCTGTGCTGATAGACCATCTGGTCGTTATGCGAGCCCGGCTTGATGCCGGGTCCGCGTACGATCAGCGGCATGCGCATCGAGCATTCATACTGGTTCTGCTTCCCCATAAGGCCATGCTCACCTACAGCCAGGCCATGGTCCGCCGTCATGATCACGTAGGTGTTCTTCGCCTGCCCACTGCGATCCAACGCATCGAGCACGCGTCCAATCTGCGCGTCCATATGGGTGATGATCGCGTAGTACTCCTTGCGGTGTGTCTTTACATCAAATTCAGTCCGCGGGAACGGCGCCAACTGCTCGTCCCGCGTGTGGAAGTCACCCTGATCGAAGGGATGCTGTGGCAGGTAGTTCGGAGGAAGCGCGATCTTGTCCACCGGATACATCGCCTGATATTCCTCGGGCGCCTGTCGCGGATCGTGGGGCGCATTGAAGCCGACGTACATGAAGAAGGGCTTGTCGTGGCCCGCACGCTGCCCGTTCAGGAAGTCGACCGCAGAGTCCGCATAGACCTCCGAGGAATGCTTCGTCTCACCTTGCGGGCCATCAAGCCAAAGGTGCTTATCCAGCCAATGCCCCTTCAGTGTCCGATCCGTCGGGCTCCATTTGTTGCCAGGCGCAGGACGGTCGTACATGTCTTTCGTCGAATCCAGATAGCCTGGGCCGGTGGTTGCAAGATCGGTGAAGGAGCGCTGCAGCGACACCGCATCCAGGTGCCACTTCCCCGTCTGAAACGTGCGGTAGCCCGCGTTGCGCAGCGTTTGGCCCCACACGGGCACCATGCCCGACTGATTGTCCAGGAGAGCCTTCTGCGCCTTGAACGGAGACAGGCCGGTGTTCAGCATCGTGCGGCTTGCGACGCACACCGCACCTGTCCACGAACCGCTATGGAAGCAGTGGGTGAAGTGCATTCCTTCATGCACCAGCCGGTCGATGTTCGGCGTATGAACCTCGGGGTTGTTGATCGAATGGATCGTGCGGAACATGAGGTCGTCTGCGATTAAGAACAGAAAGTTGGGCCTGTCACCCGCATTGGCATCAGCGGAAGCGATCGGTGAATGCACCTGAGCGGCGGCCAGGGCAACAGAGGATAGTCCTACAAATTGACGTCGGTTCATGGGTGCTCTCAGTATGGGTTTGGCATGGGCCAATGTGGCACCAGCGATTCTTGTTGAAAGGCTCGGCAAACAGATGCGTTGCGAGGTGCTCGCGGAGCAATTAGCAGGAGATCTGTGGTTCATTTCTCAGACAAATTTCCAAGAACGAACCAGAAATCTCAACCACTTAAAGGCAACAACAACAAGCAGGCTCACTCGAGCGAGCGGCCTGCGCCGAGGTGATCGGCAACGTGTTTGCGTAGAAAATGGGAGGTGATAAAAGCATGACGTGTGAAACGTCAGAAACCTTGGTCGCTGCAGATGGTGCAACCGAACGGATGACGCGGCTTACCTTGCCAGCGATTCCATTCCCTTGGTCTCCGAGGCTCTGTTCCCTCCCTGTGCTCTATCGTAACCGACTCCCCGCCCACCTCTGACGAATCGCTGATGCAACTGTCGCGATCGCGCTTGACACCTCACACCTCGTCCCAACGCACACCCAGTGTGTTGGTCTTCGGTCGATGAGCAAGAAGTGACAAACCGATGACGAAAGGGTGACATCCGCCAGAGAACGGAGAGCCTAGTTTGATTCCCGACCACTGCAGAAGTAAGCCCGCGCGACGAATGATCTGCAGGGCCAAGGAGAATCGAATGAAACACTCTCGCAATGTCTGCAACGCGGTCCTGGCCAGTCTCGCTCTCTGGGGGGCCATTTTGGTCACAACACCTCTTCATGCTCAGGCACATCCGCCACTGATCGATCCGCTTCCCGCAGCCATCCCTTCCTCTGCAATCACAGTCAGCCTGACAACCGTGCTCTCCAACCTTGTGCAGCCCACGGCTGGTGCAACGGCTCCCGGAGACGAAGATCACCTTTATATTGCAGATCAAATCGGTCAGGTCTGGAGCGTGGATGTGTCACGGCATCCAGCTTCCACATCGCCGCACCTGGTGATGGATATCCGCAGTCTGATCATTCCCCTGGGTCTTGGACCTGCAAAATACGACGAACGTGGATTGCTTGGAATCGCTTTCCACCCCAACTTCCGACGCAACCACCTCTTCTACACGTACTCGTCCCAGCCAGTAAAGGGCAAAGCAACGTTCAGTACGCTGCCTGCCGGGGCCGTGCCGAACTGCCAAAATGTCCTGCAGGAATGGCGCATGATGGACCTCGGCGACGATAACTTCGTGGTCGATACCTCCAGCGTTCGCGAACTTATGCGCGTCGACAAACCGCAGTTCAATCACAATGGAGGCGCATTACTCTTCGGACCAGACCGTCTTCTTTACCTCTCGATCGGAGACGGCGGAGGTTCCAATGACTTTGGCGTAGGACACGCCGCCGCCGGCAACGCACAGACGCTGGAGCCGGGGAACGTGCTGGGAAAGATTCTCCGCATCGATCCGCGCGGTCACAATTCCGGGAATGGGCAGTACGGGATTCCCGAAGACAATCCGTTCACCTATTCCTCGTTGTCGCCAGCGCCTCAACCTGAGATCTATGCCTACGGCTTCCGGAATCCGTGGCGGATGTCCTTTGACTCCAAAACCGATGCTCTGTACGTCGGAGATGTAGGCCAGAACGACGTCGAGGAAGTGGATGTGGTGAAGAAGGGCAGAAACTACGGGTGGCCCAACAAAGAGGGTACGTTCCTCTTCGACGGCTTCCTTCCGGGACGTGGCGGCACCGGGTACGTCTGGCAAAACAGCCCCGGCGCACCCAACGGCTTGATCGACCCTATTGCAGAGTATGACCACGGCGAAGCGGAGGTCGCTCCTCTTCACTCTGGAGTCCATCTACGGCAAGCCGTGATCGGAGGCTTTGTCTACCGCGGAGAGCGTGCGGAAGCACTAGAGGGCAAGTACATTTTCGGTGACTATGGATCGGCTACCACGCCCATTCAGGGGCATCTCTATGTCTTGCGGGGTCACGACAAGCACATTGAGGAGCTTCAGGTAGATGGCAGATCTTCGCTCAACCTCGCGGTCCTGGGCTTCGCACAGGGACGCGACGGAGAGCTTTACCTTCTAGCCAGCCAAACAGGAACAGTGCTCGGTAACACTGGTGTGGTGATGCGGATTCGGTCCAACCAAATGGGTCGCGACGAGGACGATGGCCACAGACGCGACGAGGACGACGGTCACGGACGCCACGAAGACATGGACTAGACAGAACACAGTCTTGGGGCGCTGGAACTTATCGCCAACCCCACAAGGTCGGTTCTGCGCGGAAGGACGTGAGGCCGCAGTGGCTCTCACGTCCTCTTTTTTGTCCACTCGCGGGAAGGGTTGGTGAGTGTGGCGCTGTCGATCGCGAACCGAGTGTCGCACGAGAGATTCCCTGCGATACCCAGTGACCATCTAGCCCTATCATGCTGTTGTGGGGTCGGCAGACGACATCATGATGGAGGCAGGTGGTATGTCTACTGTGAAGCTGTGGACGGACGAAGATGTGGCTGGTGCACCAAAGGTCAGCGCGGTTTTTGACGACATCCGCGCCACGCGTAACTCGGATTTTGTAAATAATTTCTGGCGTGCGCTCGCGAACCAGCCAGAGCTTTTGCAACGGACTTGGGCAAGCGTGAAAGCTGTAATGATTGAGCCGGGCCTTCTTGATCCGCTGACGAAAGAATTGATCTACATCGCCGTCTCAACGGTCAATAGCTGCACCTACTGCACTCATTCGCACACCGCTGCGGCGCGCGCGAAAGGAATGACGGAGCAGCAACATGCGGAGTTGCTCGCGGTCATCAGCCTTGCAGCACACACCAACTCTCTGGCGAATGCGCTCCAGATCTCTGTCGATAAGGAGTTTTTGGTCGACTAAGTAAGCACGACCATCTCAGTCCCCTTGCCTCTCCCGGGAGATCTAAGCGCGCCATAAAGAATTTCGAATGACACTACAAAAGTTGCCTCGCTTGAAGTGAGGATCCTTGTCTGCCAGGACGTCTGCTTTCACGTTGCCAAAGGTGGTCTCCGGTTTGTGCTTGATCCCGTCGTAAAACGCCTGGATGATGTCTTCTTTGAAGTGCGGTGTCCGTGGGAAGCGCGCGACGATGTCATCCCGTACCTGATCGCTGAAGCTGGAATAGTCGATTCCGAGAACATCCATCTCGACACCTGCCGTCACCAGCGCAATTACTGGACTCATGTGGCGCGGTATACCCGGAGTCGTGTGGAGCGCTATTGCCGTCCAGACCTCATCGATCGCACTCTCTGAAATGCTTCGGGATCGGAGAAAGCTCCGGGCCGCGTTGGCGCCATCTACCTCAAAACGCTCCGTCGGGCTACTATGCTGCGCTATCAACCCGACGTCATGAAACATCGCTCCTGCGTAGAGCAACTCCCGATCAAATCTGAGCTTGAGGCGCTCACCAGCCAAAGCTCCGAAATAATACACGCGGCTCGAATGATGGAACAGCAGATCCGTCTCCGTATCACGGACGAACTCCCGAATCTCTCTCGTCAACTGGGTATCCGGGATTTCTATAGAACCCAGCGAGGCCGACAGGGTATGCAGCTCTGCGGACATGTCTTGCATTCTCCTTTGGGGTCGTTGGTGATGCGCTTCGCGTGGCACAAACCACCGCCAACGCTCCAACTGTACCCGCACAGGAATTGAGCATGATTGGCAGAAGTTTTCCTAGTTTGTAAAAGCTGACCCGTTCTATCGTGCCCCGGGACTCCATAAAGACCGAAATGCGCAGGTACTGGCTCGAAGGAAGCCAATGCAGAATCTGAAATGAAGACGGTGAAACAATGACAATCGCCCGCCGCGTCAGAACGTGGAGACGAGGTTTTCGCGGATCGCGTAGCGAACAAGCGCTGCAATCGTATTAACGCGCAATTTCCGATAGATGTTCATGCGATGAGTCTCGACTGTGCGGGTACTGATTTCGAGGTTTGCAGCGGCCTCTTTACTACTGAGTCCCATCGCAAGAAGCACAACGATGCCCCGCTCGCGCTGTGTCAGCTTGTCACCGATCTCTGCGTCGGTCTGCCGGTTTAGATATCCCGTCCGCATCATCTCCAGAGCGCGAGAGTGGTAGTACCGATCACCAACCAGGACCGCTTGTAGCGCTTGCCGCAGATAGATATCTGCTTCACTTTTCAAGACGTAGCCGTGCGCGCCGCACTCGACAATCGCGCGCAGAGTCGTTTCGGAATCGTGCATTGTAAGCACGACAATGCGGGTGCCGGGCGCTGTGCTGGCGACGGCCAATGCGACCTCAGGGCCACTCAGAATCGGCATGCTGAAGTCCAGGATAGCCACGTCAGGCTGCAGTTCGTCGATCTGGCGAACCGCATCGTCTCCCCTTGATGCTTCACCGACAACGACCCAGTCGTCACAGGCAGAGACTAGATCCCTGATGCCACGGCGCATCAGGTCGTGATCGTCGGCAATTACGATACGCATAAGATTCTCTCTCCCAACGGAACCTGAGCGCACAGTTCGACACCCCTGCCAGTCGACGTAACGCGAAGAGTTCCACCAAACTCCAGCAGCCTCTCGCGCATGCTGCTGAGGCCAACTCCGTGAAGTAAGGACAGACCGGATACGGGCGCCGGCATGGACGCAACATAGTTAGCTAAAGTGAGCTGCAGGAGGTCGCGCTCAAACGACAGCGTCAAACTTATGGAAGATTCCCTGGCGTGTCGAAGCACATTCGCGAGGCCCTCCTGGATAAAGCGGTACAGCGCGGTCTCAAGTGCCAGCGGCAGTCGCTCCTGCATTGGTTCGAGGTGCAGCTCGATTTCAATCCCGCTGCGCCGTTCAAACCCCTCGGTAAGCCAGAGGATTGCGGTGTGTAAGTCTGCTTCGCCAAGTTGGGGCGGATGCATCAGAAAGGAAGATGTTCGGATCTGGCCGACACAGACGTCCGCCAACTCGCTGGTCTGGGCGAGGAGTGACTCCATCCTCGCGTCGCCCGCGACAAGCTTCGAAATTCTTCGGAGATTCCACGTTAGTAACGCCAGGTCTTGCGAGAGAGAATCGTGGAGATCGCGCGCGAATCGCCTCCGTTCTTCCTCTCGTACAACATCCAGCCTTGTCGTCATCTGCTCAAGCACGGCGGTGACGTCCATGCGCTCGGTCACGTCCTGGTACAAGCCGTAGACGCCAAGGACGACACCGTCGACAATAAGCGGGACGCCGTGCAGTTCCACGTCGATGATGAGTCCATCTTTGCGGCGGCGCTTGGTAACGGTGTGGACCCGTTTGCCACTCAACACGCGGTGCGTTAATTCGGTCGCTTCTAGGAGGAAGTCAGGGCCAGCAATCATGCTGTCAAGTGCCCAGGTCTCGAGTTCCGCAGCTTCAAACTTGAACAGATCAAGGAATGCAGGGTTACAGAGCTGAAACTTGTGTTGACTATCCAAGACGATGATTGCGATGGGGTTGTACTGAATCAGCGCATGGAGATAGGCCGTTGACGCGTGATCATCCAGTTGCAATGCAAAACCTGTAGCTGCCGAGAAAGAAGCCTGCATATCGCCTCCACGTGAGTGGTAGTCGTAATGACAAAAGTGGATTCTATGAAGGAATAGCCGAATTTTAGCGCGGAAGCAATGTCATGTGAAACGGGCGTGAAGGAATTCCACGCCGTCTCATGACCGGAAACCGAATCTACTGCTTCGTAAAGATCTTCTTTGGGCACATCGCGTGGACACCGACGTTGCCATCGACCAGTTGGGTGATGTCGAGATCGACAGCCACGCTTGAGAGCATGTAGGCATCGTCACGTGTCATGTGCTTGGTTTCCACCAGGAAGTCGATCATGTCACGCAGCGCGTGTTCCGTCGCTTCTTTCAGGTCGGGGCTAAAACCCATCGAAATGTAATAGTCCGGAGTCTCTGCGCGCGGCCAAAGCAGCGCCTGTTTCTTGTGAACAATAAACTTGAACGTGCCCGTGAGGTACGTCTCCATCGCAGTGATATCGACTTCACCATTGCCCTGCCCTGCATGACCATCGCCTGCTTCAAACAAGGCGCCTTTGGCCGCGACCGGTATGTAGAGTGTCGTTCCGGCAACAAGCTCTTTGTTGTCCATATTGCCGGCGTGTGTGAACGGTGGAGCGGAATCGATCTTTCCGCCGGCGGGTGCTACCCCCATGCTGCCAAAAAACGGGTGCAACGGGATGTCGATTCCAGGAGCGAAATGCCCGATCATCCTGGCGCGGTCCAGCGGAATGATGCGGCTTCGACTGTAAGGAAATTCCATCGGAAGGAAGCCCCGATGAAGACCAAAACCGTTGCAGGCGAAGTTTGCATCGATGTCGATCTTCAGGATCTGCACTTCAAGCACGTCCCCTGGCTCGGCTTCTTCAATCGCGACCGGTCCTGTCAGGATGTGACCACCTGGTCCCTTGTCCTTCACTTCGTTATAGATGGCATCCGTATACGCCGGAATGTCTTCGGGCTTCACGCCTCCCTTCAGCATTCGCTCCCTCGGCCCGCACGTCGAGAGCGTTTGCATGACGACCGTGTCTCCCGATCTAACAGTCAACGCGGGTTTCGCCATGCCCGAGTAGTACCCCCATGCGACGGTATCTGGTTTCGCAAGCAACGTATGTTGCTGCTGCGCAAGCACCGGTAGGCTGGAGGTGGAAAGCAGGATGCCGGAAACGAAAAGTGCACGAAGCATCGGAAGAGTCCTTTCGCAAGAGCAGGTTACTTGTAGGCTGTCTCCCGATTATGCAGCACGTTCGACTGCTCCACGCACGCGGAAACTACGTATGCAACCTACGTATTTCTACTTAGGCGTACATTTCTGCGCTGCGATATCCGGTCCGGCTTTACACTCCCTCCAAGCGTCCCGCTAACGGATGACGAAGGCCGGCCCATGCGTGCACGGTCGTATAGGGAGGGCTACCCATTGAACCTGCTCAAGCGCAATCTTCGGCTCACGACGCTGCTTGTCTTAGCGTGCGGCCCCCTCTCGGCACAGCGCACAAGCCAACCAGGCGTTGAGAATACGCGATACCACTACGGCCAGGATCTGCCGATAAAGGTCCTGCATCACGTTCGCGTGATCGACGGCACAGGCGGCCCCGTCTTACAGGACCAGAGCGTCATCATCGAGAATGGCAAGATCACGCGGGTCGGTCCGGATGCACCGGGTCCTGCCAACGCAGAGACATTCGATCTGGCTGGCTACACCGTACTCCCCGGCCTCGTCGGAATGCACGACCACATGTACTACCTCCAACGGCCGAACACCACAGCCGACGGCGCCGAAGCGCCTGTCCTGCTGCCGCAGATGACCTTCTCCGCACCGCGCATGTACCTTGCCAACGGCGTTACTACGATACGCACGGCAGGCTCTGTTGAGCCGTATGCTGATATCAACCTGCGCAATCTGATCGATGCTGGCACCCTGATCGGGCCGCATATAGAACCGACGGCACCGTATCTGCAGGGCGTGAGCAACATTTTCATGCAGATGCATGTACTGAGCGGCCCAGAGGATGCGAAGAACTTTGTGAATCAATGGGCGGACGCCGGTGCGACGAACTTCAAGGCCTATATGCACATCACTCGAGCAGAGCTAAGCTCGGCGATCCAGACAGCGCATGCGCGCGGCTTGAAAGTGACGGGCCATCTTTGTTCCGTTACCTATGCTGAAGCAGCCGAGCTCGGCATCGACAACTTGGAGCATGGCTTTTTCGTCAATACGCAACTGGACCCTGACAAGAAGCAGGATCAATGCTCACGTGAGACGGGTGCGGCGACCCTCGCGAAGATGACGCCCGACAGTCCTGAGGCGACCGCTCTTGTGAAGCTGCTTATTTCAAAGCATGTAGCGTTGACCAGCACGTTGCCAGTCTTTGAGGCGTCCCTCGCCGGCAAACCCGCATTGCGCCCGAAAGCGCTCGCGACCATGTTGCCAGAGGCACGGGAAGCGTATTTGCTGGGGCGTAATCGACGGAACACTGCGCCTGATTCACCGGCTTTGCAGCGTTCCGCGCAGAACTACCGCAATGCCGCCGCGCTTGAGAAGAAGTTCGTCGAGGCAGGCGGATTTCTGATGGCTGGCCTCGATCCGACAGGCAACGGCGCCACCCTTCCCGGCTTCGGCGATCAGCACGAAGTGGAACTGCTGGTGACAGATGATGGTTTCACCCCGGTCGAAGCGGTCAAGATAGCCACGTTGAATGGCGCTACGTATCTCGGCAAAGCCGATCGGATTGGATCTGTCCAGGTCGGTAAGGATGCGGACCTGATGATCGTCAAGGGTGACCCTTCGACGCAAATAACGGATATCGAGAACGTCGAGATCGTACTGAAGGGTGGAACTGCGTGGGATTCCAACAAGCTGCTGGAATCCGTGCGCGGCCGTTATGGCGAATACTGAGCTCAAGAGCAGTCGAGAGGATGCGTGTCGCTCCTATCCGATCCGTGCAGGGCAACGTTGCAAGTTTGCTCTTTCCGGCAAGGAGCCTTATGCCATGCGGAGATGTAATCGCTGGAGAAAAGATGGCTTGCAACGCTCTCACTGATGCCAATCGACTGGCCTCTGCGTAGAAATACGGATGTTTTATTTTCATAAAACCTTCATAGTGCTAGTAACCCAGACAGAGGTTTCACGACTATGAAGAGGCGTCTTTCTCTCCTTAGCCGCACAGTGCTTGGATCATCCCTTGCCGCTGTGTCGCTCGCAACGCCGTTTGCGTTCGGTCAAACGTCTACCACTGGCGCTATCCGTGGCATCGTTACCGATGCGCAGGGGGCCGTGGTCGCGGGCGCTGCGGTCACAGCCACGTCGAAGGCAACGGCGCAGATCCACCGCACCAAGAGTGACAGCGCGGGCCAGTTCACCATCGGCTTGTTGCCTCCGGAAACCTACACACTCACCATCACTGCACCAGGCTTTAAGACGACAGAGCAGCCGCCCATCACGGTGAACGTGACGGAGACTTCCCGGGCAGACGCAGCCTTGACTGTCGGCAGCGAAGGCGAAACGGTGGAGGTTAGCGCAGGCACAGCCCAATTGCAGGTGGAGAACGCCACCCTGGGAACCGTGGTGCAGGGTGCGACGATCCGCGAAGTACCCCTGACGAACCGGAATTTTACGCAGGTGCTAACGATGTCGGCCGGCGTCTCTGGGGACGTCAACAACGCCGCGGCTTTAGGAAAAGGAACGCAGGATGTCTATGTGAACGGCGCCAGCAGCATCAGCAATAACTTCCACATGGATGGCGCGGACATCAACAATTTCGGCTCTGGCCGCGCCGGTGACTTCGTGCAACAGGCCGGCATTGCAATTCCAAATCCGGACACCCTGCAGGAATTCAAGATCCAGACGACGAACTACGACGCCGGGTTTGGTCGCGATGCTGGCGCAAACGTCGACGTCGTCACGAAGACGGGCTCCAACGCAATTCACGGATCAGTGTGGGAGTTCTTTCGCAATGATGTCTTGAATGCAAACGATACTTTCCTGAAGATCGGCGGCCAGAAACGTGCCGTGATGAAACAGAATCAGTTCGGTGGCACACTCGGTGGCGCCATCAAGAAAGACACGGTCTTCTTCTTTGGGTCCTATCAAGGTACCCGCCAGGTGAACGGTCTGTCTTCCAGTTCCCTTGCAAGCAATACCCTTTTCCCACTGAGCGATGATCGCAGTGCCGCCGCGATTGGTGCAGCGGGCTGCACCTCGGCAAAGCCATTCAATGGTGGTGTGTCGGTCGCGTGCAATGGAAGCAACATCAATCCTGTCGCGCTCAACCTCCTGCGACAGAAGATTGCAAACGGCACGTACCTCATCCCGACACCACAACGTATAGCCACGGTAAGCGGCAATACCGTTGGCCTCTCGACCTTCAGCATCCCGTCCCACTACAGCGAAGACCAGTTCCTCATAAACACGGATTATCTGTTCAGCGCGAAGCATACCCTGTCTCAGCGCTACTTCTACTCCCGTCAGCC
Source organism: Terriglobus roseus (assembly GCF_900105625.1). Classification (NCBI taxonomy): domain Bacteria; kingdom Pseudomonadati; phylum Acidobacteriota; class Terriglobia; order Terriglobales; family Acidobacteriaceae; genus Terriglobus; species Terriglobus roseus. The sequence goes on from NZ_FNSD01000001.1 coordinate 559,791, forward strand.
GCAGAACCAGCCCTTCAGCAGCACCGCCAACACCCCGGGAAACGGCGTCACGCCCAACTTCAACAGTCAGGTAGCGGTATTGAAGCTGACCTCCGCGCTGAGTTCTCGATTGTTGAATGAGGGCTTAATCGGCTACATCCGCAGCGTGGGGCGATTGCAGACACAGGCAAATCTGACCTTCGATCAGATTGGCATGACAGCTCCCAGCGACCCTACGTATCCACTGACGCCGATCATCTCCACCACGGGATACTTCAGTCTCGGCGGCGTGAACAATGATGTCTCGTTCTCTGCAGTAAACACGTTTGAAATCAGCGATCAGGTTTCCTTCAGTCGTGGGCGTCAGAGCTTTCGTGCTGGCTTCACCGGCGAGAAGAATCAGTTCAACTTTGACGATCCCAACAACAAACGCGGCAGCGTAACTTTCTTGACGTTCCAGGATTTCCTGTTGGGCGAAAGTGCAGCCCAGAATGGAAGCGGTTTCAGCAACGTCAGCGCCAGCAGCAGTCAGCAGGGCTCGTACTACAAGGGCTTCCGCGGTACCTCGATGGCAATGTTTCTGCAGGATGACATCAAGCTAAGCAGCAGATTCACACTCAACACGGGCGTTCGTTGGGAGTTGAACAGTGGTGTCAGTGCAAATCATGGGCAGCTCAGCAGCTTCTATCCGTCGCTGGTCACACCGTTCCAGCCCGTTCCGGCGGGCGGTACCTTTGCCGGCTTTGTTGTTCCAAACAACTACCGACTCACGCTTCCTGCGGGCGTTACCCGTCTTGGGAGCACCAGTCTTTCGAACAACGACATCCCTTTGCATAACTTTGGGCCACGAGTCGGCTTCGCCTATCAACCCTTACGCGATACCGTGGTTCGCGGTGGATACGGACTTTTCTACACGTTGCCGAATGGCAACTCCGTCCTACAGACGCTTGGCGGTCAGCCCTTCGTAAGTTCGTCCACCCTTAGCGGCACTGCAAACGCTGCGGCCACCTTCCAGACACCGTTCACGACGACGCTTACGCCGGGTGTGTGGCGGCCGCGCTCGACCGCGTACACGCTCACTGTGACTGGCGTTGCGGACAACATCGACTCCCCTTTGGTCCAACAGTACAACCTCGAAGTGCAGCAGCAGTTGCCGAGCAAGTTCGTATTCGAGCTTGGCTACGTGGGCACGCGGGGTACGCGCCTCGCAGAATCGCGTGCGCTTAACCGTGCATATCTCGCAGGACCGTCCAATCCAATCAATGGCGTCACCACCAACACGCTAGCGTCAGCGAACATCCAGGCGCGCGTGCCGTATCAGGGGTTCACGCCAGGTGGGGTCACCAGGATTGAAACGTACGGCTTCTCAAACTACAACAGCTTGCAGGCTGTTCTGCGAAAGCAGATGTCCCATGGCCTGTATATGCAAGCTGCCTACACCTGGAGCAAAGGCCTGACCACCGTTACCGCTGGTGATGGAACGAATGGCGTCTTCGCCGGGGGAAGCGGCAACAGCAACGATCCCAACGACCGGCATCAGCGCTGGGGCCCGGCGGGATTCGACCGCACAAACCGCCTGGTCGTCGTGTACACCTACCAGCTTCCCACGTGGAAAAATGCAGGCGCGCTTGTCCGCGGTGTCACTGGTGGATGGAAGGTCTCAGGCGTCTCAACATTTCAATCGGGTAAGCCTTTGGTATTTACGGACACGCGCAACGGCACCGCCTTCGGTACTGCAAGTCGTGCACAGTTCGCACCAGGGTTCAGCAATAAGGACATCAAGAACGGAAATGGCGGATCCATGCTGGACCGCATCCGTAATAACACGTATTTCAACCCTGGCAGCACCGTGTTCACGGCGGCCCCCTTTGCGCCGAACAGCACAACCGTCACGCCGGGTGCACCTGTCACTGCGACCTCAGTTCCTACGCTCTATGGCAATAGTGCGATTGGCGCCGCGCGAGGTCCTGGCAATCAGAACTGGGACATGACGCTGGTGAAATCGACGAAGGTTGGCGGACTGCGCGAAGATGCCAACCTTGATTTCCGAACGGAGTTCTTCAACGTATGGAACCACGCACAGTACGCCAATCCCGGAACAGCGGTAGGCACAGCGAGCTATGGGCTCATCAACGCTTCGTCGGTAGCCCCCAGGCTGATCCAATTCGCACTCAAATACGGTTTCTAATCCAGCACCACTGATCCAGTTCCGCACGGGGCCTTTGCGAAGGTCCCGTGTGGAGTCGAGTTTCGCGCTTCTGCTGGGCAGCGGACTCCCCTACTCGTGAAACGTCCGCTGTCTCGGCAGCGTCTCCTTACGCATGGTTTGCCGCTCTAGATACGGTGGCTCGCGAGCGACTTCCGTGGCGAGCGCCTCGGCGATGGCGGTCATCGCCTCAATCCTTGGATGAAAGGGAGCTGGGCCGAATCGAAGGATATGCTCCGAGAAGACAAAGCCGTAGACCCAGGGCTGTGCCGAGCACACATCGTGCCCCTGGGTAATCTCCGATGCCTTTATTAGGCCTGAGTTCGTTGCTCTCGCAACCTCTGCCGTCACCGCCGCAAGACGTGCTGCTATCTGTCGACCTGTTTCTGCCTCCTGCGACGAGAGATGCAGTTGACCGCACGTACCCTGGCTTGGAAGGACCGTTGCGTAATCGATAAAGAGGACGCGCGCTACCGGAGCCCGGCGATGTATTTCTTGCACGACTCGGGTCATCTGCGCTGGCAGAGTGACAAAGGCTTTCTGGACCCTGTCATTCGACATGCCCATGCAAAGACCAACCCATCGTGCACCGGCTGGAACGGCCGCGGGATCATTTGCACAGGCCCATGCTCCAAGCGTTCCAAGGTAGAAGACATCGTTGCCACCAATTGTCACGGTTACCAGCTTCGTGGTCGTATCGACTGCATCAACCTGCGCTGGTTGGAAAAGCTGGCCGCCATCCAGGATATGCCTCGTAGTCGCGCCCGAGCACGTCACGTCTTTAAGCTTCATACCAGTTCGTTTCGCCAGCAGGTGCGCATAGTTTTCACTGGAGCGCATGCACGGGAAATAGCTGCCCGGAGCCCGCTGTCCATCGCCCGGCCCAGCCGCGAAGGAACTGCCCATCGCAACATACTCGGCATTCCCCGCAGGCAGCTGTACCACATGACGGATAGCGAGCGGCCCTGTCAACAGAACGAGGACAGCGATGCCGCACGCCACCTTTTGAGCGAGCACAGCAGCTGATGAAAACGGACCCGGCTTCCGCCGAGGAAAGCATACGATGCCCGCTTGCCTGCGAGTCTTCGAGAAACTGATCAAAGCCCACTTCTCCTCACCGACCGAGGCTGCGCAGATGTCGAGGAGCCCGCCCCGGACTCCCGCGTTTGAAGACTATGTTTGAGCTTCTCCTTGACTGCCGGCTCACATGGAGCGCTGTACACATTGCCCATCCAACATGGTCATCAATTTCTTACGCGCGCGGTAGGTGCGTGACTTCACCGCGGGCAGGCTGAGACCGCGCTTATCGGCAACTTCTACTAGCGATAGTTCCTCGTAGATGTAGTCCTGCGCTACCTCCCTCAGGCGAATGGGCAGCAGTGATACAGCTTTACCCAGATTCTTCCGCATCTGCCGACTTGAATATTCCTGCTCAGGGTTCAGTCCTGAGGCAGCGATGAGTACGAATGCTGCGTCGTCTCCGCCCGTTAGCTCTTCGAGAGAAGAGGAAGGTCTGGAACGTGCACGGCGCAAGCGCTGCAGACTGGCGTTCACCGCGATACGCGTAAGCCATGTCGAGAATTTGGCATTCCCTTCGAAGGTGTGGAGCTTTCGCAGAACGCTCAGGGACACTTCCTGCACGACATCTTCTGCATCCTCCCAATTCTTGAGGATCGCAGTTGCGGTGCGGCGAACCGTACTTCGATGACGGTTCATGAGTTCGCCGAAAGCCTCGTCGTCTCCAGAGCGTGCCAGCTCCACGAGATCCTCGGTGCTTCTCTCTTCGGATGAGTCACATCGAGCTTCAGACGGCATAACAGGCTCCTTGACGGTTCATTCGCTGAGTGAATCCAACGGAGTTGTGCGACTTCCGCATGACCTCTGAGGTTGCTCCTTCTGCCAGCACCCTCAGTGTGCGGGGGTGCTGGCATGGAGCGCACAAAGTCGCAGACTCTTCGTGGCACTATTTCGTCAGTGTCGTGGCCTTCTCGATCACTGCTGCGACTTCTTTTGGGTGCGACAACATCACAACATGGCTGGCCGGAAGAATCGTCGTTGAAGCGTTCATCTGCTTCGCCATGCTCTTCTCCTGATCCGGAGCGATCATGCGGTCGTTGCTCGAAACGACATACCAGGTCGGCTTATCGCGCCACGCAGCTTTGCTGATTTTTGCTCCGAAAATCGCACCGGCAGTCATTGGCTGCACCGCGACCAGCACGTCCTTCTCGCTTTCAGTCAGGTCCTGCGCAAAGTTTTCCTTGACACCCTGTTCCGTGAGCAGCAGGAAGCCATCTGCCTGCGGGGCCAGCGTGTCCATGCCAGGTGGCTTCGGGAAGGACTTGCTGATGTCGACAATGTTCTGTCCGCTGTCGGGAGCGAAGGCTGCGACATATACAAGTCCGGCAACTTTTGACTCATTGCCGGCCTCACTGATGACAACACCGCCGTAGGAATGTCCGACCAAAAGGACAGGACCATCCTGTGCGGCAATGGCACGCTTGGTGGCAGCGACATCGTCGTCAAACGACGTCAGAGGAATCTGCACTGAGACAACATGTAATCCCTTTGCCTGCAAGAGCGGAATGACCTTTGCATAGCTGGAGCCATCCGCAAACGCACCGTGTACGAGAACAACGTTCTTGATGGGAGATGATGTGGATTGTGCCATAAGCTTGCCTCCTTGGTTGAACAAAGTGAATGCAGCTGCGAGTGCGACTCGCGCGAGGAATTTCATACTTATCTCCACTTCTTGTTGCGTTCCAGATAGGGATATCTCCCAAATCTAGAGAAGTGATTGCCCGATCTCTTGGCAGATCAGGGCGCAATTTGGAAAACTTTTGAAGATCATGAAAGCGCCGCTGCTTACTGCCAATGGATCGCAAACTGCCGACGATATCGTCCCGGCGTGATGCCCGACACTTTCCCGAAGCTTTCCGTAAAGGTGGCCTGATCGGCATAGCCCACCTCATGGGCCACCTCTCGCAGTGAGAGGGAAGAGGCTTGGAGAAGATGCTTCGCGCGCTCAATCCTCAGCATTAATACGTGTCGATGTACCGACTCTCCGAACGTCTGTCGGAATGCCCTCGCGAAGTGTCCTACAGATAACCCGCATTCGGATGCGAGTTGCACCACACTGACGCCTTCGCGCAGATCCCCCGACAAACGCTTACGGACCTTGCGAATATGCTTCGGCGGAAGACCACCTGAGCATCCAGCTGGCCCGTCACTATCATTCGGTCTATGCCGATCTATGAGCCGGGATACGACGGCGCGTGCAAAGGCATCCTCAGGCTCGTGCGAGGTAAGCTGCTGCGCGTGAAGCAGATTCGCCATCGCGCGCGAAAGGTGATGAAGGACAGGGTCTTCGACCGCACGTAGCTGAGAAAGTGTTCTATCGGCGCCTCCAAACAATTGGTCATCGTGACGTTCACCCAGGCCTGTATCGATTCTGTATTCGATCAAGTCAATCGAAGATGGAGAGAAAAACGTGGCTTTGATCTCCGGATAGAGAACACACACTTCGCCGCGTTGCTGAGGGATTTTTACGGAACCCGTTGCATCCTCAGCATGGAGAGTAATTGTGGGGCCAATGTTTGTGATGACGCGAATGAGGGTAGCTTCGTGCGGGTACGGGCCGCCTACAAGATCAAACGGAAGCCCCTGCTGTGTACCCGATAAATCATCGCCAGCATTCCGACCGATCTTCGAAACTCTCAATCTGTATGGTCGCTGATCCGGGCGGTCAGGCCGACCAGCCGGGTGAATGGTCCTCATGCAAAGACTCCTGAGGTCTTCCTGGATCGAGTCGTCAGCAGTTGCCCACGAAGGATTTCTGACCTGCGGTGATGGCACGCCAGCGCCCCGGGGGAATACCGATCGCATTGGTAAAACAGCGGGTGAAGCTGGATTGATCTCCAAAGCCCACGTCGAGTGCGATTTGCGAGATAGGGCGGCTTGTCGTACTCAGGAGCACCCGGCTTCGGGCGACACGGGCTTGCACAATGTGCCGATGGAATGAGGTGCCGAAGGTTAGTCTGAAGCGGCGAGCAAAGTGACAACCCGACAGGCGGCACCTCTTCGCGACCGCTTCCACGGACACATCAACATTGCCTGCATTGTCCAATGCCTCCTGAATAACGACCAGCTGCCAGGCGTGGAACGGATCGCTCGCACCGTCATTCGGTTCAACGCTTGAAGAGGAGCAGGTCTGCAGCCTTTCGCATAACGCCTCAAGGATGTACTGGCGCGTGTCACTGCCCGCCGGTGCCCGACCGGCATGTGAATAGGTAAGTGCCAATGTCAGTTCGCGAGCGACGATGTCGTCAACGAACCGGAAATCCTGGGGATTGTCTGTTGCGTCTTCGATGAGATCCCGGCTGACGCACACCTTCAACCGCTCTTGACCCCTGAGGTCAGATAGACCAAATACTTGTTTGAACGTTGTGTCGGAAGGACAATGGAAGCGGCCACCCGTACCGTGAACTTTCAGATCCTTTGGAGTGGATGGGTTGTTGATGAAAAACGTTTGATAGGCTTGCAGCGCTCGGGTCTTACGCATCCTTAAAGCTGAATCCGCTGACACCCATATGTCGATGCTTTTCCCGCGTCGTCTCAGTACGACATGCGGCGAAGGCTTTCTTGAATCCTCTTCACGAAACAATGTTGAGGGCGACGGTTGACTAGCAAGATGAGCCACAGTGCTGATCCCTTCGATCCACACATCGACTTCACAGAGCATGTGGACTGCGCTCATGCTAGCTGTCACGCATAAGAGTGCGATAACCCCGTTCAGCCAGATTTCTTATCCCTCTTAAGAGGGGTATCATCGGACGCTTCCCCTCTCCGCGGACGAGGAACGCTGCGTCAGAAATCGAGGAAGCCGCGCTGTGTTGCTATCGTGACGGCATGGGTGCGGTCGCTGGCGCCCAGCTTTGAAAGGATCATCTTGAGATGTGCCTTGACTGTATGTTCCGAGATGGAAAGCTCGGCTCCAATCATTTTGTTCGACTTACCAAGCGCTACCTTGCTCAGCACATCGATCTCCCGCGGAGTCATCTGGTTGTCCATTGCGTGTTGCGCGAGTAGTTGTGCGATTTCGTCGGGAATCCGTCGCCGCCCTTCGTGGACTTCCCGGATGGTGGTGATGAGGTCACCGCGAAGCATATGTTTCAACAGGTAGCCAGCAGCTCCCATGCGAAAGGCACGCACGGCATGCACATCTCCAGCAGATGTTGTGAGGACTACCAAACGGGCGAGAGGAAAATCCGCACGAATGGCCGAAAGCAATTCCAGACCATTCATTTTCGGCATGCGGAGATCGATCAGAGACACGTCTGGCCGATGGACCCGGAACAACTCGAGCGCTTCCTCGCCATCTTCCGCCGAGGCGATTACTGACATGTCCGGCTCCGCATTGATCTCGGCAGCGATGCCCGAGCGCATCAGCGGATGATCGTCCGCGACTAGGACGCGGATCTCCTTACTCATACAAGCTCCCGGCATCGAATTGGAGTCCAGAGCGATGCAACAGGTTGATTCTGCCATAAGCCGGAAGGCATCGCTTCAGCAACGGCCCCCTCGATACGGAGAAAGAAAGTCGTCGCCGTTGCGAGAACCGCGACGAAACGGAGAGGCCTGATTTCGACATTGGCCTTCTTCCTTTGACAACAGTCATCGAGAATTCCAGTGGGACCGCGAGCGAGCGCTGCCATCTGGATCAATGGGAGCGATGCTACATATGAGCGCTTGTCCAGTCGTGATCGGGATCAACTCTTTTGGGATAATCAACCGTCACTTGCAACGGACGCGTGTACATGCCGCGGCAGCCGGAAGCCAAAGTCTGTTCCAACAAAATCTGGTCGCCCTCGCACAGAAATCGCTTCCAGTCCGTTCTATCGTTGCGCTGCCATACCGGAAGGCTGCAGACGAGGAGGTAACTTGAAATACACCGTTGGAAATTCAGTACTACATGTTGAAGTCCAGGGCGAGGGTCAGTCCGCTTTGGTCTTTCTCCACTATTGGGGAGGGACGCATCGCACATGGCAGGGCGTAGCCGCCCTGCTCGCCGATTCATTCCGTTGTGTGACGTACGATTCGCGAGGCTGGGGGGAATCAAAGGCGGGGAGCGATGATTTTTCCATCTCTGAACTCGCAGACGATGCCCAGGCGCTGGTTCGCCAGCGTGGCCTCGAGAAGTATGTGCTCATCGGTCACTCCATGGGTGGCAAGGTGGCGCAACTACTGGCATCGCGACGACCGGAAGGACTGACGGGGCTGGTACTGGTCGCGCCGGCATCCCCGGCCCCGACGCACTTCCCCGAAGAAGCATTCCAACAGCAGTTGCACGCCTATGACAATCGCGACACGGTCCTGCAGACGATCAACTTCCTGACGTCGAGTCCTCCATCGCCTGAGCTTGTCGAGCAGATTGTCAGCGATAGCTTGTCGGGATCACCCGCGGCCGTGATGGCCTGGCCAACCACTGGCCTAAGGGAAGACATCTCGGCTGAGGTCCCAAAGATCGATGTACCCACACTGATCCTTGCCGGAGAACACGACAACCTCGACTCGATCGAGCAGCATCGGCGGGAGGTGCTTTCCAGAATCTCCAGGGCATCACTGGAAGTTGTCAGTGGCAGCGGCCACCTGATTCCAATCGAAGCACCGCAGCAACTGGCCACAGCGATAAAACACTTCGTGTCGCAACTCAACTAACCCAGGGGCGGCCATCGATCCCATGGACCGATGGCCAATACTATCCTCCGCTGATTGTGTCGGCCTGGTAGAAGCCCTGATTCAGAACAGATCACTGCACAAGTGCATCAATCCAGCTAGGCGAATGCTCGAAAGGTTTCCTTGCGTGGCCAGTAGCACCTGCGCATCGCTCCTATCAAGCTTCGCGCAGTAAACGCTGCCAGCAGGGTCTGTCACGAACATTCAATGTCCTTTCAGGTCAAGCGCGAGGCAAACCCCTTACACCCAGATGTGACAAGGATTTGTAGTGCTACCGGTGAGGCCGGTTGCGTGTCCATCGAAGGAGTGTTATTCCGTTGTCCGCTTTTCCAAAGCGCGCGTTCTTTCGCAAGGAGCACCGAGCGTTGCAGGCCATAGACTTGCGCAACGAAGCGAGCGACGCGCGACTGTAAGGACGCGTTTCGCGCTGGAGGCCCGACTTGTCCCGGATCGTACGAATCCCCATTCTGCCGCTCAAGATATCCAACGCTCATCTGCTCATCGGTAATGGGGGATGCGTGCTGATCGACGCGGGACTACCTGGATCGGCACCGAAGGTCGAGAGGGCGCTGCTAAAGAACGGACTTTCGTTCCGGGACATCACGGCCATTGTGGTCACCCATGCTCATGTTGACCACGCCGGGTGTGCGGCCGAACTGCGGGAGAAGACACGCGCGCCCATCATCGCGCATGAGGCTGACCTTCCCTATTACAAGCGGGAAAAGCAGATGCAATTCTGTCCGACAGGATGGGCGGGAAGACTCTTCTTCAAGACACCTATCCCGCACGAGAGTTACGCGGCCTTTGAGCCGGATGTGTTGCTGCACGACGAAGAGACTTTTGACCTGTCGCCCTATGGGGTTACCGGCACGGTCACACACACACCCGGACACACGAAGGGCTCGATCTCCGTGGAGCTCGGCAATCGGGAGGCGATGGTTGGCGATCTACTCGCTTCGGGAATTTTCATCGGTGGCCTCCTTCGCACAGGCCATGCCATCAGGCCCCCGTTCGAGGATGATCCTGCCGCTGTCCGTAAAGAATTGCTGCGACTGGTTGGTCTGGGCTTCGAGCGATTCCACGTGGGCCATGGCGGCCCCGTGGAAGCCCACGAAGTCCGCCGTCACGCGGAGCGTCTCATCTAACCAGTCGGGCCATGCCGCAGCAGCCCAGGGTCATGACTCTCCCGACAGACCACCGAACCACCTCGCCGAGAGTTCCAGTGCCCGGGATCGAAATGCTAACCCGGCCCGCATGCGTATGTGTACTTCAGTCCCGCCGTGCTTTCTAAGTGAAATTTTAAGTTCTGCACCGGCTTCTTCCGCTCGCCGTCGCATGCTTGGCATGCCCCAGTGCCCCTGGCGGCCGCCTTCTTCTAAAATGCGAGGATCGATGCCGGTACCGTCATCCCACACACAGACGAGGAGCGTGCTGCGCGTGTAGTCAATTTCGACGCAGACATTCGTTGCACGCGCATGCCGGAAAGCATTGTTCAAACCCTCCTTCACGATCTTGAGGATCTCTTCCGAGGCCGCGACCTTCAGCACACGCTTCGTCCCGGCGGTCTTGACCTGGAATTGAGCGTCTGACATTTGCCCGATGTCTTCTCCATAGCCTCGGATAATCTCATCGAAGTCTCTTGGTTCGAACTGCTTCCGGGAATCGAAAACGAGGCTTCTCGCAGACGCCATGACCCGATTCATCTCTTCGAATGCGAATTGCAATCTTTGTTTCGAGGATGGTTCCAGTTCGATACGGGAGGTGACGGCATGGATCGACAGCAGGCCACCCTCTACCCCCTGAAACAGGGTGTCATGAAGATCGTGAGCGATGCGCTCCCGCTCAGAAAGGCGCTCCATCATGAGCGCGTTCGACCGCCGCACAAGATGGTTGACTCGCCATGTGTATAACAACCAGCCCAAGGCTAGAAGGAATACAAGACACATCATCCGGAACCAATTTGTCTGGTAGTAAGCCGGCAGCACCCGAATAGTGATCGCAGACCCTGTTGTATTCCAGACCCCATCGTTGTTACTTGCAATCACGTGGAATACATAGGTTCCAGGTGCGAGGTTCGCATAGGTGCTTTCCCTGTGATTTCCGACGTCCTGCCACTGCTTATCCCATCCATCCAGCCGTACCTTGAATCGGTTACGAGAGGCGTTGGTAAGACTGAGGGCAGTGTATGCGACGTTGAAGGACCTGGTATTTGGCGGCAGCAGTACGGTGTCGTTCGTAGGATAGCTGAGCTGGTCCGTGGACACTGACGTAATACTGACCGGCGGGACCATTGCATTCCGCTGTAAGTGTGCAAGGTCGACGGTCGCAATGCCGCTAATCGTCGAGAACCACAGCTTCCCCTGATGCAACTCACGCGACGGTGTGCTCGCAGTAACTCCGGTTCCGATAGACCAGTCCGAAGAGCCCGGCGCTATGGAAAGAGGCTCCGGAAGATCCGTTTCCGTGTCGAGGATTTCGTACTTCACACCCTTCGTATGGTCTGCCAAGTACGCTTGCAGATCGTCTTGGAAGATGTGCAGGATACTTCTTCCGGTGCTAAGCCAAAGGCCGTCGTGGGCCGTCTCCATGATCCGATGGACTGCGGGAAACGGTGTGCGGTCGATCGCGGTCACAGGGATGAAGCGAGTTCCTTGCAGGACTTCTAAGCCACCTGTTCCCCCCACCCAAACGTCCGATCCGATCGTCGACACGGTGCTTACTGTGCCAACGGCGAGGCCGTCCGCCGGCCCAAAGACATGGGAGACTACGCCATTCTGAATCAAGGCCACGCGTTGCCGCGCGTCGTACCCCAACCAGATCTGACCGTGCCCGTCGGCTTTCACGGACGTCGGCGCAATATCTGGATCGTGCGGCAGCACCGGAACATTCGTCCATGTGCTTCCCATCAGTTTCATCAAGCCCAGACCAGAGATCGACACCCAGATCGTGCCTGCATTATCAACGTCGAGCGCATAAATCTTGCTGTGAGAGTCGTATTTGGGATACGGGAACACCGCTACGGTCCCGTTTTTCCAGCGCCAAGTGTTATTGAGACCGAGAAACCACGTACTGCCATCGCCTGAATGGAGTGCAGAGGCAACGGCACGAATAGTGTCAGGAAGGAATGGAACAGGCTTATGGGAAGGAAGAAGCTCGGGCGGGAGGTCTGTGTCGTAAACGACGAAAAGACTGCCATCGGCTGCTGCTACGGGCGTGGGAGAGTAGCCTGTCTCGGTCCAACTCAGCCGTCTTGGACGAAAGCGATCCAGACCACCGTCAGTGGCTGCCCATATGTTTCCCTCCCTATCTTCCAGTAAGCGACGGATTACCTGCCCCGTTGCCCCATCTTTTCGACTGAATGTTTCCGCAATGGCAGCAGTGTCTTTCTTCACTTCGGAGAGATGTGCTGCAGATGGGAACCGTCTTACACCGTGTTCCGAACCCAGCAAAAGGCTACCGTCCGAAGGAAAGAGAATGTCCCAGGAACCGATGCTGATGGGCTCCGGCAATGGATCGGAGGTGGCTCTCTCAAGAGGGGAACGGAAGGGTCGGACGACTTCCTTATCCCCATCGGACAGCCAGAGCACGCCGTCGCGCGACTCCCTCACCGCCACGATCCGGTATATCGGGATTCTTCTGTCGAGGAATGCGTGACTCCCCGATGGAAGGTAGCGAAGGCTACTCCCAGTGCCTACCCACAATGTGTCCTGCCGGTCGACAAAAACACATAACGCTGAAGATTCCGGATAGTCCCAGTCCTTGCGTACCCTGTGCCACGAGGTCCCGTCGAAGCGGGTCAGACCACCGGTAACAGCAGCCCAGATAGCTCCGTCGTGCGTCCGCGCAATGGCCCTGGTAGCACCGTAGGCGTATCCATCTGCCTCCGTATAGGTGCGAGAGACGCCGTCCTTTAGGTAGGCGATGCGGCCACCTGTGTACGAGATCCAGAGTCCACCGTCAGGAGTCACCAGCAGATGGCTTGCTGCACCATCCGGCAGCACTCCGCGTATCGGCGTATAAGCTTCGAACGTCACACCATCGAAGCGGAACAGACCTGCAGTCGTGGAAGTCCAGAGGAAGCCGTCAGGCGTCTGAGCCAGCGACGTGACTGAGCCATAGAGCCCATCCTTTTCAGTCCACGCAGTGTGCTGCTGCTCATGGAGAGTCTGACTCACGCTTTGCGCCGCAATCGATTGCGTTAGGCCTCTTGAGAGAAGAAACACCAGCACGAGTAGGCCAAATGCCCAGTAGCATCTGACGCTGCGGTTCCGTTTTGCGCCTGTCCTCGCATGCTTCATCGAGTCTTAGATTCCTGAAACAAATGCCCTCTCGACAGGCAAGTCGGTAGCACGGCAATGTCCTGATTCAGCAGTCCCTAACGATCCGTGTCACGCACGCACCGGAAGCTGATATTCGTCGTCGCGCTGTCCGGCGTATTGGAACTGCGCGCCGCGACACGATAGCGATTACAGTATGACCGATGGCAAAGGTAGGACCCGCCCTTCAGCACTCGTGCCACACCCTCCGGCGGTCCCATAGGATTGTGCCGCGTGGCGTGCTGGTGCCACGTGGAATGCGACCAGTCGGCGATCCACTCCCATGTGTTCCCTGTCATCCCGTAGAGCCCGTAACCGTTCGGCGGGAAGGCATCAGCCGGACACGTCGCGGTAAAACCATCCTCTGCCGTGTTGCTGGCCGGAAAGACACCCTGCCAAATGTTGCACAGATGCTTCCCGTCAGGCGTAAGTGTATCTCCCCAAGGGTAGGCAGCCTGCTCCAGACCGCCACGTGCCGCGAACTCCCACTCTGCTTCCGTGGGCAGGCGCTTGCCCGCCCATGCGGCGAAGACTGCTGCATCGTTCCATGAGACATGCACTGCGGGATGGTCGGTGCGCGCGTCAATATTTGAGGTAGGACCTTCGGGATGGGTCCACGTTGCGCCCTCGACGGCCTTCCACCATTCGGCACCATGGACCTGCGCCGGTGCGTGTCCCTCGGAACCAGCGGGAAGATCACCCGCAAAGACAAAGGACCAGCCGATGCGCTCGGCCTCTGTTACGTACTGTGTCGCTTCCACGAAGGCGGCGAAGTCGCGATTTCGGACCACGAAGCGGTCCATCCAAAACGCATCCACCGTGACTGGACGGACCGGCCCCTCGCCGTCATCGGGAAAGGAGTCCGCTGACTCCGACCCCATGAGAAAGCGGCCTCCAGGCAATAGCACCATGTCCTCTGTGCTGCCGCTGGTTATTCGGATGCGATCTGTTGCGGTCTGCTGGGACGCCTTTAGGACTTCCGCATGTTGCTTGCTTGGAACGCAGCAGGGACTAACTCTGGTGTTCACTCAATCCCCCTCCCATGCGCGACGCTGTGCTCTGGCTCACTTGCCACCTCAATTTGTGCACCGTTGAAGATTGCATGAAGTGCCTCTTCCAGCACGCCTTGGCGGCGATCGTCGAAGATGCGACGTGCAAGATCGGCTCGTATTTCCTGGAGCGGCTGCAAGCCGGCAGGCTTATGGTCCTGAACCAAGGCTATGTGCAAGCCGAAGGGCGTCTCGAAGATTTCGCTTGGCTTGCGTGGCTGCAATCGAAGGACGTTCTCTTCAAACTCTGCCACCATGTTGCCGCGGGAGATCCATCCCAGTGCTCCTCCACCGCCTTTGCAGTCCGAGTAGCGCTCAGCGACTGCTGCGAAAGACTTGCCGCGTTTCAGATCTGCGGCGGCTAGTCTCAGCGTCTCCATTGCAGCCTGTCGCTCCGTTTCGTCCTCCGCGATCCTCACGATGTGCGACACCAGCCAACGCTCAGGCAACGTGAACGTCGCAGGGTTGGCGCGATAGATTGCTTCTACTTCCCGGCGGCTCGGTCGCGGCACGTGGCGCGTCAGATGCCGCTCTGCCTTACGTACAGCGGCTCGCTCTTCCATCTCATCCGTGATTCCGCGACCGCAAGACTGGTTGGCCGCACTGCCCCATACGGAGCGGCGTTCCTCTTCAATCTCCTGTTCCGTCACGGCCAAGCCTTCGCGATCTGCGACCTGTCGAAGCAGCACGGCTCGAAGCACGTTTCGCTCCGCCACCTCCTGCGCTTGGCGGAAGTCGGCTGGAGACGTCAACTGCATCTGCTCTGGCGTCATTCCGCCAGTGACCGCGAGGAATTCACGGTAGAAGCGTTCGTCGCTTATCAGTTCGCCGTCCACACGAAGTGCCATGCAGAACAGTTTACTTTCCATCGCCTGCTCGCGCTTTACGGCTCGAGGGATGACTGGAGACGGCACGTCCGATGCCCCACGATCCGGGACCTTGTTGCTTCTTCGCTCATTTCCACTTCAACGTCTTAAGAAGGGTTGCCGATGGATCCCATTCGCCGATCGCGGGATAGAGCAGCATTGCCTTTCGCAGTTCTCGTTCGCTTCCACTGATTACGGCATCGATCGCGGTGCGTTCATAGGCCTTAACTGCCAACACGAGACCGCGCACCGCCTCTGGGAGTGGGCCGACCGGTAGTGGAGAGATTAAGCCCTTTCCGACGACGCTCATCGCCTCGATGACATCGTCGGCTGCTATCTCAGGTATGGTGTCTGCGTTGCGGGTGTTGACGATGATGCGACTTGTGTCGTCACTAACAAGCGCATTCATAACCTGCAATGCAATGCGGTGATATCCACTGGCTGCGCGGAATGGGTCTTCCTGCGGCGCATCATCATCGAACGCGGAGCTCCCCTGTCCTTCCAGCTTCATGTACGAACCAGAACGGAGGTTCAGATAATCGATATAGGCTTGCAGAGCACCGGCGTCGTCACCGCCAGCGTGAAGCTTCAGCAGTTTCTCGGCCAAGGCCTCATTCATTTGTCCAATCTGTTCCCCACGGGTAGCCCCCTGGCGACGCTGATTCTCAAGTGCGCGGGTGCGTGAGTAGTAGAAGAACAGGTATTCCGTAGGGATCAGACCGAGTGCGCGAATCAAGTCAGGCTCAAATAACGGCGCCGAATAGAGCTGCAACAGGATCGCATCATCATTCAGGATTCTATGGGTGACATCTTCGCCTCGCAGCATGACTCTGCGCACCCACCCCAGGTGGTTCAGCCCGATGTAATCACACACGACTTCGTCTTGTGTTGCGTCCAACGCGATTGCAATACGATGAAGCATCTCCGTCGGCGTGTCACAGATGCCCACGACCTTTGCGTTGCTGTTCTGCATGATTGCCTGGGTGATAAGTCCCGCAGGATTGGTGAAGTTTACGATCCACGCCTGGGGTGCGACACGCTCCACTAGGCGCGCCTGCGCAATGGCGATCGGGATGGTGCGTTGTCCCATGGCAATGCCACCAGGCCCCGTAGTCTCCTGCCCAGGGTATCCACAGGCGATGGCAGCGCGCTCATCGTGTGCGCGTGTACCGGTGCCGCCGACGCGGACGCTGTTGAGTACAAACGATGCGCCATCGATCGCTTCTTCCGGCGTAGCCGCCACCCGAATGCGAAGCGATCCCCCGTCCCGTCGAACGACTTCACGGCTCAGCCTGGCCGTCATCTGGGCACGTTCCGGATCGAGATCATACAAAACCAGTTCTTCAGCCTGCAACGATGTGGCGGACTCGTTGATGCCAAAAGCAACAAGGGGGGTCCGCACCCCACCTCCGCCCAGAAACGCGATCTTACGCGGCATAGTGCTCCTCAAGAATGGCGCGGATCTCCGGCCGGTTCGGTAGTGCTCCTAATGCGCCCGCAGCGCGAGTGGACATAGCCCCGCAGATGCAGGCCCGCTCCAGCACCTCTCGAGGGCCGACACCATCGAGAAGTGCGTCAATAAATCCCGCGTCGAAGGCATCCCCTGCGCCGGTGGTATCCGTCACGGAAACGGTGGGTGGTCTGACGCGGTGCTTCGTTCCGTTTGACAGAGAGACCGCTCCGTCGCGACCAAGTTTCACCACGGCATGTTGTAATCCGAGGCTGCGACATCGTTCAAGATACTGGTCGGGATCACCGCTAAGAATCGACGCCTCCTTCTCATTTGGCATGGTGTAGTCAATCGCTCGAAGCACATCGACACTCGCCTCGTCCTGCAGCCAGCCCACATGGTGGCCCACGTCCAACGATGTAGTGGCCTCACGCGCTCTGAGTTTCGGAAGTATGTGCTGGGCAAGCCGTGCGCTGAGAGGCATGGCAAGATGTACGTGACGTGACCTGGCGGCTTTCAGAAGCAGGTTATCGTCGTGCATCAAACGTGCCTCCAACTCCTGATTGGCCCCGCGGAAGGTGAAAAACGTGCGGTCTTCCACGGTCGAGATGCTGACGCTTACGCCGCTGCGGACTGAACTACTTGCGATGCTGTCCGCGCCCACACCAAATTGCTCTAGTCGCTCTGCGATGCGTGAGAAGTTATCCTGTCCTACCACGCCGATGATCTGCACGCTGCGTCCGAGACGGGCAAGCGCACACGCTGTCGTCACCGCACCGCCGCCAAGCTCCCACTCGTACGCGTCGGTGAAGATCTCTTCGCCTGGCGACGGCCACGAGCGAAAGCCGCTGAACACATGGTCCTGATAAATCTCACCGATTACTGTGACGTCGTAATTCATGATGTTTGAAATGGCCACTCCTGTTGGCTTCTCGCACGTAGCAAAAAGGCTGCGACACCCGCGGCGCCAAGCGCAATAGCGATGGCGATGTGGCGCGGCTGCCCGGTGGTGACGATGTATGCCCAGCCAGCCAAAGCAACCACGACAGGCAATGGGTAAAGCGGCATGCGGAAGCTCTCCTCAGACTCTCCACGCTTGTTCCTACGAAGCAGGATGACGGCCACACACTGCGCCATGAACTGCAGCAAAGTCTGCACCACGATCAGCGCCGCAATCAGTTCAGCCAGAGAGACGCTGCAAAGGATTGCCGACGCTACTCCCATGAAGATGAGTGAAGTTGTAGGGAAATGCCCTCTGGCATGTACCTTCGCGAAGAAGTGGGGGAAGGTTCCGTCGACGGCTGCGGTATATGGCACACGCGAGTACCCCAGGAGGATCGCATAGGCGGACCCCCAACTCGCAAGCAGGATCAGGACCGTCACCGTTCTTGCAGCCCATGTGCCATGGATCGCACGCATGAAGTCAGCGACCACCGCGCTGGAGTGCTGAGCGCTCTGCCAGGGCAGCGTTCCGATGATCGAAAGATTCATCGCGAGGTACAGCATCGCAATCGCGACGATCGAAACCAGGACCGCCCGGGGGATATTTCGTCGCGGCGACTGGATCTCTCCGCCCAGCAGGCACACGTTGTTGTATCCGCCATAATCGTAAGTCGCTATTAGGGTCGCGGAGCCAAGTCCAGTCCAAAAGGCTCGGTTCAGATGAAATGCGCCTTCCGGAAAACTGAATGCAATCGATGCATTAAAGTGGAGGGCGCCGCTCACTACGATCCACACGCAGGTCGCTAGAACAGCGGACATTACGACCACAGACATCGCGGCGACAGAACGGATAGGGCGGTACAGGACAGCCATGTTCACCAGGCAAAGCGCCATGGCAAGGAGCTTCGCCTGCAGCGATGTCATGGGATGCAGCACCCCTGCATATTCCGCGAAGCCGACGGCGCCGGAGGCTATCGAAATGGGGCCAATCAGCAACGATTGCCACAGGAACAGGAACGCAATCATGCGTCCATAACTATGGGGACCGAAAGCCTGCAGCAGGTAGTGGTAGGGACCGCCGGAGCGCGGGAAACGGGAACCTAGCTCCGCCCACACCATGCCATCGCATAACGCCAGCAGCGCGCCCAGCACCCAGCCCAGCATGGCCTGTGGTCCCCCCATCGCGGCAAGGGCAAGCGGTATGGTCAGAAATGGTCCAACGCCCACCATGTTGAGCACATTGGCCGCGATGGCGCCCGGCAACTTCAGGCTGCGTTCAAGCTGTTCCGACGGTGCTGCCGTTTGCGTCATGCGTACTCAAGCGAGCTACTTCAGCTCAGGGTTCTGCGGCAGGCTCAACATATTGGCAAAGAGGCGGAAGGCGCCCGGTACACCGAGGGGTAGCTGCCGATAAAATGCATACGCGTTGTAGATATACACGCCCTTCCCATAGCGCGCGTACAGCAAGCCACCCTTTTGTTCAGGCTGTCCCTTATCGTGCGTTTCGACCAACGCAATGTACCTTGGATCCCAAGTCTGCAAGAACTTCGATCCACGCTCTTCAATCCATCCCTCAAAGTCTTTCGTTCCAATTTTGTTCGGCCATTGGAAGATCGGATTCTCAGGAACGAGAATATTGACTTTTGATTTTTCGTCCGTCACTTCTTCCGGATCATTGCTCATGACGTAGGGGTAAGGACCGAAGTTATGGTCAAACTCTGGGGTGTTGTATTGAACAACGGCAACACCGCCGTTCTCTACGTACTGCAGCAAACGGGCGTTATTGACGATGAGATCAGGCCGGACCGCATAGGCCCTCACGCCAAGCACGATGGCGTTGTAGCGGC
This sequence comes from Terriglobus roseus, assembly GCF_900105625.1. Lineage (NCBI taxonomy): Bacteria > Pseudomonadati > Acidobacteriota > Terriglobia > Terriglobales > Acidobacteriaceae > Terriglobus > Terriglobus roseus. Next base: position 579,178 of record NZ_FNSD01000001.1, read on the forward strand.
TTAGATCGCCATTTGCAAGATCCTGCGCTGACAGGTACGAGACGTGAATACCAATCTGCTGCAAAGCAGCGGGAACATCATCACCGCTGCCTTCTACATAGGCCACATTCATTCCCGGTGCCACCTTCACATCGGTACCGGTGGTGCGATACGTTGCGGGCGCATAGAGAAAGTAGGGTCGCAACCCGGTATACCCAATGGTGGTGTAGCCCTCGGTATACTTCTGGCCATCAAGCTCCGCGACTGCGGTGACCTTATACTCCTTGCCCTCCTGCACCTTCGGCACAACGTTGAAGCTGACTGTCCGCTCCTCGCCCGTTTGAGTGAAGGAAACGGGAATGGCGGAGGGTTCGGCAGTCCAGCCCGAGGGCAAGATGAGACGTACTGTTGGCTTCACAGCCCCCTGCGCGTTGTTCTTGACACGGACGCGCACCGTTGTGGATTGGCTGTCGAGCGGAACGACACCGGCTGCTGGAGACAACGCTACCGAGAGCGCGGGTCCAACAGGCATAGGATGACGCACTACACCTGGTCCATTCAGCTTGCTGACCACTTGTACAACTGTGGTGAGCTCTACCTTGGCTCCCGCATATTCCAGGGTGGCGCGCGCCTCCAGCGGATAAGGCGATAGAGGCGTGTTCCGCTTCGCCTTTGCATCCACCTCATAAAAGGCGTTTTGCAATCCATCGCGTACAAAATAAGGGCGCGTGAAAGGTTCGCTACGGGGCACGGTCACATTGAACTTTAGATCGACAGCCTTGGACGGCTCCAGCAACCGGGGCGCCTCAGTCCGTTTGGCCTGCCAATCGCTCCCCGTCGTTCCCGTGACTTGCAGGTTATTGATGGCGACACCGCTGGCGGCAGGCTGATACAAGTGCACTGCCACCGGAAAGTTGAGCCCCGGTGTTGCCATACTGAACGTGGTCCGCGGCCCGCGGAACATGGCTGCGGCAGGGTCGTCGCGGTCGGGCGGTGTCACGTCGGCCTGTAAGGAGACTTCCAGTGCGGCAGCCAGTGCTTCATTGAATTGCCGCTGCTTTGCGCGCAGTTCATGCAATACGTTGTACTTTGCTTCAGCAGCCATCCGGCTTCGTTCTACGGTGTCGATGAGTGCCTCTGTGGCAAGCTTGCCTTCGGCAAGATGCGGTGCTATGGCTGACGGCTTTTGAGCTGAGAACTCCGCAATCGCCTTTTCGACGTGCGCGTTAATCGCCAGCAACTTACCGCGCAGCATCTCCTGAACTTTCGCGTCGGCAAGTGTCGCAATGCCGGCCAGCGAAATGTCGATGCCGTCGAAGAAACTTACCTCCGTGGGCTTCGCATCGATATGCGATCCAAAGCGGTGATACATGGCCGGCTGGTCCCCTGCGAACGGGACGCTCGGACCACCATTTTGCGATGCCTGAAAGCCCAGGCCTGTGCGCGAAATCTGCGTGTAGCTCTGCCCCAGAAATTCGTCAAAGGTGCCGGCTGGAATCTCTACCGTAACGCTGGGCTTACCGGGCTCCCACTTACCCGTTACATGATTCGTGACGCCTACTGGTCCCCAGGTATGGTTCGCATAGTCGTACATACCTTTCTCCGTGACCCGAAGGAACGGCGCGCGCGCATAGGTCTTTACCGGAGCCCATGGCAGCAGCCCCTCCTTGATCTGCTCTGGGAACATCTTCGGATCGCCGGCTGCCTTGAACACTTCCTGCGCCATTAAGCCTGCGGTCGCGTGCTGTCCATGACCATCTGTCGGTCCACCCACGAACACAGAACAGACGATCAGAGGGCGCACCGTACGAACGACACGCACGGCTTCCTCCAGCACTCGATCACGCCCCCACTGGCCGAGAGCCTCGTCGAGAGATTTCGAAAAACCATAGTCGGCCATGGACGTGAAGTACTGTGCGTCAAGTCCGTAGTAGCGACCTGCCTGCAATAGTTCTTCGGTACGGACCAATCCGAGGGCATCCCAATAGTCCGCTGACATGACGTTGGCTCCCCCCTCGCCACGATCCAGCGTTAGCAGCGCAACGCGCGCGCCTTCTCCTCGGCTCTCGTACGTGAGCGTCGCTCCATCTTCATCGTCGGGATGCGCGACGATCATCATCACGCTCGAGCGTGTGTGCAGTTTTTTCAGGGATTGCCACGTCGAGGCCGCGCCTTGATCTGGCGGAATGCGCCAGGCGTCCACCATCGGCTTGGCTGATTGTGCCGGCAACGGCGCGACGGAAGTAACAAGGCAGGCACTTGCCGCCAGGGAACAGAGAGCTTTGTTGAACATGCCCAACATGAAAGCCTCGCGGCAGGACGAGCGATCCGCGTCGATCGCCCTGCGGGATGGGTTTGATTAGAAGTAGAATTTACCGGCCAACTGTACCTGGCGAGCGGTATTCACAACCCCGCTGATACGACCGAAGGTTCCGGGCGTCGATACGGAAGCCGCTGGATTTGCCAGATTCGCGTGGTTGAAGACATTGAACCCTTCCAGGCGAAATTCAAGCCGCCTGGTATCCGTGAAGGCGAATTGCTTGAACAAGCTCATATCGAAGTTACGCCGTCCGGGCCCTGCAAACGCGCGAGGCCGGCATGTACCAAAGGTGCCAGCACCAGGCTGCGTGAATGCTGCGGGGTTGATGTACGCTGCTGTGCCCGACAAGCTCGTCAAGGAGTTGCGGTCATGGGTCGTGTTGTTAAATGCTCCGGCAAGGCAGTTGGCATACGCGGCGTGATTACCACCCGTCTGGCTGTTATCAGCAGCAGTCACATTGAACGGGTTGCCCGATTCAAACGTTGCAATGATGTTGTACTGCCATCCGCCGAGAGCCTTTGCCGCGAAGGACGTGTTATTGAGCAGCAGGCCATTCTGTCCAATAGGCAGCTTCCACTGCGCACTGAGTACCAAGCGATGACGCTGGTCGAAGGGTGACTGAGAGTATTCGTGCTCGTAGTCGTACGCATTCTGGGGGGTCGATCCCGCAGTGAGGTTGTCAGCGTAGTCGCTGAAGTTGTGAGCATAGGTGTAGCTGATCTGGTAGCCGAGGCCTTTTGTCATCTGGCGACGAACGCTGGAAACAAGGCCGTTGTAGTTCGTATTGCCGTCATTTGTCGCGAGCTCCAGAAATGCGTGCGTGCCGCCGTTATTCAAGTTGGCATAAGGAAATGCCACAGTCGGTGTTGCGCCGCTGAAACCGGTAATCAAACCCTGGTTGGCATTCCGAAGGCGATTCATCTTATGGCCCAGATTACCGACGTAGACCACTTCAACAGTAGTACTTGGGCTCAACTGAAACTGCGGTCCAAGGCTGAATTGCTGCACGTAACTGGTGCGCTGGTTTGGGTCTTGCCAATTCGACTTCTGAATATAAAGCGGCGTAGTTGCATTGGCGTAAGCGGGACCGGGGAAGCCGTTACGCAGCTGAAAGACGGTGCCGGAAGCCACCGTGGTGCGTGCGTCGTTAACGAATTTCAGAAAAGGTTGATTCTGTCCAAGCGCCGCCTCTGAGCCGATCCGGTTGTAGTACTGGTAGAACACACCATAGCCACCACGCAGAACCATCTTCTTGCTTGCCTGGAATGAGAAGCCTACACGGGGTGCGAAGTTATTCTTGTCCGGCTTTACCAGACTGCGCTGAAACCAGTTTCCGTCACGCGCGACCGTGAGGCTTCCTGCACCGCTGCCGTCGAAGTTTGAGAAGCTGTTCGTACGATTCAGCATGGGGGAATAGAGCTCATAGCGTGTGCCGTATACGATCGTCAGCCTTTGGGACGCACGCCAGGTGTCCTGCGCGAAGAACGAGTGACCAAACTGGTAGTTATGGACCACAAGGTAGCTGTTAAAGATGGTCTGATTCACATTCCCAAGCAGGAAGTCTGGCCATCCAAACCCGTTAGTGTTGGTAAAGACGCCGGAGAAACTCATGTAGCCCTGGGGTGCCGTTAGATCCAGGAAGTTGTTGGTATTGCGATGGTACTCATACCCGAACAACATGCTGTGATTGCCCTTGAGCTTTGTGAAGTTATCCAGAAACTGCCATACGCCTGCAGCCTGAAACTGCGGACGGAAGAGATCGACGCCAATCCGGCGAAATCCACCGGAGATGTTGATCGGCGGCAAACCGCCCGACTGCGGCGTGACCGGGATGCCAGTGAGCCCAACGCTTGGTGCCGCAGACGTTCCCAGGGTTACGCCGATTGGATTGCTATGGGCGCTGTCACGCCCCCAGCCAAAGCGGAACTGGTTGACCGCGCTGGAAGAGAGAGTTGTCGTCAGTCCGAAAGCAACCTCCTGATTGCGAATTTTGTAGTCTGTAGCGAAGCCACCATTTCCAATGTCCGAGTTCCCTGTCCATGGCGGATCCTGCCGATGCTGATCGAGGAAGCTGTATCGCGTGAAGAGCTGGTTGCGCTGTGTGACGGTGTAGTCGATGCGGGTGTCGAACGAGTTGACCTGCTGCGGCAGCTGATACTGGTAGACGTAGTTCGGTGTCCCGTTCCAGGCACCCGTGGCATTGTTTGGATTGGGCAGCAGCGCAGCTATCGCGCGCGCCACCGGGTCGATGCACGATGGCTGGATAACCTTAGCCACGATGCAACCTGTCTGCCCAGGTAATTGCCCCACAGGGTTGAAGGTCACCTCGCGCAAATCACCCGTCTTCATAGCAGCCGACGGAACGACAGAACTGACCGTGGTCGATTGAGTTGAACGAAGACCCTGGTAGTCCCCGAAGTAAAAGAACCTGTCACGGACGACATGGCCGCCGACCGTCCCACCGAACTGGTTCTGACTGAAGTTCCCCTTTGCCAGTGGTATCCCGACCACATGTTTATTCGCCCAGCTATTCGCGTCGAAGACGCTATTCCTCGCATATTCCCAGACACTGCCATGGATCTGGTTTGTACCGCTCTTCGTGGTCGCGTTCACGACTGCGCCAGCTGAAGTTCCGAACTCCGCAGAGTAAGTACGGGTCTGGAGGCGAAACTCCTGAATCGCATCCGGGGGCGGCTGTACGTTCTGGACAGAGCCCTCCTGCAAATTCGTCGATCCGGAATTGTTGTCGACGCCATCCAGCGCAAAGTAATTCTGCGTCTCGAGATTTCCGTTTGAGGAGAATCGATCCGGTGCCGGGTTCGCAGCACCGGGATTTTTGAAGATACCCGGCTCCAGAAGAGCCAGGTCAGCATAGCGTCGCGCATTCAGCGGCAGATCATTGATTTGCGTTGTGCCAATGACATTGCCGACATCAGCCGACTGCGTCTGGAGGCCCTGAACGGTCGAGACCACCTCGACCGTATCGGTCGCCGATCCCGCCATCAGGCTGAAATCGATCTGGGCGCGTGTCTTAACGTGAACTTCCACGTTTGCGTTCCGTGCGGTACTAAATCCGCTCGCCGTTGCCTCGACCGTGTAGGTGCCGGGAATGAGTGCGAGCGCCTGGTATGAGCCATCGCCGTTTGTCTTAAGCGTTGTGGCCACTCCTGTGGCGGTGTTGCGGATGGTGACGCTTGCGCCGGGAATCACGGCACCCGCAGCATCGCGCAGAGTACCAGTGATGGAGCCGTTATCAAGCTGAGCGAAGGCCGCAGGCACGCTGAGCAGCAGCGCGAGAGAAAGAACCGCGCTCTGCGCAGAACGGTAACGCGCAAACCGAAGAGAAGAAACTGCCAAAGTGCCCAGACCCATGTGCCTGCCCCTTAGGAATATCCCGATCTGCGGTTCGCTGCTATTGCCGCATTTATCGGTATCGTTATCGGTAACGGATGATGGCGAAGCTAACGCCTTGGCGCGCGATTGTCAACGAAAATTCACACGGATACTGCGCAGCTGGCGCCCCGATCGGCTAGGCGGGGCGCCGGGGTTTCCCGGACTTCAGTGTGGCCAGGTGCTGGCGAAGTTCTTTGGGCGTTGGGAGCCCCTGCGAACCGCCGGGCTGGGAAGCAGACAGGCTGCCACAGACATTTCCGGTACGCAAGCAATCATCCCACCCAGCGCCGTGAAGGAAAGAGTGCAGAAAACCGCCGTCAAAGGCATCGCCAGCTCCGGTCGCATCGACGATATCGATGGGGAGAGCAGACTGTCGGTATAGCTGACCATCCGCCATCAGCATGGCACCGCGCCTACCCAGTTTGACGACGGGGACTCGCACCCAATCCTGCAACTTTTCCAGCGCGCGCAGGGCGTCGTTGGTGCCGGTGATGGCCTTGGCCTCGTGCTCGTTGGGAAAGATGAATTCGCAGTGACGGACGATTGAAAGTAGCTGCTTCGGGGATAAATCCGGGTTCCATCCAAAGTCGGCGGATACAGTGATGCCCGAAGCCAGAAGGTCTCTCATCACTGGGATCCACTTTGACGGTCGTCGCAATGCACACGCAAAGTGCACGTGCCGAGCCTTATGCAGTTTGGCCAGAACCGTTCTGCTTGACAGCAGATCTTCAAGGTTCTGATTGATGGCATCGTGCGTCACCATCATGCTGTTCGATTGGTAGGCAACGGAGACGGTTAGCGCCGTCGGCTGGTCCTTGCGTACTTCACACGCGGAGACATCCAACCCCTCACGAAGAATCTCACCCCATGTGGGCAAAGTTTCTGCGTCGCCTCCGACGCGTGTCACGATGGCTGTTGCGCTGCCGAGTCGGCTGGCCGCCAGTGCGGAGGTCGCGAGTCCGCCACCGGGCGCAATCAGGAACGAGTCCGTCTTGACCTCTTCCCCGAATCGCGGCTGAGCACGGAGGCCGTAGAAGATCAGATCCGAGAAGAACTCGCCGAACACAACGAGGTCAAATTTATTGGCGCTCCCGGTTCGCAGAGCCATGCGCATCTATCCTTTCTTCTCTCGCCCAGCAGTGGTCGTAGATCGCGTCGTTGCACGCGCGATGACGCGCGGCGAGACGGTGAGCGAACGTGGTTTATCGTTGGCACCATTTTCAATCGCTTTCAACGCAAGGCGCCCGGCCTTGGTTCCAATCTCTTCTCCCGCCAGGTCGACACTGCTGAGTGCCGGACCAATCGAGCAGACTTGTAGGTTGTTGCCACATCCAATCACCTGGAAGTCTTCGGGCACGCGGAGTCCGCGCCCCAGGGCGGCATCCCGCGCACCTGCGGCAAGAGCGTCCGTATAGGCCATGACTCCGTCTGGCGCCATACGCCCCTGCAGCATTCCGCGAACTGCGCCGAAAGCAGATTCGTATTCGCTTCCGCCATGCCTTGGCTCGATAGCCAGTTCCTGTCGCGGCGCAATGCCGGCATCGCGATGCGCCTCCAGATATCCGCTGAAGCGCTGATCCGCCGCAAATGTTCTTGGACCCCGCAGGTAGGCGATCCGACAGGCGGAGCGCGCGAACAGGTGCTCTGCGGCAGCTTTTCCCACCTCAATCTCGCGAAGCCCCACGGACCAGGCTGGAAGCGTTGCCGGCTTCCGTCCGAGATACACGATAGGAACATGACTGTTTCGCAGCGCCTCGGGGGCGTCCGGCGAGCCGTCATTTCCGAACAGAAAGAGTGCATCCACCTGACGGGAAAGATGAAGCTCCGCTTCACGCTCCTCGCCCTCGGGATCATCGTCTGTCGAGGACACCACCAGGCCGTAACTGGCCGCGCGGAAGACCCTGTTTAAGCCGCGGCAGACATCTGCCACGTGAGGATCTCTGAGGTCACGAACGACCAGGCCCACCAGGTACGCCTGCCCTGTGCGGAGGCTGCGCGCCGAAATATTTGGACGATAATTAAGCTCCTGCATGCGCTTCAGGACCAGCGCCTTGGTATCAGCGCTTACGTCCACATGGCCGCGCAGCACCCTGGAGATCGTCATCTTGGACAGCTTGAGATCGTCCGCGATGTCCTGGAGCCGAATCTTCATGATAGGAATGCTGCCATGCTATCGCACTCACCACACTCGCTGGCGTCGTCGTTCCCTCATGTCCCGCCGCATCGTGCCCTGGTGCCTAAGGTCGCCACAAAGTGAGGTGATCACCGTTGATTCCTCGGAAGCGACCCTGACCACCCCGGATGCGTCTGAGAGATCATCTGGAGATTTATTTTTGAAAGCAATAGCCACCGTAGCTCTTCTTGTCTCATCGTCCGTCGTGCCATTCGCTGCGCAGGCTCAGCAAAGCCATCCGAAGGCCGGTAAGAAACGACCACCTCTGTCGGAGTCTGCGTTCCAATCGCAGGTTTTGCAGAAGCTCTCGCAGATGCAGACCGAGATCGAAGATCTTCGTGGACAGATGGCTGAGAAAGACGCGCAGATTGCGGCGCTGAAGCGAAGCAGCGAGAGTTCCAGCGGCGCTCAAGCACAGACCGCCGCGCAAGTCGACGCACTGGCGACCTCCACGGCGCAGACATCTGCGGGAGTCAGTGGTCTGCAGACATCGGTTGCAGCCGTTAGGCAACAGACCTCCGAGGTCAAGAACGATGTGCAGCAAGTGGCGCAGGAGCAGGTGGCGATCAAGAAAAATGTAGATGAGCCTGTGTCGATCCACTACAAGGGCGTGACGATTACGCCGGGTGGTTTTCTTGCGGGCGAGAGTATCTGGCGGCAACGCGCATTGAATGCAGATGTCTATACGAATTTCAACGGCACCCCCTACGGTGGAGCAGGCGAAGCTCACACCAGCGAGTGGGTGCCATCGGCGCGAGCCACCAGGCCCTCCGTCTTGATCACAGGTAAGGTCCCCTTCGGCACCTTGAGCGGATTCTTTGAAGGTGATTTCCTGTCGGCAGGCAGCACATCGAACAACCTGCAATCCAACAGTTACACGCTGCGCGTTCGTCAGGCATGGGGACAGGCCGCGTTCGGGCGCTACAAGTTCACAGGCGGTCAGATGTGGACATTACTATCAGAGAGTAAGAAGGCCGCAGACCCTGGGCAGGAGGCGTTGCCGTTGATCTTTGACGGCAACCTGCATGTCGGCTACACCTATGTGCGACAGCCCGGATTTCGATTCCAGGCGGCCCTGTCGCCAAAGACAACGCTCGCTGTCGCTCTGGAAGCCTCGCAGTATCAGTTCAGCGCTTCCAACGCGTCCCCAAACTTTTTCTTCGGGAACGCGGGAGCGGCGCCGGGCCTGAACAACCCTGGTATCACCTACACCAACCAGGTCGCTCCGGATGTAGTTGTGAAGGCCGCTTTTGACCCAGGCTATGGACATTACGAGATTGGTGGCGTGGTGAGGCTGTTCCGTGACCGTTACTACCCGGCTGGAACTACGGCAGCGAATGCACAGAACGACACTCGCGTTGGTGGCGGCTTCGTCGCAAGTGCGCGCTTCCCCATCTCAAAACTCGATCTCGGTCTGCACTTGGTAGCAGGAGACGGAACCGGACGATATGGCGCATCGATCTTGCCGGACGTGACCGTGCGACCGGATGGGACGCTGTCGCCTCTACGCAATGCACAAGGTCTGCTGTCCTTGGAATATCACGCAACCAAGAAGCTGGACCTGTTTGGCTATGCAGGTACGGAGTATGTTCAGCGAACGTTTTACCGGAGCGCCACGGGCACGCTGGTAGGCTATGCGCCGCCTTCCGCGAACAACACCGGATGCAATACCGAGGCCGTGCCCACGGGCTCCACGGGCTATCTTCCGGGTACAGGAACGTGCCTGGGAGCAACGCGCGATCTCGTACAGGGTTCCGTCGGATGGGTCTATCGCTTTTACAGCGGACCAGCGGGAAAGTTGCAGTATGGGGCGGCTTACAGCTATCTTTCACGCTCTGGCTGGGTGGGAACGGGCGGCGCTCCAACGGCGACGAACAACTTGGTGTACACCAGCTTCCGATACTTCCTGCCGTAGTGTAGAGAGGTTCATCAAAATCATGAAGGGAGCCGGGCTTACTGGCTCCCCTCACTAACCGATCCGCCAGGAACGCGCCGCTCGAATCTTCATGGATACGTTGAAGTCAGGCGAACGCCAGCACGATTGCACCCGCCGTAATCAGTGCTCCTCCAGCGGCCTTCATCAACGTGATGCGCTCTCCCAAGAGCGGCCACGCCAACAGAATGACGAAGACCACACTGAGTTTGTCGATGGGTGCTACCTTCGACGCCTGTCCCAAGGACAATGCGCGGAAGTAGCAAATCCACGAAAGCCCTGTTGCGAATCCGGACAGCCCAAGGAAGATCCAACTCCGACGCTCGATGTGCGCAAGGCCGTCATGCGCTCCAAAGCTGATGGCGATGACCCAGGCAAAGAGAACCACGACCGTAGTCCGGACAGCCGTAGCAAGGTTAGGGTCGACGCCAGCGACGCCTAGCTTGGCCAGTAGCGCAGTAGCCGCAGCAAAGACGGCTGAAAGCATCGCCCAAGCAATCCATGACATCGATGACTCTCCCTGCGTGATCCCACCTGCGCATGCCGGCGGAAGAATCTGTCCATGATCCTCTCATCGAAATATTAAGGCTAACTAAAGGCCATTTGTGTGATTCTGTAGACGCTGTTTCTGGTGGCGCAAGTGCGAGTCTTGTTGGTTGAGGATGAAGTCCGTCTGGCAGAGAATGTTGCGCGTGGCCTGCGCGAGGGTCCTGGTTATGCTGTTGACGTCGTTCACGATGGAGCAGAAGCGCTCGAGTTCTGCAACGCCGGCGACTACGACCTGATCGTACTGGATCTTATGCTGCCGGGCTGCAACGGTGACGAGATCGTACAAACCCTGCGAACCGCCAGGAAGACGACGCCTGTACTGATACTGACCGCAGTCAGTGATACCGATCGCACCATCGCATTATTGGACGCGGGCGCCGACGACTTCATGACGAAGCCTTTTGATCTGGGAGAATTGATAGCGCGCTGCCGGGCACTGATTCGACGCAGCAAAGGCGCGAGTCAGGCGCTGCTGCGCTTCGGCGACCTGGAACTGCACACAGGGGAACAGAGTGTGATTCGGGAGGGCCGGTCGATCGACCTCTCCCCCACGGAGTTCCGCATTCTGGAGTATCTGATGTATCGTCCACGCATCGTGGTATCGAAGCGGGAGTTGCTGGAGCACTTGTACGACTTCACATGGGAGCATCATTCCAACGTGATCGAAGTACACGTTTCGAATCTGCGAAGGAAGTTGCGTGGCAACCATGATCATGACGTTGTGGAGACGCTGCGCGGGCGCGGCTACCGCCTGGCGCAGTCCTAGTCGCCCGTGAGATCCCGGTCTATAACTCGTCAAACGGTTGTCAGTGTCCTGTTGGCGCAGATTGCGTTTGCTCTGGTGCTAGGTGCGGTCGCAATTCTGACGGAGCGCCATACCCGTATGCGTGCGTTGGATCAGCAGATTACGGGTCGTTCGGACTCCTTAATGGGAGCGATCCAGGATGCGGAAGACCCGGAAGACAACATCACCATCGACCCGGCGGAAGTCCACGTCATGCGCGAGGATCGCTATGCCGTTTACTCGGAGAGCGGCAAGCTGATCGGCAGGTCTGCGGACGATCAGCCAGCGCTGCCTTCTGTCGGCGCGATGGGCATGAGCAAGCTCCGAATTGGCACGGTGTCCTATCACGTGCTTCGTCGTAAAGCCTTACGCATCATTGATCGCGCGGAGAACGGTGGCGTAGGGCTGCGGCGTCCCGTCGTTCTTGTTTACGCCTCGCCCGAGAGCCATGTTCTACACGAGGTATTCGAGGCCGTCGGGCAACTCCTGGTCGCCATCGTGGTGATCTCAGTCGTCGCGGCTTTCACGACAGCTTCCGTGGTGCGGAAGACATTACAGCCAATTCGCGACCTCGCTTCCGCGGCACAGAAGGTGTCGCCAGCATCCCTGCACTTCGAGCTGCCGTCGAGTGCAATGCGGGTGGACGAACTTCGACCGTTGGCAACGACGCTCTCTGCGTTGCTCGACGAAGTGCGCGAGGCATTCGCAAAGGAACAGCGTTTCGTTGGCGATGCTGCACATGAAATGCAGACGGCCGTTGCAGTGGTTCGCTCTGCGATCCAGGTTCTTATGCTGCGGCGCCGCAGTGAACACGAATACATCGCGGGGCTCGAGCAGCTCCTACAGGACAACGCACGGGTGGAGTCGCTCGTGGCCAGCATGCTGGATCTCGCCCGCTTCGAGCAGGCATCTGAGGCAAGTACACCGAGCCTGAACTTTGCGGATGCGGCGCGTGAGGCCTGCGCGACCATGGAGTCGGTCGCAGAGACACAGGGGGTCCGACTGGTCGTCTCGGCCGATGACAGTGTCCGCACGAATCTGCGCATGGATCGGGCGCAGACGTTGCTGACCAATCTGCTTTCGAATGCAATCCGCCACAGCGCCGCTGGATCCACCGTCGTCGTGGCTGTCAAGAATGAGGCAGGCCACGCCATCCTGCAAGTGATCGATGAGGGCAGCGGGATTCGTGCGGAGGCACTCCCTCACGTCTTCGAACGGTTCTATCGCGAGGACCCCTCGCGATCTCGTGCCTCGGGTGGAACCGGCCTGGGCCTCTCCATCTGCCAGACCATCGTGAACGCCGCGGGAGGCCGGATTGAGATTACGAGCACCGCAGGAAAAGGCACGCGGGTGACGGCTTCCTTCATCAGCGCTTAATCGGCTCTAGCCAGACTTAATTGCTGGCCATTCCTGGCCGCCAGGTGAATACGATGAAACGATATACGGCATCTCTGGCAGCGACGTGCTGCCTTATCGCGATGAGTTCGATCGCGCAGACACCTTACAAGATTGTCGATCAGTGGAAACTCGGCGGCACGGGCGGTTGGGATTACCTGCTTGCCGATGGCGCGGCACATCGCCTTTACATCACGCATAATGGCCGCGTGGAAGTGGTCGATACGGCGACAGGTAAGGCAGTTGGTGCGGTGACCGGCCTGAAGAGTACCCATGGCGTCGCACTGGATCCGGATGGAAAGACCGGTTATATCAGTGATGGTGCGGGCAATGCCGTAGTCATTTTTGATCGATCGACCTTCGCCGTGCTTGCTACGATTCCGGCCGGAACAAACCCGGACGGCATCGCCTACGAGCCGACGACCAAGACCGTGTGGGCTTTCAACGGCCGTAGCAACAACGTCTCTGTGATCGACCCTGCCAAGAAGGAAGTTGTCGCGACCATCGCACTGCCTGGCAAACCGGAGTTTCCGCAGGTCGATGGTAAGGGTTCGATCTTCGTCAACATTGAAGACAAGAACAGCATCGTCAAGCTGGATGCCGCAGGCAAGAAGGCCGTAGCGACCTGGGCGCTACCGGGCTGCGAATCCCCTTCCGGCATGGCGCTCGACTCGGATCACAGTCGCCTGTTCTCCGTGTGCGACGGGAACAAGATGCCGGTGACGGATGCGAAGACCGGTAAGCAGATTGCTCTCGCAACCATCGGCGCTGGTCCCGACGCTGCAGGATATGACGCGAAAGCTCAACTGGCGTTCTCTTCCAATGGCGAGACCGGGACCCTGTCGGTCGTAGACGCGGCTAACGGGTACAAGACCGTGCAGACCCTCGCAACGAAGAAGGGCGCGCGTACGATGGCATACGATGCGACGAATAACAGAATCTATCTGATGACGGCCGAGTACGGTGCACCGGCAGCTGGATCGAAGCGGCCTTCCGTCTTACCAGATACGTTCACAGTGCTCGTCGTCGGCAAGTAACTTCTCCGCACGTGATAGGAGAGGCCCGCCGTTGCGGGCCTCTCCTATTTGCGTAACATGTCCGTTACACCACGATGGCCTCGTCGTGCGAGGAACGTGTGAGCCCGTAATAGATGAGGGGCGTCACGATGAGGCTAAGCAGCATGGAAATCGCAATGCCACCAATGACCGCAATTGCGAGCGGCTGCAGCATCTGCGATCCAGCGCCGATGGCGAGCGCCAAGGGAAACATACCCGTCACCGCCGCGAGCGCGGTCATCAGGATGGGTCGCAGGCGGCGCTGTGCAGACATCTTCATGGCATCCAGTGCGGACATTCCCTCTGCACGGAAGCGTTCATCTGCATCAAGCAGCAGTATCCCGTTCTTGGCTACGATGCCAATGACCATGATCAGTCCCATGAACGACGCGACGTTGAATGCGGTTCCAGTGATGAGTAACGCTCCAACGACCCCGGCAATGGAGAGCACGGAGGACGACAGGATAGCGACGGGAGCCGCGAAATTCCGGAACTCTGTCAGCAGCACACCGAATACGAGGATAAGTGCTAGCAATAGCACCCGCACAAGTTCGCCGAAGGACTTCTGCTGCTCTTCATAGGTGCCGCCATACTCCACCCGTACCGTCGCTGGAATGTGCATAGCCTGTACGCGTGCCTGCACGGCCTTCACGGCTGTTCCGAGATCGGTCCCTTCGAGCTGAGCGGTGACGGTCACCAGTCGCTGCAGGTTCTCTCGCTTGATCTCATTCTGGGGTGGGAGCTGCGTGATTTCAGCAAGCGAGCCAAGCGACGCGGTGCGGCCCGAAGCTGAATTGAAGACAGTGTCGCGAATGGTATCGAGATCTCTCCGTGTTGCGTCGCCGAGCCGAACACGCACGGTATACGGACGGCCGTTTGCAATCACAGGATCGTTAACCGTAACACCATCCAGGATCGAGGTTGCATCTTCTGCGGCTTCCTGCGGCGTGAAGCCCAAACGTGCGGCAAGTTGCGGATCTACCTGGAAGTTGGTGGCCGGTCCGCTTATGGTGTTATCAATGCCGTTCTCGATACTGACGACGCCCTTGACCTTACCGATCTCGTCAGCGATGCGCGGTGCGAGCTCACTAAGCAGCGCGAAGTCCTGGCTGAAGAGCTTGATCTGGATGGGTTCAGGCGCGTTAGACAGATCGTTGATGTTGTCCTGAAGGACCTGGATGTACTCAGTATCGAGCTGCGGTTCAGCGGCCTTCACCTTGGCGCGAACATCGGCGATGACCTCATCGATCCCGCGATCGCGCTTTCCCTTGAGCTTGACGGTCATATCGCCCGTGTTCGCCTCAGTGACCGCTGCAAGCCCCATCTGGAGCCCGGTGCGGCGGCTGACGCTCTCGACCTCCGGCGTCTTTCTGAGGATCTCTTCAACGCGCGCGAGCACATCGCCGGTGGACTGCAGCGAGCTTCCAGCCGGCATGATGTAGTCGAGGATGAATCCACCCTCGTCCATTTCCGGCAGTAGATCAGAACCGAGCGAACGGTACGCGAACAGCGTGCCAACGATTAACACTGCGCACATGCCTACGAGTGTCCAGGGTCTCGCCAACGAGAAGTCCAAGGCCCGGTGGTGCCACTGCATGACGCGCCCCAGGATCTTGCCAGGCTCACCGTGATCATGGGCACTTTCACCAACGGGCGTCTGCTTCAGCAGCAGAAGTGCAAGCCCCGGAGTGAAACTCACTGCCAGTACCAACGATGTCAGCAGTGACACCGTCATCGTGGTGGCAAGTGCGCGAAAGAAACTGCCGGTAACACCGGTAACCGCTACCAGCGGCAGGAAAACCACCACGGGCGTGATCGTTGACCCGATCAATGGCACTGAAATCTCTTTCAGCGCGAGGCGCACCGCGTCCAGGCGCGACTGTCCACTGTCGCGATGGAGCACGATGTTCTCAACGACCACGATCGCATCGTCAATCACAAGACCGATGGCAGCAGCCAGACCACCCAGGGTCATCAGGTTGAAGCTTTCGCCGATGAGCCAAAGCGCGAGTACGGTCGCAGCAACCGTGACGGGTATGACGAGACCTGCAATGAGCGAGGAGCGCCAGTCCCGCAGAAAGAGATAGAGGATGATGCAGGCGAGCACCAGACCGATGAGGATCGCGTCGCGCACGCTGCTGATACTCTCCCGAACGATTTGCGACTGGTCGTAGTAGGGCTTGAGGACGACGCCTTTGGGTAATTTCGTCTGGAGGTTCGCAACGACGGCGCCTACGCCATCCGCCACTGCGACGGTATTACTGCTGGGCTGGCGCGTGATGTTCAGCAGCACCGCGGGCTGATCGTCCGCAGTGACCGCGGTGTAGATAGGCATGGTTGCCTGGATGACATCGGCGACATCGCCAATGCGCACCGGCGCGCCGCTGGTCGTGGTTTTTACAGAAAGCTGCTTCAGGCCGTCTATATCGTGTGCCTGCGCGCCTACCAAGGCAAGAACAAGCTGATGATCCTGTTGATAAAGACCCGGAGAATCAATGATGTTCGAAGTCTGAATCGCATTTGTCAGGTCCAGGATCGTGACGCCCGCTGCCTGCAGCTTCGCCATGTTCGGAACAACATGGAACTCGGGGACCTGCCCGCCTTGAATGGCTACAGTGCTTACGCCGCTCACGCGGTTGAGCGGTGGCTTCAACGTGTATTGCGCCAACTCCCATAGCTGCGATTGCGAAAGCTTATTCGAAGTAAGCGAGTAGCCAAGAATCGGGAATGTTGCAAAGGTTAGCCGGTTCGTCGTGAGCTTCGCCGTTGATGGCAGTGATTGCTGTACTTTGCTCAATGCTGAGTCGACCAGTTGCAGCGTTCGGAACATGTCCACGGACCAGTCGAAGAAGAGGCTGACTTCGGCAGTGCCGCGGCTGGTATTCGAGCGGACCGTGACCAGGCCGGGGACGCTGTTGACAGCATCCTCGATCGGCTTGGTGATGGTGACCTGCATCTGCTCGACCGGCATCACGCCGTTGTCGACGCCGATCACGACGCGCGGGAAGTTTGTTTCCGGAAAGACCGCGATCGGTGTACGGAAGAAGGCATAGATACCTGCGACCGTGAGGACTACCGCCAGGAACAGCACCGTCCGGACGGACCGCGCCAGCCAGTACTCTTCAGACTCATCTAGGGTAGCCATCAGCCCTTGTCCTCGGCTGCCCTGCCCGCCGCAGGCTTGTCATCTTCGTCTACGTCCGCGCCGGGTTTGCCAATCTTTACCTTTGTGCCATCGTCCAGGCCATAGCCCCCCTCTGTGATGACATTGTCCGTGGGCGCGAGGCCTGAGACGATCTGTACGGTCTCCGGGGTGCGGATGCCGACCTTCACCGTGCGCTTGTGCGAGGAACCGTCCGCACCGATGACGACGACTGCAGTGCTGCCATCCGCTGAAGGTACGATCGCAGCGGATGGAACCTGCATTGCGTTGCTCACTGTGGTACCGCTCAACGTTGTGTGGACCGGTGTCCCCACTTTGAAGATCCCGCTGGGATTGCTCAGCTTGACCCATACTTCGACCGTCGTCGAGCCTGCATCGAGCGCTGGACTCAGGAATGAGACAGTGCCCTCGAGTGGATCATCAACACCTGGAATCTTGATCTCGGCTTTGTCGCCGACGTGCAACTTCTGAGCGCTCGGCTGCGCGAGGTGCAGCTTTGCGAGCAGCGATGAAGTATCCATTACCGTGATGATGGTCGCACCAGACTGAGCGGTCTCGCCGGGAAACAGCGGACGGTCCGTCACAACGCCATTGATGGGGCTCCGCAGTTGTGCATAGCTCACCTGCGCCTCGGCGCTCATGAGCTTGCCCTTGGCTGATGTTAGTTGGCCTTCTGCGGTCTGTTTCGAAGTGGCGCGAGTCGTCGACATCACGCCTTCCAGATGCTTAGTGGCGACATCATAGGTCGATTGCGCCTGGACGGCAGCGGCGTAGGCGGTGTCCGCGTCGCGGCCCGACAACGCTCCCTCCTGGAAAAGTTTTTTGCGTTCGTCCGCCGTGCGCACGGCGACATCGCGCGCGGCACGTGCCTGCGCGACATCGGTCTCCGCCTTCTTCACGTCTTCCGGTATGGAAGCATTCACGGCGGTGGTCAGCGCAGCATTCGCCGTCGTGACGGTGCCTCGACTGTCAGCGGCGGCGCCGCGCAGATCGCGATCATCCAGTGCGATGAGTAGTTGTCCCTGCTTCACACGCTGACCGCGTTGCACATACTCACGCAGGATAGGGGCGCTGATGCGTGGCGCGATGGCTGCTTGAGAGAGCGGTGCAAGAATCGCGTCGGCAGCGATCTCTTCCGAGATGGGGCCGACAGTTGGGTGAGACGCTTGTACCGTGACGACGGAAGATGCTGCTTCTTCCTCTTTGCTCTTGCAAGCGGTCGTTGCAAGGAACACGAGTGAGAGGAAAGCAACAACGCTGCCGCTGAAGCTGCGTTGAATTATCATGGGAGCCTTCCCGTTAGGGTCTGCAGTTGCGCACGCGCAAGCTGATAGCGAAGTTGCCCGTCAACCTGCGCGTTCTCGGCGGTGATGACAGCCGCCTGCGCATCGACGACTTCAAGCGCAGTGCTCTCTCCATCGACGTAGCGAAGATTGGTAAGACGGAGGCTCTCCCGCGCTGTGATGACACTGGCGTCAAGCGAGCGAAGTTGTTGCGCGGCTAGATTGGCTTCGGCATAGAACTCTTCCAGGTTCGCCAGCAACCGCCGCTGCGCTGCTGTCAGGACAACCTTTGCAGCATCTGCACGTAACCTGCTTGCCTTGATCCTTCGCTCGGTTGCGAGCCAATCCCACACAGGGATGTCGAGCGTCGCGCTCATCGCATATCCGAGGTTGTGAATGCCATCGGGACCATTGACGCCGAAGTTCGTCGCATCGATACCGTAGGTGTAGTTCAGTACAAGATCCGGAGCGAGCGCGGCTTTCGCCGTGAAGGTATCCGCCTGTGCAACCTGCAGACCTGCGAGCGCGCTGCGGATCTCTGGATTGTTCTGCTTCGCCAGACCATCGATACCCGCACGGTCGGGCAAGGGCGGCGGCATGGTCGGGATGTCGAGGGAGTAGGGCGTGGAAGGGTCGGCGTATAGCAGCACACCCAGTTCGAGCCGCGCCTTGGTGGCAGCGAGTTTGGCGTCGCCCAGTTCGCGCTCACGCTGTTGTTGCTGAAGCTGAGCCTTTAGAACGTCCGCGTGAGCCACTTCGCGAGCCTGCTCGCGCTTCTGCGTGATGTCCAGAAAGTGGTTGGCCTCGTTCAAGGCCTCAGTAGCGACCGTCGTTTTCTGAGCAGCGCCTTGCGAGCCGAAGAAGAGGTTTGTCACCGTGACAACGAGGCCGCGCCGGGCAAGTTCGGCTTCCGCCTCTGCCCGCAGCGCGCCGGCCGTGGCAGAGCGGATTGCCGCGATCTGGCCTAAACCAATCTTCTCATCCACCACGCCCTGGCTGGCATACTCGCGGATGGCGTTGTTCGCGATAAAGATCGGTGATGCATCGCCGGATACTTGTCCAATGCGGCTTGCGGCGACGCCATTGGGCTGCGTGTAAACGGCCTGGTTGTGATAGGTGACGGTCGGCAACAATGCGGTCTTCGCATTGGTCCGCTCAAGTGCCAGCGCGCCTCGTTCCGCAACAGCCGCAGCATACTGCGGCTCGTTCGCCTGCACCATGCTGATGGCCTGTTCCAGAGATAGTGCAGCTCCCTGCGCCGCCGGCGCACCGGATGAGACCGCCTGGCAAGAGGCACTCATGGCGCACATGGTCAGCCACCAGAAAAGTCCGATCCGCATAGGTCGAGATTAACCGACGTACCTGAAATTTGTCTGAATTCGGATGGCCGCCTGGAGGTGAACTCGCCGGCCCCGCCAGTCGAGAATTCGTTCAAATCTGGGCAAGTAGCAGAAGTATCAAAAGTGGAAGATCAAATCCGTGGCGGCAGTGAACTGGTTGGCCCGCGTGCCGTTGTCGTACGAACGACGATCCCACGCATGATCGAAACGAATCTCTGGACGGATTTGGACTGTCGTTCCAACCCAATGGCTTAGCATCAGTGTCTCTTCGCTATAACGTGTCGCATACCCAGTGCGCTGACCCTTCTTGTCATTTAGAAAATCCGTCCGCAACGAGACGAAGTCGTGAGCCGAGAGCTGTTTGTTCAGATAGTGCACCGCAGCCCATTCCGGCGCGAAGCACGTCTGCACTCTTGGCCTGCAATGGGCGCCGTTGGTTCCCTTTTCCGGGACCAGCGTGCCTGTCACGCTGGGCACGTCCCTCTGCGACATGGAGTAGATCTCCGCGGCCATGTGCCAGGTGCTGCCGAACTTGTGGTACCAGGTTGCGTCGTACATCTGAAGATTATTGAAGGCATACTTGCCGTCATTGATGCCGTTGGCGCAGACGTAAAAGTTGTCCTTCACACTGGTCGTTGTGTAACTGACGCACCCGGTAAACGCTGGCTTCGCATCCGGTGTCCACGGGGCCACGTCATGACTGGCAGACAGCCCCGCCTGCACCGTCCACCGATCATTCAACTGAATGGTGGCAAGTATTCCCGTGTCGGTGAATGGGTCTACAGCATAGAGCAGTGAGTGGCTGAACATGTAGTTATTGGGTGTGAGTTGCGCTTCAATACCGGGGATGGAGATATAGCGACCGGCTCGCACATTCATGCCGTGGGCGACATGCGGGAAATAAACGTCGACATACTCCAGTACAGGATCAAAGCCGTACTGACGATTTTTGTCCAGCAATTGCTGACTGAAGTATCCCTTGTTCGTGGTGGATCGGTAGTCCGTTCCGAAGAAGCCCGTGATGTGGAAACCCCAGTCGATATGATCCCGCTGCACAGAGTCGGGTAGCCGCTCGACGTAAAGTACGGCCTGCCCGAGTTCGACGCGATTGGAATAGATGTCATTCGTCTCTGGATAGTTTCGATCGCGCGATGTCGACACGTTTGCCGTTGGCTCAATCCATCCATAGACCTTGGTTCGCCCTGTCGCTCCATTGATCGCTGTCTGGAGCGGATAGACGTTGCCATCCGACTCACCAATCGTGGGTGATCCCCCGTAAGACCAGTCAGCACTTGGAAACGGTGGCGAGTTCAGGGGGGATGGAACGCCGCGGCGCGGAGCGGCCGGACCGCTGGTCGCGGCGCCCTTCCAGTCCGCACGATAAAAGTCGATCCAGCGACCAACGAAGCCGGGTCTTAGGTCTCCTCCTGGGGGAACAGCAGCTGCAGGTGCGTCCGGGACGTTCTGCGCCGCGAGGACGGATACGTTGAACGCGATCGCCGCCACCGTCAGGAGTGCGGCTGCTGAGCGGCGGCGCGTGCGCTGGATCAATCTCTTCATCGTCCCTTGCAGACAGCGGTACCATCCGGACAGTCTCGTCCCAAGGTACCCTGCTGACAGGTCGTTGGATGCAACATAAGAGCAAGCCACTCCTAACATCGTAAGAAGCCTATCTTTCCAGAGCATGACCGCCAAGAGAGCCTACGGAACACCGGCAAATGCAGGTTTTGCAACACCGGAGGGGTCTGCGATCCGCGGTTTCGAGAGAACGGCGGAAGCAACTGCCTTTCCTGTATTCGCGAGATCGAAGATCGCCGGGTCAGGATCGGCGAAGAACTCTCTATGCAGGGAGCGGACCGCACCCTCCACGGCCGTGCCGTCAATCATGAAACTCATGTTGATGCCATTCGCACCCTGCGAGATCATGTCCAGGTTAATCTCACGAACAGCGGAAAAGACCCGCTCTGAAAGCCCCTTGTGTCCCTGGATATTCTCACCCACAAGACAGATCAGCGCTTTCCTCTCTTCGGTTCGCACCGTGGCAATCTGGGACAGGTCGGCAATGATACCCGGCAGTTCGTCCGTGGCGTCGATGCTGACGGAGATGCTGACTTCACTCGTGGAAACCATGTTGACCGCGCAGGCATAGCGGTCAAACACCTCGAAGGATGCCCGGAGAAACTTGTGCGACATCAACATGCGTGAAGAGACGATATGAATGATGGTCAGGTGCTTCTTGGCCGAGATACTCTTCAGCGGGCTACTACTGCGGGGTGCGAAGGCCGTGATCTTCGTGCCCTCGTTCAAGGGGTTGTGCGAGTTCAGGACCCACACGGGAATGTCCTTCTTGACTGCGGGGAGGATCGTAGAAGGATGCAGTACCTTTGCGCCAAAGTAGGCAAGTTCGGCAGCCTCTTCAAAGCTGAGAGCTCTGACGCGAAGTGCATCCGGACAGATCCGCGGATCCGTCGTCATGATGCCATTCACGTCGGTCCATATTTCGATTGCACCCGCGTTCAAACCACTGCCGACAAGCGCCGCAGTGAAATCGCTTCCGCCCCGGCCAAGCGTTGTCGTAATGCCATTCGCGGCGGATCCGATGAAGCCGCCCAGGATCGGGATCGCGCTGACCTCCAACAGAGGCAGAACATGCTCATGAAGCCTTGCGCCGATGAGTTCCGTCTGCGGCACGGCCCTGCCGTGATGGCTGTTCGTGATAATGCAGGTGCGCGCATCAACATGTGCGCTGCGGATGCCGCGATGCTCAAAGGCGTCCGCAACAATCCTGCTTGAGAGGCGCTCCCCGTAACTGCTGATGAGGTCTATGGTGCGCTTGGTGAGTTCTCCTACGGCAGCCACGCCACGGAGAATGTCTTCCAGCTTGTCGAAATTCTCATGGATGACCTTCGCAACAGCTTGGATATTCCTGCCAACGAGATCCGCAGCCGTACCCAAATGGCGTTCACGAAGAGACCGCGAAATTTCCATCGCCTGCTGAGTATCGTTTACCGCTGCGGCCTCGGCCGCCAGAAGCAATTGGTCTGTCACCTTCGCCATGGCAGAGACTACGACCACAGGCCGAAGCCCTCGATCCCGCCTTCCCTTCACAATGGAAATCGTTCTATGGATAGCAGCCGCGTCCTGGACGGAAGTGCCTCCGAATTTCATGACTACAATCGGTGCCCCGGAACTCTTGGGCTTCCTTTGGTCACCTGCGCTTGATCCTTCGACCATTGCTCTCCTGCCGCGGGTCCAGTCCAACACCGGCGGCATAATCCATTTCATGCCTTCCTCCATAAGAAAGGCATAAGAACGGTCAGAAAGATCAAAGGTTCGTCACGCTACAGCTTCGCAATCGGAAGCGTGAAGGTGAAGACCGAACCTTGTCCCAGCTGACTGGTCACCGAAAGCGTCCCGCCGTGCGCACTGATGATCGCCTTGCTGATCGCCAGCCCCATGCCGGTGCCAGCCACGCGGTCGCCGTGGCTGCGTCCGCGATAGAAGCGATCAAAGATCAGCGCGACTTCGCTCGAGTCGATCCCGGCACCACGGTCGGCAACACTTACTTCAACAAAGGGACCCGTGAGCCGCGCTGAAACGAAGATCGGTGCACCCTCCGGCGAATACTTTTCAGCGTTCTCAATCAAGTTGCAAAGCACTTTTTGAACGAACTCGGGATCAGCCGTGACTTGTGGCAAGTCGGGCGCGCTTGAGATTGTCAGGGGATGTTTCGATGGGTCTACCAGGCACGTCGGACCACCTGCCTCCAGAATTTCCTGCACGCTGACCTGCTGAAAGGTCATGTGAACCTGCTGTGCATCGAGCTGAGCCATCTCAGTCGCCTGAGAGACCAGCAGATTCAGCCGGTCACTCTCCTCGTTGATGATCTGCAATAGCTCTGTCCTGGCCTCCGCGGGCGTGTCGGTATTCGCAAGCAACGCGCTTGCTGCGCCCTTGATGGATGTCAAAGGGGTCCGCAGCTCGTGCGTAATGGAGTCAATGATGAGCGTACGAAGCCGCTCACTCTGACGATTTGCCTCACCCTTCGCGACGTTCTCTAGGGCCTGTGCCCGGTCGAGCGAGATCGAAACGAGGCCACCAATGGTCTCAAGGCTCTCCCGGGAGAGTTTCACACCCTGGATACTGACAAGCCCCCTGGGCATCACGCCGACTTTTAACGGCACGCGTGCTTCACCTTGCTCCGAGACCTCGACGTTGGTCATGGTGAGCGCCAACTGTCGAAGGTGAGGGACCTCGAATCCCGAAAAGACATGCAAACCGTGTTCGAAGAACCGATCGCCGTCCAGCAGGAAGAGCACGACGGAGTTGGCGCGGGTAACACGCGCAATCAACATCGGGAGGGAGCTGACGAGATTGGCCACGTCGTCAAGTTGCAGCAGCTCACGGCCCAGTTGAAAAGAGAGCTCCACTTCCCTCTGTCGCGCATTCGCCTGGTCCGCTTCATCGCGGGCACGCTGCGAAAGCCTGCTGCCGATGACGGATGTGGAAAGGAAAGCGAGCAGTGCAAGCCAGTTTTGCGCGTCGGCTATGGTGATACTTCCAATGGGCGGCAGGAAGTAATAGTTATAAGCTGCCGTCGCAGCCAGTGAGACTGCAACGGCATACCGCAGGCTGAAGTTAGCCGCCAATCCGAGGATCAACAGAACCAGTGTCAACGCGACCGTGGTCTGATTCACGTGGAGCCAGCGACTGTACACGAGTACAATTCCGGCCAGAGCCGCGAAGGAAACGATCCAACGAATGATCATAAGAAAGCGGCGCGAGTTCATGGGGTGGATTGTAGATGGTTGAAGCGGAGCGGAAAACACCGGAAGACTGGCTCGCTTCCAGCGACCAGGACAAACAGACCGGCCGCCTCAAGATTTTTCTTGGGTACGCACCAGGCGTGGGCAAAACGTTCAGCATGCTGAGCGAAGGTATCCGCCGGCGGAGTCGCGGCGAGGATGTCGTCATTGGCGTCGTTGAGAGTCATGGCCGACGAGGCACTGCGGAACTCAGCACCAAGCTGGAAGCAGTTCCGCCAAGGGAACTCAACTACAGAGGAACCGTCTTCCGTGAAATGGATGTCGATGCCATACTTGCCCGCGCTCCGCAGGTGGTGCTGGTGGACGAACTCGCTCACACCAACGTTGAAGGCAGCCGCTTCGGCAAGCGGTATGAGGATGTACTCCTGCTGCTGGAGCACAACATCGATGTCCTTTCCACCATCAACATCCAGCACATCGAGAGCTTGACACCACGCGTCCAGTCACTTACCGGCATCACCGTTCGGGAACAGGTACCGGACTGGGTACTGGACCGAGCGGACGAAATCGTCATCAGCGATTTGACGCCTGAGGCGCTCGCGACCCGTATGCGCCGTGGCGATGTCTATCCCATGGAACGCGTCGAGCGAGCGCTTGCAAATTTCTTTCGCAAGGGGAACCTGATCGCACTGCGTGAGATGGCTCTCCAAAAAGTGACCAGGGCAGTTGATCGTAATCTGGATGCGTACGTCCGTCGCAAGCGCCTTGGCGCGCACTGGTCAGTCTCGGAGCGTGTTGCCGTATGTATCAGCTCCAACCCGCAGTCGCGGGATCTGATTGCCCGTGGCGCACGCCTTGCGGAGGGGCTTGGAGGTGAGCTGTATGTACTGCATGTTGCAGCCGATCGCGATACCGAGGGACAGCGAAAGCAGACACTCGATGCCCACATTCAGTTCGCACAGAATCTTGGAGCGCACATCGTGCAGTTAGCCGGCAGTAGTGTTGCAATGGCCACGGCCGCTTATGTCAAGGAACATCGCATCACACAGGCAATCTTCGGCCGATCCGCGCTGCGTGGCTTCCGTAAATATCTGTACTATCTTGCGATTGGAAAGTTCATGTCAGAAGCGCCGCACGTCGATCTACATATCATCACGCAGGATGCCGAATGAGTCGCATCCTGATTGTCGACGATGAACCGCAGATCCTGCGCATGCTGCGTGCCTCCCTGACCGTGAATGGTTATGAGGTGGTCAGCGCGAAGAACGGGCTGGAAGGCTTCACAGCCTTTGAGCAATTGCAGCCCGATCTGATCATCACTGACATGAGTATGCCTGTCATGGATGGTCTTTCGCTGACGCGTGAGATACGCCGGATTTCGAAAGTGCCCATCATCGTGCTCAGCGTGCGAAACATGGAGCCGTTGAAAGTGGACGCGCTCGATGCGGGAGCAGATGACTATGTCACCAAACCGTTCACGATGCCGGAACTGCTCGCACGCGTTCGCGCTCACTTGCGCCGAGTCAGTGACGCGGAGAATGAACCTGAAGACGCCCTGCAGGAGGGCGACTTCTCCATGGACTTCCGTACACGAACAGTTTCTGTGCGGCAGAACTCCGTCCACCTGACGCCGAAAGAATTCGATCTGCTGCACTTCTTCCTTAAGTCTCCGGATCGTGTCCTGACACATCGCTCCCTCGCAGAAGCAGTTTGGGGAACCGTGAATGACGGTCAGACAGAGAATCTACGTGTGCTGGTGGCGCAGTTGCGTCGCAAGATCGAAGACAAGGACCTTCGCTATATCGTTAGCGAGCCATGGGTCGGCTATGCGCTCAAGGTGACCGGCGCGAAGACCTCCTTATGACTTCTTAATGCCTTTCTTACGGACTTCTTACAGGCTCTCGCATTGGAATAGGCGATGGAGCCGTAACGATGTCTTCCGCAGTGGCCAGAATCGCGTATTTCACGATCAAGGTGGAGTTCTCCCGCGCATCGCAGATCAATCGGCGATTCCAGAAACCATCTCGCACAGCGGTCTGTAACGAGCCCAAACGTGGAGCCTCTTTCTGCTCACACGCCCTCACGGCCCGACCGTGCCTGATACCACTGCAATCCCCTCAACAAATCTCCATGAGTCCCTGCGACCCGACAGGTCTGAGCGACTTGCCTTCGCCTTCTCCTGGGCCTTACGAACGAAAGGAATTCCCATGCTCGATGTGTTGGCTATAGCGCTCTTGCTGCTCCTATTCGGTGCCTGCCTGCTGTACGTGCGCGGCTGCGCCAGCCTGAAAGGTGGCCGCTGATGGTCTTGAATCTAATCCTGCTCATACTAGCCGGCGCTCTTATGGCCTACCTGATCTACGCGTTGCTTCGCCCGGAGAAATTCTGATGTCTCTCAATGGATGGCTGCAGATTGCAGTGTTCATCGCGGCAGTACTGCTCCTGGCTAAGCCAATGGGCAGCTTCATGACGAGCGTCTTCGAGCGTCGTCGGACCTTCCTCGATCCGGTCCTTGTTCCCTTTGAACGTCTGCTCTATCGTGTCACCGGCGTGAACGCTGACGAGGAGATGAACTGGATGCAGTACGGCGTCGCGATGCTGATGTTCAGCGCAGCCAGCCTCACGCTGACCTACCTGGTCCAGAGATTGCAACACGTCCTGCCGCTGAACACACAACATCTTCCGGGCATCCCTGCGGACCTTGCCTTCAACACCGCCGTTTCTTTCACAACGAACACCAATTGGCAGTCCTACGTGCCTGAGACCAGTATGAGCTACCTCACGCAGATGCTTGGGCTGGCGACACATAACTTCTGGTCTGCCGCTGCGGGTCTTGCACTCGCGATTGCCTTTATTCGTGGCATTGCGCGTCGTGAGGCTAAGACGCTTGGCAATTTCTGGGTTGACCTGACGCGTGGCACCTTCTGGGTGCTATTGCCGCTCTCGGTGATCTTCGCCCTAGTGCTGGTGTCGCAAGGAGTTGTTCAGAACCTCAAGTCGTATGACACGGTGAAGCTGCTTGAGCCACAGAAGATGACAAGCGCGGACGGCAAAACATCGATCGCGACGACGCAGACGATTGCACAGGGCCCGGTCGCTTCGCAGGAAGCGATCAAAATGCTGGGCACCAATGGCGGTGGCTTCTTCAACGCAAACAGCGCTCATCCGTTCGAGAACCCGACGCCCCTTACAAACTTCCTGCAGATGCTTGCGATCTTCCTGATCCCCGCTGGACTTACGGTCACACTTGGGCAGATGGTGGGTTCACCGAAACATGGATGGGCCGTTCTCGCAGCCATGACGGTGCTGTGGTTTGCCGGTGTCTTCACGGTCTTTTGGGCTGAAGCGAAGGGGAATCCGCAACTGGCGAACGTCGATCAACAGGTTTCGCTGCAGCAGTCGGGCGGCAACATGGAAGGTAAGGAAGTTCGCTTCGGTATCGCGAACTCTGCTCTCTTTGCCACGGTCACCACGGATGCAAGCTGCGGGGCTGTGAACAGCATGCACGACAGTTTCACACCGCTGGGCGGTCTCGTTCCTTTGACGAACATCCTGCTGGGCGAAATAGTCTTCGGTGGTGTTGGCGCAGGCATGTACGGCATGCTCGTCTTCGTCATCGTTGCGGTCTTCATCGCTGGCTTGATGGTCGGTCGTACGCCGGAGTACCTGGGCAAGAAGATCGAGTCATATGACGTGCAGATGGCAATGCTGTACCTCCTGATCTTTCCGCTCATCATCCTGGTGCTCGCTGCCATCGGACTTCGAACGCCCACTGGCTTGGCAGGACTGGCGAATCACGGACCGCATGGATTGTCGGAAGTCCTGTATGCGTACACCTCTGCGACAGGTAACAACGGCTCTGCGTTCGCGGGCCTGAGCGCGAACACACATTGGTATAACTTCTCGCTCGGCATCGCCATGTTCGCAGGACGCTTCCTGATGATCGTCCCGATGCTCGCGATTTCGGGAAACCTTGCCGCGAAGAAGATTACGCCGGCCACAGCGGGCACCTTCCCCGTGACGACACCGCTGTTCACGGTGTTGCTGACCGGCCTGATCGTGATCGTTGGCGCGCTCACGTTCTTCCCGGTGCTGAGCCTTGGCCCCGTTCTGGAGCACCTCCTGCTTCGCGCGGGACACCTGTTCTAACTGTTCGTTGACGCGGACAAGGAAAGATAGACATGGCGACTCAAAAGAAATCCTTATTTGATCGGGCGATTGTAAGACGGGCTGCCGTCGATGCCCTGGTGAAGCTGCATCCCCGCGGCATGATGAAGAATCCCGTCATGTTCGTTGTGGAGATCGGCAGTGTGCTCACCACGATTCTGCTCATTCATAACGTTGCAACGCACACCGGCCACTTCCGTTTCGACGTGCAGATCACGCTCTGGCTCTGGTTTACAGTGTTGTTTGCGAACTTCGCGGAAGCAATGGCGGAGGGCCGAGGTAAGGCCCAGGCGGATGCATTGCGCCTCGCCAAGTCAGAGACGACGGCTTACCGCGTGAACAAGAGCGGCGAAGTGGAGGAGATCCCAAGTTCGCAGCTTCGCCTCAACGACGTCGTTCGCGTGGTTGCCGGGCAGATGGTTCCCGGGGATGGTGAAGTCATTCAGGGTGTTGCGTCCGTAGACGAATCCGCCATCACGGGGGAGTCGGCTCCGGTCATCCGTGAGGCTGGCGGTGATCGCTCGGCTGTCACGGGCGGAACACGCGTGCTCAGCGATGTCATCCAGGTGCGCATTACGTCAAACCCAGGCGAGACGTTCCTCGATCGCATGATTGCACTGGTCGAAGGCGCCGAGCGGCAGAAGACTCCTAACGAGATCGCTCTCAATATCCTGCTCGCAGGACTGACGATCATCTTCCTGCTGGCCGTCGTTACACTCCAGCCATTCGCGCAGTACTCCGGTGCACCTCAGACAGTCTTTGTACTGATCTCGTTGCTCGTGTGCCTCATCCCGACTACGATTGGCGGACTCCTTTCAGCCATTGGTATCGCGGGAATGGATCGCCTGGTGCAGCACAACGTACTTGCCACATCCGGCCGTGCAGTGGAGGCAGCCGGTGACGTCAACACACTGTTGCTCGACAAGACGGGAACCATCACCATTGGAAATCGCCAGGCATCGGAGTTCATCCCTGCACCCGGAGTCTCCGCCGAACAACTGGCCGACGCGGCACAGCTCTCATCCCTGCCGGATGAGACGCCGGAAGGCCGCTCCATCGTGGTGCTCGCAAAGGAGAAGTACGGTCTTCGCGGACGCGAACTTGGGCAGATGAACGCAGAGTTCGTTCCCTTCTCTGCGACCACACGGATGAGCGGCATTGAGGTGGACGGCCGCAGCATCCGCAAGGGTGCCGTGGATGCGATTGCACGCTATCTCCAGGAGCATGGCAGCGCCATGCACGACGAGGTCCGCAGTGCCGTCGAGCAGGTCGCCAACAGCGGCGGCACGCCACTGGTCGTCGCTGAAAATGGCCGGGTACTTGGCGTCATCCATTTGAAAGATGTCGTAAAGGGCGGCATGAAGGAGCGCTTCGAGCAGTTGCGTGCCATGGGCATCCGCACCGTCATGATTACGGGTGATAACCCGCTGACCGCCGCAGCCATCGCGCGCGAGGCCGGCGTGGATGATTTCCTTGCCGAGGCAAAGCCCAAAGACAAGATGGATCTGATCAAGCGTGAGCAGTCGGAAGGAAAGCTCGTCGCGATGACAGGCGACGGGACGAATGACGCACCCGCACTTGCGCAGGCAGATGTAGGAGTTGCCATGAATTCCGGCACGCAGGCTGCAAAGGAAGCCGGCAACATGGTCGATCTGGACAGCAATCCGACGAAGCTGATCGAGATCGTCGCCATCGGCAAGCAGTTGCTGATGACGCGTGGTGCCTTGACGACCTTCTCCATCGCGAACGATGTGGCGAAGTACTTCGCCATCATCCCAGCCATGTTCGCGGGTGTATTCCCTGTTCTGAACGCCTTGAACATCATGCATCTGCACAACTCGGAGTCCGCCGTGCTGTCCGCCATCATCTTCAACGCTCTGATCATCGTAGGGCTCATTCCGCTGGCACTGCGGGGAGTTTCGTACCGCCCTCTGTCTGCCGCAGCTCTGCTACAACGCAACCTGCTGGTCTACGGTGTCGGCGGCATTGTGGTGCCCTTCATCGGCATCAAGCTCATCGACATGCTCGTCACCGCAATGCACCTTGCCTAGGACACCCTCATGAAGAAACACATCATTACCGCCTGCCTGTACACCGTCATCACCGCAGTCCTGCTCGGAATTGCCTACCCGCTTGCCATTACCGGTCTGTCGCACCTGCTCTTTCGTGATAAGGCGGATGGTCAACTGATCCAGCGAAACGGCGAAGCTATTGGCTCCCGTCTGATCGGTCAGCCTTTCACTGGCGCCCGCTATTTTCATAGCAGGCCTTCGGCCGCCGGCGCAGGGTATGACGCAGCAAACTCCGGTGGGTCGAACCTTGGACCATCTAACAAGAGCTTGATCGATCGTGTCGGCGTCAGCACAAGGGCAGAATCAAACGGCGCTCCTGTCCCGATCGACCTCGTCACCGCATCCGCATCCGGTCTTGATCCTGACCTGTCTCCTGCCGCCGCGCTCTACCAGGTGCCACGCGTGGCAAGAGAGAGACACCTACCCGAAGTCGAGGTGACGCAGATAGTCAGGAAAAGCATTATTCCGCGCCAGTTCGGTCTGCTCGGTGAGCCGCGCGTTAATGTGTTGCAATTGAATCTTGCATTGGACCAGGGCCGCTGAGGCTGTTTGGCCGCTGCACGCGGCGGCCACGCAGCACTTCCACCATCGCGATATCCACTGCATCAAAGGCAAAGCCCTATCTTTACGACTTTCTTATGCGGATCTACGCTCTAATACCCTTTGACCTCTCCCGGTCATCGAGGCTTTTTTCGCATGAGATTGTTCGACCTGCTTCTTGGAAAGCCCCTCGCAACAAGCGATGCGCACAATGAACACATTGGTGTAGCCGCGGGCATTCCGATCTTCGGTCTGGATGGACTTACCAGCGCCGCTTACGGGCCTGAGCAAGCCATGGCCATACTCATCCCGCTTGGACTGCTCGGCGTGCAGCAGCATCTGCTGCCCATCTTCGGCGCGATCCTTGTGCTGCTGGCCATCCTGTACTTCAGCTACCGGCAAACCATCGAAGCGTACCCGAACGGCGGTGGATCCTTCACCGTGGCGAGTGAAAATCTTGGGGACGGTGCGGGTCTGCTCGCTGCTGCCGCCTTGATGATCGACTACATCCTCACCGCAGCGGTTGGCGTGTCCGCAGGCGTGACGGCCCTTGTCAGCGCGGTCCCTCGTCTGCATCCGCACCAGCTCACCCTGTGCCTGCTGATCCTGATTGTTATTGTGGTCATCAATCTCCGCGGCGTGAAAGAATCCGGCTTCGTATTTATGCTGCCGACGTTCTTATTCGTTGGAACACTCCTTGCAACGGTTGGCGTGGGGATTTGGCATGCCTATGCCGCACATGGTCATCCGATTCCCGTCTCTGCGCCGCCGCCACCCATCTCAGCAACCATGCAGTACGTCACGATCTGGCTGTTGCTAAAGGCATTTGCAAGCGGCTGCGCTGCTATGACCGGCGTGGAGGCCGTCTCCAACGGAGTCACCGCCTTCAAAGAACCGAAGTCCAGGAAGGCGAACCAGGCGCTCACCGTCATCATCGGTTTGCTCTTCATCATGCTTGCCGGACTGGCTTACGTGGCCCGCGCGTACGGTGTTACCGCCATGGACTCCAATGATGCTGCATATCAGAGCGTGCTCTCAATTGAAGTTGCGGCGGTCTTCGGGCGTGGATGGTTCTATTTCCTTACGATGGGCAGCGTTCTCGCCGCGTTGAGCTTCAGCGCAAACACTGCCTTCGCGGACTTCCCGCGCATGGCTCGTGCAATCGCTCTGAAGGACTACATGCCGCGGGTCTTCCTGCTGCGTGGACGGCGCCTCCTCTTCTCGCACGGCATCTATGCGCTCACTGGCTTCACGGCGCTGCTGCTCATCATCTTCAACGGCGTCACGGATCGGCTGATCCCGTTATATGCGATCGGAGCATTCCTTGCCTTCACTTTGAGCCAGGCAGGTATGGTCCGCCATTGGATGAAGCATCCCGAAGCGA
Organism: Terriglobus roseus; assembly: GCF_900105625.1. Lineage (NCBI taxonomy): Bacteria > Pseudomonadati > Acidobacteriota > Terriglobia > Terriglobales > Acidobacteriaceae > Terriglobus > Terriglobus roseus. The sequence goes on from NZ_FNSD01000001.1 coordinate 611,474, forward strand.
AGCATAGGAGCATCAAAATGTTCCTGAATGGTCTCGGCGCGGTGGCTACGGGCGTTACTCTTATCGTCGTCCTGGTGGCGAAGTTCACCTCCGGCGCTTGGATCACAGCTCTGCTGGTCCCCGCCATTATCTGGCTGATGCACGGCATCAAGCGTCACTACACCCGTATCAATCACGAGACGGCAGATCCCGAGCCCCTTCGCTTTACAGACCTTGAGCAGCCCTTGGTTGTGATCCCCGTTGCACGCTGGGACAAGATCACCGAAAAGGCTGTCCGCTTCGGTCTGGTCATGAGTCAGGAAGTAAAGATCGTCACTGTAGAAACCGATACGGACAGTGGATTCGATGAGACCTGGGAGCACATGGTCATGGCGCCCATCCGCGCGCATGATGGCCCAGTGCCGCAGATGGTCCAAGTGAAGAGCACTTACAGGACGGTAATCACGCCCTTGATGGACTACATCCTGAGCCTGGAAAAGGAGTACCCAACCCGGAAGATCGCCGTGCTCATACCTGAGCTTGTCGTGAAGCACTGGTGGGAGAATCTACTACATAATCAGCGGACACAGATGTTGAAGCTGCTTCTCCTGGTCCGTGGCAATCGCAGGATTGTTGTTGTAAACATCCCTTGGTACCTGTAGTGGCCATAGCACCGAACGCCCATGTCGCCGGAGGCCGTTCGATCCTGACGTCTTGTCAGGGTTCGGACGGGCTCGACGTTCTAGGGGAAGACGAATGTATGTTTGTGGCGTGAGGGCTCATGTCGAGTTGCATGTCGACAGGCCCGGGCACCATCTTCCAGTGACGCAACTGCGCAGACGTGAGTGGATGCATCAGATCCACGGGTGGCTGTTCGTGCTCCTTCGACGCACGAAGCCAGCGCTCCTGATCGGTGGAATCGGTAAGGATCACTGGCATCCGATCGAAGAGAGTGCGCAATACCGGTGTAACCAGCGTCGTTACAACGGCGAAGCTCTGAATCGCGTGGCCTTGATCATTTGTCCACGTCTCCCAAACGCCGGCAATTGCGAACAGTTCACCGGACTCCAGTGCGAACGAGCATTGCTGCTCGATGTCTGTGCCTAGATGACGTTGCTCATTCAGTACGCTGGCCGGGATAAGGCAACGCCGCCGCAGGAAAGCGCTCCGAAAGCACGAGTCGCAGGTCATCGCCTCAGCATGTGCCTCCGATCGGTGTTCTGCTCCACGGTCATCGCACGCATACGAAGGGATCAAACCTTCGCGCATCCATACGATCTCGCGATGTCCTGTCCTGGGTGAAATCCTGATGACGGGGTGAAACCTGCTCCGCGCGCTGGAGCTCTTGAATGAAGCCATCGATTTGATCGAAGTGACCGTCGCCAAAGAGGACACAACGCCAGCCCACGCCGTCAGGTGAGCCCAGTCCTCGTGCATTTCAAACCTTGGGGACATACAAAGCGCCTCCCGGGAACGCTTCCAGCTATTAATGGGTTACAGAGAAGTGGCGCCAAAGAACGATGAGAATCATTGCGGCGAATGCCGCCATGATCAGCATGCCGATGAGTTCTCCTCGCAGATCAAACTTCGCAGGGTAGTCCAGGCGATCTGACCGGTGCCGCCTGCCAGCGAAGGCCAAGAAGATTCGCTCACCACTTCCACGTTTGATCTCGGAGGTCTTATGCAGTTTCCCGTCGAACATTGTTCCCTCTTACAAGTGCTGAAATGCACGGACAAGACAAATGGCGATGAAGGATGCGAAGAGGAGAAACAAGCTTCCACACGCCCGCGCGCGGCTCGCTTTGTAACTCCCCTCCCGCACGCATTCCACGGCGCGTTCGTCTCCAATCAGGAAAGAGAGACAGGTGGCTGCACTGCCGGGACGCACCAGCATCAGTCCGATGAGACAGAGCAGCAGAACCCCGAGAATTGCTCCGCCGTACGCAAGGATGTCGACAAAGACAAGGCTGGACATCGTGAAGACTTTCCCCGGTCTCAAGTGCCGGTGGGCGTGTTGCCGTCTCCTTCATCTTCGAAGAAGGAACATCAGGGAGGCATAAAGAGGTGCGCAGGAAACCTAAAAGGGCCTCAGGTCTCCCGCGCCTCCGTTAGAACTTATAAATCAGGTCCGCGCCCACAAAGAACTGGTTGCGCGCCGCCCCGGCGTTGTAACCGGGCCTGTCCCACGAGTGGTCGAAGCGGACCTCCGGACGCAGGATTACGGTGCTGCCGATGTACTTCGTCGCGTACAGGGTGTTCTCTGTGTACTTGCCCGCGATGCCTGTGCGTTGGCCTTTCTTGTCATTCAAAAGGTCGGACCGAAAGCCTACGGACAATTTTGGAGTGATCTCACGATTGATGTAATTCACAATCGCGTACTCAGGCGCAGTGCAACGCAGTTGGCCAACTGCGCACATGGCGCCATTCGCGCCTGTTTCTGTGGCTACGGGATTGGACACATTGCCTGCGACATTCGGGACCTCGCGCTCGTACATGTACCAGGCTTCCGTCGCCATGTGCCACTTGGCGTTGAAGCGGTGATACCAGGTCAAATCGTAGTCCTGAAGATTGTTGTAGGCGTACTTCCCATCATTGATGCCATTTGCACAAGCGTAGAAGTTGTCGTGGTTGGTCGCGGTCGAGTAGTTCAGGCAGGCAATACCCGACGCCTTTCGATCATCCGACCACGGCGCAACGTCATGCCCGGCTGAGACACCAAGCTGCACCAGCCACTGCTTGCTGAGCTTCAGCGTTCCGAAGATCCCGGTATCGGTAAAGGGATCGATGGTGTAGAGCAATGAGTGCGTCATGTTGTAGTTGTTCGGCGCCAATTGCGCTTCAATTCCCGGTACCGAGAGGAAGCGTCCAATGCGGATGTTGAGACCTTCCTTTACAGGGAAGTACAGGTCGGCGTATTCAAGGACGGGATCAAAACCATAGCGACGATTCTTCTGCAACAGTTGCTGGCTGAAGTAATCCTTCGCGGTAGTGAAGCGATAATCGTTGCCATAAAGGGCGGTAAAGTGATAGCCGAAGTCGAAGTGCTTTTTCTGCACCGTGTCTGGTAGACGCTCGACATAAATCACAGCCTGGTTCAGCACAATGCTGTTGGGGAAGACGTCATAAGAGACCGGGAAGTTGTTCGTGCTGGACGTGCTTGCGTTGAAGCTCGGTGCGACCCACCCATAGATTTTCGTGCGAGAGTTCTGAAGTTGTAGCGCCGTCATCAACGGGTAGACATTCGAGTCAGGCACACCGATCAGTGGGGAGCCGCCATAGCCCCAGTCAGAGCTGGGAAAGGGCGATGAGTCCAGCGGCCCATCCAGAGCACGGCGCGGGGCTGGGGGAGCGGAGGGCAACGTACCGGTCCAGTCCTGACCATAGAAGTGGACAAGTCGGCGGAAGAAATTGTCACCGTTCCGAGGAACCTCACCCACCACAGGACTGCCCTGCTTCTGCTCGTTTTCAGGGTCAATGGGGGATCCAGATGTTGTGCTGAAAGCAACGAGAGAACTGCTGATAGGACTGGCGGCTGTCTGCGCCGTCATGTTTGCGGGGTATTGCAGAAAGATTGCTGTCGTTGCAACTGTCGCGTAGAGCGCCAGCTTTGTAAGCTTTGTGCTTCTCATACTTCTCCGTCCAGCATCCTCAGGGGGCTGTGTATCCTGCGGTGCCATGGAGAATGCTAGGCTTCGGGGCCTAAAGAAGCCGTAAGAAAGTCATCAAAAGTCCATAAGCAAAAAGAAGAAAAACCGCGACGGAAATCCATCGCGGCTCTTCGTTCTTTCACTCGCTCTAGAAGTCGATCCGTAACGCGGCTTGGCCTGTTCGATTGCCAGCATTCTCCGCCGCCTGCGGTGCGCTCAGCACACCGAACGTGGAAGGGTTATCGACCTGCGTCGCGGGTGGCGCGAAGTTCGTGTGGTTCAGCACGTTTGTGAAGCTACATTCGAAACGCACGCGGATGCCTTCCCGCAACTGTGTCGTCTTTGCTGTGCCAAGGCTGACCGCAATCGTTCCTGGTCCCTGCAACATGCCAACGGCTGCATTGCCGAAACGTCCCGCACCGATCGGTGTTGGAGCGAAAGCAGCCAGGTTGAAGAACTGTCCTCGCGACTGCCCGCGGTACAGATCGCGAGAGATCACATCCGGCCGTAGCGTCGCGCCGCGATTGACGACATTGGTGTTGGATTGATCATTCGTTGCAGGTAAGCCGTTCGCCAGGGCCGGGCAACTACCATCCGGGTTTGTAGCAAGCTGGCAACCGCCGGCGCTGATGCTTGGCGTCAGAAATGACCCCGACTCCAGCAGCGACACGGTATTCAGTTCCCACCCGCCAACCAGGTGGCTTAGCCATCCGGAGGTCAGGTAGGCATGCCCCGGGCCAACAGGAAGCTGATAAGCGCCAGATATCAATGCCCGGTGACGTCGAGTTCCCGAGACATTCCCATAGGCGCTGCCCACATGGAAGCGATCGGCGATCGGGATGCCATAATTCACCTCACCAGCAAATGCCGACGGGGTATCCCCTTGATTGTCCGCAAGATTTTTCGCGAGCGTATAGCTTGCATCGATGTACAGGCCCTTTGATGTGGTGTGAGTCTCCTGCACTTCGAACGCGGTGTATTTTGCCTTGCCCGCGTTGAACGTGCTGAAGAGTTCGAACCAATTCCTATAAGGAGACCGAGGATCCACATACGGGCTTGCCGCAGTTGTCTGATACGGCGTCGTGCTGGCCGGCAGTTGGTTGAGGTCGCCGGTGATACTTAGCCGGTACGTATGCATGCCGACGTAGCTGGTACGGAGTATGTCTGAATGAGAGAGCTGACGCTCAATTGTTACGTTCCACTGATTTGACTGAGGATCGCGGTAGTTTGGATCGACGCCTTGATCCAGGCTGCCGCCGCCATACTGAACTGCCACGGAAGACGGCGAGGTCTCGGGAAACTGTATCGCCGGGTGTGTCCCACTCGCATCGGTCACCAGCGAATTGGTGTACGTGTGTAGATTCGACGTCGGATTGCCACTGTTATTGAAGGACAGAGGTCCAAGGTTCGTCATCGTAAAGATACCGAATCCCGCGCGCACGACCGTCTTCGTATCGCCGAAGGGCCGATACGCAAATGACATCCTGGGCTGCACGTTCCCGAAGAAGGTGTTACGAAGGCTCTGCGGTAGATGCGCCTGACTTGCCGTGATGTAGTTACTGCACGGGAGTAAGGTGTTCCCCAGGTTGCAAGCGTTGAAGGATTGCTGGAATGCCAGGTTCGACGACTGCAGATGGTTCCTTGAGAGATAGCCTGCCAACTGATCTGGAACAACCACAGAATTTGTCCGCGGATCGAAATTGGCAGCATTACCGCCGTCGAGACGGAAGGCAGGCAGGACAGACCAGCGAATTCCGTAGCTTGCTGTGAGCTTCGGCGTGATCTGGAACTCATCCTGTGCGAACAAGCTCGTTTGCCATGCCTTGCCTGCGACGTCAGGGCTGGAGACGGCAAAGAAGATATTCGTCGGCGCGCCAATGAGGAAGTCTCCGAAAGCATTTCCAGTGAAGGTCGACTGGAAGGTGAACTGACCGAAATCATCTGACGGCAGGAACAGCTCAACGTCCTGATACTGCACACGACGCACATCCACGCCTGCTTTCAGGGTGTGCTTACCCATCGAATAGGTGACATTATCTGAAAACTGCATCGTACGAGATTTTGTGACGCCGGTCTTGTCACGTCCAATCGCCGTGAAGCCGGTACCACTGTTGAAATTAAAGGTGGGAAAGGCGTTTGTGTCCGGATGCTGGCTGATGTCCACGCCTTGCAGGTCCAGTTGCGTTAGAGCATCTGCGCCCTTGATACCGAAATTTACAGCTGTATTCACATCCGTGAAGCCAAATCGGAACTCATTGAGCAGGCGCGGCGTGATCGTAGTCGTGTGTGAGACGAGGAAGCTACGGTTGTGGATGCTACCCACGTCGTTGGGCAGCAAGGCATTCGCCTGATTCTGCGTGATGTTCTTTCGGCTGAAGTGCGCGTACAGTGACTGCTTCGCATTGATCGTTTGGTCGATGCGAAGATCGGCACCGTCTGTCCGAGAGGGCGTTGCCTGAAAATGCTCGTAGTTATAGTTCGATTGCCCCGCGACGTTCGGCAGAGGGTAGTAGTCCAACAGAGCCTTGGCCGTTGCGCTGATGCGATTCGATGCGATGACCGGTCCCTGCAAAGCAGTCAGGTCGCCACCGCGCTCCGCAGGGGTCGGCACCAGAAACTGCTGTGCGACAGACGTGGTGCGGCGGTTGGCCTCATAGCTTACAAAGAAAAATGTGCGGTTGTGGCCGTTGTAGAGGTGCGGAATGACGATCGGTCCTCCAAGTGAAGCGCCGTAGGTATTGAAGCGCTTCGGTGCCTTTCCACTGAAGCCGTAAGGAGAGGCGTCCAGCGCGTCGTTCTGCAGGTATTCGAAGACACTGCCATGCACGCTGTTTGCGCCACTCTTCGTGATGAAGGTCACGTCGCCCACCTGTGAAAACTCCGCGCTGTTATTGAAGGCCGTTACCTTCATAGACGCGATGCCCTCCTGAGACGGGTAAGCATCCTGCAGGGCCCCGTTCGACCGTACGTTGGCAGTGGAGATACCGTCCACGGAGAAGTTCACCATAGACGAACTTGCGCCCCCCACAGCGATGTTCCCCTGGCTGTCGGTCTGAACATTCGAAGATAGTCCGAGCGCACCCAACGGGCTGGTCGACGTTGCGCGGTTGTTCAGCGGCAGTTGCGTCAGCTGTACATTGCTCTTCTCATCGCTGATCGTTCCATTCTCCGTGTTGATGGCTATGCTGTCCGCTTGCACATCGACCGTCGTATTGTCAGACGTGACCTTCAAGGACACCGGCACGCGAAGTTCCTGGCGAGCCGCAAGCGTTACGGCGGAGACAAGTGCATCCGCGAATCCATCATGATGCACAACAACCCGGTACTCGCCGGGTTTGAGATTCTCGATGCTGAAGTCGCCGGCATCGTTCGTGGTGATGGTTCGGTCGGTATTCTCGGCCATCGAGTGAATTGTTACCAGCGCGCCCGGAACGACGGAGCCCGTACTATCCTGCACGGTTCCCCGCACCGTTCCAAAGGTGGACTGACTGAACCCAGCGCCCGAGCATGCGAGCGCCAGCAAGAGTGCGCCAGTAGCCGTTTTGATGGAATTCGCGTGCGGCTGCGGCCTTCCCACCTTGTCGCACTTCGCACGCACGCGATAGCGAATACGTGAGACGGCTGTTGGCAACTGATCTTTCTTAACTTCCAGACCTTGTGTGCCCAAATCTCCCTTGTTCGTCATGGACCTCTCCCACCCGGCATCAGCCGGACAAATTCATTCCATGGCTTAAGGCCTGAAGAAGGCATAAAGATTTGAGGCGGCCACTTTTACTGAATTCTTATGCGCGCAGCGAATACGCTCAGCTGCAGGACTTATATGAAGGCTCTTCCGTTCAGGTCGTTCGCATGGGCACTTGGCGGATGCGTACTCGTCCTGGGATCCGGTTTTGTCAGCCTCCATCACGCGCTGGAGCCGGCAGTTTCGATCCCGCTCTACATGCTGTTGACGGTCTTTGTGGCTTGGAGAGCAGGTTTCCGCGCGGCGATTGCAGTTGCTGTGTGTGCAACGCTGGGACTCGATTTCTTCTTCACAGAACCGCGTTTTGCTTTCAGTGTGGATTCTGAGCAGGACGTCTTCGCTTTAATCGCGTTTGCGGTCGTCTCGTTGCTGATCAGTCACCTGTCCCGCCGGATCCGCGCAAAGTCGGATGATCTTTATCGTTCCGAAGCGCAGCAGCGTGCTCTGTATGAGTTGTCACGAAGTGCGTTGCTAGTCGACTGGAGAAGCTCTGTCGAAACGCAGTTGTGTGCATTGATACAGGAAAGACTTCGCCTGACAGGCGTTGCGTTGTGGAGCGCTCGCGAGGCGAGCTTCACCTTCGCAGGCGACAGCGCTCATGCAATCGATCGTCTGGAGGCATCCTTCCGCGCGGATCGTAGCTACGACTTGCCAAACCAGTCCGAGAGCGTTCGCATACTGCGCTTCGGCATGCGCCCACTTGGTGCGATTCTTTTCCGCGGGCCAATCGAACAACTCCTTGCCGACGCCGTCGCAACGCTAGCCGCTACCCACCTGGAGCGTATCCGCTCGCTCAAGGCAGAGGTTGCTGCAGAGTCGCAGGCCGTGTCCGAACGATTGAGGACCACGGTGCTCGATGGCCTGGCGCACGCCGTGAAGACCCCACTTACCACTATCGTTGTCTCAAGTTCCGGCTTGCGCGAAATTGGCAGTCTGACAGCGCTGCAGAGTGACTTGGCGTATGTTATCGAGAACCAGGCTTCTTACCTATCGGAGCTAACGGACAAGCTGCTGCGGACCGCGAAACTTGAGAGTCGCGAAGTCGTACTCCATACACAAAAGACGCATCTGCAGGATGTCATCGAGACCGCCATTGGCGAGCTACGAAGCGCCCATGACACAACGCGACTGCAGTTCAAGGGCATAACGGATACTGACGTCCGCCTCGATCCCGCGCTATTTCGGATGGTACTTGTGCAATTGTTCGAGAACGCGCTGAAGTACAGCACGGATGGTACGAATATCCGTGTTCGTTTTGATGTTGCAAAGGGATCTCTCACCATGTCTGTCCACAATGAAGGATCGTTTATCCCCGCAGCCGAACAGTCGCTCGTCTTCCAGAGGTACTACCGTACAGAAGCCATGCAGCATCGTGCTCCGGGTACGGGTATTGGATTGTCCGTGGCAAAACAGGCCGTCGAATCGCACGGCGGTCGCATCTGGGTCCAGAGCGATAAAGATCGCGGCACTACCTTCTACATCACACTGCCGGTTTAAGGAGAGAACTCATGCACCAGGGTTCGGTGTTAATCGTCGAAGATGATACGGCCCTGCGCCACACCGTTGCGAGCACGCTCGGTGCACTTGGCTTTGAAGTGCGTGGGGCATCAAATGGCGAAATCGCGCTCGATGAGCTTCGCAACCGGATAGCAGAAGTCGTTTTGCTCGATCTGAATATGCCGGGCATGGGAGGAATGCAAACTGCGGCGAAGATGCGAAGCCTCTTCCCGAGCCTGGGCATTATCGTGTTGACGGTGCGCGATCGCGATGAAGATAAGATCCAGGCTCTCGACGCCGGCGCAGACGACTACGTCACGAAGCCGTTTCGACTGCCGGAACTGGCCGCACGCATCCGTGCCGCAGTGCGCCGCGCCCGCAAGCCGGCGGACGAAGCCGCCAGACGCATCGACATAGGCGAGATAAGCCTTGATCTCGTAGGCTACCGCGTGACCAAGGCGGAACAGGAAGTCCACCTGACCCCAAAGGAGTTTGAACTACTGCATGTGTTGATGCAGCACGCGGGGAGTCCCATGACACATCAGAAGCTGCTATCGACCGTGTGGGGGCCTGAATACGGTAATGAGCGGGAGTACCTGAGGACGTACATCAGTCAGCTGCGTCGCAAACTGGAAGACAATCCTTCGACTCCCCAATACCTGTTGACGGAGAATTACATCGGCTACCGATTTCAACTGTCTTAGGCGTTACTCTTCGCGCAGAACCTCCAACGGCTTCTGACCCAGCACACGGAAGCTGGCAAGCCATCCGGTCACTACGGTGAGCAACGCGACACCAAACAGTGCAAGAACATTGATCAACTTCAGGAAGTGATAGTCGAGGTCGAGTTTTCCGAGCACGATCCGCGCTGTCAGATTCGCGAAGATTAATCCGACAAAGCCCGCGATCAGGCCGAGCGTCGCGAACTCGATCGAGAAGATAGTCGCAATGCGTGATCGTGTGGCACCCAGTGTCTTCAGCACCACAACTTCACGAATGCGTCGGTAACGCGTGCCAGCAATGGCGCTTGCGAGAATCACAAGGCCGGCGAAGATCGAGAAGCCCGCCAGAAACTGCACGACCAGCGAGACCTGCAGAAGGATGCCGCGCAACGTCTCCATGGCCTGCGCTACATTGATAACCGTGACCGTCGGATACTTCGCGTACAGGGCACGCTGCAACTCACCAACGTGACTTGGATCTGCATGTACGCCGCCGTACCAAACTGTCGGCAACAAAGCTAGCGGAGCACGCGGCAGCAGGAACTCCGCGCGCGAATAGGCGTGCTGACCATCTGACTTAATGATCGCGCCAACCGTTGCGTCGACCGGGTGGTCGGGATCGCCCGGCGCGGCAAAGACAATGTGAGATCCAACATCGACGCCAAGCCGCTGCGCCATACGCTGGCCAATCGCAAGCTGTGTGCGCTGCTCACCCGGTTGCCAGAAGCTGCCGCGCACGATCTTGGTGCCGGGTGGCATGCTCTCGATCCACGTGAGGGAGATGGACTGCAGCATGCGCTTCGGGAAATTCTGCAGCTTTAAGTCCGCGGCGGCCGTACCGTTCACGGACAGAATGCGCGACGCGATCACGGGTAGCATCTCCGGTGTGCCACGCACGGAACTTTGTGTCTTCAGCAGGGCACTCACACCTTCGATCTCACTCGGTGCAATGTCGATCAGGAAGACATTCGGCAGGGTCGGTTGCGTGGAAAGCTTCAGTTCACTGATCAGCGCGTGCGACAGGAAAAAGACAGTCGCAATCTGCATCACACCGAGGCCAACAGCGGCGAGCAGTGCCGCCGAAGGATTCCCAGGGCGATAGAGGTTCGCCAGGCCGTGGCGCACAACCGGTGTCATCGAAGCCCTGGTCCTGCGCAGGAAGAGTCGCAACGCAGCCAGAACCAACGTCGACGTGATCAGCAGGACAAGCAGAACAGCGGCAAGTCCGCCCGTGAAAACCCGACCGACTTCTTTCGAATCGGAAAGCGTTGTGGCAATGAGCGTGATGCCCGCCAGAATCAGGATGCCCGCAATGATCTGCGCGCCCGAGCGACGAATCTTCGCGAGGTATCCGCCGATCGCACTGCCATCTCCCGCATCATCCACGGTGCGGCGAAGAATGAGGATAGGCCGCACATTCCGGATGTCCAGCAGCGGCGGCATCGTAAAGAGCAACGTGGTGACCAGACCGGTCGCGAGTCCGGCGAAGATGGCGGATGCGGCGATGTGCAGGTCCGGCGTTACGCCTAACAGCCTGGCGAGCAACAGCGGCAGCACCAACTGCACGCCGACACCCAGCGCCACGCCCACAATTCCGCCGAGCAGGCCAAGCAGCAGCGTCTGCAATAGATAGATACGCAGGATGTGCGACGATCTCGCGCCCAGCGACTTCATGATGGCGATGGAGTCCATGCGCTGCAGCAGGTGCGTGCGCATAGCCATGGCAACGCCCACCGCGCCAAGCACCAGCGCGACCAGCGACACAAGCGAAAGCACTCCCGTCGCACGGTCCAGCGCCATCGTCACAGCAGGGTTGGTCTCGCGATAATCCGTCACTTGCGATTCAGGCAGGATCGTCTCAAGCTGCGACTTCAGCCGCGCGACATCGCGGTCATTCTTGACCGGCAGCTTGAACAGGTAGCGCTGACCGGCGCGCGACCCGGGCGCCAGCAGGTGCGTGCTCTCAAGCTGATCCTGCGTCATCAAGATGCGTGGCCCTGCAGCAAACGATCCTGAGAGGCGATCCGGCTCACTCAGGACAATGGCCGAGACGCGTAGTGTGGCGTCACCAAGCTGAATACGATCCCCCGTATGCAGCTTCAGGCGGATGAGGAGATCTTCTCCCACCGCAACATTGTTGCCGCCAACGGCTTGCGCCAGCGGCATGGATGGCTGCAGCTCGACCGTGCCGTAGAAGGGATACTCAGCCGTGTCGATGGCCTTGAGCGCAACGAGTAACGGATCGAGAGAATTGGCAGCGGTCGCCATGCCGGCCATCTCGGTGATGGGCGTCATCCGAACACCACCGGTCTTCAGAGCGTCGAGCTTTGCGACCTGGGAGGCGTCGGGCTGCTGGAACATGCGCGCAGAAAGATCGCCCGCAAGGATGGAACGAGCGCGCACCAGCAACGTTTGTCGGAATGCCGAAGAGAAGCCGCGAACACCCGTCAGTGCCGCCACGCCGATCGCAACAGAGAGGATGACGAAGAAGAATTTGCCGCGTGACGATCGCAGTTCGCGCGATGCAATGCGGCCGGCAGTTGTCCATGAGAGCGCGGCCACGGATTACGCCTGCTCCGGCATTTTGTAGATGTCGGAGATCACTTCCCCGTCACGAACCGTCAGCACCCGCGTTGCGTGCGCTGCGACCGCTGGATCATGCGTGACGAGCACAAGTGTGGTGCCCTCCTGCCGATTCAGATCAAGGAGCAACTGCATGATGTGCGCACCGTTGTGCGTGTCGAGATTACCGGTCGGCTCGTCTGCGAGGACGATAGGTGGACGTAGGATGAAGGCGCGCGCAAGTGCGACACGCTGCTGCTCGCCGCCGGATAACTGCACGGGATAATGGTCGGCACGTTCCGCCAAACCAACGGCTGCGAGAAGGTCTTTAGCGCGCGCGATGCCTGCGGCCTGCTCCATCGAGGGGGCATTCAGTTCGTGGGGTAGCAGCACATTCTCGAGCGCGGTCAGTGTTGGGATCAGTTGGTAGCTCTGAAAGACGAAGCCAATCAGCCTGCCACGGACCTCGGCCAGTTTGTCCTCAGCCAGATAGCTAATGGCTGTCCCCTGCAGGGTCACATTGCCCTCTGTGGGCGTGTCCAGGCCAGCCAGCAGGCCCAGCAGAGTACTTTTGCCCGAACCCGAGGAGCCGACGATAGCGACAAACTCGCCCGGGGTGACATCAAACGTAATGCCGCGCAAAATTTCGATCGTGCGTGGGCCATTGCGGATCGACTTGCGAAGGCCTGCCACACGGATGCTGGGTGCGGCGCTGCTGGCGGTTGAGGTCTCGGGGTTCAGGCTCGCACTCGCTTTCAGAAACTTTGCTACGTTGGACGGATGATGCAGGGATATTGTTCCGGATTGAGCACGATGATACAGCGCCTGCCGCTGAGGCACAGCAGCAAGGCAGCCGCAATGATGACCGCGTGCGCCCTGCTGATGATCTCAGGTTGCCAGCCGGGACGTGCCGAATCGGCAAGCGATACCAACAACGGAGGCGCGAAAGCTTTGCCATCCATCACCACTCATGCGGCTCCGGTTGCTACCGACGACGCTGCCGCCACGGACGCGCGGCCCGTCATCGCCTGCTTTGGCGATAGCCTCACCGCAGGCTACGGTGTCGACGTCGAAAGCAGCTATCCCGCCGACCTGCAGCGCGACCTGGACAGTGCAGGCTATCGCTATCGCGTCGTCAACATGGGCATCAGTGGCGAAACGACGAAGGACGGACTGGCTCGCGTGGACCGCGTCCTGGCCATGAAGCCCGCGGTCGTTGTAGTGGAGTTCGGCGGCAACGACGGCTTACGCGGCGTGCCGGTAGCCAGCTCGCGCTCAAACCTCGACAGCATCGTCAGCAAATTACAGAACAGCGGCACGCAGGTGGCCATGGCCGGCATCACGCTGCCTCCGCAATACAGCCAGCCCTATATCAAGAGCTTCAACGAGACGTATACGGTCCTTGCGAAAAAGCACAAAGTGCCGCTTCTGCCGTTCGTGCTGCAAGGCGTCTACGGCGTTCCCGGCAGTATTCAGCAGGACGGCATCCACCCCACAGCACAAGGCTGCAAGCAGGTCTCAAGGAATATTTTTGGCCTAATCAAGCCGTTGCTAAAGAAGTAGCCGCTCAGGCAAGATTCACAAAGGGCTGTATCAAAGTACCTGCCACTCGGCGACCGATGCCCAGCAGCTCGTTGCGGTCCTTGAATATCCGCACGAGCGGAGCATCAGAAAACTCCGGCAGGTTGACTGCCATGCCGTTTCGGAGCTTGTTCTGCGAACCTTCATCCGCCGTCACGGCGGGCATGCCCGGCAAAACGGTACGCGCATGGGGCAAGAGCGTCTCGACGTTGCCAGCGTTGACTGCTGCGATCAGTTGCTCCCGCGTGATCGCTTCGGCCAACGTAAAGGGACCAGCCTGCACGCGGCGCAGTGCACTCAGGTGCGCGCCGCAGCCTGCCAGTTGGCCAAGCTCATGCGCTACGGACCGCACGTAGCCGCCAGCCGACACATGCATGGTAAAGCTCGCCGTGTCTCCAACGAGCCCCGTGAGTTCGAAGCCGTGGATGGTGATCCGCGCGGGCTTCACAGTCACTTCCTTGCCCTGCCGTGCCAGCTTGTGCGCAGGCACACCGCCAATCTTCTTTGCGGAGAAGACAGGCGGCACCTGGTCGAGTTCGCCGTGGAAGCGCTTTCCTAGTTCGCGCAGCTGGTCCAGCGTGCAGGTTAGTGGTTGCGCTTCGCCTGCGGGCTCGCCTTCGGCATCGTAGGTGTCGGTCGCGAAGCCGAAGCGGATGGTGCCGGTGTAGTGCTTCTCCGCAGCGTTAAAGAACTGGGCCAAGCGCGTCCACTTGCCTAGCAGCAACGGAAGGACGCCGGTTGCCATTGGATCCAGTGTGCCCAGATGGCCAACGGACTTTTCCCCCGTGGCGCGGCGAACGAGAGAAACAACATCGTGCGAGGTGAGACCGGGGGGCTTATCGAAGATCAGGAGTCCATTCATTGCAGTCTTCGATTAGACCACCGATTGCGCCTGCTCGTGATGGTTTGCCGCTGCCGGATTCGGCAATGCCCGTGCCGAAGACGTGCTATCAACCAATTGAGCATTGCAGGTGCACGCACTTCACCGCGTCGCGAATGGTGCGAGGCACTAGAAGCCGCTGGGTCTGCGGATGAGCGACAGAAATTCGTTGCGGGTCTGCGCGCTCTCACGGAAGCAGCCGAGCATGGCCGATGTGGAGGTCATGCTGCCCTGCTTCTCCACTCCACGCATCATCATGCACAGGTGCTGTGCCTCAAGGATGACGGCCACGCCCATCGGGTGGATGGCCTCAACGACCGCGTCGGCGATCTCGCGCGTCATGCGCTCCTGCACCTGCAGGCGGCGTGCAAAAACATCGACCAGGCGGGCGACCTTGCTGAGGCCAATGACCTTGCCCTTCGGGATGTAGGCGACGTGCGCCTTGCCGAAGAAGGGCAGCATGTGGTGCTCGCACAACGAGTAGAACTCGATGTCGCGCACGATCACCATCTCGTCATAGTCAACATCGAAGAGCGCGCCGCGCAGGATGTCCGTCGGATTCTGCTCATAACCGCGCGTCAGGAAGGTCATCGCCTTCTCCATGCGCTCCGGCGTCTTCAGCAGGCCATCCCGCGCAGGATCCTCGCCGACACGCTGTAACAACTCGCGGTAAAGCTCTGCGGTGGTCGCATCGTGAAGTGTTACTTCTGGTTCGGCAATAGCAGTATTCGTTTCCAGTCGACTGTCTTTCATAATTCTTCTTTCAGACGCGCGGCTATGCAATCGGTTGCAGGGCGTGCATTTATTGCGCTGGAATCAAGGCATCGGACTGGCCCGGAGCCAAAAGATCGAAGCTGTTGTTCTTTGTCTCTTCAATGCGTACACGATGTAGCTGGAGACGGCCCATGGAATCCAGCAGTGGCACCTCGCGGCGGAACACCCGCTCCACTTCGACGCTTAGGTTCTCAGTCGATGGAACAAAGTCGCCACTGAAGACCGAATCGGCATTCATGTGCTGCGCGTCGAAGCGGTCGGTCAGTTCGCGCTTCGCAAGCTCATCCAGCTTCACCATGTCGACCACGAATCCCGTCTCCGGATCGATGGGACCAGCTACCGTAATCTCAATGAAGTAATTGTGGCCGTGCCCAAACGGGTTGTTGCACTTGCCGTAGGTGTCGCGGTTTTGCTCCTCCGAGAGGCAGGGCGCATGCAGCCGATGAGAGGCCGACAAGCGGTAGCGGCGAGTGAAATGAGCGATCGGCATCTAGGCCACCAACTCTGGCGCGACACGATCCGCAGGCAGATCGTTCACGCCCTCGCCGTAGAAGTCGGCGAAGAGATCGTCCATTTCGTAGACACGCACACGCTGCAGTTTCGCGTTCGGGATCTTGCCATCGAGGCGCCGCCAGATCGCGACCGCGATGTTCTCCGTAGTCGGCACGACATTCGCAAACTCTGGAACTTCGTGGTTCAGGTGGCGATGGTCATAGACGCTGACCACCTCCTGTTCCAGGATGTCCTTCAGCAGCTTCAGGTCGACGACAAAGCCGGTGACGGGATCGACTTCGCCGCCGACCGTGACTTCGAGCGTGTAGTTGTGGCCGTGCCCGTTCGTGTTGGCACACTTGCCAAACACTTCGCGGTTCTTCTCCTCGCTCCACGCGGGGTTGCGATAGAAGTGGGCGGAGGAGAACTCGGCTTTGCGTGTCAGGTAAATCATTGTCGTATTGGATGAGTCTACGGCCCCAAGGGTCGCTAGGTCGTGTACTCTCTTCCCTTCCACGTGACTGCCTTCGCGATCTTCACGTTCTGCCAGGAGCGGAACAACAGGGCCGCGAATAAAGGCAGTGCCATGACCGTAAGGATGCGATCAAGAAAGGGCGCGTGCGATTGTCCGACTCGTGAGAAGTAGCGCAGCAGCACGCGCAGCCAGACGATGAAGACGGCGAGCGCCTGCCAGACGACGAGATTCGGCATCAGGAGTGGCAACAGTGGCAGGCCCAGAAGGAGAACGAAGTTCAGCAATGCGATGGCTGCCATCATCAGCGGATTGCCGAAGAGCAGTGCGAGGTTCTTCGTCCAGCCCTCGATCATCTCCGGTGTGGACGCATACATTCTGGCGCTGACCGCCTCCGGTGCATAGCGCAGGCGGATGGGGTGGCGACGCTTCAACAGCCTGGCGAGTGCTACGTCCTCCAGCACGGACGAGCCCACAGCCATGTGCCCTCCCACATCAAAATAGGCCTGCCGACGGACGAGCAGGAACTGGCCGTTTGCCGCGGCGATGGGATTCGATGGGTCGCTGACCTTCTTTGGTGGATAGGTGCTTGCGAGCTCGGAGAAGATAAGTGGCATCAGCGCTCGCTGCGCGAAGTTGGCAACGAGCTGTCGTGGCGAGTAGCTCAGCATGGCGAGCTCGTGGCGCTCGGCTTCGACTATGGCTCGGCTGGTGCTGCCCGGCTCATGCAGGGTGTCGGCATCGGTGAAGAGGAGCCATTTCGCAGTGTGCGCCAGTGGCTGCGAGGCGCCAAACCAGAGTGCAGCATTTTTGCCTGTGAGACCGCGGGTAGCGCTCTTCAGCGAAGGAGCGCTTAAAGCCATGATACCATTACACTTATCGGCAAATGTCGCTATAATTTGAGACGTTTCATCCGATGAATTATCGTCAATGACCAGGATGTGCCACTGCTCCCCCAGAACGAATCCAGGTTCGGATTGCCTGACCAGAGAGTCCAGGCAGCCAGGCAGGTTGTGAGCCTCATTGCGAGCCGGAATCAGGACGGTCAGGGTGTGCGTTGACGGCTCGTCCTCCTCGATGTGGAGGACGGGTGCGGTCCGCCGCAAGCTGGAGGCAGAGGGGCTGCCGTCAAAACGAAGGTCAAGTTCCGGCGCTGGAGCGACGCGGTCGGTGGTCTGGTGCTCGGGTTGGGAAGTGCTGGACTCGTCTGGCATGCGCCTCCGTATTATAGGAAGCGTGAGAGTTTCTGCGACGCTGCGTTTTGCTTTGGCCGCTGCCCTGCTGTTGACGGGCTGCAATCGTGGTGACCATCCGCAGCAGATTGCGGAAACTGCGCCCGACTTCACCATCCAGGACGGATCGCAAAGCGTCCGCCTAAGCCAGTTCCGGGGCAAGGTGGTTGTCCTGAACTTCTGGGCAACGTGGTGTGCGCCCTGCATCGATGAACTGCCTAGTCTGCAGGCCCTTCAGAGAGCCCGGCCCGACGTACAGGTTCTTGCCGTCTCGATCGACGACGATCCGGCAGCTTACGCCAAATTCCTGAAACAGTACGACATGAGCATCCTCAGCATCCGTACCGGTATGGAAGGCGCGAACCTGAAATATGGATCGGTCCGCCCGCCCGAGACCTTCCTGATCGACCGGGGCGGGATGATTCGCCGGAAGTTCATTGGGCCCCAGCAGTGGACGAACCCTGAGATTCTTGGGTACTTGCAGAAGATTTCTTAAAATCCTCTTCAGGCACCGCCAAATCCTGAGCGGAGTGCAGCGGAGTCGCAAGACCTGCATTTCCGTTTTCGGTGCCACAGACCTGGGTCGGACTGCCGATCGGTTTTGTGGCGCCGTCGGCGAAATGCGGTCCTTGACTGCACTCCGCTGCGCTTCGTTTCGCCCAGGATGACGGGGTTGGCTACTTCACGCTTGGGCTGTCATCTGCTGGCAGATCGCCAAGTGCGTACTGGATGCCGGCGAGGACGTGTTCCATGATCGGCGTTGTGGCGTAGATGTGTTCGCTGTGGCCGAGTGCCTCGTAGAAGACGCGGCCCTTGCCTTCGTGGCGGATCCAGCTCAGCGCGTAGTCGCCGTCCGTACGCTTGGTCGCCGGCGTCTCCTTTGCCTTGTCGACGTCGCTCATCTTTGCGTAGTCCAGGCTGGTGAGAACGTGAACCCGCTTGCGTGAGAAGGAGTCCTGCACGAAGGTGTAGATCTCGTCATGCACGGTGAACTCCTGGCCGTGGAACATGGCGGTCAGGGGACTTTTCGGATCGTCGATCTTCACGGTGATGGGCTGCGGGAAGAGCCAGTGAAATTTGAAGTAGCCACCGATCATGGTGTCAAAGTCCTGCCATGTGCCAGTCGGTGCTTCGGTCGAACCGCGTGGCGGAGACGTATGGTACGAGTCTCCCGCCGCATGAATGCCCGCCAGACCTTTGCCGTCACGCACAAAGTCCAGCAGCGCCTTCTTGCGCGCCTCCGTCGCTGCAGCATCCTTCGGGTCATCGAGGAAATTCAGCGTTGTGCTGTCGAGGAAGATCAAGTCATAGTTCGCCAGGTTCGCCGCGTTGATGTCCGCGGGATCGAAGGTGATGGTGGTGCTATACGCGCCGGTAGCCTCGCCCATCGCCTTCACGGCCTCTGCCGCGATCGGAATCGACGAGTGCACAAAGCCGGCCGCATGCGCCAGCAGCAGCACCTTTCTTGGCTTTTTCGGCTTTGCCAGTGCGTGACGTGGAATGTTGTCGAGCATGGCCACATAGTCCTGTAGCTGTGGCTTCTGGAGCTGCACGCCATCCTTGATACTCTGCGGGCGCGTGTCCGGACTGGGTACGGTCTTTTCTCTCAGCTCAGCCGTCGAGCCGGTGTCCGGCCGGGGTGCTGGACGCGGTGGAGCTGCGGGTGCCTGCGCGACGGCGGCTGTGCTGGTCAGGACAAGGGCTAGGGGCAGGGCGAAGCGAAGGCTCATCTTTTGGAAACTCCCGGCGCTGCTGGTGGGCTGCCGTCATACGGTAACTGCGGTGCGGAGGATCGTCAACGGTTCGCGGAATCCCCCACGTTCGGTTCGCGTAGGGACAGGGCACCCGCTCTATCGTTGCTGCCGAGAGCGGGTGCCGCACTCCTGACAGCTTCACCGTCATGAGTGGGATCCTCACTGCGCTTGCCTCTACGGCTTGCCGTCGCGGAAGACACGCATCGATCGGCCGCCCAGGATCACCTTCTCGCCGAGGGTCTCCGGCGCGAACGGGTCATCGATGTTCTGGGTATCCAATACCTGGTGCCAGGGTGTGTCGGAGGGCGGCGGTGGCAGCGTGAATTCCACGCCATCGTGTGCGGCGTTCACCATCAGCAGGAAGCTGTTGTCGGTGACGGGGTTTCCATCGTCATCGCTGACACCCAGTGTCCGTCCGTTCAGCATGAACGCCAGCGACCTCTGCCAGTCGGCATTCCAGTCCTCGTCGCGGAACTCGTCACCGCCCGTGCCGTACCAGGCAATGTCCTTTACCAGGGAGCCACGAATGGTGCGGTCCTGGAAGAACTTCTTGCGGCGCAGGTTCGGATGCTTGGCACGCAGTTCAATCAGCCTGGTTGTGAATTCCATGAGGCGCTGCCGGGGCGGGTCCAGCTTCCAGTCATACCAGGTGATCTCATTGTCCTGACAGTAGCCGTTGTTGTTTCCGCGTTGCGAACGGCCAACTTCGTCTCCACCGCAGATCATCGGAACACCCTGAGACAAGATCAACGTTGTGAGAAAGTTACGCGTTTGACGTTCACGTAATTCATTAATGGCCGGATCGTCCGTCGGACCTTCCGCACCCATGTTCCAGCTGTCGTTGTTATCGGCGCCATCCGTGTTGTTGTCGCCGTTGTTCTCGTTGTGCTTCTCGTTGAAGCTGACCAGGTCCGTCAGCGTGAAGCCGTCGTGAGCGGTGATGAAGTTGATGGAGGCATACGGCTTGCGCCCGTCGTTCTGGTACAGATCGCTGGAGCCGGTAATGCGATAGGCGAAGTCCGACAGCAAGCCCTCGTCGCCCTTCCAGAAGCGACGCACCGTGTCGCGGTACTTGCCATTCCACTCTGCCCACAGCACCGGGAAGTTGCCGACCTGGTAGCCACCCTCGCCCACATCCCACGGCTCTGCAATCAGCTTCACGGACTGCAGGATGGGATCCTGGTGGATGACGTTGAAGAAGCTTGAGAGCTTCTGGACGCCCTCTTCGTCGCGGGCCAGCGTGCTTGCCAGATCGAAGCGGAAGCCGTCGACGTGCATCTCCGTAACCCAGTAACGCAGCGAATCCATCACCAGCATCAGCACCTGCGGATGAGACACGTTGAGTGTGTTTCCAGTACCGGTGTAATCCATGTAGTAGCGGGGACTGTCCGCAACCTGCCGGTAGTAGGTCGTGTTGTCGATGCCTTCCATCGACAGCATCGGCCCTTTCTCGTTGCCTTCACAGGTGTGGTTATAGACCACGTCCAGGATGACTTCGATGCCCTCCTTGTGCAGGGTCTTCACCATCTCCTTGAACTCGCGCACCTGCTCGCCGGTGGTTCCGGTAGAACTGAATCGAGACATGGGCGCGAAGTAGCCGAGGGTGTTATAGCCCCAGTAGTCGCGAAGGCCGCGGTCGACCAGATGGCCTTCATCGATGAAGTGATGGACTGGTAGCAGTTCAACGGCGGTGACGCCCAGCATCTTCAGGTACTTGATGCTGGGTTCGGAGGCAAGACCCGCGTAGGTACCGCGGAGCTTTTCAGGGATTGCCGTGTTTTGCATGGTGAAGCCGCGAACACTCAACTCGTAGATGATGGAATCGGAGAGCGGCAGGTCTGGAGGACAGTCATCCTCCCAATCGAAACGGCTGTCGATGACCACACTCTTCGGCACGCCTGCGGCGGAATCCTGGGTATCCAGCTTGAGGTCGTCACCGCTCATAACGTCATACGGGAAGACAGGCGCTTTCCAGTCCACGTCGCCAGTGATGGCCTTGGCGTAGGGATCGACAAGCAGCTTTGCCTTATTGAAGCGAAGTCCCTTCTCCGGCTCCCAGGGCCCGTCTACACGAAAGCCGTAACGCTGCCCGGGCTTGATGTTGCGCACCAGGCCGTGCCAGACGAAGGCAGTTCTTTCCTTCAGCTCAACGCAATCGATCTGCTGGTCATTTTCGTCGAAGAAGCAGACCGAGACGGCTGTGGCGTTTTCGCTGTAGAGTGCAAAATTTGTGCCCTTTGAGGACGCTGTAGCGCCCAGCGGGTAGGGCCTTCCGGGCAGAACGGTGCGTGTCATATGTGTCGTTCGTTTCCTATTCCGATTGAGTCTTCGGTGGTGGGATGCATGGGCGCGACGGGAGGATGGGCTGCGCGAACGATCGCTTCTGCGCTATGACTGGTATCCAGCGCAGAATGGCGCGCACGTTCGCCCTCGCTCGATATCGGGCGTATTCTTGAAGGCGGCATGATGTTGCGACTTACGTCTTACACGATCCTTGCGGGCCTCGCCCTGGCGTTGCCCATCCACGCCCAGAAGGCTGAGCCTGGCACGCCACCGGAGACTCCGGCACCGGCACAGCAGACCAAACCCGCCGCACCGGTGGACGATCTGCCTGACTCTCCCGGAGCATCGGAGGGCCTGGGTATCCCACCAATGCCAAACGGTCCGACGGCCATCATCGACACCAGCATGGGCCGCCTGACCTGCCACTTCTTTGCGAACGAATCACCCAAAACGGTTGAGAACTTTGTCGGCCTTGCAACTGGAACGAAAGCCTTCACCGATCCAATCACCGACAAGCCGATGAAGGGTGTGCGCTTTTACGATGGCACCACATTTCACCGGGTGATTGCGAACTTCATGATCCAGGGTGGCGACCGCGCCGGCACCGGCGCCGGGGATGCGGGTTACTACATTCCGGAAGAGCGCTCGCCAGGACTGAGGTTTGACCGGGAAGGCCGTCTTGCGATGGCAAACGCCGGGCCGGGTACGGGCAGCACACAGTTCTTCATCACCGAAGCGCCCGTGCCGGAACTGAATGGGAAGCACACCATCTTCGGTCAGTGCGATGCGCACTCCGTCCTGATCGTGCAGTCGATCGCACGCGTCGAAAAGAACTCAAACGACAAGCCTGTAACGCCGGTGACCATCAACAAGGTCACCATCGTGCCGGAAGGCCAGCCACTGCCGGCCGATCCTGCAGCCCCTGCCGCAGTCCCCGCGGCGAAGTAGATTTCACACGCCGTTTTCATGGCGAAGGCATCACACAGAACGGCACCAAAGAAGGAGAACGAAACCATGGCAGAACGCACACCGGGAACCTACGCGATCTTCAATACCAGTGAAGGCACCATTGTCACCAAGCTGTATGAGAAGGACGCGCCGGAGACCGTCGCCAACTTCATCGGACTGGCCGAGGGCACGAAGTCCTGGGAGAGCCGCAGCAAGAAGGGCGACAAGCTGTATGACGGCACCGTCTTTCACCGCGTGATTCCTGAGTTCATGATCCAGGGCGGAGATCCGGAAGGCACCGGCATGGGCGGCCCCGGCTACAAGTTTGCCGATGAGACCAAGGGTTCGCCGCACGGCTTCCAGACCACCGGCAAGCTGGCCATGGCGAACGCCGGCCCCAACACGAACGGCTCGCAGTTCTTCATCACGGTCGCTCCTACCACATGGCTGACCGGCCGCCACACCATCTTCGGTGAAGTGGTCGAGGGCTACGACATTGTGGAGAAGATCAGCAAGGCTCCGCGCGACGGCATGGACCGCCCGAAGAAGGCCATCACGCTGGATACCGTTGTGATCGAGCGCGTCTAATTCGAATCAGCAGCAGACAAGACGACGCCAGCGCCCTTCGGTGCTGGCGTCGTTTCCTTTGTTTGCGGCGACGCCCAGTCGGGCTTGGAATTACAGTGTGCTGATGACGCAAAGCTCAAGCGGCGGCCTGCGCCGGTTCTCCCGCGCAGAGGTAGTCTTCGTCACCGCCATTGTGATGCTGTACGTCCTGCTGTTCGACCACTTCCGCACCTTTCAGGTGGATGATCCCTGGTTCGCGAGCTTCAGCTACAACTACTGGAACGATGGCATCGTGACAGACACGCTCTATAAGCGTCATTTCCCGCGAGGGATGGGCGGAGTAGAGGCCTTTGGGAAGCTGGCCGCCTGTGTGCAGGCGCCCCTGATGAATGCGTTGGGCTGGTCACTGCGGGGACTCGCGGCTCTGAGTACCTGCTTCGTGGCCGCCTCGCTGGCACTGCTGGCGGACGTCTGCCGGCGGCTGAGGCATTCTGTCCACTTCACGCTTTGCGTGATCGCCGTTGCTGGTCTTACGGAGCCGTTTGTTGTCGTAAGTCAAGGAACGCGATTTGAATTCCTGGCGCTGTTCCTGTTGATAGCGGCGCTGTGGTGTGCCGTTCGCGGATGGGTCTTCTCTGCCGCGCTGATCGCGTGCGTCAGCGTTGAGATTGAACCTGCCGCGATTGTCGTGGTGCTGGGCGTCTTCACTGCCCTATTGATGATGCCGGGTACGCGGTACGCACGCCTGCGTCGATTGCCGTGGATGGCACTTGCCGCAGGACTTGCCGTCGCCGTCTACTTCGCGCTGCATCCTCATGCTGTCAGCACCTTTTATCACGCCGACTGGTCGTCGGTGGACGCCTCCGCCGGCACGCATGGTTTTGTCTTTCAGTACCTGTTCCTCTACAAGCGACATTGGCCCGAGATGATCGCGCTTATCACCGCAACAGTGATCAGCGTACGTACGCGGCAACATCTATTGAAGGAATGGCCAGCAGTGGCGATCGCCGTGACCGTCGTGGCATCAGTGGTTCTCAAGTGGGGCAACCCACGCTACTTCGTCCTGATCATGCCATTCTTCGCGTTGTTTGTTACAGGTGCATTCTTCACGGAACGTCGATGGAAGCTCATCGTCCTGGCAGTGCTTGCGATCATGCTGCCGCAATATGCTTACCGCTACTCGATATCCATTCGGCAGGCTCCGGCACTGACAAGTGCGGACCAGCGCGAAATAGGCTGGGCTATCGATCGCACCGCACGAAGCGAGGGTCTTCGCATCGCTGATGCCAGCGTGTTGGGCAACAGCAACGTCTGGTTCGCGCACCCGGGGCATTTCGTGGCACTTGACCGAAGAGTGTTGCAGACGGGCAGGACCGTCTCGGGGGATGTCATCGTCTGCTTCGAAAATAAGCTCGACCCAACCCTGCGTGAGATGGGCAGCGAATTGAAGTGCTCGGAGCTTAGGGGCCTCCCAAACCCGGTCGAACGGATAACGGTGCATGGCTATCCGTTGCAGGTCATTGCAGCGACCGGCAAGCCAATCACTGCACCGCTACCAGATTGGCTCTTGAGAAGACTCAAAACCCGGGACGCGCTGCAATAAGGCTAGGCCAGTTGCAGCAGGCGATTCGTCTTCGCGGTCATCTCCGTCAGCAATTCTGGATCGTTATTCATGGACCGGCCATAGCTTGGGACCAGGTCGCGCAGGCGTTCGGCGGAACCTTCTTCGGCTGACAGCACCGGCGTTCCCTTCATGATCAGCTCCAGCATGATGGAGACGGCGGTGGATGCTCCGGGAGACGCGCCCAGAAGCGCGGCGAGCGAGCCGTCGGCGCTGCGGACGATCTCGGTCCCAAACTCCAGTTTGCCGCCCATCTTTGGATCGGGCTTGATGATCTGCACGCGCTGACCAGCGATCTCCAGCACCCAGTCTTCGCCGCGAGCCGTTGGGACGAACTCGCGCAGGGCGTTGATGCGATCTTCCTGCGACTGCAGCACCTGGCCGATGAGGTACTTGGTTAGCTCCAGATTGGTTGCGCCTGCGCCCAGCATGCTGACCAGATTGCCTGGACCAACGGAGCCCGGCAGATCCAGGAACGACCCGGTCTTGAGGAACTTCGTCGTGAAGCCAGCGAAGGGTCCGAACAATAGCTCACGCTTGCCGTCGATGACGCGTGTATCCAGATGCGGCACAGACATCGGCGGAGCGCCCAGCGCGGGCTTGCCGTAGACCTTAGCCGCATGCTGCTCGATGACCGCGCGGTTGGTGCAGCGCAGCCACTGGCCGCTGACCGGGAAGCCGCCATAGCCGCGACCTTCGGGGATGCCGGACTGCTGCAGCAGCGGCAGGGCGCCTCCACCAGCGCCCAGAAAGATGAAGCGCGTGGTGATGCGTGTCCGCTTCTTCGTCGCGAGATTCTCGACCTCGACGTACCATCGGGTGTCCGGCAGTTTCGTCAGACCGGTCACCTTGTGGCGCATGAAGATGCCGCTGCCCTGCTGCTGCAGCGAACCGAGCATTAGGCGCGTCAGCGCGCCGAAGTTCAGGTCTGTTCCCTCTTCCGAGCGCGTCGCAGCAACGGGTTCGGAGGCGTCGCGCGAGGCCATCATCAGCGGGATCCACTCGCGCACCTGTGCGGGGTTGTCGCTGAACTGCATGCTGCGGAAGAGCGGGCTCACCTGCATGGCAGCGAAACGGCGACGCAGGAAATCGACTGCCGGTGCGCCGGAGACGAAGCTCATGTGCGGAATGCGATTGATGAACTGCCTCGGGTCGGCCAACAGCCCGCGCTGCACCAGCGATGCCCAGAATTGGCGCGAATGCTGGAACTGTTCATTAATCTTGATCGCGCGATCGATCGCGATCGTGCCGTCCGGACCTTCCGGCGTGTAGTTCAGTTCGCACAGCGCAGCGTGTCCGGTACCCGCGTTATTCCAGGCATCCGAGCTCTCAATGGCAGGCTGTTCGAGGGCATCGACGACCGTGATGCGCAACGAGGGCGCGAGCGTCTTCAGCAGCGTCCCCAACGTGGCCGACATGATACCGGCACCAACCAGAAGAACATCGGTTTCAGCGGGAAGAGAAGCTACGTCAGACATTTAAAAAGCCTAGCAGGGCAAGATTACGACTCGCAATCCGATGTTCGCCCAAGTGGGCGGCTATCGCACGGCTCATCCGCATAGGTCGACTGCCCGATCACGTACTTTGCACGGGCAGAAGGATTGTTTCGCGGCTCGGGGATCCGTATCCCCGCAGCCGCGTGCGGATAAGGCCAAAAGCTCTAGGCAGGCTCCGCGATTGCCCGGTGTGCTCGCTGCATGGTGCTCAGGACGTCCGTGTACTTGTTGCCGGTGCCAGTGTTGAAGATGACGACCCGATCGCTCGGGCTCAGGAATTCGCTCTCAATCAGGCGGTCGTAGGCTGCGGTGGCGGCGGCGCCTTCCGGCGAGAGCAGGATGCCTTCGCTGGCTCCCCAGTCCTGGATGGAGGCGAAGATCTGGTCGTCCGTCTGCGAGATGACGGTACCGCCGCTCTGACGAACGACGTCGAGGATGATGTAGTCGCCATACGGCTTGGGCACGCGCAGGCCGCTGGCCAGCGTGTGAGCGTTCTGGAACATCTCGGACGCGTCCGCGCCCTCGCGGTAGGCCTTGGTGACAGGCTCACAGCCCGCAGCCTGTACGGCGATCATCTTCGGTCGCTTGCCGGTAACCCAGCCAAGCTCTTCCATCTCGAGGAAGGCCTTCCACATGCCGATGAGGCCGACGCCACCGCCGGTGGGGTAAAAGACCGCGTCGGGGTAGGTCCAGCCGCACTGCTCGACCAGTTCGTAGCCCATGGTCTTCTTGCCTTCGACGCGGAAGGGCTCCTTCAGTGTGGAAACGTCAAACCAGCCCTCCTCTTCCTTGCGCGCTGCGACGATCTTGGCGCAGTCGCTGATCAGGCCGTCGACCAGTGTCATGTGCGCGCCGTAGGCGATGCACTCCACCTGGTTGGCCAGAGGGACATCCTGCGGCATGAAGACGTGCGCTTCAATGCCGGCAGCAGCTGCATACGCAGCGCATGCGCCGCCGGCGTTGCCCGCGCTGGGCACGGCGACCTTGCCGATGCCGTAGTGCTTCATCATCGTCATGCACATGCTCATGCCGCGCGCCTTGAAGGTGCCGGTCGGGTTGGCACCCTCCTCTTTCAGAAGCACATTAGGATTGCGCCGGGACGGAAGGATCGGCGTCCAGCCCTCGGCCAGCGTGACAGGAGCGACATCCGGCAGGACAGGGGTGTAGCGCCACATGCTATCGATCTGCGGCAGGTTGTTCCGCACCTGCGTGCCACGGGCAGCCGAAAGGTCGTAGCGGACATAGAACGTACCCGCACAGACGGGACAGACGGTCTTCGGCGTTTCAGCACTCTCGCGATGATGGCAACGCGAACATTCCAGGTGATCGATCTTGGGCATAGATCTTCAGGATAGAAGATTTTGCTTCTGGTTGGAGGCGTTGACGTACATCGATACATCGAGTCAGGTCGGCAGAAGGATTGCCGGTGATGCGGAGGTCAAGGCTTCCGATATCCCGATACGACCTTATGAGGTGAGGCTCAACTTCATAGGATTTGGGCCTTCGCCCTCGGAACGGACAAGAAAGCGGACCTCAGCGGCTAAAGCCTTCTTTCATTTTGAGTGGCGGTTGGCACAGCTGAAGCGGTGCCCTTCCGCACGCCGTCTTCCCGCAACGGGTACTTACCGTAAGCCTCCTCTACACTTGTGCGATGCGGTCTGTCCTTGCCACCCGATACGTTCTGGCCCTACGCGAGGGCGGTTCGCTGCCCGCAATCGTCGAGGCGGACGACCTCGGCATGTATGTCGTGAAGTTTCGTGGGGCGGGTCAGGGCGCACTGGCGCTCACGGCAGAGATCATCGCCGGCGAGATCGGACGCGCACTTGGCCTGAGCGTGCCGGAGCTGGTGCTGGTAGAGGTTGATCCTGCACTTGGCCGCAACGATCCCGATGCGGAGATCCGGCACCTGCTGAAGGCGAGTGTCGGCACAAACGTTGGGCTGGACTATCTGCCCGGCTCTACGGACTTCAACGCGGCAGCAGGCGATCTCATCTCTGCGGAGACGGCTTCCATGGCTGTCTGGTTCGACAGCTTTGTGCAGAACGTCGACCGCACGCCGCGCAATCCAAACCTGCTGATGTGGCATCGCGAGGTGCGCTTCATCGACCACGGCGCGGCGATGTTCTTCCATCACAACTGGGAGACGATGCCGGCGAAGGCTCAGTCAACCTTTACGCCGATTGAACACCACGTGCTGCTGCCGTTTGCGAGTGACCTTGTGACGGCGTCAAGGCGCGCACATGCTGCGTTGAACGCAACGGTGCTGCGCGAGATCGTTGCGATGGTGCCGGATGCTTTTCTTGCGGCTGCGATGGTCGACAGGGGCGATGCGGAAGCGATTCGTGCCGAGGCAACCGCGAAGCGCGAGGCATACGTGCGCTTCTTTGCCGAGCGACTGGCGCACTCATCTATCTTCGAAGAGGAGGCCGACCGTGCACGCCAACGCCAGCTTTGATTACGCAACGCTGCGCGTCGTGCCGCGCGTGGAGCGTGAGGAGTTCGTCAACGCCGGCGTCATCCTCTTCTGCCTGGAGCGGCGCTATCTCAAGTGCCGCATCGAGTTCGATGAAGAGCGAGCACTTGCGCTGGCTCCATCGCTGGACGTTGCGACGATCCGCCAGCATCTGCGCGCGGCGGAACTTGTCTGCAACGGCGATCCAGCGGGCGGCCCGATTGCAAAGCTGTCACAACGCGAGCGCTTTCACTGGCTCACGGCGCCGCGGAGCACGGTATTGCAGACGTCACCAGTGCGCACGGGTGTCTGTACCCGGGAGAATGGCGACTGCCGGGATCTGGACAGCCGCCTCCGGGAGATCGCCGCGATGATGTTGGGGACGAAGTAGAGCGAGTTGCGCTTCGCGCAAATGAGTGCCGAGGCACCGGCTCATGTATTAAAAGCGGTACATGGGGCACCTCATCCGTGTCATGGGCTGCGTCCGCGCCCTGTTCTCGGAGGTCCATGGCTTCAGCCATGCCATCTTTCTTGCTGAAGTGATCGGACCTTCAGCCCCTGAGGGAGTTCGCCTAAGCGGCTGAAGCCGTTTCTTTTTTTCGATTCGAAATGGCACGGCTCAAGCCGTGCCCCTCCGAAGGCCAGCGCCACACCTCGGAAACAGAACCTTAGCTTCGGGCGCAGGTAAAGCTGCTCGGTAGAAACAGAGCCTCAACTCCAGGCGCGCGCTTCGATGACTCGCTGGTAGACCTTCAGGTACTCTTCGGCCGGCTTGTTCCAGGAGAAGTCCTGTTCCATGCCGCGCTTCATCATGCCCTCCCACTGTTCCTTGTTCTGGAAGGTGGCGACGGCACGGCGGATGGCATCGAGGAAGTCCCACTGGTTGTAGCCGTGGAACTTGAAGCCGTTCCCCTGCCCTTCGTGCAGCTCGACGATGGTGTCTTCCAGGCCGCCGGTTGAGCGGACGACCGGCACCGTGCCGTAACGCAGGCTGTACATCTGGTTCAAGCCGCTGGGCTCATAGCGCGATGGCATCAGAAAGATGTCGCTACCCGCCTCGACCTTGTGTGCGGTGGTGTTGTCGTAGCGGATGTCGACGCGTACCTTGTCCGGATATTTCGAGGCGAGTTCGCTCAGCAGGCGCTCGTAGTATTCCTCTCCCGTGCCCAACGCGATCAGGACAATGTCATCCTTGACCAGTTCATGCAGGATGCCCGCGAGGAGGTCGAAGCCCTTCTGTGTGGCGAAGCGTGAGACGATGCCAAGCACTGCCGTCGTGTCCTCAACATGATCGAGGCCGAAGGCATGCAGCAGATCGCGGCGGCACTCCTTCTTACCCTTCAGGTTGTCGGCACAGTAGTGCGCGGCGATGTGCGCATCATGCAAAGGATCCCACTCGGCGTAGTCCACGCCGTTCAGGATGCCGAAGAGGTCACCACTCCGCCTGCGGAAGATGTCGTCCAGGCCATTGCCGAACTCGGACGTCTGGATCTCTTCGGCATAACGTTTGCTCACCGTTGTCAGGGCGTCCGCGTAAACAAGGCCGCCCTTGAGCAGGTTGACGCTATCGAACGCCTCCAGCTTTTCAAAGGTGAACATGTCCCATGGCAGCATCAGGCGAGGCATCGTGTCCGACGGAAACCAACCCTGGTAGCCCGCGTTGTGAATGGTAAAGACAGACGGCACCTTGCGCAGAACCGGATCGAAAAAGTAGATCGAGCGCAGGTAGATCGGGATCAGCGCGGTTTGCCAGTCGTGTGCGTGGAAGACATCGGGTACACCAAGGATCTTGCTCGCCTCAATCACCGCACGGCTGAAGAGAGCGAAGCGCTCCCAGTTATCCATGTAGTCGCCGCTGGGCGTTGCATAGAAGCTCTCGCGATCGAACATCTCCGGACAGTCAAGGAAGTAGACCTGCACACCATCGTGCACGCCGCCGTCCAGTACGCGAACGTAGCGCTGGTAAGTCGGGAATGGAATCGTGATGCTGGGTAGCACGGTCGGCAGATCCGGCAACTTGCGCGCGACCTGCCGATAGTACGGGACAAACGTGGTGACGCGGTGGCCCATACGGACCAGGACGGGCGGCAACGCACCGACAACGTCTGCCAGGCCACCGGTCTTGGCCCAGGGCACACACTCCGATGCTGCGAAAACTATATGCATCCAAACTCCTGCAAATGTGCAGACCTCACAATACCGCACGCGCAGGCGCGGTAACCTAAAGATCTAGTCATCGGATGCAGCCACGCAAGCCAAAGCTCGGACAAAATTTTCTCGTCGACGACAACGCGCGTCATCGCATCGCGGATGCGCTTGGCGATGTGTCGCAGCGTACGGTTATCGAAATCGGACCGGGGCATGGTGCCATCACGACGATTCTTGCGGAACGCGCGAAGCGGCTGGTGTGCATCGAGCTCGATCGATCGCTGGCGCCGGAGCTGCGCTTCAAGTTCCGGAACCATCCGAATGTTGAGATCATCGAAGCCGACGTGCTGCAGACCGATCTGACAGCCCTTGTCCCTGCGGGCGAGAAGGCACTCCTGATCGGTAACCTGCCGTACTACATCACCAGCGACATTCTCCTGCATTTGTTCGCCCATGAAGCCGCGCTGGAACTGGCCGTGGTGATGATGCAGCGCGAAGTAGCCGACCGTGTGGCGGCAGAGCCGGGCACACGCGACTTCGGCCTCCTAGGGGCTACCGCGCAGATGCACGCGCAGGCGAACGCGCTGTTCACGCTGCCTCCTGCTGCATTCGATCCGCCGCCGGACGTCTATTCCACCGTGCTGCGGCTCGCCTTCGCACCGCGATTCGACGATCTGGGCATCACCGACCGCAAAGGCTTCGATCGCTTCCTGAAGCTGTCATTCCAGCAGAAGCGCAAGACTCTCAGCAACAATCTGCGCGCCGCCGGCTACACACCAGACCAGATCGCCGCAGCCTGCGCAGCCGCCGGGATCGAATCGTCGACGCGTGCTGAGGCGTTACCGCTGGACCGATTCGCAAAGCTCTTCCAGGCGATCTAGAACGCCGGGTGCCCCATTCCCTGCGCCGCAAGGTGCGGCACCCGGCGTCTCGGAGAATTTATTTGCTTGCGGTTTCCTGATCGACCATGGTCAGCAACTGCTGAGCGCGGGTGCGTACGCGTTCCAACACGGCGACGTCTGTCGCCAGGCTCTCCAGTGTCGGCCGAATGGCGCCGAGTTCCGCGGCGCGCCCCGTCTTCACATCTTCTGTAAGGCGGATCATCACCGGATCAAGCCCGAGGCGGTCATACCGATGCAGCCGGTCGAGTTCCAGGCCTGCCTGCACGGTTCCTGCGATGGCGAGCATGTAATCCAGCGCGTCGCTGAGCGGCTTGTTGTCCGTAAAGTTGAACGCACAGCGTACCGGCGTACCGTCCGCAGCAGCGTACTCCACTTCCTTGGTGCCCATGTTGGCGATGCCCTTGGAGTGCGTCTCGCATGGCTGCAGGTTGTGCGTGCGGCCCATCAGTGTGCCCAGTCGTGCGCGGCCTGTGCCGGAGAGTCGAAACAGGACCTGCCCGGGGTCACTGCCCTTCACAGGCTTGCCGGTGTACTCCGCCATGCCATGCAGCGGGACCGTGATTTGCCAGTGCGGCACCTGCAGACCCGGTCGGTCATAGCGGACCACCAGGCGAAAGGGCGCTGTCTCCGAAGCTGTTTCGGACGCCGCTTCAGGCGCAGCGTCCTGTGCCTGGGCCAGAAGGGCGAATGCGAGCAGCGGACCGGCGATGAACAGAGGTTTCAACGGACACCCATACCAAAGTGTGTTTGTGCGGTATGCACATGGCAGATCGCAATCGCCAGAGCGTCGGCTGCGTCCGCTGGCTCGGGCGCTTTTTCCAGATCAAGCAGCCGCGCAACCATGAACTGTACCTGTTCCTTCGCGGCAAGGCCATAGCCCACAACGGCGCTCTTAATGGATAGCGGAGCGTACTCACTCACCTGGAGATTGCAGGTCGCCGCGGCGAGCATGGCGACTCCGCGCACATGGCCCAGCTTCAGTGCGCTCTTCGCATTGGCGGCGAAAAAGACATCTTCAATAGCCACACAGTCGGGTTCGTACATCACCATGAGGCCGGTCAGCTCCGCGAAGACCTGTTGCAGGCGAAGCGGCGTCTTCTGCTTCTTGTCGAGTTTGATGGCACCTGCGGCGATGGGAACCAGACGGCGTTCCCGCGCAGTCTCTTCTACCTGCACTACGCCCCAGCCGGTGTATTCCGTGCCGCAGTCGATCCCGAAGACGCGCATAGAAGGAGTGTACCGGCAATATCCGTCGCCGGGCAGCCCCGAATCCTGCACGCCACTGCCACGCCAAAGTACGCTGAGAAACTCCGAAAGCGCTGTTTCCGCAGGCTTTCAGCGCTCGTCCGATGGGCTTACAGAACTGTTACACACAGGTCGGGGGACTTCACGATAGCTTTGGTGGTGAGGCGGACCAAGACCGCCAGAAACGAGAGTCACATGTCTCCTGTTGTTGATCAATCCGCTGCGGAACAGACTCGCAGCGCCCCCGTTGCAACTGCGCCTGTGCGCCTTGTTGCGGCAGCCGTTGAGGCTCGCGAGAAGGTCAAGATGGACCTCCGCATGGGCCGTGAGCACCAGCAAGGCCGTATCAACTGGATCACCCTGATCGCCTTCGGCGCGTTTCACGCCCTCGCTGTTGTCGCTCTCTTCTTCTGGTCGTGGAAGTACGTTGCCTGCTTTGCCGTCATGTATTTCCTGGCGATCAACGTCGGCATTGGCATGACGTACCATCGTCTGCTGACGCACCGCGGGTACCGTGTACCCCGCTGGCTTGAGATCTTCATGACCGCCTGCGGCACCATGGCCCTTGAGGGCGGACCCATCTTCTGGGTGGCCACGCACCGCGTGCACCATCAGCACAGCGACCAGGAAGGCGATCCGCATACGCCGCACGACGGAACCTGGTGGGCGCACGTGGGCTGGATCATCACCGGCCGCGCCATGCACAGCGAGACTGCCCTGCTGGGCCGTTACGCTCCCGATCTTACCCGTGACCCTGCACAGCGCTGGCTCAGCAAGTACCACTGGCTGCCGCTTACCATTACCGGTTTCCTCCAGATGGGCCTTGGCTACTATCTGGGCGGCGTCCACGACATGCTTGGCATGGTTCTCTGGGGCACCTTCCTCCGCGTCGTCGTCGGTGTAAACGCAACCTGGTTCGTGAACTCGGCTTCGCACATGTTCGGCCGTCGTCGCTTCGAGACCAAGGACGACAGCCGCAACAACTGGTGGGTCGCAATCCTCACCGGTGGCGAAGGCTGGCACAACAATCACCATGCCCATCCCGTCAGCGCTCGTCACGGCCTGGTCTGGTACGAGTTCGACATCAACTACTACGGCATCCTGCTGCTGAAGAAGCTGGGCATCGCGAAGAAGGTTCAGGTCGCGAACTGGGATCCGGCAAATCCCAAGCCTGCTGGCGCTTAATTCTGTCGCACGCATCCCTGAAAGGCCCGGTGAAAGCCGGGCCTTTCTGTTTCTATCTATCACCGCGCTTATTATCTGAGCGAACGCAGCACAGCGGAGTGCAGTCGAAGGACCTGCATCCCGGTTGCGGGGCACACCACGGTGCGCGGTATTCCCCATCACATTTCTGGCGCGATCAGCAGGATGCAGGTCCTTCGACTTCGCTGCGCTTTGCTCAGGATGACAAATCTGTGGATAGGGCGAGTAAGACGTTCCCATCGACGACTGGGCCGCCATAGGTGAAAGAATGATCACGCCATGAACATCACCCGCCGCCGTGGCGCCATCGCCTTCTACACCACACTCGGCATCTGCCTGGTTGGGCTGGCCGTTGCGCTGAATGTTGGATGGATCATTGTCAACGTGACGGAGCGACGCATCGCCATGCTGGTGGCTGGTGTCGTCTTTTTCGCCGTAATCATTGCCGGCATGGTTCTGAACACCATCTTCCTGGTGCGGGAGATCCGCCGGAACGAGCGGCAGGACAGCTTTCTGAATGCCGTCACGCATGAACTCAAGACGCCCATCGCATCGATCCGCCTCTACCTCGATACGCTGCAGCGACGTCCGCTGGAAGAGTCGCAGCGGCAGGAGTTCTATACGCGCATGCGCGAGGACAACGACCGTCTGCTGGGGACGGTGGAACAGATTCTGCGAGCGGGCGAGGCGGGCGCCAAGGGCCTGCAGCGCAATGGCAAAGGACTTTTGCCGGTCGACATCCGTGCGCTGATCCGAGCATGCCTGGACGAGACGGTGCGGCGTCACCACCTGCCCGAAGACGCCGTGAAGATGGAGGATGAGACCACAGGCGCGGACCTCGCCGTCAACGGGGATGCCGAGGGCCTGCGGACCGCGATCCTGAACATCCTGGACAACGCCGTAAAGTATTCGCCGGGCGGTGTACACATTACGGCGGAGCTCAATACAGTGCGGCACGGCTTCGTGATGCTGCGATTTACGGACACCGGAATGGGGATACCGCCCGGCCAGCTAGGCCGCGTCTTCCATCGCTTCTACCGGGTGGGCGGCAGTGCATCGGCCAAGGTCAAGGGGACGGGCCTGGGCCTGTTCATCGTGCGCGCCATCGCGCGGCAGCATGGCGGAGACGTGACCGCGCAGAGTCACGGAGAAGGCCGCGGCACGACCATTACGCTTCAGTTGCCGCTGATGACCGCAGACACCACCACGAAGACATCGAGGAGACTGGCTTGAGCGACTCACCCCTGATAGCGCTGGTCGAGGACGAGGAGCACCTCGCCGATGCCCTGCTCTTCAACCTGAAGGCTGAGGGCTTTCGCGTGCACCACGAAGCGGACGGCGAGGCCGCGCTGAAGTGGCTGCTGAATGCCCCGGAACGCCCGCGTGCGGTCCTGCTGGACGTGATGCTGCCGGGCATGGACGGCTTCGCCATCGCACGTGCGCTGCGATCCGCGAACAACTACGTTCCTATCCTGATGTTGACGGCGCGTGACCGCCCGGAGGACGTGCTGGAGGGTTTCGAGTCTGGTGCGGACGACTACCTGAACAAGCCCTTCGATCTGTCGATCTTGCTGGCCCGGCTGAACAGCCTGCTGCGCCGCATGCAGTGGCAACAGGAGTCGGTGCCTGCGGAACCGATCCCCGAGCCGGAAGAAGTCCGCGACATCTACGAGTTCGACGGCAAGACCATCAACTTCGACACGCTGGAGATACACGCCAGCGGCAAAGTCACCCGGCTGACGCTGATGGAAGCGGACCTGCTGCGCTACCTGCTGGTCCGTGAAGGACGCGTCGTCTCGCGCAAGGAGATTCTGGAAGAGGTCTGGCGCGTCCGCGAAGACACCGATACACGCGCCATCGACAACTTCATCGTGCGTCTGCGCCGCTACCTTGAAGACGATCCCGTGCGGCCGAAGCACCTGCTGACCGTCCGCGGGGTCGGATACCGCTTCGTCATTGGAGAGTAGTCAGGCTGCTCTTGCGGTCCTGCGAACCTTTCAGGCGACGGATCGCGTCCAATCACTACACTTAGGTACATGAGGAACCGTTGACACCGTGCGAATTCTGACGCGTTACATTCTGCGCGAGGTGCTGTCGCATGCGGTGCTGGGCGGTGTGCTGTTTACCTTCGTTCTGTTCATGCGCGACCTCGGTCGCATCCTGGAGTTGCTGGTGCGCGGCTCCGCGTCGCTGCACTCGGTCATGCTGGTCTTTTTCTATACGCTGCCGACGACGCTGATCCTGACCATTCCGATGACGGTCCTCGTCGGCATCCTGCTGGGGTTGTCCCGGCTATCGGCGGACAGCGAAGTCACAGCCATGCGTGCCGCGGGCTTCGGCGTCATGCAATTTGTGGGAGTCGTCTCCTACGCCGCAGTGGCTGCGCTGCTGCTGGGCCTGTTCAATTCGATGTACGTTGCTCCGCGGTCGGCGGCAGCGCTGTTGCGCCTGGAAGCCAACCTGAAGACGCAGCAGGCCAGCTTTGAAGTCCAGCCGCGTGTCTTCTACGAAGACTTTAAGAACTACGTCCTTTACGTGCAGGACACGCGCCCTGCGCAGGGCGCAACGCTCTGGCGTCATGTCTTCCTTGCCGACCTGACGGAGCCCGCCACGCCTGCGATCACCACTGCCGAGCAGGCCGTGGTGCTGCCCGGTCCGGGCGCATCGCTCCGGCTGCACTTCCGCGATGGATCGAAGCATGAGATCTCGCCAAAAGACCCGAACCAGTACGACATCTCCACCTTTTCCGAGACCGACACACCCATTCAGACCGGCGCGCAGGAAGACCTGAAGCTGGGCCATGCGGACACGCCACTGGTCGCCATGTCATTCAGTGAACTGTGGCACCGCCGCTTTGAGCCGCAGGGCCGCGTCTACATGATCGAGTTACACAAGCGCATCAGCTATCCGGTCGCATGCATCGTGCTGATGCTGGTAGGTGTGCCGCTCGGATTATCATCACGGCGTGGCGGCAAAAGTACCGGCTTTGTGCTGACGGTGGCGCTTGTCTTCGTGTACTACTTCCTGTCGAGCATTGGCGTCGCCATGGCCAAG
Organism: Terriglobus roseus; assembly: GCF_900105625.1. NCBI lineage: Bacteria > Pseudomonadati > Acidobacteriota > Terriglobia > Terriglobales > Acidobacteriaceae > Terriglobus > Terriglobus roseus. Next base: position 648,727 of record NZ_FNSD01000001.1, read on the forward strand.
CAGGGCAAGCTATCCCCCGGCGCCGGTGTGTGGATCGCCAATATCGTCTTCGCAGTCGTCGGCCTGCTCCTGCTGCGGCAGATGGCACGGGGCGATGTCGGTATGCGCGGCACCGCGCTCGTCCGTGCTCTGTCACCGGTCGGCATCTGGCTCGAACGACGCCTGCCCGCGCGTTTCCGGTCCGCAGGCACAACGTCACAGGCCGCGAAGAGCGAACGCCCGGCAAGCTATCGTCCGCTCCGCAACAACCGCTTTCCCCTGATCTTCGATGACTACGTCATGCGCCAGTTCCTGTCGACCTTCGCGCTGGTGCTGGTCTCATTCGTCGCGCTGTCCATCATCTTCAACTTCTTCGAACTCATCGGCGACATCTTCCGCAATCGCACGCCGCTGATCACCGTTGGCGACTACCTGCTGAACCTGATCCCGTACATGCTCTACAACCTGACGCCGCTGTGTGCGCTGCTGGGCGTCCTGGTCACGCTCGGTTCCCTGTCGCGCACCAGTGAACTGACGGCGATGAAGGCCAGCGGCGTGAGCCTTTACCGCCTGATCGCGCCTTTGCTGTTAATCGCCACCCTCCTCGCCGTAGGCCTCTATGCCTTCGGCGACTTTTACCTGCCGGGTGCCAATCGCCGTCAGGAATCGCTACGCTCCGAGATCAAGGGCAAGCCCGCGCAGACGTTCCTGCGCCCCGACCGTAAGTGGATCAGCGGACAGCAGGACACGGTTGGCGAACCGGCCCGCATCTTCTACTACCAGTTCTTCGATCCGGACAAGGACGTCTTCGCGAACCTGACGGTCTTCGAATTCCAGCCGGGAAGTTTCCATCTCAGCCGCCGCATCTTCGCCAGCTCCGCGCACTGGGACGCCAAGGTACAGCGCTGGGTGCTGGAAAACGGTTGGCAACGGACCTTCCAGGGCGAAGCCATCTCAGACTACAAACCGTTTGCACTCTCCGTCTTCCCGGAGATCCACGAGCAGCCTTCCTACTTCAAGAAAGAAACCCGCCAGTCGCAGGAGATGAGTTTCGGCGAACTGGACAACTACATCACCAACCTGCAGCAGAGCGGCTTCGAAACCATGCGGCTGCGCGTCCAGTTGAACCGCAAGCTGGCGTACCCGCTTATTACGCTGGTCATGGCCATCTTCGCCGTGCCGTTTGCGCTGACGATGGGCAAGCGGGGCTCGCTGGCCGGCATTGCCACAGCCATCGGGATGGCGGTGGCATACACGGTCGTCGCCAGCATCTTTGAAGCAATGGGGAATGTCAACGCACTGCCGCCCATGCTGGCGGCGTGGTCCCCAGACCTGCTGTTCGGCATGGCTGGCGGCTACCTGCTGTTGAAGGCGCAAACTTAGTCCCCAGAACGACTCGTCATCCCGAGCGAAGCGCAAGAGTTGTCATCCTGAGCGAAGCGCAGCGAAGTCGAAGGACCTGCATTCCGGTGGCGGCTGCAGAAAGGTCTACGGCAATCCCTGCCACTTTTGTGGCGTGACCGGCTGCATGCAGGTCCTTCGACTTCACTTCGCTTTGCTTCGTTCCGCTCAGGATGACAATTTCTATCGGTGAAGGGCTGTATTCCACTGCGTTCCGCTCAGGATGACAGATGTATAGCAAATAATTCTTATATCTATACTTAGCATTTCTGATTATTCTGTACGAGTCCTGCACAGATTCGCAGATTCAATAACTTGTAGCGAAAACCTACACAGAATCTGCACAGAACGCGTCTTAGTACATGGAGGCGATCATGGCATTCGTCACCGATAAATCGGAACTCAAGCCGGGATTGGTGATCTTCCGGCGTGGCGACGTGGAGCATCGCATGTGGTACTGCCGGATGAAGATTCCGAAGGCAGACCGCTACAAAACCGTCTCTCTCAAGACAACCGATATCGAAGTGGCGCGGGAACGCGCCTTCGACCAAGATGCAGACATACGGTTCCGGCTGAAGCATGATGTCCCGGTGTTCAACCATCCGTTTCGCGAGGTCGGCAGAGAGTATCTGCTAACGCAGGAAGCCCGAGCGCAACGGGGGGAGATCAGTGCGGCGCGTCCAAAAAAGATTCGCGCCGTCATCGAAGGAGCCTTAGATCGGTATGTAGGTTCCACTCAAGTGCATTTGATCGGCGATGAACTGTGGGGCGGCTATCCGGCTTGGCGAAGAGTGAACGGCGCAGGACGCCTTAAGCGGAACGGCGTCCGCGAAGTCAGCGATGAGATGGCGCAGAACTTCGCGAATAAGGAAGCGGAGCGTCGCACCAAGACCCTGAACTCTCTTGGTATTCGAGTCTTGAAACCGATCAAGGTGGAACCGTCTGCGGAGCGGACTGTTCCCTTCATGAGTGATTCCACTATCCGCTTCGAGATGTCCATCTTCGGAGCGGTGATGAACTTTGCGATCAAGAAGCGTTACGTTCCTGCCAGTCAGCGTTACGACGAGCGCCCGAAGCTCAAGACAATGCGGCGGGATGAGTTCACGTTGGAGGAGTACCGCAAGCTTCATACGGTCGGTAGGAAATGGATCGCGGAAGCGGATAAGCCTGCAAGCACCTGGTATCGCACGGTCACATACAACATGATTCTGATTGCCTGTAATACAGGCATGCGGCCAATCGAGATGAAAAATCTACGCTGGCGAGACATCATGCCCGCAAAGGATCGTGAAGGGCGTGAAATCACTGTCTTGTTCGTGCAGGGCAAAGATAAGTCGCGGAGGTTGGTTGCGCCCAAGAGCGTCGGGGGGTATTTGGAACGTGTCCGCGCGATCTCCAAGAGAGCAACGTTGGAGGATCGAGTCTTTACTACGGTGAACGGCAAGCCTGCCAAGACGCTCTATGTATCCTTGATCGCTGATCTCTTGGACAAAGCAAACCTGCGCGAAGGCACGCAGGGCGTGCCGAGATCGACGTATCGCTTTCGGCATACCTATGCCACCCTGCGCTTACAGGAAGGCGTGGACGTGTACTTTCTTGCTGAGCAGATGGGAACGTCCGTGCAGATGATCGAGCAGCACTACGGCCATGTGAACACGATCAAGCACGCGGATCGCGTGCTACAAGGTATGACGGGATGGGAGCTGCCGCACGCGGAAGTGGACGTCATTAAGGCTAAGGCATCGAAGGCGGCGCAGACGCACGATAAATCCAGGAGAGGTCAGCACCGCAGGACAGGCTGACCGTGATTTTCCCGAAGCCGTCTTTCGCCGGAGCCGTGGCGGAGGCGGGCGCAGGGATTCTCGATATCAATGACCGCTCCGGATATGGGGTGGATTTGCCGGGCCCCGCTGGGGCGTTCTTAGCGGCAGTCCCGCGCACTAGCCGCCGCTGGCGGCTGTTTGTGCGCGCAGACCATAGCTAACCGAGCAGGCTTGTGCGCTCTTCATGTTCGCGCCCACCCGAATACAAGTCGCAGGCATCTATTTCCATCCAGCCATCGAAAAGTTGGCGGTGAAAGAGTGGGCTGGACGGACTGCCTTCTACTACTGGTTCACGACCTTCCGAGCTGCTGCGTGACGCCAGGAACTTCTATTGTCACTTCTACATAACAGCTTGGTAGTAGCCTTGATCTCATGCGGTTCGATCACATTAGAAATCGTCCTGATCATGACGATTGCGGCCAAAAGATCGTGCATCTCCGCGCGGCCGAGAGCACGGAGTCTTGCCTTTGCGGACGCTGTGCCGTGGTCCCCGTACCCATGGGCTGCATTGGTCTGCGTGACATGCCCCGTCACCAGCCAGTCGAACAGCATCCGGATCGCGGCCAGGTGCTGCTTAACGGTCGGCTTCGAGTTCGTGCAGCCGAGTGCTGAATATATGCGGCGACGTGGATCGGCGTCACCACCGACAGATCCTCCAGCCCCTTTTCTTTTCACACCAGACTGCGAACGCTCAACGGCTTTGAAGTAGGCGCGACGGGTGTTCGGATTGCGGATATCGACGGTGAAGAACTCCCGAAACCGCCGACCACCATCGGAGACAGTCCGGAAGAGCACCGGTAGGCGATCGGGCGGCTTGAGAGAAACAAGTGTACTCTTGCCTAGCTCGGGGCCGTGTCGCCCGCAGCGGCATTAGGAGAAGCCGATACAGTCGTGAACTTCCCAGGTACGTGCGCAATGAGCATTTCGATGAAGCGGCCGTGATAAACGGCATAGACTTCCCGCGAAAGGCCAGCTTGTGTGCCCATGATCGTCAACCGCAACTTGTCGTCTTGGACTTCCGGCCTAAGCCAGGCTTTGTTCTTCCACTGCGTCGGCGAATGCGTGAAGTCACCGTCACTGTCGTATTCCCATGTTTCGATGTGCCCTGATTTGATCAAGGCCTTTATCCTTGCGAGAAGTGAGGCTGGATCATCTGAGAACGCACGAATCGACATAAGGGCTCCTGTACATATATCTGATAACGTCCTTTATTATCAGATGCAAAGCAGCCGGTGCGTCGTGCACTAAAAGGAAAAAGGCATGGTCAAGCGGCCGCACTAGAACAACCACGCACCGTAGCAGTACTGCAGTAATCTTCACAATATGTGATTGGGAGAAGGTCTTGGATTTCACGAAGAAATTAGGCAAACCGCAAGTTCAGAAGATCCTGGATCCACGCGCTCTTTATGAAACCTTAGACCGCGCGAGTGATAAGGGCCCTCTCCGCCCAGCGCAAGATTACATTCTCAGAACCTGGCATGAGACGCGTCGCAAGGAACGGGATCTAATCATCAAACTTCAGACTGGCCAAGGAAAAACTCTGATTGGGCTTCTGATGCTACAAGCCCGATTGAACGAAGGATTGGGACCGGCAGTTTATCTTTGCGCGAACAACTTTCTGGCGGATCAAACAAAAAAACAAGCTAGGGAGTTTGGGATTACTAACGTCTGTGATGACCCTGACGACTCAGAGTTTATAGCTGGCCGCGCCATACTCATCAACAACGTAAGCAAGCTCTTTAACGGAATGACGCGATTCGAGTTGGGACCTCAGTCACATCCTGTGGGGACTTTGCTGCTGGATGACTCTCATGCATGCGCCGACTCAATACGTTCAACCTTCAGCATCTCTCTAAAGGCGGGTTCTTCCCTCTATGCGGCTCTACGCGATTTGTTCGAACCAGATCTGGAATACCAGGGTTTAGGCTCCTATGCCGATATTAAGTTGGGCAAGTTTGACTCCGTTCTTCCTGTTCCATATTGGGCTTGGCGGGATCGGCTAAGCGACGTTACGCGCTTCATCGCTAAGGCCGCCGACAGTGAGGACCTCAAATACACTTGGCCTCTTTTGAAGGATTCGTTGGCAGATTGTGCCTGTGTGTTCTCAGGGACAGGCCTTGAAATCGCTCCTTATCTCCCCGACCTCTCTCTATTTGGCTCTTATTGGAAAGCAAAACATCGCATCTTCATGTCAGCTACCGTCACGAATGATGCTTTTCTCGTAAAGGGGCTTAATCTCTCCCCAGAAGTGATCCGCAATCCGCTCACTTACGATGGTGAAAAGTGGTACGGAGAGAAGATGGTTCTGATTCCGTCTCTAATCGACGGATCCCTGAGTCGGTCAGCAATCATCGGCGGTTTCGCGGGAGCCTCCACCAAGAAAAAATCTGGCGTAGTCGCATTGGTCCCGGGTACTAAGCAATCTCGAGAGTGGAAAGCTAAAGGAGCTCATGCCGTAGACCGCTACTCGATTATCGAGGGGGTGAAAAAGCTTCGAGAGAAGCAGTTTTCCGAGACCCTGGTTATAGCGAATTACTACGATGGAATAGATCTGCCCGACGACACTTGCCGCGTCTTGATCCTCGACTCAAAGCCCTTTGCAAACGGACTGACTGATACCTATGCGGACTCCTGTAGAGCCTCCAGCGAGGTTACGTCGCTCAAACTGGCCCGAACCATAGAGCAGGGCCTCGGACGCGCAGTACGAGGACAAAAAGACTATTGCGTGGTGCTCCTGATTGGCGCAAGTCTGGTCAGAGCAATCCGAAGCGGTAAATCCCGACTTCAATTTTCAGAACAGACACAGCAACAAGTTTCGATAGGTTTGAGTGTCTCAGAAGACGCGAAAGGGGAAGTCGGAGAAGGCGTCGATCCAGTAAGCGTCTTGAACGCCTTGATCCGCCAATGCCTCGGAAGAGATGAGGGCTGGAAGGCCTACTATGCGCAGGAGATGGACAGCTTGACGGTCGTGGCATCTGAACCGAAGCTGCTAGACATCTTCGCAGCAGAGCTTAAGGCGGAACAGCTCTATCGCGACGGATCGTTTGAGGAAGCGAAGCGTACGACTCAGAACCTGGTAGACACTCATTACACACAGGAGGACATTGAAGATCGTGCTTGGTACCTACAAGAAATGGCTCGTTACATGTTGCCGGTGAGCGCTACGGAGTCCAACGATCTTCAAGTCAAAGCCCACAAACGTAACAAATACCTTCTCAAGCCAAAATCGGGATTCGTGTTTGAACGCCTTGTTATCTCCGAGAAGCGCATTTCTGCCATCAAAACATGGATGAGGTCGTTCGAAAGCAATGAAGCAATGATCCTAGGAGGCGAAGAGATCATCGCCGACTTGGCTTTTGGAGCGGCGGCCAGTGACTTTGAAGAAGCCTTAAGGAAGCTTGGTGTAGCGCTGGGATTGGCTTCACAGCGGCCTGACAAAGAGTGGAAGGAAGGCCCTGACAACTTGTGGGGACTGCGCGAAGGCGAATACCTCTTGATAGAGGCTAAAAACGAGGTCGATACTGAACGCAAGGAGATCCACAAGGACGAAACTGGCCAGATGAACAACGCTTGCGCGTGGTTCAAAAAGAACTATCCCGGTGCAAAAGTCAAAAACATCATGGTTATTTCGACCAAAAATATAGCCAAGGCGGCAGGTTTTAACGATCCCGTTCAGATCATGCAGAAGAAACAGTTGAATGAACTAAAGACTCGTTTTCGTCAGTTCCTACTAGAGTTTAAGCAGGCGGATCTTCACGATTTGGACGACGAAAGTTTGCAGAGAGCCTTGCAAAAGCATTGGCTCAATAATGATGATCTAGTTTCCAAGTATGCTGTAGATCCTTTATCAGCTGTCTGATTCTCTCTCGGTGGCTGCGCGTGTATGTAAGGCGCAGTCGTCGGATTAGGCTTCGTCTGCTGCTTCTTCGGCTTCGGCCTGCTCGGCGGCTTCTTGCTCCGCAAGAGCCTTCGGGAGCTTGGCTAGAGGCTTACCAGCAAAGTAATCCTCGATTCGCTGAATCAGAAACTCTGCTGATGCTGGCGCCTCCGCGAGTTTCTCCGCAAACTGCCTACCCGGATGCACGACGTCCCAAGGCGACTTGTACTGCGTTGCTCTTCGTCTGCCAGGATCTTTATTGCCAAACCCATCAAGAGCCACGTTCCATACGGGCTTGAAGGATTCGATGAGCATGTTCTCGCCCAGCGGGATCCAGATGTCATCCAGTACCAAATGTCGAACACTGAAATCAGCAAGCTCAAGGTTGGAGGCTTCGGTTATCGAGCTCGCATGCTGCCGAAGACGATCAGCAAGGGCTTTCCCTGATGCTGAGACATCACGACTCAAACCGCCTTTGCGACCGCCCTTTGGTATCGCTTTGCCAACGTAGATAGGCTTGGAATTCAATCCATCCGCGTTTGCTGAAGCGATCGGGCCATAGGCCTGGAAAGGCCCAGAGTAGTAAATGACATAGACTCCAGCACCCGTGATGGCATCGACTTCGGAGAGCGCCATCCCAGGACGGCCGAGGAGTTCCGTCTCAATGCTCTTCGCCAAGTTCAGCTTGTCTAGTGGATTGTAGGGCTGCGATTGGGGCGTGCTCATACGTTCAGCTTCTCCATGACAGCGCTACCCACGCAGTGAGCAAGCTCCACGGGTACCGCGTTCCCGAGCTGGCGCATTGCTTCGCTCCATGAGCCATGGAAGACGTAGTTATCGGGGAACGTCTGAAGCCGAGCACTTTCTCTCACCGAGAAGTAGCGAACCGAGCCATCCGGACGAGCGAGCATGTTCTCGCCACCAGGTACACCATGAACACCCGCCTTCAATGTCTTCGCCGGCTCGTCCAACGGGCTACCAGTGTGACCAGGGTATGCCTTGGCTCCTGGCTGAAACTGATGATTCCAGATTTCCGCCGCCTGCCGCGGAGATTTCTCCGGATCAGGTAGGCCGACGAGAGCGTCTCTAACTGTACGCCACGCTGAGGTCGAAGGCTTCTCCTCAATGCCTCGGGCTCTCTCCAACATCCGCAGTGACACATGGCGAGCCCCCTTAGATACGCGGTTCCGTTCCCAGTACGTTGACTCCATGACCTGCTCCCAAGCAAGAGCGTCAAGAGAGTGCGTCTCCTGGGGGAAACTCCAGGAAATTTTTAGATCATCCCGGAAACCTACAAAGAAGACCCGCTCACGGCGTTGGGGGATGCCGAAATTTGCGGAGTTCAAGACCTGAGCAACTACCTTGTAGTGGAGATCTTCTCGTTTTCCGCTCGTGTGGTGTCTTTCCAAGCGGGCGAGGTGATCCATCCAGCACTCGCCTTTTTTTCGAGCAATGGTAGGATGTTCCATCTGGAGCTTGATGTACTCGTAGTAATTGCGAAACGTCGTCCGGGTAAGGCCCTTAACATTTTCAAAAACGAATGCTTTCGGTCTAGCTTCACGGACCGCTCGCACGGCCTCTGGGAACATGTCACGGCTATCGTTGTAGGCCTGGTGCTTGCCACCGACAGAAAATGGCTGGCAAGGTGGCCCTCCCGAAACGAGGTCGAGCTTCCCCTCATACTCTTTGAAGTCGATCGTGCGAACGTCACAGCGGAGAACATCCCAGTCTTTGACGGCTTCCACTTTGAGGCTTTGATTCTGCCGAATGGTGTCGCAGCAGTAGAGATCACGCTCAATAACGTTGACGGGCCTGAAGCCCGCTTCGTGGAGGCCAATTCCCAGCCCTCCCGCACCCGCGAATAGCTCTATCGATTTCATCTGTCCAGAAACGATCTTACCGTTTCGGCGACGCTGGGCATAGCGGTAAGTTGGCACTCCCAAATCGTCAAGGCTTGCCAACCCTGTTCTGCCAGTTCCCTAGCGACTTGCTCATCCCTTTGCCGATTCCTCTCCAGCTTGGGACCCCAAAAATCCAGTCGGCTCTTTGGCATACGGGCCAACTTGCACGTTATATCCGGGTGGCGATGCCAAAAGCAGCCGTGAACAAAAATTGCCTTCTTCCGACCGACGAACACAAGGTCGGGCTTCCCGGGAATCCGTTTGTCATGAAGTCGGTACCGGTACCCCATGCCGTAGATCATCTTTCGAACGGCGAGTTCGGGGCCAGTGTCCTTTCCATGGATGAGGGCCATTCTCTGGCTGCGCTCTGTCTCGGTGAGGGTATCGGCCATGTTTTTTAGATGTTGATCCGCTCAAGATATGCAGAACAGTGCGTCCGCGTGACGTGTTGAAACCTTACGCCCCTCAGAGCCTCGCGACGGACCTTTCTTGCCTTCGACTTCGCGATGATGCTGTTACCCCTCGACGAAGCTGACGACTCATTCTGGTATCGATGAATCGCTATAGTTTGGGTATCAATAAGGAATCGTTTTAAGACGATTGCCCTGGCTCAGTAACGAGCTACGAGAGAGGCGAATCCGTATTGTATGGGCACAAGAGAACCATCTGTGGGAGAGTCGAGTGATGAGTGAGGTGCAGCAAAGGAATGTGTCACCTCAGAGGGGTGGGGGAGATGGCTTGGTTGGCTATGAGTATCAGGTCGATGTGTCCGTCTGGCTCGCTCTCGATCTGTTGGTTGCGAACAAGCTCGGCCATGAAGTCACTCTCGAACCGGCAAGCCATGAGGATCTTGAGGCGGAACTCGAAGAAGCGGAACCAGGTCGCGCTACGAGTGTCTTGCAGATCAAGAACATGCGGCTTGTCGTCCAGGCAAAGCTCCGGACGGGAGATGCGTGGACTGCACCGGCAATCAAAGCACTCTTGGAACATGGCGGCCCTTCACGGCCTTCTGCCGCGACACGCCTTGCAGATGCCGACGTTCGTTATCTCTTGGTGACGAGCGCAGGCCTCAATGGTGAAGCACGAGGGCTACAGGTGAGAAAGCCTGGTGCATGGCCGAATCCTGCGAATATGTCTGTGTCGATAGCCAGTGCGTTGCCTGAGGGTTCCGCTGGACGCGTAGCGGTTATCGCCAACGAGGACTTCGAACGTTTGGCCACCGATATCAAAGAAATTTTGGTGGAGTATGCTCGGGTTCCGGCCGCAGACTGGGAAGCCTGCCGCCAGGCGCTCCGAGAGGAGGCCCGCGCCCGCATGTCGGGTGCAGGTGGGGGACGTTGGCGTCGCGAGGAGATCGAAAGTGTGATCTGTCGGCATGACGGCTATCTTGCCAGTTCACCTGAGCTGGCCGATTACGTAAAGCCCACAAACTGGCAAGATTTGCGCCGAGCGATGAGCACCAATCATGCGGCACTCATCATGGGACAATCGGGAACCGGAAAGACAATGGCAACGCAGAAGCTCTACGAGGAGCTGCGCGCCGAGATCCCAGCATTGAAGCGAGTGTTGATTACTCGAGGGCCCTCCGAACTTGCAGCAGACCGGACCGAACGTCCGGTGCTCTACGACATTTCCGACCCATGGGGAAAGTTCCGCTTTGAGCCCGAGAGCCGCGAGTGGAACGACGAACTCGCGAAAGCATTTGCTCGTGCAACGCATGATCGGATGTTCGTTGCCACCACCCGGAAAGACGTCGCGGATTCCGCGAACGTTCTCAAAGTCGTGAACCGTTGGGTCGTACCTCTCGAAGCAGAGGACTATGGCGACGTGGAGAGGGAGCAGCTCTACACGTCGCGGATTCGTGCGTTGCCGTGGAATATGAGGATTCCGGTAGGCAAAGCCCAAATCAGAGTTCTCAAGGAATTGAAGACCCCTCTCGAAATCCAGAAATATTTCGATGCTGTTCCCACGCTTGATAGTGTGCGGTACGGCAACAGTGATCTTCTGATTACCGAGGCCATACGATCCGCTCACCAGAATTCCATTGAACAGACGGTCGTGGATCAAATCGCCGCGCGTAGCGATGTCTTGGCAGCCGCCGTGGTCTGGGCGGTACTTAAGATCTCAGGGAGACTCTCCCTCTCAAATCTTCGACAGTTGGAAGAGGAGCTTGCGATCCGCAATCCCCAGATGGTCCGGGGCGTTGCGCCACTGGTCCAATTTTTCATTGCCGCACGCAATCTCCGTCAAAACGAAGATATCGTCACGTATTACCATCCACGCGTCGAGGCGGGAATCGAGCAAGCTCTTGCCCAGGGAAGATTGCTCTCCGCACAAGGCCTTAGGACTCTCATCGAGTGCTGGGTCCTTTCGGGTGATGACGGCCCAACCAAGGGGGCTGGGATGGCCGCGCACCTCCTCGCTTCAATTCCACGGAAGACGGATATCCGCGTTCGTTTGGATCAGCAGTCTATCAGCGTGATCGACGCATGGCTTCACAGCCTTTTCGCCGAGCCCGAGAGGAAGTTTGTTGACGATCTTCAACTAGCGGCTGCCGCTGGCTCCGTGGCAAGCCACCAAGCAGAAATTGCTCGTTATCTCCTCCATCGCGGAGAACGAACACGAAGCTTCGCGCTCGATACGTGGGAGCGGCCAGATAAGAGCAATGAATGGTATGAGCTTCACCGCACTGCACCATCGACGAGACCGCTCGTCGAGCGGTTTGTGCGCGAGGTGTTGCCATGGGAACACGACTGGTATCGCACCGATTTCGGGCGTGATGTCACCCGCCTTGTCCCGGAAATCACGCTAGCGTTCCTCGATGCTGCCCACAGCATCGTGAGCTGTGGCGTGATGCGGTCCGATGACGCGATTGCAGAGGGAGCTCTGGAGGACCTTGAAGGCTTCGAGCGGGTGGTAGATGAGGCCGTCCAAGCTCTGATCCCCACGGCCGAACAGAACGCTGAAAATCGAGGGATCAATCTTGCGCTCGCGAATTGTGAATACAACGAGGAATATGCGGACCACCTTTGCGATAGCAACGAGGATGGATATACAGCCGCTCAATTTTTGGAAGCCTACACCGTCCGCGTTCGTTCGGCGGGAGACTGGCAGCGTCTAGCAGGGCACCGTCACATAGAAACCCTCTTGCGCTACTGGCTACTTGATCTCGTTCGTGCGGCAACGCCGAGATTTCGGCGTGAAGAAGACGATGATGCTCAGAGAACAGCTATCTCCTTCGATCCGGCAGAACTCGACGGAGCACTCGCGTGTTCGCGCGGCACGAAGGACGAAGCTGAATTCTGGATCTTGCAACGAGAAGTGTGGGAGGAGCGTTACCGAGCGCCGCTCACCATGCGAGTCGAAGAGGGCAGCGAATTCGCCCTGGTTCGACTCGAGGCAACAGCCTGCCTTGTAGAGAAAGACCTCGAGACTTTTAAGGAGGTCGTCGGCAGACTTGATCTCGCGGGACGGAACTCTCGTCTCGTCGAGATCGCCCTCGACCTCGCTCACTTGGCGGAAAGGCGGCAAAGACCACAGTCCGATCATGATCCGGCGATGATCGCCGCGATTTCCACGCTGTCAGCACCGCACTCTGAGCTCGGATCCGCATACTACGAGCACTTGAAAGGCCGTAGGCAGGCGCTTAACGAGGCTGCGTGCACTCTCATTCAGACTGTCGAACCCAGAACGGAGGACATACGCCGCTTGGCAGCGTCTCTTGGTAACCCATCCGACGAGAGTTGGCTGAAGGACGTCCAGTGGCTTCTGGAGCATGATACTGATGATGTGGTCGCGGCAGAGGGAGCGCAAGCTCTCGCCCGAGAGAGCCAGTGGGATTTGCTGACTCCCCTGTTGAATCATAAGTTCGCCAAGGTCAAACGAGTTGCTCTCGTTGCGTTGGGAGAGCATGCAGACCTGCCATTACCTGATGTTCTTTTGGAGATGTCGAACGATAAAGGAAGCGGTGTCAGGAAGGCCCTGGCAAAATTGCTCGGAGAACGAGTCCATCCATCACACCTTCCAACCGTCATGCGTCTCATTGGGGATAAGTACACTGAGCGGTCCAGATATCTGGGGGAGCAGGGGGAACACCCTGTTGCCCAACTCGCCGTCGATGCCTTGGGGAAATACGGACCATTCGGCGGCCAGATAGTGGAGGACTTCATGGTGTCTTCCCAAGAGACCAATGATCGTCAGGTGCGACGAGGAATCTTTGAGGTTCTGGCTACCGAGTGTCAGGTGGAAGGTCAACAGTTATTATTCGATCTCGCGACTCAGCCAGGGAGAGTCGGTATGAAACGTGATGCGGCATTGTCGCTCTGGCAGCTTTCGGGAACGATCGCGCCTGAAGTCATTGCGCAAATTTCTCCAGCCGTCCTTCTGTCACAGAACGCTTCAGTCGCGGTGCGACTGACTAACGTGTTGGCCTGCGAAGGAAGCCTGGAAGCGGTTCGCGTTGCGGCGCATGCATTGGCAGTCAGCCAGACACGAAAAGCGTTGATCTTGCTGCTCATTCGCTACGTCTCTAAGCGAAACACCGAGGTCGCTGAATCGTTGGCAACATTGTTACCCACCGACCACCCGGCTCTCACGTGGGCGATGGGAGGAGAGATTGCTTGGACTGATGATGAGGCTCTTTCAGATCTCGCGTCTCCAGAGGTGTGCAGAGAAATCTTTGTATTCATGAAACCATCCCAATAGGGCTCTTAGGCTGGTTGTAGCTGCAGGCCAAGAATGCTGAGCAGAGACTAAATCGGCGAGGCAAGAATGATCTGGTTACGAAGCGGTATAGTCCTTGAGGACGGTCGCACAACTAGCGAGTAAGAGTAACATTGGGGCGTTATGAAGAAGATCAACCCTCACAACCGTTGCGTTTATACCTCGCCCGCAGGACTCTGTTCCGGAAGTTCTCGGCTGCATCCCAAAGAACATTATCTTCCTGCCGGATTCGGCAATTTCAACAACGATCTCCGGCTGAAGGACTATATCTGTAACGAATGCCAGCGCCGGTTTTCGAAGCCGGAGGAAGTGTTTCTTCGCAATAGTACTGAAGCGTTCTTCCGAAGCATTCTCGACTTCAAGGGCCGTCGCAGCCATGAGGGCAAGAACATTTTTGTCGAACCCACTCTGGGCCTGCCGCCGTTGACGGTCAAAGGACTGCACCCAGCTTTGCAACACGAGCTGCTATGGCAACCCACGTCAAGCGATGAAGCGTTCCTACTGCACCAGTTGGTATTCCGCAAACCGGATGGAACCCTGCAGCACATGGCTATCCGTCCCGGATTGATCGCCCAAGATCTCGCCCGCTGGGCGGGAGAATGGAAGGGATGGCAGTTGGTGGTCTGCATTGCGGGTGATGCCGAGGAGCCGGAGTTGCAAAGCATATTGGGGTCCGCGCTGGAAACGATGGGGGATGCGCCGATGGATGTCATGCCTGGCCAGGAGCTTGAGGCCCGGATGGACGCGCCGATCTCATTGCCGTATCTACAGGCCATGGCGAAGATCGCATTTCATTTCGTTCTGGCAAGGTTCCACTTTTCTGGTTTCGAAACGGAGTTTGACGAAGTCAAGCGATTCATCTATCAGGGAACCGGGAAACCTCCCGTAAAAACTGTCGACGACGTGATCATGCCGGAGCTCGTTCCCGAGGAAGCACGGCTACGTCAGTGGAATCACATCCTGACCGCAGAGTTCAATCGAGACGGGTTCTTTGCCAGGATGCAGTTCTTTGCCGGTTCGCGCCTCAAGCCCATCACTTGGCGCGTCTACTTAGGCCAGAATCCTTCCCGCATCCTCGAAGAACAGGGTGTGGGATTTCGCTACCCCTACTACGATCAACCGGACAGGTCCGGGTATGTAGGTGAGGTCATCGAGATGCAACAAGGGCCGAGGGTATTGGCTAAGCTCTAATCAAGTCCTATTCACATCGGACTCGGGTGAGAAGCGGAGTCCGAAACAAGCTAAGGCATGATCTCCGCATGAGTATCTGACAAACAGACGCAAAGAGTTGAAGCAGCGCCAACAACAAGCCTGGCCTGTCTGGCGCCAATTTCACCACCACCTGCTGCCTTGCCATGTCCGGTTCCATGTAGATTCCGAAGCTCGGCGAGCCCATTAATCAGAGTCGCCAGAGCCATGGAGACGGTCTTATTGGCTTCAACGACTCCGCTTGACTGAGGAAACGGATCAAACCCCCGCGCCGCTCTTTCAGACCATGCTTGCGCATGGGGTTTAGGCATGACACGTCACCCCAGAATGGGAGCTGCAGGGTAACCTGCGGTTACCGTCTGGGAACTCGTTGAAAAGACTCGTTCAATAGAAAATCCTCAATAAAAACGCTATTCTTAGAGCCGAACGCAGGTTGCTGATGGGGAACGCTATGAGCTCCAGCCCTTTAGCCCGCTTCCGGCCACGTTGCGCGAACCTGAGCAGCGCAGAATTCTTATGTGGCCTCCAGGTCCTCCCCGGCATGGACGGTGTCCGATGAAGCCGCCCGTCCGTACGAAGTCCGTTGGAACGAAAGTCAGCGAGGCTGAGTTTGCCGTGCTCGACGAACGTGCACGTGCAGACGGTCTCACTTTGAGCGAGTGGGTGCGAGCCGCCCTGCTTGCCTCCTCGGCGGAGCCGTCCGCTGATTTTGGCAGCGAACTGATCTTGGCGGAACTGCTCGCGATCCGATCTCTGTTTCTGAATCTCCAATTTCGCGCAGGTCGCGACCCGCTTACCGAAGCCGAGCTTCGTGGGTTGATCGAGCGAGCAGATGCGACAAAGTTGGCACGGGCGCGCGAACGCCTGCAGGCCGTTCATGCGATCCCGTCGGAGACCCAGCCGGAGGAGGTATCAGAGGATGGCGGATTGGGGACGTAAGAAGTATTCAAAAGCGTGGCCAAGCAGGACACCGGTATGGACCCTGACGGCGATCCTGCTGTCGTTCCTGTTCTTCGCTGCGGCAATCACCGTGCAGTACGAACAGAGCTGGACAGCGGCAGAGCGCCTCTATCTTTCGGACTACCTGAAGAGCGGAATGCTGGGTGAGGCCTCAGCGACATCGTCGAGCAAATACGTGCTGCTCGAGGCCGTGATCGCCAAGGGGCAACAGCGGCTCGTGCTGGGTAATGAAATCGAGCAAGCTTCGGATGACAACGGCAGGCCGGGCTATCGACTCACGGCCGAAGGAGTGAGGAACGGGATCTCCCGGCTCACCTGGGTAACCGGCATCTTCAGAGACAGGACGCTGCACCGGGTGATGAGTGAAGCCATCTATGCGAATCACGAAGCCTGGGAGGCTTGCCAGAAGCCGTTCTATGCGACTGCCATGTTTTTTGCACTATCCCTAATCGTGGGAGTTCGGCAAGACCGGCAACGGCGAACGATTTGGAAACATGGTCGCCGTCTACGCGGACCGGAACTCGTCACGACAGCTGAGTTCAATAGAAAGCTCGGCAAAGCCAAGACCCTAGGGTTGCGACCGCCCGATGGCGTTGCGTTCATTAACGAAGAGATCGGTTGGTACGACAAACTCTTCCGTAAAGCTCGGAGTCGCTGGGCGCGAATTCCGCGTGATCGCGAGGCTATGCACTTCCTGATCGTGGGTGACAGCGGCACTGGTAAGAGCGCGGCTATACGGCAAGTCCTTAGCCAAGTTTCCGATCGGGGTGAGGCAGCCATCGTGTACGACCCTGCGATGGAGTACCTGCCCCAGTTCTACAACGCTGCGCGCGGCGACGTGATTCTGAACCCGCTCGATGCAAGATGCCCGTTCTGGATGCCCGGCGACGAAGTTCCGCACGAAGCCGAGGCCCTGACACTGGCAGTCAGCCTGTTTCCTGACCAGGGCCGTGAAAACCGCTTCTTCGTCGAAGCTCCGCGCAAGATCTTCGCGCACTTGATCAACCTCAGGCCGACACCGCAAGAACTCACGTACTGGATGAGTAACGCCGAGGAGATCGACAAACGAATCGAAGGCACGGAGATGGCGGCCATGATCGACCGTGGGGCTGCGAACCAGCGGAGTGGTGTGCTTGGATCACTGAACATGGTCGCGGATGCGTTCAAGCTGCTTCCTCCAGAGCGCGAGACTAGGCAACGGTGGAGCACCGTTGAATGGGCCAAAGAGCGTAAAGGCTGGGTCTTCATCACATCGAAGCCAACGATGCGCGAGCGCATGCGGCCACTGGTGAGTTTGTGGCTTGATCTCCTCGTGCTCCGGATGATGAACGACGACAATACCCGGCGCAAGACCTGGTTCGTCCTCGACGAGTTGGCCAGCTTGCAGCACCTGCCTCAACTGAAAACGGCGGTGACCGAAAACCGTAAGTCAGATAATCCGATTGTCATGGGCTTTCAGGGGAAGGCGCAGGTGGAGGCGATCTATGGACATGTCGCCGAGGCAATGCTGAGCCAGCCTGCTACGAAGATCTTCTTGAAGACGAGCGAGCCGAACGCTTCGGAATGGATATCGAAAGCCATTGGGGAGGTCGAAGTCGAACGTTTTCGCGAATCACGCACGAAGAGTATGTTTCCTCGTGGACGCGAGAGTGAACAGCGTGACATCACACGTGAGCCCCTTGTGATGGCATCCGAGGTTGGTGGCCTCGCTCCATTGCACGGTTTCCTCAAGCACGGCAACCTCGTCGTGCAAATGCGTTTTCCTTATATCGAGCTGCCGAACCACACTGAAAAGTTTGTAGAGCGGAAGATCAAGACGGCTCAGGCAGAGTCAACGCATGGATCGGTTGTCGATCAGGAACAGACCGCACAGCCGGTCCCACGACGAACAGCGCCACGGAGGGTATCGACGGCCCACTCTCAGGCAGAACTGAACGAGCAGCATCCATACTTCGAGTGAGGCGGCCATGGTCACCCTCTCCAAACCGATCAGCTCAGGCCAGGCGCAGGCGTATCACCGTGAGGAATTCTCCAATGCCAAAGAGAACTACTACACCGATGGCGAACGTGTGCGTGGCGAGTGGCAGGGTAAGCTCGCGGAGCAATGGGGACTGTCAGGCGAGGTGCAGGAACAACAGTTCGCCTTCCTTTCGGAAGGTCAACATCCCGTAAGCGGCGAGCAGCTTGTGCGTCACCAGACACCACGCGAATACCAGAACGAGCGCGGCGACAAGGTGCAATCCATGGAACACCGAGCAGGTTGGGATGCGACTTTCAGCGCCCCGAAGTCAGTATCACTGACCGCATTGGTCGGTGGCGATGTTCGCGTCCGCGAAGCACATCGAGAAAGCGTGCGAACTGCCCTCAATGAGATGGAGAATTACGTGCAGGCTCGGATCGGTGGCAATGCGCCCGCGCAGACGACAGGCGCGTGGGCCGTCGCCAAATTTGAACACGATAGCAGCCGCCCGGTTGATGGTTATGCAGCGCCGCAGCTCCACACACACGCCGTCGTCTTCAACGTAACGGAAGCAGCTGACGGCAACGCCCGCGCATTGCAACCCCAAGAGCTTTACAAAACCCAGCAGTATGCCACTGCGGTGTATCGCTCGGAGCTGGCAGCACATCTCCAGGAGCTTGGCTACGAAATCGAACGCGGCGAACATGGGCAACCGGAAATTAAGGGCTACTCACGTGAATATCTAGAAGCGTCGAGTCCACGCCGCAAACAAATCCAAGAACACTTGGAGGCTGCCGGGCGCAGTGGTGCAGGAGCCGCACAGATCGCGGCACACCAAACCCGCGATGCGAAGCAACCGCTGTCTCATGATGAGGTGCGAACCCAGCATCGGGTAATGGCTGCAGAACATGGCCAGCAACCGCAGCGCGTGTTGCATGAAGCCGCGCATCGCGCGGGAACCGTGCTGATACCGGAGGAAGCTCAACGTGCGGCTCATGAGGGGATGAGCTATGCACGCGAGCGTGGCATGGAGCGTGAAGCGGTTGTGGATGAGCGCTCTCTGATCCGTGACGCGCTCAAACACACGATGGGCGAAGCTCGTTTGCCAGAGGTCCGCTCTGAGTTCGATAGACGTGTAACGGCTGGAAATCTGATTGAGCTGGAGGGCAGGGCTGGATCCGCATCACGCGCATACACCACGCGCGAGATGCAGCGGTACGAGGGCGAACTTATTGAGCGCATGAAGGAGGGACAAGGCACACGCGAGGTCCTAGTCGACGGCAACATCCGCCAACAGGTCATGCAAGAACATCGGCATCTGAGCGTAAGCCAGCGGGATGCGGTCGAGGCAGTCCTCACCAATCGTGATCAGATGATGGCGTTGGAGGGTGTCGCGGGCGCTGGAAAGACCACATCTCTCACAGCCGTCCGAGAAGCTGCAGAACGCGGAGGATTCCGAATCGAGGGTCTCGCCCCAACCTCGCGAGCTGCACAGAAGCTGGCCGAATCTGGAATTGAGACGCAAACTTTACAGCGTCATCTCGCACGTGGCGAATCGTCTGAGGATGGGCGGAAGCGGCTCTATGTGGTGGATGAATCCAGCATGGCTAGCACCCAGCAGCTTCACACTTTCGTCGAGCGGCTTAAGGCGGAGGACCGCGTGCTGTTCGTGGGTGACACTAGACAGCATGAGGCTGTCGATGCCGGTCGACCTTACGCGCAGTTGCAGGACGCTGGTCTGCGCTCAGCACAACTCGACCAGATTATTCGCCAGAAAGATCTGGCATTGAGAGAAGTAGTCGAACAGCTTGCACGCGGTGAGGTGCGCACTGCGATCGGGAATCTCGACCAGCAGGGCCGAGTCATCGAGATCAAAGATCGCTCTGAGCGCATTGATGAGATCGCTCATGAATACGTACGCTCTCCAGAGCAGACGTTGGTTGTTTCACCGGACAATGAATCTCGACGTGAGATCAATCAGCGCATCCATACGGAGATGCAGGCGCAGGGCAAAGTTAGTGGCGAGGAGTATCGCGTCCATGTGCTGCATGCGCGGCAAGACATGACAGGTGCTGATCGGCAATACGCGCAAAACTATGTAGAAGGCGATGTCATCCGATACGCGAAAGGAAGCAGGCCTCTCGGAATCCAAGCCGGAGAGTATGCCCGCGTTATCGGTTCCAACCGAGAGACGAACACGGTAACGGTGAAGCATCATGGCGGCGTTGAACTCAGCTACGATCCCCGGCGTCTACAAGGTGTCACAGTCTATCGCGATCATGAACGCAGCTTCGCCCAAGGTGACCGCATCCAGATGACTGCACCATTCCATGAACAGAAGCTTGCGAACCGCGAACTCGGCACGGTGGAGAAGATTGACAAAGATGGCAACCTGACACTGAAGATGGATTCGGGACGCAGGGTAGCCTTCATTGCGAAACAGCATCCGCATCTTGACTACGGGTATGCGGTGACGAGTCATAGCAGTCAAGGACAGACAGCCGACCGTGTACTGATCCATGTGGACTCTTCGCAGTCGCACGGCGAGTTGTTGAATAGCCGCATGGCCTACGTGTCCGTCTCCCGTGCTCAGTTCGACGTCAAAATATACACGAATAATGCTCGGGCGATGGATCGGGAACTGAGTAGGAACTTGACCAAATCCACGGCGCTTCACGAATCCCAGGGATCGGCTACTCCTGAATGGGAGGGGATAGCCCGTCCGGCTTCGACTCAGGAAAGATCACACAGTTTCGGCTTGAACTAGAAGTGAAAAGATCGAGATCAGTCGCCTCAAGTAGTTCAACCTCATCCCCACCGCAAATCCCAGACATCGTCGCGCCCTTGATTGCGGTGGGCGAAGAGTGCGTCTTGTGTAGTGGATGATCCGATCATCGCCTCTTCCAAGATGAACGTCTATCAACACACGCGATCAAAACGGATACAAGCTCAGTTCGACGACCGATAGGCCTTTGACACCAGCCTACAAACGTAGGGCAAGCTCCAGTACGGAATTGCTGATTTAAGCCTCAGACAGATTCCCGCACTGGCCTCGCCGGGTTCTATTCATGTACTTGCTGCTCCCACTCCTAATTTTGCGGCGGCGTGGGAGACGGAGGCGGCGTTGGAGTAGGGGGAGGTGTCGGGCTCGGCGGCGGCGTGGGTTCAGGATGAGGCGTCGGCAGCGGTGCTTGGCGCTCTGTTGGATCTCTGGGTGTATTGCCGCAAGTCGCGCAATCAGTGTTGCGCTGCGGTGGGCCCGACGTGTTGAGAGGCTGAGCGATAGGTTGTAAGGTCGACAGGATAAGGAGCGACACTGCGAATAGCATGGGTTACCTCCGGTGTGCGGAATGCTATGAGCCAAGAATTGATATTGTCAATCTTTTTTGAAAAACACGTGCTAAGGAACAGGATTCTACCGCCAGGGGCGAGCCTTGCTTCGCTTAGGAGCGATGCAACCTCCTCCATGGCTACCTGACCTTTGCGCTTGCAGTCTTTTCTTTGATTTTTTGCGGGGATACTTTCTTCCACGCCGTGTCACTGAATCTGTGAAGTTCTTCAGACCGGATCGCCAAGAATGACGGAGTATATCCGGGGTAGCCATTTTCTAAATCCCTAGCTGCTTGCACAGCTTGCGCTGTGTCCACGCCAAATCCCAAAGTGTCTAGCTGAATAGCCAAGCCTGCCCAATGGACATTTCGGTAGTCCGGGAGCGCTGGTTGAAAAGCTTGATCACCGCGCGCGACTCTCCATACATAGGTACGCTGGATGTCCACACCAGCTTGCGGACCTCTCACTATATTGCCGATCCGGAAATCGAGTTCATTTAAGCGGAAGTCGAACTCTGCGAGAAGTTTTCTAGCGTTTTCATACTTTGCTTCCTTCTCATGTTGCGCTTGATTCCAGTATGTGATCGCGCCGCCCAACCCTGAAACAAAGATCGCTCCGAGGAGGAACAACGCGAACTGGGAGTTCAGAAAGCTCCAGAGAGTCAATGGTTGCGCTGCTTTTGATTTCTGTTCTGCAGCCAACTCTTCCCTTATCAGGAGCCTGGCTTTTTCCTCTAAATAAATCGCTTCCCTTGTGCTCTTAGAGATGACCGGTTTATGCAAAGTTGGCATTCGAACGTTCTCCGCAGGAGTTTTGCTCAAAGTGGGGCGTGGTTGACCGCTTGGTAACAGTTGTAAATCGACAGCCTATCCTACACAATCAATCACCGTGACACCTAGCAGTAACTGGCCTGTCGAGGTGGCCTGATAGCTCTATCTCCTGTGCCCAACGGGCGCGTAGTTCGTTTGCGAGTTCTCTGACCAAGAAGTTGCTGCAACGCTGGGTATTCGCTAGATATGCTCCGCCCAAGAAGCTTCTGCAACGTGCTGTTTCCAGCTTCGAGATGGCCAAACGCGGTCCTTCAGTACGTTCTTCGCGTTCTCTTCGCTGTGCCTTTCTTCGCTGTATCTGTCTTCCCGGTGGTTTCCTTCGGCGGCCTGCCGCTGGGGTTCGCGACGAACGCTTCCACTTCAGAACGCCGCACAAGCTTGCGGCCCGCCACTTCCATACTTTGGAGTCGGCCACTTTGGACAAGCTGACGTATTCGCTCTTGGGATATTCCCCGGATGCGCGCAGCTTCGGCTTGGGAGATCCAGTCCGTCAAATCTCCGTTCCCATCGCTATTTACTCTTGAACTATTCAAGAGTTATTGCTACGATCTTGGAGAGTTCGCTCACGGTTCAACTATAGCCGCGACGGCGCACCCTCGTGCGTCTACGCAAGCCCTTGTTTCCAAACAGCTCTCTTCTCTGGAGGTCTGGCATGAAATGGGATTATCGGCATCACTTACTCCTGCAGATCGAGATGCTGCGCGGGGACGTATCGCACGAAGAACTGAGTGAGAGGTTGGGTGAGACGGCCGAGCGATGCCTTGCCCGATACCTTGCGGGGAAGCAACCCATCTACGAAAAAGATTTGATTCTCATCGCGAAAGCAGTTGACGTGGCTCCGCAGATGCTCGCCGAAGCCTGGGCGTCTTCCCTGGGTTTGCGGGTGTCCTCCACCGACGGTGTCGGTCAGATGTACCGCAGAGCATACGACCGCTGGCGGCACCATTCCCGAATCTGTGGTGTGCCATCAAGTCCTTCTCCAATGGCCATCATTCGGGCAAAGTATGCCCATCGACTGCCAAGGAAGATTCCTTCTCTTTGGTGTGGCTCTCACTTCCTAAACCGATCGAGGAAGGACACGCTTGCAAATAGAGCGCGTTTCGCTCGCGCTTACAAGATGTTGTTGGAGTCCGTGCACGACAGGAAGTCCCACAGGGAAATAGGTGCCCGACACGGTATCAGCGGCGAGAGAGCACGACAACTGATGGTTGATGCGGCATATACATGGGCCAGAAGCGAGAAGATTGACCTCTCCGACAGATCTGTTGGCTTCAAGAAAGAGGGCGCGCTTATTCGGAATCTGTATGCGGCGTTGAGGTTCTTTGCC
The DNA here is from genome assembly GCF_900105625.1 of Terriglobus roseus. NCBI lineage: Bacteria > Pseudomonadati > Acidobacteriota > Terriglobia > Terriglobales > Acidobacteriaceae > Terriglobus > Terriglobus roseus. The sequence continues at coordinate 672,046 of NZ_FNSD01000001.1, forward strand.
AGACAGGAATTCAATGCTCTCGCGGCCGAAGACTCCCTTCGCGGGATGCTTCCAAACAGGGACAAGTCTCTCTGAGACCCATCACGAAGTGGGCTGCTCTGGAGCGTTATAGGTGCGGGCTTGTCAGTTGAGGGACCGCTAAAGATGGTCTCGCGATCCAAACGAAGAAGGGACGTCGCCTCCGGGCGGTGACCAAGTCGCCGCCGCCCTGACGTGGATCTCTTTGAATTCATCAACCGCGCGGCTAATGACGGCACTTCCGTTATGAATCAAATCGAGGGAGGAAGGCAAGGATGGCTAGCCGCAATCGTGCTGTAGTGGTCATTGATGAGGCCGCAGGGAAACGGATAAAGCAGCTCGCTCTAGAAGAGCCCTACCCAAGATCTGATCACGTCTACCTCACCGTTGAGTTTGATGATGCGACAGAGGTTCTGATTGAATTGAGCTGTGGCCTTCTCTTCGGGGTCATTCATCTTGATAAAGATGCCCGCGGAGATCTGGCGCCCACGAGCCGCAGAGTTCACGGATCGATTCAAGCACTCGAAAAGAGATCGAAACAAATCAAGGATCAGCAACAGAAGGTTGTCACCGAGGAACCCTCATGAAACTGTCCGTAAGAGAGCTTCCAGAAGCGATTGCAGTCCGTTTCTATGCGGACTTCGACGTCAAGATTCAGCCCAAAGAGATTTCGCAGCTTACGAGAAGATAAAGAGGGCTCCTACAGGCCATAGCCGCTTCCCCTGCGACTTTGCGGAGGATTGCTCGTATGAGCTTGGAAACAGACCTTGCAGGGCTCACAGGCCGACACCTGAGCGGACTGTTTGACGGCCCAGACAATGAAGAGATACTGCAGTGCGTTCTGCTATGTCTCCCTGATGTCGAAAGAATCTATTGGCAAGAGCTGCAAAATGCCCCTGGCGATGTGCTTCACGACGCGATCACGCCTGTGTTCTTGGCATTCGAGGCGAGGCTGCGAGTCGCCGGAATTGAGGAACGGTCCACCGACGTTGAGCCATGCAAGAAGACAGTCGGTCCGATCCTTGATGTCCACGATCTAGGACAGTGAACAGAGCATCCTCAATGTGCATCGGTATTTGGAGCTCGCTTGGAGCCTCGGGCGGATCATGACCCCTCGCGTGCGATCAGATGAAAAATCCTTAAATTTTCGGGAGGTGTTATAGCGAAAAGTTGAACGATGGGAGTACGCTCCACATGCCGTGGAGTACCCCTCCGATGCTGACGCCACCTACCAAACCGTTAGGTTCGATGAGGAGTGCGGCGCAGTATGTGCGAATGTCCACAGAGCATCAACAATATTCGCCGCAGAATCAGTCGGATGTAATCCAGAAGTTTGCAGCGACGCACGACATGGCGATCGTCACAACGTATGACGATCATGGCCGAAGCGGACTGAATCTCGCAGGCCGTACCGGCCTGCAACAACTTCTTAAAGACGTGGAAAGTGGTGAGGCAAAATTCACAGAGCTACTCGTCTACGACGTGAGCCGGTGGGGCCGTTTTCAAGACGCGGATGAGAGCGCTTACTACGAATATGTTCTGAAGCGCGCAGGTATTACCGTTCACTACTGCGGCGAGCAGTTTGCAAATGACGGGAGTGTCGCCTCGGCATTGATGAAAACGCTCAAGCGGACGATGGCCGGAGAGTACAGCCGCGAACTCTCGGTCAAGGTTTTTGCTGGGCAATGTCGCCTCATTGAACTGGGATTCCGACAGGGCGGTCCAGCCGGATACGGCCTGCGCCGCCAGCTCCTTGATCGAGATGGCAAGGAAAAAGGTTTACTCATTCGAGGTGAGCGGAAAAGTTTGCAGACGGATCGCGTTGTGCTGGTGCCGGGACCGGAGGCCGAAGTTTCCATAGTGCGAGAGCTGTTCTCGAGGTTCGTTACACAGGAGCGGTCGGAGAAGGATCTAGCGGAAAGCCTTAACGCAAGAGGTATTCTTTCGGACCTCCGAAGACCTTGGACACGGGCATCAATCCATCAGATCCTCACCAATCCCAAGTACGTTGGGGACAACGTCTATAACCGTCGCTCCTTCAAGTTAAAGATGAAGCGCCTCGTCAATCCGCCTGAAATGTGGGTGCGTAAGGACGATGCTTTTCAGCCCATCGTATCTCTCGAACTGTTCCTCCAGGCCCGTAAGCTTATTGAGGCGCGGCATATTCATCTCACCGATGAAGAGTTGCTGGACAGGCTCCGGACACTGCTGAATCGTTGCGGCAGACTCTCCGGATTCCTAATCGACGAAGCGGACGATATGCCATCTAGTTCGATCTACGCCGCTCGCTTCGGCGGCCTCCATCGAGCTTATGAGTTGATTGGGTGGAGCGGGAAGCGTGACTTCAGCTACATCGAAATCAATCGGATTCTCCGCGACCGTCATCGCGATCTTGTGGGAAGTATAACGGCTCAATTATGTGCAAACGGCGCGGAGGTGTCATCCGATGAACACTGCCCCTTGCTGACGGTCAACTCGGAAATCAAGATCTCCCTAGTACTAGCGCGCTGTCGCCAAACGCTGGCGGGATCTCAGCGCTGGCATATTCGGCTTGAATCCGCTTTAGACCCTGATATCACCATCGCCGTACGCCTAGCACCTGGAAATGAATCCGTGCAGGATTATTACCTTTTCCCCCGTATCGATATCTTACGCAGCCGCCTCAGCCTCGCTCCGAACAATGGTGTTTGTCTCGATCTTTATCGCTTCGACAGCCTCGACTATCTATACCGACTCATGAAAAGAGTTCCCTTGAGGGATGTCGCATGACTCAACAGACAATCTCAATGATCCCGCTTGCAGAGATACGAATAGCAAATCCCCGATCCCGCAATCAGATCAAGTGGCGGATGGTCGTTCAGAGCATCGCAGCTGTCGGCCTAAAGCGACCCATCACAGTAGCGAAAAGGGCTGCACCGGATCCTAATGGCAAAGTTTACGATCTCGTATGCGGACAAGGGAGAATGGAGGCATTCGCGGAACTTGGGGAAGAACGTATCCCGGCTGTCATCGTGGTCGCGCCCGAGCAGGAACGACATCTTATGAGTCTGGTCGAGAACATCGCGCGCAGACCGGCCCTGAGTCACGCAATCTTGGCCGAGGTCCGTACACTCCGTGGACGAGGCCACAGCCCAGAGGCCATCGCCGGAAAATTGGGTGTGCACAAGTCGTATCTCTTCGGCATTTGCCACCTGATTGATAAAGGCGAAGACTTTCTCGTTACATCCGTGGAAGCCGGTCGGATTCCGCTGAGTGTTGCCGTTGAGATCGCGAGCGGAAACAACCAGGACGTATCCAAGGCTCTGACCGAGGCATACGAGAAGGGTGACTTGCGCGGTGCTCGCATAACAGCGGCTCGTCGGGTCATCACACAGAGACTCGAGAAACAGCGGCTTTCAGGGAAGATGGTACCTGTCCGGCGCAAGCTCACAGGGGAGGCGCTCGTTCAGGAATATAAGCAGAAGATTCGTGAGCAGAAGGCCCTTATACAAAGGGCGGACCGTACGAGAGAGCGATTGATTCTTCTCACCTCAGTCGCTCGTCTTCTATTCAAAGATGAGAACTTCCGCACTCTACTCCGGGCAGAAAATCTCCAAGACCTACCAGCGGAACTCGCAGAAAGGTTGTGATCCATGGACAAATCGAGGAAGCAGCTGCGGTCTGCTTTTCAGCGGGAAATCTTAACGCTGCCTTTAAGCTCCATCTTACCGCAAAAGAATACGGACCCCAAGGTACTCCGTTCGACTGTTTTCAAGCAAATTCTCGCGTCCGTCCGCGAGGTCGGACTGATCGAATCTCTTGTTGTTTACCCGCAGGACGGTAAAGGGTTTCTTTTGCTGGATGGCCACCTCAGACTCGAAGCTCTCAGAATGCTTGGTGTTAGTGAAGCGGCCTGCATCCTCTCGACGGATGATGAAAGCTATACATATAACAAGCGCGTCAACCACATTCCACCTGTCGCGCAGCACCTCATGCTCTTAGAGGCGATGAAGAGCGGGCTTACCGAAGATCGAATTGCAGCGGCGCTAAATATCGACGTCGCAACAGTAAAGAATCGCGCTCAGATGTTAGACGGAATTTGCCCAGAAGTCGTTGAGATGCTGCGGAATCAGAAGCTGAGTGTCGAAGTCTTTCCCATATTGCGGAAGATGAAGCCAATCGGACAGATCGCCACGGTAGAACTGATGATGCTGAGGAACGATTACAGCGTTTCGTTCGCGAAGACACGTCTCGCGATCAGCCCGCCTTCACTGCTTTCCAAAGTAGTGAGCACCCGACAGTTAAAGGCTAATGCAGACGCGGCCGATGCTCTTTTGGCCGAAGATACCGAGAGCCTGATACAGAACCTCCGTGCAGTAGAAGAAACCTACGGGATGGATGTTCTGACATTGACCGTCGCTTGCGCCTATTTCGAACGACTGTTTGCGGAGCCGACTATCGTTCGGTATCTGAGTCAACATCACCAAGGGCCGATGGAAACCCTCAGGTCCATCGTCACAGATATCCGGGCACGTACAGCATCCGAGAGCGCTGCCTGATGCCACCAGGCGGTACTACTTATGCCGGTCCGCTGTTTGTGACAAACCGTGCCCCACGCCCTGTCATTGATTGGAGTGCTATCGATTCCAATGTGGGACGGGAGGAGGTCTCCTCCCACGCTCCAGCCGCCGTGCGTCTTTTGCTCCTACCTCTGCGGGCCGTTCCCGCCCGCAACGCCCACCCTTTGTGAACGAAGCGTGCGTCCGCACGCAGATACGGAAACCAAGCCTTCCTTGTGGGCTCCGCCCCCCGCGCGGCGCAAGGGCATCCCCAATCTTCCGCGCTTCGCTTGTGCAGACCTCCGCTGCGCTCCGTCCTTTGCGCTCCAGCTTTGCTTCCGCTCCAAGGATGGGGAAACCCCTCCCTTGCACCTTGCTACCCCCGCCTTCGCCAGGAGGCGTTCGGCATGTACATGCCGCGTTTCAACGCGGAAGTGCAAAAGCCGAAGCAGAAGGAGCAAACATCATGAACATCACCAAGACCGTCGCCGCCATCGACAGCAAGAAGCCCAACACGAAACAGGAACTGATCGCCGCCAACGTCAAGCTACTCATTGAGCAGTTGGAGGCCGGACACTCCGAAGCCCTTACCCACTACCTCACTGCCATGAGCCGATTCCATCAGTACAGCTTCGGGAACGTCCTGGAGATCGCGCGTCAAATGCCCACCGCGACGCGAGTCGCTGGTTTCTGGACGTGGAAGAACCTTGGCCGCAATGTGAAGGCCGGGCAGAAGGGCATCCGCATCCTTGCACCGATGGTTGGCGTTCGTCGCAAGAAGGACGAGGAGGCCAAGAAGGACATTACCAAGCAGAACGAGCGCGTCCTGTTGGGATTCCGCAATGCCTACGTGTTTGACATCAGCCAGACCGAGGGTGTCGACCTGCCCAACCTGCACGAAGTTTGCGGCGACCCCGGTGAGAACATTGACCGTC